>JABHEG010000279.1 GCA_018676675.1 Lentisphaerota bacterium
CGCTGAACATCGAACGTCCAACGCCGAATGTCGAATGAAGAGAACCGGAACAGTCTCCGAAAGAAGCCGTTACAAACCTCGACGTTCGACGTTCAGAGTTCGATGTTGGACGTTCAAGTTAGCGCTTATGGGGCAGCGCCCTGGGTGTGTGTGGCGGAGTGCCCGTGCCCTGAAGGGGCTCCGCATAGTCTCACTCAGAACGTCTGTGCCGGTCCTATGCGGAGCCCCTTCAGGGCATGACCGGGGTGGCGTGGCCAACCTGGGGCGTTTCCCCAGGCTGGTATGCGGAGCCCCGTTGGGGCAGAAGGCAAGAAGAGCAGGCTCTGCCAGTCTCAGTCGCCCTTGAGTTTCGCCTCATTCGGTTGCCTCCCGACACTCCCGTGCATCACTTCGTCCCGCCGCCACCAAGCCGAAACCGATATACGTGCCGTTCATAGGGCCCAAAGCGGTCCTGCCACACGCTGTCTCGGGCACGCAGTGTTCTGCCCTCAAAGAGGACGTCGCCGTTGTCGCCAATGCCCTTCAGGGAGAGTGTTGCGTCGATCGGTGTGTTACGCGTGCTAACGCTCAGGATGGTGACGTGGTCATTCTCAGCGAATGCCGCATGCAGGATGTTGCGATCGTCGCAGCTCGGAATAGGGGCTGTTTCCAGGCTATGCAGGGCGGGCGAGAGGGCGTCCAACTCGACGCACAGAGCGCGCATTTCATCCAGACACGGTTTGGACCTGGGCATCTGCGCAAAATAGTAGATCCCCCGGGCACCCTCGATCACAGAGCCGTACACCATGCAAGACAACTCCCGGGCCGACGGTTCCCGCGCTGCGAAGTACGCATAACCTGTCCCCTGGAGCCACATCCACACCGGCTTATGCTCCTTCACGGCCGCGGCCTTCATCCGCCTCACGGCCTGAATGGCGGTCAACGGACCGCTCCGCGGGATCGGGTAGACGTCGGTCGAGTAAATGTCCCCAAGATGCCCCTCGAGTTTGCTCGACAGGTAGTTGATGAAGGCCGGCTTGTCAGGATCAAGCTCTTTGGCGAGGGCCAGACGCGCGTTCGCCTCGGCAAAGCGCTGCTCGCCATGCGGTTCGTCATAAACATACCAGCACAGCAAGGCGGGATGCCCACGCAACGCTGTGATGTGTTGCACAAAGGTCTCCCGCGGGATGTGTCCATCCATCCAGGGGATGACATACAGACCGATGCGCGCGCAATGGTCGAAGATCTTCGTCATACGTTCGGTTGAGTCACTCGAGCGGAACATGATGCAGACATCCCGGAATCCCGCTTCGGCCACAGCATCAAGAACAGCCATCCCATGGACGGCCTCGAGCCCGAAGGAGTGCTGCAGGTAGGGAACACCATTCAGGAGGAAACGACCGTGACCGTCAACAGCTGTCCTGGCAGGCGTCACCGGTCTCCTGCCGGGACGTCCCGCTGCCACGGCAGCAATTCTCTGCGGCGGTGACCACTCCACGCTCGCGGTCTGATCAGCTAGAGGCCCATCGGTGAAAGCCGGGTGAAATTCTGCGGTTGGTTCGTCGAGTGCCTGGGCTTGGACCGTATCGATCCACAGCGTGCCGGCTTGGCCGGGCGCGACAACAGCGGCCAGCCGGTTAGTCCCCTCCACACCACGGACGACCGCCTGAGTCCAGGCTTTCCCGACCGTCACTTGCGCCTCCTTGCCTCCACAGCGAAGCGTGACGGGAAGCCCCTCGGTATCGGAACGGAGCCAGGCTGATACGGTGCAGGCAGACGCGTGCTTCGGCCGGACGAACCAATTGGAGGTGGCTTTGAGAAGAGGCCTGCCGGAGGCGTTGCGGATACGCAGACTCGATGTCCCTTCCCGGGCCACCTTAGTGTCCACGCCCCAGTGTTGACGCCACAGTTCGGGGTCAGCGGCCCAGGGGAGCCGCGGGAGTCCCCAATGTCCGCTCCCCCACCCCGGAGGAATCCCGATGCCGCGAATCTCGAAGCTTCCGTTTGCCAGGAGATTCTCACCTGGCTCGATGCCCTCAACCCGAAAGGCACGCACTCTGAACGTTGCATCTCCGGCGCCGTTGGACCAAAACGATATCCTGCAGGTAGTCACCTTATCCCAATCATCGGGCGTTCCCTCACTCCCGAAGCTATCCGTCCGGAAAACGCGCTTCCGCCACGTCCCGGAAACGCCACCCCAGAAGCGAGCATACCAACCACCTGGGGTGCCGAAGTAGAGCGCTGCCATCTCAACCAGGTCGCTGCCCTCGCCGGAGATCTCGAACATAACCCGCCCATCACCGGGCAGGTCCAAGGCGCCAGACCAGTCCCAACATGCACGGGCACCAGCTGCTGCGAACTCCGCGGGCAGGGCGAGACACCGGGCACCATTCTTGTCGGTCTCCAGCGTAACAGGGAGACTGCCAAACTGCGGCTGCCATGCTTCCCTGGCAGCAGTGGCATCCGGGAATGCAGTGACATCGGCGGAGGCACCATGCCCGGTTGAGGGAATACACGCGAAAAAAAAGAGCGCGGTGGCGATAGCTGGCAAGAGGCACTGTTTCATGACATGTCTCGCTGAATAGAGGCTGAACTCTCAGGGCAGTCACAGTATCGCGTTCTGCGTGAGCGACAAGTCACGAGGACGTGCAACCCCCACGTTCGGCGGACTGGGTCACGTGTCTGCCTTCGGCTGCCGCCTCCCCTTCCCTCTCCCACGCTCCTCTGCGGAAGCATCTCGCAACGGCCCCGGAGACACGGTTGCACGTATCCCGTCCCGGTGTGGTGTGGTCCGAGCGATGGCAAGACGCTCCTCCGACTTGCCCCGAAATACCGCACCCTGTGGTATGAAGCAGTGATCGATTAGCTGGTACCCCTGCTCGAGCGTTGCAGGCGGCGGCATTCCTGAGTATTGTGCATCCCTGTCATGCGTACTGTCCGGACTGTACTTTTCGACATCGTGTTCCACTCCTTGCCCTGGACAGTGACTTCGGTTAGTGTCCGCATGCTCGGAACCCCATCCTTTGAGGTCTACCTCTGGAGTCTTGAGAATGAAGCGATTCGTGCGATTCGTCGTGTTCTGCATCGTGATTGCCGCCTTCCTGGCCTCCCGCGCTGTGAAGGCTCAGCCTGTTGGAAACCTGGTACGTGACGGTGGCTTCGAGCAGGGACTAACTCAGTGGCAATCGTCCTTTGGCAAGGTCGAAGCGACGCTTGCCGGGGATGCCCACAGCGGGGATCGGTGTGCCCATTTCAACGTGACGGGGCAGACCGTCGGCCTGGACAGTGCGAGGCAGTTGGTGATCGGCAAGGACCTCTTTCGGCATCAGCGCTACATCCTGTCAGCCTGGATCAAGAACGGCGGCGTGACTCTGGGCGACTTCGGTCTGCGGCTGTACTTCTACGATGCGAAGGGCCACCACGTTCGGATGTACGGCGGCATCAGCATTCGGCCCGGCTCGCCTGTCTCCGACTGGCAGAAGCATGCGATCACGTTCGGGGCGGATACGTTGCTGCTCATCCCGCCAGGGGCTCGGACGTGTCGTGTCCGATTCTCCTTCTGGGGCCAGAAGGGAGCGACCGGCGAAGCATGGCTCGACGACGTGTCGCTGAAGGCCGATCCGGACTACATCCCAAAGAGGCGGCCGGTGGGCAAGACTGCGGCCGTATGGCTCGACGCAGCCCTTGGCGTCGAGCCATCGACTCGCCCCGAAGGCGTTGCAGAGCTGCTGACGACGAACGGTTTCGGGGTCTCGCTGCTCACGACTGATGACCTCTGTTCCAGGGCGAAGCTGTCGCCGGTGACCTTCGACATGTTGGTCATTCCATACGCCCATATTTACCCCGCCATGGGGGGCAGCGCCCTCAAACACTATCTGACCAACGGTGGCTCGTTCGTGTCTCTCGAGGGAGTACCATTCTCGCAGGCCATCTTCAAGAACAAGGGGGGGTGGGAACGGAGCGATGAGATCGGCAGCGTCTGTCGACGAATCGACAGTAGCGTCAAGTGGGACAGTTCCCATGCTTCCGAAAGCGACCGGTTGGCTGTGACAGCGATCAACGATCGCGATGGCCAGCCTACCTTCCACTTCAGGTCAGAGGACCTGGCCGCCTATGCGTATTCGGGCACGGCATCGATTTCCCTGCCGGCCGAGGCAGAAATGCTCGTGTTTGAGGCCAAGGGCGACGAGGCAACCCCGTTCGTGTGTTTGGAGCTGCAAGGTCGGGACGGTTCCCGCTGGAAGCGCGTCGTGGATCTGGTTCCGCAGTGGACCGAATACCGCCTCCACCTGGCCAGCTTCCTGTCGTATGCCACAGAGGCACGCGGCAAGGGATATGACTATGTGAAGCCGGCCAACGTCGAAAGCCTGTGGGTGGGCTTCACCAAAGGCATGGTTGGGACAGGCTCGCATGTGATCGAGATGAGAAACGTGCGTTTCTGCCGGGCAGCTGTGCCCTGCGACGTGTTCGTGCGAGGCGAGATCGGCTGCGTGGGCAAAGGACTGGAACAGCGCTTCTTCACGAAACAGATCACCAACGAACGGGGGATGGTGCAGTTCGAGGGATTGGGCGAAGCGCGGAGAGTGACCGATGCGGCGCTCTCGGAAGGCGCCTCGGTGGCGACGAAGTCCCCTCCTGCGCTGCTTCCCGGTCTGTTCTCCGGCTGGAGTCTGCCGTTCGTGTCTTCGCCCACGCGGGGCGATCCTGGAGGCCAAAGTGATGAAGGGCAGCATCTTGCACTGTATGCAGCCTTCAGTGAGTCCCGTAACGGGGAAGAGCGGCGCTTCTCCTCGGCTGCAGGACTCAGCGTGCACGACAGGGGGGCATACACCAACAGCGTTTGGGCAGGTTTTGGCATCGACGGTCTCGACCTGCTGTCCCGGCCCAAACTGCGCGACACTCTCGTCGAGATGGTTGAGCTCATCGCCGCAGGGGTAACCCGCGGCAGGCTCACCCCAACGTTCGTGGCTCGAGACAACGATGTCATCATGGAACTCCGGCTGCCCATGTTCAACCGCGGCACGTCACCGGCAGAGGTAAAGATCACATCAAGCCTGACCAGCGGCGCGCACACAAGCACCTTCACGACCCGTGCGACACTCAAACCGTACGCGTGCACTGAGCTTACCGTGCTGTCACAGCCGACCCACACGTTCAACTGGCAACGCTTTCAGGCGCAATCGGACATCCGCACGGACGCGATGATGACGGAGGGCCGCCGCACCGTATCGGCGGCTCTCGACACGACGGACGCCCTTCGTCGGATCGGTGATTTCTTCGTGGACCAGGGAAAGGACGACGGCAAGTTCAGCGCAAAGTGGTACTTCGTTGACAACCGCGGAGCCCGGGGCCTTCTTGGGGCCTACGAGATCCTGGGTGACGAGAAGTACCTGCAAGCCGCCCTCAAGTGGGGTAGGACCATCGTGTCAGAGCAGCGTGAAGACGGTGGCTATCGCATGGGTTACGGGATCACGTCAAAGGGCGAATCGTGCTACGTCGCGGACGGTGGAGAAATCGCGGTGGCGATCGCGCGGCTCGTGAGCTACGCAAAAGGCGATGAACAGAAGCTCTTCATGGACAGCCTGCGCCGGTACATGGCCTACCGAGATAGCTTCCGTTGCGAGGGCGGCGGGATTGGCGTGGGATGGTGCCTCCACGACTATGGTCAACGCCCCATCGTCAAGCTCGACGTGCCGACGCAGATCTACGCTCCGGAGCTCAACACGTACACGATCGGCTGCTCCCTGGCCGCAGCCTATGCCTACGCGCGGCTCACCGGCGCCCCCGAAGACGAGCGGGCGGCCGAACAGGATGCCGATTGGCTCATGGAACGGGCCAGACAGCTCAACGGCGCGTTCATCGAGAGCTACATCTATGCACACGCGTTTACGAGCAATCCTGATCGCCGCAGCCGCTACGAGACCTTCATCGGGGAACGATTCGCGGACCGCATGCTCACCAACGACTCGGCCTGGTGGCTGGGCGGGGGCGGGCGATCTGCCCTGAATCTTGACGGTCTCGCCTACATCCTTCACGGCTTCAGTCCTGCCGACCCGAATCGCAGCGCCCAGCTCAAGGCGAAGATGATGGATGCGACGTATGCCATGTTCAGCCCAAACGCACAGGACTCGATCTGTCGCCTCACGAGCGATTACGAGCGCGTCCATCATTCCCGCGACTGGATTTTCATGTGTTTCGGCTATCTTTGCCTACCCGATATCGTCAAACCGATGATAACGATGAAGCCGTTCAAGGTGATCGCTCAATAGACCGTACTCGAAGACGAGGACCGTGTGCTGAACATCGGCAATGCTACCACTGTGGCAGGTTTCGACCTGATGGATTCGTTGCGATCGCGACGCGCCGTCGTGGTGCTTGCGCTCTACGTGGCCGGCACTGCTGCCGCAAGCTGGGTGTTCGCCACATCCCTGCAGGCTCTTGCCGAAGTGGGGCGCACGGCGGCCATTGAGCAGTTTGGGTCGGCGCCCGAGGACGTCCTTGAGCAGATCCGCAAGAGTGACGGCCTTCACAAAGTCATCACCAGACTCGTCAAAGACCCCGCCCTGGCGACCGAGCTGATATCCGCACACCCGCTCGGCCTTTTCTATGGCGGCCTGGCCATGGTGTTCGTCCCCGTACTGGTTTTGCTCACCTCATGTACGTCGGTGTCTGCGGAAGTGGCGTGCGGGTCCAGTCGATTCGCATTATTCCGCACGGATCGTCTGTCCTGGGCTTCCGGCAAGTTGCTCGGGCAGGCGTTGCTTCTCGCGGTGGGAGTGGTTGGCGGGGCTGCCGCGGCCTTCCTGGTGGGACTCGGAACGTTCGGCGTTTCCGAGCCACTGAGCCTGGTGCTCTGGTTGGCGAAAATGTCGATTTGCGCCTGGGCCGTGGGCTTCGCCTATCTTGGGATCTTCACCGGAATATCGCAGACGACCCGCTCCGTGCCCTGGACCAGAGCGCTGTGCTTTCTTATGCTCATGTTCCTTGGCGTGGGCCGATTGGTTCTCAGCAGTCGTTGGTTCGCCGAGAACGTCGCCTTCAGCCAGGCCCTCGTGAAGATCTTTCCGGGGGCCCACAGAGGCGCGCTCTGGCATCCTGATCTCAGCGTAGGACTGCCCGCGATCGCGGCCCTCCTGACCATCGGCATACTCGGCTTCTTCGCAGGCCACCTCGTGTTCGCGAGGAGAGACACATGAGCCAGGCGGCCGTCAAACTCAGCGGAATCCGCAAATTCTACGGCTCGACCCGGGCCCTGGACGATTTCCAGGTGTCCGTACCTGCGGGAGTCGTGTGCGGGTTAGTCGGTCCGAATGGAGCGGGAAAGACAACGGCTCTCGGCGTGATGGCTGGGCTTGTTCGTGCTGACGCCGGCGCCATTGACCTGCTTGGCGACGGACCGTTCCAAGCTCGGCGACATGGTGGCCGTATCACGACCCTTCCCCAGGATTGTCTCCTGAATGCCCACGCACCGGTAGACACGCTGCTGACCTACTACGGACGGCTTCAAGGGCTCAGTCGCCAGAAGGCGGCCCAGGAAACAGACCGGGTACTCGATCTGGTCAGCCTGACCGACCGACGGCGGGCCCGCATTGGTCAGCTCTCGCATGGCATGCGTCGACGCGTCGCTCTGGCCCAGGCTCTCCTCGGCACTCCCGAATTGGTGTTACTCGACGAACCGACAAGTGGACTGGATCCGCATCTTGTAGTCCAGATGCGCAACGTGTTTCTACAACAGGCAAAGAAGAGCACTGTGATCATCAGCTCTCATATCCTCGGGGAGTTGGGGGCAATGTGTGACCACGTTGTCATCATGGAGGCCGGGCGCTGTGTGCGCAACGGTGCTCTGGATGAGGTGGCCGGCAAAGGGACGCTGGCGAGGATCCAGCTCGACAAGCCCCCCGCTCTCGACACACTCAGGTCCGCGGCCCCGGCGTTGTCCCTGCGGTGGGAAGGCAGCACCCTATCAGTGCAGGCTCCGCAGGACTGGTCCCCACAGCAGATCAATGCGGCTCTGCTGCCTGTCCTGCTCGACGCCGGAATCGGTATCATCGACGTACAGATCGGCCAGAGCCTCGAAGAAACCTACCTGGCATCCCGGAAGAACGGCGACCGGCACTAAACACCGGTTGCCTCCAGATCAAAGGCAGAAGCGTTTCACCACGGAGTTGCGGAGACACGGAGAAGGCAAGGGGAGAGTGTCCGCCGGCTTCGCCCTGCCCACGGTCGGGCAGAACGAATCCGGCGAACGATCCTTCGGGGAGCGCACAGGAGCCAGAGGAGAGTGGAGGCAGGCTCTTCTTCCTCTGCCTTTGCTCCCAATGAAACCATCGCCGGAATCTGGTCCGACCTTCTGAGGGCGGTCCGGGGTCCGGTGATCTCCGCTCTTCGCTCTCCGTGCCTCAAGCGTAGCGGGTGGTGAAGTCCGGAAGTCGATACAGCCACGGGCAGCAAGTTGCTTCTGCGGACGTCGCAGAGCATGGCGTTGTCGTACTCAATGCTGGAGTGCTGGGATGCTGGCATATGGGAACAACACGGCGATGCGGTCTTCGATTCGCAACCGATTCCGCTCACCGTCAATTCCAGCATTCCTCAGCCGAAGAGCGAAGCGATGAGACAGGCCGTCCTCCAGACGGCAGCGAAGCGTCAATCCCAGCATGCCAGTATCCTGGACATTCGGTGACGAATGATCCAGGCTAGAACAGATCCCGGCAGGTGTAAGAGAGCACTTTTGCCTCCGGCGCAGCGGCGTCCACATGGCCGTCTTCAAACAGCGTGGTGGCTGTTCGCTGGTGCGGGTAACCAGTCCACTTGGTGTGCGGCAGGTTGCTGTAGCCTCCGGACGGGGGAACGAGGCGCCCAGCCTTGTACTTGCCGACGGCAGCCTCGACCATCACCACCGTCTCGCCTGGCTTCTTCCATGTACCCGACAGACGTTTCAGCCCGTAGGCCTTGCTTGCGGGCCAACGCGCAACGTTGGTCCCATAGGCCTGCCCGAAGTAGTCCGGGTAGAGATAGCTGTGCAGGTATGTCTTCCCCTTCCTCACGGCTTTCACGGGTGCCCCATCCGTCGGGCAGTGGAACGTGCCGTCTGCGCCGTCCGCTTCCTTCAGGTACCCATCGTCCACCAGCCACCACCACCAAATGCCCTTCATTTTCAGCTTCTCCGGCAGGCCGGCAGGCCAATCAGGCTCCTCCTGGCGATGCGTCAACGCGGGGAGGATCCAGCCGTCATTGTCCTCCGCAAACATCAGCCAGGCCTGACCGCACTCCTTGAGATTGGTGTAACAGGCTACCTGCTTCGCTTTGGCTGCCGCGGGGGAGACCGCAGCCACGCAAACGACCGCGATCAGCGCAAAGCACACCAGCACAGCCACCAGCTCCACAAGGGTAAACGTGCGACGCCGGCGGGTTGCACGACCTACTTCACAAGCTTGTTCAGCGCCCATGCCAAGAGCTCCTTCTCCAGTTGACTCGGATCCACGCTGCCTTTCCGACGAAACTGGGCCTGCATGCGTTGCAGAGCCGCATCAGCCACGGGGCGTGGCACACCTTCCTTCGTCACCCACCGCTCGGCGACCTCCTTCAGCCGTCCTTCCTGCCTTTCCCAACGAGCGGCCAGCAGCGTCTCGAAGCGCGTCCGTCCTGCGGCGATGCGACGATGCAGCGCCTCGTCTTCCGCGGAGTCCGCGCCCAGCACCCCGGGATCCCCAGCAACACCGGCATAGAACCGAGCGCGTTGCAGGAGCCTCACACAACGCGCCTTCTCCTCTTCCGTCCCACTGGCTTTCGCCAGCGCCTCCAATCGGGGAATGACCTCGATAAAGGTCGCCTTGCCCGAATCGCCGGCCAGCGCCTTCTCAAACAGGCTGTCGGCCTCCCCCGCCAAAAGCGCGAGAGGGGACAGAAACAACACGAGGATACACCTGTTCTTCATCGCCTGGCCTCCGTTACGTGTACCGTCGCCTCAGCCGAGACGCCTGTCGCCGCATCACGCATCCGCACCCGCCAAGCACCCAGCGGGTCGCTGAGTGCCACGGGTATACGCAGGGCGGCCCGCCCCGCCGTCGCGTCCGCATTCTGTGCGTAGTGCGTCAGTTCCTGCCCATTCGGTCCCCATACATCCAGATGCAGCACGTGCTGTCCCGCTTTGGTCCCTTCGGCGACCACCTCAGTTGCCACCTCCAGCGCCTGTCCGGCAACCACCCGTTGCGGACATCGCAACGCCACGGATGTCACGCGGTAAGGAAGCAGCGCGAAGACCTTGGCGCGCCCCGGCTTCAGTTCGGTCTGCGCAACATCCACAAGCCCGAGATAGCGCCCTTCACGACTATCATAAACGTGTGCCTTCGCACCAAAGCCAACGCGCACGTCGCGCGGCGGCGGAATGAAGGCACCCAGCTCTTCTTTCGGCACGCCCTGTAACTGTGCCGCCTGAGCACGGGCACGCAGCGGATGCTGCAACACGCCAACCAGCCGGCAGTCCCCCAGACGGTGGCGGTAGGCCCGCAGATGCGGCAGCTCAGGGTCGAAGGTCACGCTGGGCACCATGCCGGCCTGGGCCTCGACGCAGGCAAAAGCCGCGAGCCAGGCGGATGCCTCCTCCGGATACGTTTCCACCTCGATGGACAAGACGCCCTGCTTTCGGTTGTAGCCACAGAGCGAAAAGTTCATGAGCACAGCCGTGCCCTTACCGAAGCGGTTCGTCACCAGCGCGGGGGCATTTCCTGCCTTGGCCAGCGCCTGCCCACCAGCCATCTCGAGCGTGTCGTCGACAGGAGTGGCCGGCACCCCCTCTGCGAACGGAGCGCCCTCCACAACCCGCTTCTGTAACTTGACGGGCTTGCACGTGTGACTGACACCGAACACACCGTCAAGCGCCCCTTTCTCCCGATATGCCCCGTGCTCGTCGCAAAGCGCGGGACGAACATCCGCGATCAGCGTCCCCCCCTGCCCCACAAACTCACGGATTCGTCCCGCGGCAGCGTCCGAAAGCGCCAGGGCAAAAGGCAGGATCAGACGTTGGAAGCGCCCCTTCACCAGAATTCCTTCCTCGATCTGCGTCGGCGCGACGATGCGGAAGGGCTGTCGTGTGTCTTCCAGAAGCGGCACGATGCTGCGGAGGCCGTTGGCGAAGTTCCCCTGCTCGCCTTCGAAGGTGGTCACGTGCAGGCTCTCGATGGAGTAGAGGACGGCCGTGCCGCCGTGCTCACGCTCGGCCGCGATGAACAGACGGGCCAGTCCCCGCTTCATCTCTCTGGTCTCAACAGCGTTGGGGGCGAAGCACTGGAACAGAGAGAAGTCCGGCGCACAGACGCTGCCATGACCGAGGCCACCGTCCGCCAGCGCGGCGTACCATACCCAAACGGAATTGGCACCCCGGAAAAGGTGTCGCCAGTTGATGTACCAGTTGTAGGCTTGGCTCGGCCAGTGTCCGTACTTCTTGTAGTCGGAGTAGCCCCCGATCCAGCCGCACCCGAGAAGCGCGCCCGGCTGCGCGAAATCCACCACGGCGTATGGTGAGAACGCGCCATCGTAGGTGTTGTTGAGGTCAAAGGACTGATTGACGCGGTACAAATCAAAGGCGTCCAGTGATGCGTGTGTGTCGTAATCCGTGCCCTCGTAGCCCGTGCGCGCGCCGGGGACGACTGCCCGAAGTGTCGTTCGACAGAAGCGTTGGATATCCACCCAGTTGCGGTCCATTCGCCGTCGGAAATCGATCCACAAGCACCGCAGGGCCGGATCCTTGCGTGCCTCAGCCATGGTCACCGGCAGGACATCGGCAAAACGCCTGTAAGCAGCCCCGTACCGCGTGTTCAGTCGCTCGATAGTGGCATACTCTCGCTTCAGGAACTCGTGGAATGCGGCCACGCAGGTCGGAGAGTGGCAGATGTCCCCGAACTCCCCGAAGCGGAAATGGCACTCATCCCCCATACTGAACTCGTTGACCGAAAAGGGACGAACGGTTTTAGCCCGGGTGGTCAACAATGCCGCCAATTCACGCCGGTACTCGGGGCTGGTCAGGCAGGGGACACGGGTGTTGGGGGGCGTATCCTTCGTGCGCTTGGCCGCGTTCGGGTGCAGGCGGGTGGCGTAGGGGATGTCGCGCATGTTCGCCAGCGGAATGGCCGGACATTTCGCCGAGATGTGGGACGCATAGTTGGTGTCGAACCCGTATTCGCGGAACGTCTCGTACGCAGGCACGGCCAGGTAACTGCGCGAGGACACATGTGACAGCCCCCACAGCACATAGCGGAAGGCATCCGGATCCGGGTGCAGATCGTGCAGACTGAACGCCGCACGGGTTACGTCCACAGCCTGGCCATCGACGACAAGTTCACAGCTGAGACGCTGGACAATCGTGAGCGGCTCGCCAGCCGGAAGCTGGAACCGGACGTCCGCCGCCTTTGCCACGGGGACGTCGATCCGGGCAGTGCGGCGGCCGTAGGTGTCTACCTGCGAAATCCGCAGATGCGCCCCGGCGGGAACGGCACCCTCAAGAAGAACCCGGCCCGTCACCGCATCAGCGACGCCAAGCTCGTTCGACACCTCAAGACTCGCGATGCCGAACGGTGATGTCACGACGATGTGCCGCGATCCGGCGTCCGCCACCTTCCCCGCCACCAGGAGACGAATATCGGCAAAGTAGGTCCCCGCTGCAACCGAGGGCAGGCGGAAGGAGACCTCCGAACGCCCCCCCCGCAGACGTCTCGGCGTTGCCTTCTGGTGGATCACCACATTGCGTGGCGTTCTCAAGGTCAGTTCGACAACCGCCTCCTCCAAGGGGCTCTGTGCCTGCAAAGCCACGGTCAGAGACATCGGCTCGTCCCGCGACAGTGTTGCGGACCCCGCAGGCAGCAGACGACAACTGGGAGACACCCCCGCCACATGCCTCAGAATCTGGATCACGTGGAGCAGATACCGGTCGTACTCCCCAAACGCGGGATCGAGAGAGTCGTCGAGGCGCCCGGGGGTCAGGATCTGGGGAGGGGCGGCTTCGAACGAGCGAAGGCGGTGAATCGTGCTCGCCCCAAACGTGCTTGCCTCCGCGGTGCCCCGCACAAAGTCATCGTAGGCTGGGTACTCGCTGTAAGCGGGCAGGCCTCCGATGGGAAGCAGCGCCCGCAAGGTCACCGGCACGGTGTGTCTGGCCGCTTGCGTGAGATAGGTGTCCGAGCCCTTTTCCAGCGTGACCAACGGCACCCCGCCCTTGACGGTCTTAAGGACGCGATAGCGCTGGAACAGGCTCAGATCAGTCCACTTCTCTACCGCAACCACGATCACCTGCGGCATCGCGGCCAGCTTCGCTTCGAGATCCTCGCGGAAGGAGGTCTCGGTTAGAGGAGGCATGTTGAAACTACGACCGGATCGCGGCACGGCAAACACGCTGTAGTCCAGATCCATCCGCTGAGACAGCTCGACCACCTCGCGCATCCGGGGTTGCGTAATGACGAAAAGGACGCGCAAAACCCCCTCCTCGGCCGGTTTGGCCCAGGCGATGTGCGGGGTGACGATCTCCTCGCTCGGACGCAATGTGCGCGGGTCAAAGAGGCGTTCGCCGCCCTGCCCGTGCGTCGGCAGGACGCCAAACAGGACAACCGCGCAGAGAAAGGACGCCTTCCGAGCCTTGCCAGTCATGTCTCGCCTCCTTGTCAGACCATACGCAAAGCTACCCCAATGCCCAGCCACTGTCCAACGCTCGTGGTGCCTCTGCAGGCGTACAGTCAGTTCTGGCGGCGGCTGGATTCGTGTGTACGACCACGGCCCACCTGAGCACGATCTTCCCGATGGAGAGCGGCGGTCCGCCGCCGTGGCTTGGTAACGGCATATCTCCACGAAGAACGGCCAGGATGGCCGCTCTCCAGAAGACAGCGAAGTCACGCCCCTTGATATGACTGGCGCACCCGCGTAAGAGGCACCCGTTCGTCTGTAACTTCACCCCATTTGAGCACAACACTGCTGGATGCGGATGAGCCTTCGGCGACACCGCATCGACGTGTGCCGGCGGTCGGGGACGACGCGCCCTCCAGAATTGTGCGCCCAGTCGACGCAAGTTACGACCTCGGATATGAGCGATGAAACAACTGGCGAAGGCCAGGCTCGTCCGTAACTTCAGCCGATTTGAGCACGATTTGCCCGATGGAGCGCGGCACCCGTATCGGGCCGTGGCCTTTGGCGGAAGCTGATCTTCCGCCGTATCCGCACGCATGCCGTACGGTCGAGAATCGGACTTCTGGATAGCGGATTGGGTACCCGTATATTCTGGGCTGACACCTGACACCTTAGAACGGACGTTTCTCGGCCTTGGAGTAGTGCCTCGTGGCTTCCGGCTCTGACATTCCTGGCCGGGGCCCTGCCAATGTGAAGGAGACCGAACGTATGAAGGGAAAACGCATCGTTTGGCCCGAGCCGGGACGGGCGGCCTTGGAAGAGTTCACCGTCCCCGGGCCGAAGCCGGGCCACGTCTTGCTCGAGACCGACTGCAGCGTGGTCAGCGCCGGCACGGAGAAGGCATGGTTGCTGGCAAAGCCCAATACCTCCCGGAAATTCCCTGCCTACCCGGGCTACAGTGCGTCCGGGCGGGTGCTTGAGGTCGGGGAAAACGTGAAGGACTTCCGCCCGGGAGACCGGATCGTGGCGTACCACAGTCCTCACGCCAGCCATTCTGTGAAACACACGTGCGATCTGGTGCGAATCGAGGATCCCTCGCTGCCCTCCGAAGAGGCCGCCTTCACAATCATCGCCGCCATGTCTCTGCAGGGCATCCGGAAGGCCCGCATTGAGCTGGGAGAATCGGTTGCGGTGATGGGACAAGGGCTCTTGGGCCTCTTCGCGACCCAGCTGGCGCGCCTGGATGGGGCGCTGCCTGTGATCGCGCTCGATCTGGATCAGACCCGCAGGGAGTTGGCTCTTAGACTCGGTGCAGACCATGCTCTCTCCCCGGCAGCCGAGGACTTCGGAGAGGCGTTCCGTGCCTTAACCAACGGGCAAGGAGCAAACGCGATCATCGAAGTGACCGGCGTTCCCATCGCCATGAACCAAGCGCTGGCCTGCGCAGCCTGGCAGGGACGCATTGTCGCCTTGGGTTGCACGCGCGAGAAGACCGGCGATATCGATTTCTACCAGCAGGTCCACAGGCCTGGCGTCTCCATCATCGGCGCCCACAATTTCGTCCGTCCGAAGCATGAGTCCTCTCCCGGACACTGGACGATGAGAGACGACATGCGTATTCTACTGCGCATGATCTCAAGCAAACGCCTGCACGTTCGGCCGATGATCTCCGAACAGGTCTCCCCCGAACAGGCACCCGCCGTATACGAACGTCTCGCAGAGACAGAGTTCCCGCCCGTGGGAATCGTCTTCGATTGGCGGAAGGAAGGAGGACGCTCATGAGTGCACGCGAGCGCATCCGCATCGGCCAGCTCGGTATCGGCCACAATCACGGCTCGGGGACAATGGCTGCGCTCCGGAAGCTGACTGACCACTTCGACGTGGTTGGGGTTGCCGAACCCAATCCGGAGTGGCGCCGCAAGCGACAGGACGATCCGGCTTACCGGGGGCTGCCCTGGCTGAGTGAGACGGAGTTGCTCAATACAGAGGGCCTCGAAGCCGTCGCGGTCGAAACCGATGTCCCTGACCTGATTCCCACTGCCCGCCGGTGTCTGGAAGCGGGAATGCACCTGCATCTGGACAAGCCCGGTGGCGAAAGTCTCGCACCATTCCGGGAGATGCTCGAACTCGCAGACAGCAAAGGACTCATGGTGCAGATGGGCTATATGTACCGCTACACGCCAGCGATCCAGCTCTGTCTGCGTGCCGTTCGCGAAGGCTGGCTCGGCCGAGTGTTCGAAGTCCACTGCGTGATGAGCCGAATGGACGGCATGGAGTACCGCGAATGGCTTTCACAGTTTAGGGCGGGCGGCTTCTACATCTTCGGATGCCATCTCATCGATCTGGTGGTCAGCATGCTGGGCAGGCCGGACCGGGTTACCCCTTACCTTCGTCAGACATGGCCGGAGAAGGACAACACGGTCGACAACGGTCTCGCGGTGATGGAATACCCGCATGCCACGGCAACGGTGCGTGCCGCCGTAGTCGAGGTAGAGGGTTTCCGCCGCCGTCAGCTGGTGGTCTGCGGGGACAAAGGAACGTTCGACATCCGCCCGCTCGAGTACAACGGCCCCAATCCGCTGCCCACCACGGTCCGCCTGGCCCTGTCAGAGCCCGCCGGTCCCCACGAGGCCGGGTGCCACGAGTTCGAAATGCCCACGCCGAAGGGACGGTACGACACCCAACTCATCGAGTTGGCGGAGATTATTCGCGGGGAGAAGGGAAACCCCTACCCATCAAGCCATGACATCATGGTCCAGGAGGCCCTGCTGGCAGCCTGCGGGATCGAGCAGGAGAGGAGCGTGGAGGGATGAAACTGAAAAACAAGGTGGCATTGGTGACCGGTGCGGGCGGCGGCATTGGTGAAGCCATCGCCCGGTGTCTCGCCAAAGAAGGCGCCGCGGTGGTGCTCAACGACATCGCGGCGGAGAAACTGGACAAGGTGGTGGCAGACATCCAGTCTGACGGCGGGAGGGCGATGGCGGCCGTAGCGGATGTCAGCAGCAGCGAGGATGTGAACCGCATGGTCGAAGAAGCAACGGCCGCGTTCGCCCCCATCGACATTCTGGTCAATAACGCGGGTGGTGCCGCCCGGGCTCGCGGCGGCCCGTTCAATGAGACGAACGAAGAGGTCTGGGACTGGGTGCTTGGTGTGAATCTGAAGGGGACAATGCTATGCACGCACGCGGCGATCCGGACCATGATGGAACGGAAACAGGGGACCATCGTCAACATGGGCTCCATCGCCGTCCAGATGGCTGGCTTCAGCGGCGTCGACTACGCCGCGGCCAAAGGCGGGGTGATCGCCGCCACCCGATGCCTGGCCAAAGGGCTCGGCCCACACGGCATCCGGGTCAACTGCGTCTCCCCGGGCGCAATTGACACAGAGGGTGTCATGCGGACCGAGCAGATCAGAGAGAGTTTCCGCAGGAGCACGCACCTGGGTCGCAATGGCCGCCCCGACGAGGTGGCGAAACTGGTGCTGTTCCTGGTCTCGGATGATGCCTCCTTCATCACGGGCCAGAATTTCATCATCGATGGCGGTCGCAGCCTGGGGCCGCAGTAGACGCCAGCATCCCAGTGTCCCGATATTCACAGAGACATGACCATGAGTAGAGTCTGGCGAGTCGGCGTCATCGATCACTGCAAGAACAAGGCCAAGGGAAGCCATGGTGTCCACTTGGCGTTTTCCGGACTGCCGAACGCCGAGATCGTCGCGGTGGCGGACCCGGATACGGAAAGCCGGGATGCTCTGCAACGAGATACGGCAGCAGCCCGACAGTACGCCGAATGGGAGGATCTTCTCGGCCATGAGAAACCGGACATTATCTGTTTGTGCTCGCGTCTGCCCACGCATCACGTGGCTCCCCTTGTCGGATCGGTCGCGGCCGGGTGTCATATCTACTGCGAAAAGCCCATGGCCATCGATCTTGCGGATGCCGATCGGATGGTTGCCGCAGCTGAGGCTGCAGGAGTCCATCTGGCTGTCGCCCACCTGGCGCGCTACGCCCCAGTGTTCCAGCACACTCGAGAGCTGATCCGCAGCGGCGGCATCGGCCGGCCTCTGTCCGTCCATTGCCGGGGCAAGGAAGACAATCGTGGAGGCGGGGAGGATATGCTCGTCCTTGGTTCCCATCTGCTGGATTTGGCTCGCTTCTTCTTTGGCGACCCCCAATGGGTCTTCGGACATGTCACCACCGAGGGCCGTGACACCGTCCCCGAGGACGCCCACGACCCCACCGAACCGGTCGGGCGAGTCGCAGGAGATGCAGTCGTTGCGCTGTACGGTTTCGCCGATGGCGTACGGGGGCATTTTGAGAGCCGACGGGATCTCTACGATGAGGGAGACGTCAGGATGGGGATCACCGTAATTGGGGCCGAGGCGACGCTGTCCGTGCGTTACGATGACAATCGCGTCCTGCAGATCCGTCGCAGCCGGCGCCCTTTGGAGGAAGGCGGCGACCGTGAGGTTATCCCTACCCCCGTTCCGTCGGATCCGCCGGGCGCCCGGCCATTGTACACGACCAAGGGTGTCGGCGGCTATTTCGCGATCAACAACCGCCTGGCCGCACTGGATCTGATCGCAGCCATTGAGGAAGGACGCGAACCGTTGGCCAGCGGGAGCGACGCAGCCTGGTCCCTGGAAATGGTCCACGGTGTCTATGCCTCCCATTTCCACCGGGAAGCGCTCCCCCTCCCTCTAGCCGATCGACGACACCCACTGGACGGCTGAAACAGGAGTCCGAATTCGGCTGTGCCCCTTGACCCCCACCATCCCAGCCCTTCGACAAGCTCAGGGTCTCCGCTGTGCTTCGGCATCCCGACCCTTCGACGGGCTCAGGGTCTCCGCTCCGCTCCGACATCCCAGTATCCCTGAAAGGCTTCTCCATGGAACTGAAAGACAATGTGGCAATTGTGACGGGTGGCGGCGGGTCCATCGGCCGAGCCGTCGCGCTGGAACTCGCAGGTCAGGGGGCGGCCGTGGCCGTCACGGACATCGATTTGGACAGGGCTCAGAGTGTCGCGAACGAAATCGAGGCAACCGGGACTCAGGCTCTGGCGGTCAAACTGGACGTGCGGGACCGGTCACAAGTACGGCAGATGGCGGACGCCGTGCTGGCGCGCTTCGGCCGGATCGATATTCTGGTAAACAGCGCAGGGGGGAGCGCCCGGAACCGCATGAGCGTCTACCACGAGTCCGACGATGAGGTCGTGGATTGGGTTCTGCAAGTGAACCTCATGGGAGCGCTTCATTGTGTTCGGGCTGTGATCAACACCATGATTGAGCGAGGACGCGGGAAGATCGTCAACATTGCCTCTATCGTGGCCACCCAGGGCAAGTCCGGCTGTGTAGACTACGCGGCAGCCAAAGGCGGGATCATTGGGTTCACCAAGTCCTTAGCGATCGAGGTAGGCCCCCTGGGCGTAAACGTCAACTGTGTCTCCCCGGGCCTCGTTCCGCGATGCCCGGAACGCGAAGGGTACGTAACCCGCACCAACGTCCTGGGCCGCATGTGCGCTCCCGAAGAGGTCGCCCATCTGGTGGCCTACCTGGTGTCGGGGAAGGCCAGCTTCATCACGGGCCAGGACTACGTTATTGACGGCGGCCGGAGCCTCGGGCTGCGTGGGGACTGAGCAACCGGCAGTGAGTTGCGCTCGCAGGTCGCGTAGTCCGGGATACGTTGCTGAACGTCAGAATTGTACGACAGAAATGGGAGGAACACATGCTGAATAGACTCGTCCTGTCCGTGGTGCTCGTCTCGACAAGCGTTGCCTGGGCGGCCGTGAAGCCCGGCCAGAACATCCTCATCAACGGGGCGTTCGAAGCGGAGCAACTCGACTTCCCTATGTTCTGGCACAAGGGAGGGCGCCAGACCGGCTTCACCCCGACCGGTGGCCCGGGCAGTACGGGCGCCGTTGTGTTCAGTAACCCCGAGGGCCTCAAGGGGGTCAGGAGCACCTGCCGACAACACGATCAACAGATTCTTGCGGGGGAGACCTACAAGATCAGTGCCCACGTCAAGACGCGAGGTTTCAAGAGCCGCCACTGCGGCGTCATCATCCACAACAACGGCTGGCACAAAGAGAACGGGATCAAATCGTTCCCGGAGAACACCGATGGCTGGCAGTACCTGGAGAAGACCTTCAGCCTGCATGAGAGCAAGAAGGAAGTCTATGGATTGGCCATCTTCGCCATCGACTATGTCGGAGAGATTCAGTTCGCCCAGGTCAAGCTGGAAGCCATCAGCGACGCCGCGCTGGCGGGGAGCTCAGTCTCAGCGATTCTGACTGAGCAATACCGTCCTCGGCTCGTTCCCTGGAAGCCGTTGCTCAACAAGATCCCCTTGTCTGCTCCCCGGCTGACGTTCCACCTCTTCGGCAAGCTGGAACGCGCTCCCGCCGACTACGACTGCGTTGGCACCATCGACGGCGCGATCGTGCGCACGTCTCCTCTGGAGCGGAAGCTGAACACGGTCAATCTGTCCGGAATCGCCGCGGGCGACCACCGGCTCAGCGTTGCCATCGTCGACCGCGCCGCCTCGAAGAGCGTGTTCCAGGCAGACCATGTCGTCACCGTGGCGAAGGTCCCGGACGTGGATGTGTCGGCGCACCGCCGGCTCAATAACCTGGCCGTCGAGGTATTGGCTGAGCCGCTGCAGGCCACCACGACGACGCAGACATTCACATTCTCGACTGCACGAAACGGCTGGGTCTTCATCAAAGTCGGAACCAAAACGGACGAGCCCGGACTAAACGTTGTGCTTGGGGAGAACGACACCGTGGTCACGGCCGCCACCGACCGCGGCGAGGCGTTCCGCGAAGTGCCCCAAGGGAGCCACAAGATCGTCGTCAGCGGCGCGAAGTCGGGCGGACAGATCGTGGTCCGGTCGATCTGCGAGATCTTCAACTATCCGGCCTGTGCCCACAGCCAGGTCCCGCAGAACGGCAGATACGACTGGGACTTCCACGTCAAACACATCTTCCCTGCCGTCACCACTCTTAACGGCGGCAACGTCCCGGAAGAACATCGCCCGAAGCTGCGGCAGTTGGGACTCAAATGGCTGGCCAACGTGGGCACGACCAACCCCAAGGATGCTGCGGATCTTGTCGAGCGCATCAGCAAGCACGCCGGCATGATCGCCCCCTGCTACGATGGATTCACCTGCGACGAGCAGTTCTTCGGTCGCCCCGCCCTCGCGCACTACACCACGGCCTTGCGCCTGCTCGAGAACCCCGACAGTCGGCTTATCTACACCTGGATCGTCGGCAAACCCGGGTTGCCCGGAATCCACAACGACTTCATCAGCGCGGCACTGAACGCGTCTCGGGGACGGGGGCGACTCATTTTCGAGGCCTACTGCCACAGCCGGCCCAGTGAAGAAGACGCCGTCAGCTACCTCAATGATCGCGTCGTTGATACCATGGAGCGATTCAACGCCTATTACCCGGATGCGATTCTCGGCTCTGGAATGCTCTTCGGGAACTTCAACCAGATCCCCATCATCTCCCTGGATGTCAACCCGGACGTCGACTACAAGCACTACCTCGACATGCAGCTGAACCTGGTCGCCACCAATCCCGTCTTCAAAGACCTGGGAGTGACCGGCTATTGGGGTAGCTACTACGATGACGAGGAGCTCTACCGCTGGTCGTTCCGTTTGCTGCGTCACTACTGCGTCGAGGGGAACACGGAGATGCTCTCGAAGACCTACGGATACGTCTACTCGCCGGGACACCTCAGGAACTGCGACTTCCTGGATGGACTTGAGCATTGGGAAGCGACTCCGGCAGAGTCACTGCGAAGCGACAAATTCGCCGGCTACGGCAAGGGCAGCCAACATCGCTGGGGAGCCCCGGGAGGCACAGGCGACACCTTCTGCGTCTTTACCCGCGGCGAAGGAAGCCCAAACACCCTTACCCAGATCGCCACCGGCCTGATCCCGGGCAAAGTCTACACGCTGCAGTTCGTCACGGCCGACTATAAGGACATGGTTGCGGGCAAGATTGATCCGAAGCGACTTGGACTGGACGCGGCCCTCGGGACCGGCGCAGAGGTCATCCCGGAAGCGTCCTACGTCTTTGTCGACCGCCGCAATTCCGGCAGGAAGAAGGATGACGGGAAAGTCCGGGTCAACCTGAACCACGTTCGCTTCCGCGCCACTGCCCCCTCCTTCACGGTCACCTTCACCAACGCCAAGGCCGCACCGGGAACGGAGATTGCCCTCAACTACGTGATGCTCAAGCCATACTTTGAGGAATAGTGGGATGGAGAGGAATAGAAGTAGCGGAAGCCCCGGCCGCCGCCACTGCCTACGCGACACTACCCACGGGGCGGCCGATGGCTTGGTGTGGCGGGGGCCGACGCAGCCGAATCTCCCGTTTCGGCTGTGCGCCTTCTCCGGTTGCTGAGCGTGGTCACAAGCGCGATGCCGGGTGCAAGAGCGATGAACACGATTGCTGCGCAGAAGTAGACCCAGCGCACGCCCAGCTTTACAGCGACGGCACCGCCGGCAAGTGAGCAAAGGAACCAGCCGCAGGACTTCACGCTGGTCGCCCATCCGAAGAGGGTCCCCCGTTTGCTGTCGGGCGTGGATTTGGCCAGCCAGATCTGGAACACGGACATGAGCCCGCTGGCGAAGAAGACCATTCCGAGCCGAGCGACGGCGAGCGTGGCCAGGCTGGTGGCCAGCCCCTGCGGGATCATCAGCAGTCCGGCCATTCCCGCCGACCACATGGCTATCCTCTGGGGGGAGGATCGATCGGCCAGCCAGCCGAGGAGCGGACCGGCGAAAATGCCGGTGACAGCGGACAAACTGCCAATGATCCCCGTCCAGGTGGCCGCCTTGTGAGGGCCGTTGATCGTTTCCACCAGCAACGGCATGAATGGGGCATCGAAGCGGACGGCAAAGCCCATGAGCATGACCAGAAGCAGGATCCACCATACCTCGCCAAAGTCGGGCAGTCGGAACTTGAAGCCGGTCATCTTCCGGCGCAGCGTCGTTGTCTTCTCGAAGGTCTCGGCGACGCCGAGGAGCACAATGAAGCCGGCCGACACAAGCGTTATCCCGCAGATAAAGAACGCCGCACGGTAGCCGAACGCGTCGACCACGAGCCCGCCCAGAAATGTGCCGGCCATTCGTCCCCCGAACACGGCCGAAGACAACGTGCCCAGTGCGAAACCGCGGCTTTCCATTGGCGTGTTGCTGGAGACCAGGATCTGGGACGCCGTCACTGTACCTGCGAACAGGCCGACCAGGAAACGAATCAGCACGAGCGACTTAACGCCCGGCACGAACGCCATCAGGGGCATGAGCATCCCGCAAACGAAACTCGCCCGCAGGACCATCAAACGGCGTCCGTAGATGTCGGAGATGAACCCCCAGCACGGTGCCGACAGGAAAAGCGCCAGGTTTCCCGCTGCTGCGAACAGCGCTACCCACATGCTTGCCTGCGCCGGGTCGCTTACCCCGATCTCTTTGATATAGAACGGGATGAACGGCGTGGCGAAACAGAACCCAGCCGTGGCCAAGAACTGCGCAATCCAGACACGCAACAGGTTTTGCTTCCAATGAACCATGTTTGGTTCAGCCGCCCCGTCCTACGACGGCAATGTCGCGGCGCTTCTTCAGCCTGCCGTACCGGCCTTCGCCGATCAGCCAAATCTGCCACTTACCCGTGTTGCCAACCAAGCCGGCAGGAACGATGACCTTGCCATTCCGCCGGTCCTGGTCTGTAACGAACACGGTGCGGTGATTGTACTTGTCGGCCTCGCTGTACAGGTAGAAAATGACCACGTCCATGTTGTCGGAGGCAAACCCGATTTCCCACGGTTCACCGAGCGTCACGGCCGTGACGGGTGTCTCGAAATCCAGATCGCAAACGGAAAACTCGCAGGCCTGGCTCGGAGAACCGTCACCCATCACGCAATGCGCCGTGTAGTCGCCACACGTTGCGAACGAGCGTTCGACGACGCCCTTGCCTCGGACCTCAACGGTCTCGACCACCGTGTCACCGCGCTTGATGACCAGGGCCTTGACGCCCTGAGCATCCCTGTCCATGACGTTGAATCTCACGCTCTGGTCTTTGTGGTACGGAACCCAATCCCCGCGGTCCAGCAGCAGAACACGGTTGATAGCCGGGGGCGTGGCGTCTTCGGCATAGTTGGGAAACCGGAATGACTCGGCCCGATTGGGCCCGCGCCAGGCATCGAGGTCGGTGATTCGGTACAGCATTTTCCGGTCCGGGGCAATGTGGGCGTCAAACGCCGCGGCACTGCGGTTGGTGTTCTTGGTCGTCGGCGGGCTGCTTTCCTCCACACGGATGTGCGTCACGTTGCCGTCGTCGCCCCTGGTGATCGCGGTCACGATCTCCACGTGTCCGCCCGGGGGGGGGGATGTGTAGATGATGTCTCCCACCTGGGCGGCCTGCGCCGATTGGGGGTCCACCAGGCACACGCCCTCACGGTACGACGGACCGTGCTGGCGACTCACGTACCAGAGGGCGCACTGCAGCCCGTAGCTGGTGTAGGAGGAGCAGACCTTGCCGTAGTAGGCTGCCGCACCGCCCTTCACCGTCCCGGACAGGTTCTCGGTATAGAGCACGCTGTCGGGGTTCTCCACCGCGGCCAGGAACGTCTTCAGGAAGATCTCGAACCCGATGTATCGGCCCACGTCCTTGACGCTGGAGTACGGCACCCCCGTGTACTCGGTTCCCTTCTTGAAGTACCCTCCGCTCTTGTTCGGCATGCTGTCGGCAACGGGCGTCCACTTCACCCGCGACATGATGCGCGCGCATTCGGCCGCTTTTTGCCGCCAGGGAGCAGGATCGTCCTTTGGCGCTGGCGCGGCAGCGATGCCGCCGCTCTTCTTCAGTCTGCCGTACCGGTTCTCCCCAATCAGCCAGACGCTCCACTTGCCCGTGTTGGCAAGCACGCCGGCGGGGATGACAACCTTGCCGTTCCGCCGATCCTCGTCGGTAATGAACACGGTGCGCTGAGCGCGCCCATCCGCCTTGCTGTGCAGGTAGGCGATGATGGCATCCATGTTCTCGGAAGCAAACGTGATCTCCCACGGCTGGTCGACGCTCGCCGTCTTGATGGATGAGGCTCTTGCAAAACCCCTCGGACCGCCCGCTTCCAGCGGCCGCCCCGAGGGGCTTTGCAGCTAATTTCTGGGCCTTCGGACGGTTTCTGCCCCGGGGCGGCGCTTGGGATGGCAAGAACCGTCGTTTTTGGGCACAC
>JABHEG010000230.1 GCA_018676675.1 Lentisphaerota bacterium
CGCTGAACATCGAACGTCCAACGCCGAATGTCGAATGAAGAGAACCGGAACAGTCTCCGAAAGAAGCCGTTACAAACCTCGACGTTCGACGTTCAGAGTTCGATGTTGGACGTTCAAGTTAGCGCTTATGGGGCAGCGCCCCGACTCTTCTGCCGCAATGAGTTACCGCTTAGATTGACGCGCATGCGCACGCCGTGGTCTTGACGGGGGCTTACGGAGCTTCCTTTGCCGGTTGCTCTCTGAAGACCAGGTTGTCGACGTAGAATTGGGCGTCTCTCTCCCCGGGGGCCACGATTCCGCCCCAGCTCAGCACCTTGAAGTTGGGGGCCAGGAAGGGCACGTCGTTTCTCTGCGCCTTTACCTCGTTGCCCTGACGTACCGTGGCTGTGTAGGTGTGGTGTTCAGCGTCCGGATCAAGAGTGAAGAGGATCTCCACGCTGAACCACTCCCCATTGGGGATTTCGCCGAGGGCGGTACCTGTGGCTGCGTCGCCGTCACCGGAACAGTTCAGGTAGAGCTTGCCGTCTGCTTTGATCGTGAACTGGGGTCCGGGCAGGATTCTGGGGCCGGCCCAGTCCCGGAATTCGATGTAGATGTCTGCCGGGCGTGCCGGATCGTTCATAATGTCAGCCGAGAACCGGAACGATCCCGAGGTGGACTTTCGGTTGGCGAACAGCACAAGATGGGGATTGTAGAACTTGATCCCTGCCGTGTCGGTGAACTTCACGGATTGCCTCCCTGTTGCCGCGGCCGCATCCGTTACCCGAATGGTCCCTTTGCCTTCCTCGTTGGCATTGAGAGGCGGGGTGGTGCCGATGGCCGAGGTCTCGAAGTCGAGCTCGATATCCAGCTCCCGGTACGGGGGATTGTGCAGTCCGGCCGGATAGGCGCGCGGGACGATTTGGGGCGCGGTCCTGGTGATTCGTCCTGCCTTGCTGTAGTCGAAGGGCTTGAAGCCGATCCGGGTGGCTGGCGATCCCTCTCTCAGTCGGTAGTCACCGGTCGCCGGACTCACGAAGAGGGGGTCGGAGATGACGGAATGGGCATCCTGCCCGGTTGCCTGCCACTCCGCGAAGGAGCGTTCGTGGAACGTCACCGGGTGTCCACCGAAGTTCCAGTAGAGATTATTGTCGAAGATGCAGTCCGAGCGTTCCCAGTTCTCATGGGTCAGAGCGCCCTTGTCCCAGTAGATGATGTTGTGCTGCACATCGAACCCCAAGTTGGTTTCACGCTCTCCGCGGCGGAACATCGGTTTGCGGAACATCGGGGCTTTGTCATCGAGAATCGGGCCGAAGATGTTGTTCCGGGCGATGTTCTGCATTCCACCATCGCTGTTGAGGTTATAGACGTGGGTGGTGATGTTGTAGACCACGTTGTCTTCGGTAAGGGTGAAGCTCGAGCCTTGGTCAAGGTAGATACCTACGGCCCAGGGGATGCCCGTGAGATCGTGGATGTGGTTGCCGCGGATGACGGTTCCCGGGGAGCGCCCGAGGGTGTAGATGCCGGCTCCGTCGGTCAACACGTCCTGCAGGCAGTCATAGATATGGTTGTAGGCGATGACGTTGTTACAGGTGGGCGTTTCACCCAGGCCCCAGGTCCAGCCGGAAGAGATTCCGGTGTAGTACATGTCATAGATGTCGTTGTGTTCGATCACGTTGTCATGGGCGAACTGCAGGAGAATGCCCACCGACGCAGGAAGGAAGCGTCCATTGTGGGCGATCAGGCAATCCCTGATTCGGTTGTGACTGGCGATCAGGTCGTTATCCTTGTTGCGTGCCGGACCGATCCTGATACCTCCTCCGCCGTTGTCCGTGAACTCGCAGCCCTCGATCCGGTTGCGCTTGCAGGCCAACCCGAGTTCGAAGGCGTGGGCACTGATTTGGGTGAACCGGCACTCTTCGAAGGCGCAGTCTCGCATGCCTTCAGTCTGGATGCCGGACGGCAGGGAGCATTCCGCCTGAGCGACGACGTTGCCCTGGAGCGGGGTGGACCAGTTGGCGTGAGCGAACGTGATTCCCTTGAAGACCACGTGCTCGACCCACTGCTTCTTCTCCAGGTCTCCGCTGACTTTCAGGACGCAGCCGTGCCGAGGCGCGACGATCTCGACGGACGACACCTTCTCTCCCGGGAGCGGAATGTACTTGAGCGTCCCCGTGGAGCTGACCAGGCACCATTGGCCGGGTGCCTTCATCCCCGCTTGCGTGTTTTCCACGAGATAACGAGTGCCGTCGGTCAGATTGCGGTAGGTGGAGCCTGTGAAGGAGACGATTCGCGCCCCTCGGTCCACCTCAGCAACGCGGAGCTTGGAGGTCGACCAGTGGTGGAACACCTCGATTTCCACATCAAGCAGGTTTTCGCTCGGGGGCAGGGGAAGGTCCCGGCGATCATAGCGGAACGCGTCGGAGTGCTTCTCTCGCAGGTATGAAGCCCGAGGGGCTGCCCCGGCGATGTAGTAGTAGCCTTCCACGGGGAGTCGTGAACGCATTCGTCGGCTGCCGTTCAC
Organism: Lentisphaerota bacterium; assembly: GCA_018676675.1. Taxonomy (GTDB): domain Bacteria; phylum Verrucomicrobiota; class Lentisphaeria; order Oligosphaerales; family JABHEG01; genus JABHEG01. The sequence goes on from JABHEG010000230.1 coordinate 2,504, forward strand.
GAAGAGCTGGGAGAACTCCCAATCGCCCCTCTGGACCTCCGGGAGGCCGACCTCCCAGTGCGTTCCTGCATCACGGATGCCATTGAGCTTTCTACCCGCGCTGAGAACCGGCGTTTCGCCCTTGTATGCACGGTAGATGATGGGGGCTTCCTTGGTGCCGGAATCGGCCGGTGTGAGTTCCAGTGTTTCTCTGAGTTCGTACCGTCCTCCCCTGAGATACACGGTCACCGGCCCGACCGGCCCTTTGCTCTTCAGTTTGCGTATCTCGTCCCGGGCTCGGGTCACGGACCGAAACGGACCATCCGTGTTCCGGGCGTCGGCCGTCGGCAGGGCTCCGCTCCAGGCGTCATTGCCGTCGGGGGCGACGTAAAACGTCTGGTCTGCACGAGCGGCAGACAGGAAAACGAACGTGAAGACGAACGAGAGGCGTATCGCGAGGTGCTTCATGGTTACTTAGTCCTCCTCATAGTCACGGTCCGGACGTCGAGGATCCTGCCCTTGCGTCCTTGTACTCGAATTGCTGTCTGAAACGTCTGCGTCTTTTCGGGGATCCTGACCGTCGCCTTTCCGGTTGCCCAGTCAGCGGATTGTGTGAGAATGAGGCCGGTCCAGTCTCCTACCAGTTTTTCGTCGCTGCCCAACTTGTAGAAGATGAGCCAGGCGCCGCCGTGGAGGTGTGAGTCTTTCACGTCCGTCCGATAGGTGCAGGTCAGTTCATACTCGTGCTCTGCTCCGTCGAGTAGGAGAATTGGTGATTTGCAGTCGGCGATGCCGCCGTCCATGGGGCCTTGAAGGCGAAGGTACATCATTGCGCCTTCCCGTTTGAGCGTGCAGTTCCTGCCCAGGTCCCAGCCACGGAGACCCCGTGAGAAATCGTTGTCCCAGGTTAGGTCCTGCGCGTGCGGTGAGGTGCAGGCAAGGAGGACAAGCAGAATCGATAGCGGGAACCAGCGCATGGTGGACTTCACAGTTACTCCTTGAGGGCAGGGGGGATAGAGCCGTCCCAGAAGGTAGCCTTGGCATCAGTGTGGAGCAAGAACGTGCTCCGGATTTCGAGCCTTGACTCCGGCATGCCGTCCCCCTTGCCAGAGCGTTTGCCCTCGGCCCGCAGGACCGGTCTTTCCGGCCCCGGATCGCCGATCCAGTCCTTGCACGGTCAACCACTCTGGCCTATCTTCTTCGCCGCGCCTGTGTGGCAGACACGACGGGGGTACGGCCGATTGGGACGAACGAAGAGAGGTAGGGCACTCGGAGATGAAACTCGACGATTTCAGGGTTGGCGATCTGTTACTTTTTGCCGACAAGGGCCGGAAGGAAGCTGTGGCCATTCTCCAGGGCGTGGAGAGGACATTTACCCTGGGTATCAACACGTGGCGAGGCTCGATCTACACGCACCATGCGGCTGTGGTTGTCGGGAGTGGCGAGACCCCTCGCATAGCCCACTCCGCAGGTGGAGGCGCCAGACTGGTCTCCCTGGCGTCCCAGTTCGGGAGAGGGATGCCCTACGGTAAGGTCATCGCCTATCGGCTCAAGGGGGAGAACGACCGGGAGGCGTATGGGCCGGCGGCTGCCGAAGTGGCACGTACCTGGGCCTCTACCAAGCAGATCAGCTACGGTAAAGCGCACAAGCCTGGCCTTGGTTCCTCCGGTTTCGGTAGGAACGCCAAGAAGCGAGCTCAGGCGCTGTCGAACCAGTTTGAGACAGCGTTCAGCAACTCGCGCGACAAGTGGGTGGAGTGCGGTGAGACCCACAAGACGATCCTGATGCGCATCAATAATGATATGAGCTGCCCACTGCGCAAGAAGTTCTTCAGCATGTGGCTGGAGCTGACCACACTCCTGCAGAAGTGCCCCACGGTCGGCAGCAATCCCAGGTTGATGGCATCCTCCTACCTGCAGTACCAGAAGGTCTTGGACGAGCACGACGCCCTCGCGCTCAAGCACCACAAGGCCATGATCCACACGATCGCCCGGGGTACCCAGACGACGTTTGCCGGTATGAATGTGGGAAACTGGGGAGATGTCCCAAAGATGACAGAACTCCAAAGAAGTCTGAAGACCATCCGGAACTCACAGGTCTGGAGTCCCCAGAACGCCACGAAGATGTTCTGCAGCTACTTTGCTGTTGCTGCCTACCAGGCCGTCCTCGGCACCGATGTCAAGCGGCTACTGGCCCTGGACGCGCCGAAGACCTCTCCCATGAGACTGGAGAGCTACCTCAAGAAGCGTTCCGACACGTGGACCATGGTCGGTGACTACAAGCCGTAGAAGTCCCACCGACTACTGCCATTCGGGTTCCGGCTGTCGAGGAATATCCTGGCCCGAAGCCGGCCCCGCCCGCTGCAGGCGGGGCGTGGTCTGTCGTGACGGTTGAGAGAACCGGATGGGAGGAAAACGGTGGTCAGTTTCCGAAGACGACACGTGACCTTGGTAGTTGGTCTCTTTTTCTGCTGCCTGCTACCCGCCGTGGGGTTGGCTGCGGACAGATCAGGCGCCGCGGGACTGGTCTTAGTGCGAGACCGTGCGCCTGCCGCCAGCATTGTGATTGCGGAAGAGGCGAACCGCGCGGCCCGGTTCGCGGCTACGGAACTGCAGTACCATGTCGAGCTGATCACCGGCGCGAAACTGCCCATTCTTCCCAAAGCCCGGAATCATGTCGAAGACCTGTCCGGGAAGGGCAATAGCGGGTTGATCTTCGGCCTGGGAAAAGGCGTTGCCCGTGAAGAGGACGGAGAATTCGGCACGGTCCTGAGCTTCAATGCAGCAGAGGGACAGAACTGGGTCGCCAACGGCAGGAAGCTGGATCTGCCTGTCTCGTTCACCGTCGTGCTGTGGCTCAAGCCCGAGCACAAAGCAGACGGTCCGAACGGCATCCTCCACGCACCCTCGTATCTCCTGAGGATGTCTCTTAACAAGGACAACAACAAAGCGTACGTGCGCCTGAAACTCACGGATGGAACCTACCAGAGTTACCGACTCACCCGGGAAGCGGTGCCCGAAGACAAGTGGACCTGCCTCGCGTTTTCCTATGATGGTGAGGCCGATGTCCTGAAGGGATACCGGGACGGGAAGATGGTTATGGAGCACGCTAAGATCGGGGGAATACGCAGGGAGGACTGGCAGGGGAGACTGTTGGTTGGCAACGGTCTCAATATCGGGGGGACATTCAAGGGGTTGCTGGGTGAAGTCCGGGTCTATGATCGGGTGGCGCCGGATCACTGCGAGTCTGCTCAAGCCGAGAATGGCCCGGTTGTCCAGTGGACATTCGGTTTGACCGAGCCGAGCCGAGCCGACGGTGCCCGGATCTTGGTCGGCGAGAGCGAGGCAACTCGGAAACTGGGTTTGCGGAACGAGGACTTTGCCCACCAGGAATACCTCATTCGGTTCCTCCCGGATGCCCTGGTTCTGATGGGGAGGGACAAGGCCGACAGAGGGGCGATGAGCTACGCGGCCCCCGGGACGTTTCCCGGCAAGTTCGACGATCAGGCGTCCTGCTATGCCGTCTACGACTTTCTGGAGCGGTATTGCGACGTGCGCTGGTACCTGCCGACCGAGCTGGGAATGGCATGTCCCCGGACGGCAACGCTCGCGGTCAAGGGCGCGGACGTCCGCCGGGCGCCGGCGATGAAGTACAGAGAGCTGCATCGGGTCCAGGACATGCCTGCGGATCTCACCGATGAATCGGGGCCTCGCCTGGACGGGCGGGAAGGACTGCTGTTTGCCCACAGACTACGGCTGACAGGGGTACAGCAGTACGCCTGCAACCATGCTTTCTACGGGTACTACCGGCGGTTCTTGAAGGACCACCCGGAGTGGTTCGCGAAGGGCTATGACGAGGATGTGCCGGAGGATCCGAGCTTTGCCACGACCAAGCGCGGGGGGTACGATCACAATGGCTACCCCATGAAGTACTATCCGAACATGTGTTTTACCGATGACGGGTTCGTTCGGCAGGTCACTACAAGTGCACGCCATTTCTTTGACACGGGCCGGAGCCTCGGGGGAGAACTGGCACGCGGCGACTACTTCACGCTGGGCCCGATGGACTCAACCGGCAAAGACAAGTTCTGCCGTTGCCCCGAGTGCCAGACACTGCTACACGAGGAACCGCCCTGCAACGCGTGGCGCAAGCAGTACTTCTTTTTCGACGACTTGGCCAGCGATTACATTTTCAACTTCGTGAATAAGGTGGCCAGGGGCGTCGGCGAAACCCACCCCGGTAAGTACGTAACCATGTTCGCGTACCACCAGACCTACTACCCGCCGACCCATGAGCTTCTCGAACCCAATATCGCCATCACCTTCTGTATGCACGCGCAGCTGCGGCCGGTTCCGGCCATGGACCGGGCGATTACCGAGCTCCTTGACAGGTGGGACGAGCAGAGCCCGAATCAGCCGAAGTACCTCTGGCTCTACTTCCATCGCCCGGGCCGGGTGAATCCCTTCTTCCCCGGGTTCATGGCGCACCACATGGTCAAGCAAATGCAGGAGTACCACCGGCGCGGCTTCCGTGGGATCTTCGCCGAACCGGCCTACGTCCCGATCGAAGAGAAGGGGCATGCCGGCCGGGTGCCAAATGCGAATCTTCTCGAGATCTACATCGCCTACAAACTGGCGGACGATCCAACCCTCGACGGCAACAAGCTGATTGACGAGTTCTTCACGCACTTCTATGGCGCTGCCGCCAAGCCGATGCAGACGCTCTACGAGGCTATTGAGCGGGTCTACTGTGATCCTGCCAACTACACCTTCAGCAATACCTACTTCGGCTACCAGAGCAAAGAAATCGCCTGGAACCGCCTCGGCACGGAGGAGCGCATGGCGGAGTTCGCACCGCTAATGGCCCGGGCCAGGAACGCGGCCGTGACCGGAACGGAGAAGAAGCGGGTAGCGCTGTTCGAGACGTCGATCTGGAAGCGCATGAAAGCCGGCCGCGCGGAGTACTTGGCGTCGGCCTCCCGCAAAGAGGATCTCGCCAAGGCCCATCCCCTGCAGAGCTACCGGGCCGTGAGGATTGTCGACAACAACTCGGGTGGGGACCTCGCGAACGTCGACTGGTCCAAGGCCGACGTCCTCACCCACTGGTATTCCCTGACTGCGGGTGAGGGCATAGACCGCAAACTCGAAGCCCGGTTGCTGCACGACGGGGCGTACCTGTATGTTCAGATGCAGGAGACGATGACCTCGGACGCGCCGGCCTATGGCCGAGCTGAGGAATGGTGGCAGCTTTGTTTCGGCCGTTCCCGGGGCACCCCGTACCGCGACATGTGGATCAACGGCAAAGCCAAGCATGTTGACCTCACCATCGGTGGGAAGTCTCGTGAATGGGACAGCGGGGCGGCTGTGGTGTCCAAGCCTGTCGCCCCCAACTGCTGGCAGGTGCAGGTTGCCCTTCCCCTTGCCAAACTCCTTCCGGGCACGCTGAGCCCCGGCGACACGCTGTGCATGAACATTATCCGCATCCCGGCGGACAAGTCGGCCAAAGCAGCATGGAACGCAACGTTCACCAACGATGGCTATGAACCGAGCCGTTTCGGGGACCTCGAACTGGCACCGTAGGAGAACGCGATGTTCGCACTGAGGCTGGTGTTGCTTGGGTGCATGCCACTTGGCTTTCTGTGGGCGGCGGAACCGGGCGAGGACCGGAAGTCCAAGCCGAGAGACTGCCCATTGTTCCCGGTTCCCAAGGTCTGGCGGGACCTCGGCGAGACCTGGACCGTGGATCCGCCGTTCACCGTCGTCTCGATTCCCGCCCGAGCGAGTGAACAGCAGCAGTACGCCGCCAAGCGCCTGCAGACGCACATCCGGAACCGCTTCAAAGTCGATGTAGCCGTGATCCGTGAGACTCCGTTGCCGGCGAAGGTCAAGACAGTTCTGCGTTTGGAGACGGTCAAACGGACGGACGGGAAGCTCAACGCGTTCTCAATCACCTTTCATGCGGCGGACGCTCGAGAGGTGGTGACCGTCAGGGGCGAGGATGACAACGGGACGATCTATGGCGGGGACGTGCTGTTCGACCTGATGGGGCGGGGGGCGGGGGGCACGATCGCACTCAGCTGTGTCGAGATCGACGACTGGCCGAGCATCCCCTATCGCGGGCGACCGCACTTCGTTCTCATGCAGAACCTGGTCCCGGGGGCGCTCGACGCGTACGTCCGGGCCCGTATGAACTTCACCGACGTTCGAGACAATCCAGGATTCAGGGTGACCCGGTACTATCCTGACCGGGCGGCGCCCATGGGGTTCTTGCCAGGACGCGGTCTCGACATTGCCAACATCGATCGGATGATCAAGGCTTCGCACCGCCGCGGCTTGTTCGTCTATGCCTGCGTTGCCGCGGCGACGACCCGAAGCGGGGGGGGGACGACCAAGGGATTCGACAAACTCGATGAAAGCACGTTCTATGCGGACGTTAACGGGACATTTGAGGCCTTGGTCGAGCTGGGATGCGATGGGATGTGGCTATCGTTCGATGACATCGGCAAGGGAACGGATCCCCGTAGCGCGATCGACAACTTCCTCAAGCTTAGCCGGACATACCGGATGTCGGGCCGGCAGCTCGCGTTGACGCCCCCTTCGGGCGACTACAGCAAGATCGATACCCCGTTTAACCGCGACGCCGGCAAGATTCCGGGCTTCAACGCAATTCAATGGTTCTTCACCCGGGTTCCGTGCCGGGCGGACACCGCCATGGCCGAAGCCATCGGCTTGACGCTCCCCCCAGGGTGGTGGCACAACCTGATTGGACTGCGCGCCGGCTTTACCAACAACGCCAAGATTGCCGTGACCTTGCGAGACGGCGCCCTCGATCTGCCTGGAAAAGGCAAGGTGGGCTACCCGCTGGTCCACAAAGCGGACGGCAAAGCCGCGGATGGCCACGGTCCCACGTCCATTTCCGGCAAACCCGATTACACGTGGGACACGTATCCGTGCGAGATCCCGCTACCGGCCTACATCGAGTTGCAGCCCATGGCCGCGGGGTGGGGGGCACCGACGTACGACAAGATCCGGGAAACGGCACGCCACACGGATTGTGCCATGCTCTGGTGCGTCGGCGGCGGTTGGCCGGAAGAATACCTGGTGACCATGATCGGCCACTGGATGTGGGCGCCCGAAACGCACGACTGGAACCGCATGCGGACGGCCGTCTACTCGTATGTCTACGGGCCCGACATGGCCGACACCGCCCGCGTTTTTGACGACCGAATCGTGGAACTGAAGCGTCTCTTCGAGCTGCCGGTCCGAATCTGCGGCCCAAACAAGGGATGGCCCTGCCGGCTCAAAGACCCGGCCCAACGCGTCGAGGCGCTGGACAGGATCACCCGGCTCGAAGCATTGGCGGCGACCTTGACGGCCGAGGCCCCGAAAAGCTCCGCAATCGACCCAAGACGTCTTGAGTACATCTATCTGGAACCGATGCGTGCAGCAGTAGCCTATGCAAGGAAGATGGCCTCGTGCACGTACCCGGAGCGGATTATCCCCACGCTCGAGGAACGCGTTGACCAACTTCTCGATACGGGGACACTCGGCGAGGCGCGCCAAGCCGCCGCCGCTGCCAAAGCAGAGGGGCTTGCCCTGGTCGCGACCATCGAGAAACAACTCGCCGGCCTGAAGATCGTGGATGACTACTGCGCGTTCTGGCGCAAACGGCTCGCGTCTTTGGAGAGAACTGTCACGCTGGCTCGAATGAGCCCCGTGGAACGAAACAGAAGGTTCGAGGATGTTCTTCACGCGCCTGCGACCGACACTTTCCCGTTGATCACATCGTCGTTCGGTGAGATCCTCAAGGCCGCCTGGACGCCTCCCGCACTCGCCGCTGGGGATACACTCGTCAAGGACGTATCGGCCGACGCCTGGCAGGTCGGCATCGCGCGCTGCTGCGGCGCGTTCGCCGCGGGCACGCTCGTGCAGGACGGACCCGGGGCCGACAAGCAGCTGACGTTTCCAGGAATCGGCTTCCCCCGGCGGACCCCCGGCAACGCAGGAGACTATGGGAGGATTCGGTGCTCCGTAGACATACCCGCGGAGTTCATGAATCCCATGAACACTGGACTTTGGGCGCAGGTCTTTGTGAGCGACACGCGACTGGACGGGAAGTATCCCGGCTACCGTTTCGCCCAGATCTGGGTCGATGGTCAGAAGCTCTGGGCCACTGAAGTCGTCACCGATCAGTCGGGCAATGAGTGGGTCTCCCTCGACCTGGCCAAACCCGCTCGCAGGGCGTTGGCCGATGGTCGAGAGGACCTCCAAATCACCTTCCGCGTCGTTGACGAACGGGCCGTCTCCAGCTTCCCGACGATCGTCTTTGTCGGACCAATACGCCTCATTGTTCGGAAGTGACTCGCTTGACCGTGGACGGCCACGTGGTATTGGATAGGCACGGAAGAGGCCTGGTCCGTGGGATCCGGACAGGACCGCGCGCGGGGCTGTATCTCTACACCCCGGCCCGGGTTTTCGGCGTGACGCTGTACGTCAAACCACTTGTGGACGACAGTATCCGAGCGCGTAGCAAGGAACCGTGGAGTACGCAGAACATGCAGAGAGACGAGACCGAGACGATGAACAGCGCGTAGCAACGCGGGTTGGATGTCCTGACACCGTCAGCGGCGCAGCTGGAACACGGGCTGGAATTGCGCCGTGATCTGCGGAACGTCTTCTACTGGACCACCAACCAGCAAACCAAACATGAGACAGGAGAGCGGACCGGGGATGGGTAACGACAGCGCAAGATCACAGGGGCAAGATTTGGCCGCAGGGCTCTATAGGGCAGTCCATGGCAATGCGATCGCGATGTCAGATATGGGGCGAGGTTCCTGGCCCGCGTAGATCACGATACCGGTCTTCACCCGATCCGATCCGTAGGTGTTTCTGAAGGCGCGAATTCCCCGAGTGTCGTGGCGCGTGAGCGTCGTGGCGCATTTGACCTCGATGGGGTACAGGTAGCCGTCACGCTCAAGCACAATATCCACCTCGCCCCCCCCGTCGGAGCGCCAATGATACAAGATGGGCGGCGAGGGAAGTTGCTCCGAAAGCCTGACGATCCAGCAGGCTGCCCAGGACTCGAAGATGCTGCCCAGTGCCGGATGGGCAGAGAGCGCCTCGGGGGTCGATATGCCCATTAGGTGACAGATCAGTCCAGTGTCGCGTAGATAACCTTTTGGTTTCCGACTGATGCGTTTGATCGTGTCGCCATGGTAGGCGGGAAGTTCGAGCCATTGATAGGAATGGATCAAGGTGTTGAGCCAGTTGCGGGCCGTCTTTGGGTTGACGCCGATATCTCTGCCTAGCTGTGCCGTGTTGATTTCTCTGCCACTCAGTGCTGCCGACAGCCTCAGAAAGCGTCCGAAATCGGAGAGATCGCCAATATTGCCGATCACGCGGACATCGCGCGCGACGTATGTCTCCACATAGGAATGCATGTAGCCAGGTATGATGGCGTTGTCGGCATCGAGCAGCCCTGGAAGCGTGCCTCGCCACAAGAAGTGAGCGGTTCCACCTGTTGGTCCATCGAGGCATTCGACGTCCCCCCAACATTCAGCTGGGGCCTCGAGATACTTCTCCAGCCATCCGGGCTTCTGGACATTGCCAGCCATCTCTGCCGGCGTCATACCGTCCAAATGCAGGATGCCAACCCTCCCGGCGAGGCTTTCCGAGACCTGGCGTAGCACGCTCAGGTTCTGTGAGCCCGTCATGATGTATTGCCCGCTTCCGGTGTGGCGATCGACGCGGCGCTTGATGGCAGAGAGCAGCTCAGGAACGTGTTGGATCTCGTCCAGAATCAAGGGCGGCGGGAAATTGTCGAGAAAAAGGTCCGGGTCGCGACGGACGCCATGCACATCCTGAACGGCATCGAAGACGAATCCCTTCATCTCGGGGAATTGGTGTGCGAGCAGCGAGCTCTTACCCACTTGGCGCGCACCCACGACGAGAACGGTCTTGAAGAAACCAGAGTAGCTCTCCAGTTTCGGCTCCATGTGTCGCGTTCGGTAGTTCATATAGGAAAATTACCTCGCAAAACGGGATCGGTAATGCCCGAATGCGAGAATATTCCAAGAGCCTGGCTCTGTCGCAAGATCGCCTATCCCGATGTCTCTCCGGCGTCGAATTGTGCGCGCGTGTCCCGGAGAACCACTCCCTGGCGGTTCGCGATTTCCACGCCATCTGTCAGCGCTACGGCGCCTCTATTCTCCTTTGTCCGTTCAGCACTCCCGCGATGGAGGCCGCCATGGAGGGCTGCCAAGAACGTGGCTACCCCTTCCGCGTCGCCGACCGTCACTCTCCCGACCTCTCCATTGAAGGCCTGCGCGAGTTTTACCTGGCACAGGGGCTGCACTGCTGGTGCGACACCGACGACGTAGTCTATGCCAGTGCCCACTATTTGGCCATCTACGCAGCGGTTCCCGGTCTCAAGCGTCTGCGTCTGGGAACGCCGCGCCGGGTCACCCCGCTGCTTGCCCCCGGCGTTCCCTTTACCGGAGATCGCATTCCGCTGGCCCTGGACGCTTTCGAGACCAGGCTGTTCCGACTGGACTGAGAGAGCAGAGAAATTGCCTGTCTACTCAGTTCATCCCCTCAACGTGCGCTTTGCGCAGTTCGTCGAATCTCTTCATGCTCTCGTCCGAGATAGGGATGTCACCGAGGATGCTTGGGAAGGGCATGCCCTCGCGATGCCTAGCCGGGTCGGGATTCCAATCGTCGTTGCGATATGTCTCCCGGACTGTCTTGTCGCGGAAGTCGGGTACTTCCAGAGGGATTCCGCCCTGCAACGCCGAACGATAGCCAAGAATCCCGACAGAGGTCATGTCGATCGCCTTGTAGACATCAATGAGGGGAGTTGAGCCTTCACGGATTGCCTTGGCGAAATAGTAGGCGCAAAAGTAATCGGCTCCGCCGTGCCCGGTGGTCGCCGCCTGCTTGAATTCCTCCGGAAACTCCGGCATGTAGAACGTGTTGGCCTCTTTCGGGGGATCGAAGTCGAACGGTTCACGATGCACACGGAGCTGGGGCTGGCCCTGGTTGTATTCCATCGTGCCCTTGTTACAGCAGAACCGGATGCGGTATCCGTGATCGCGGAGAGAGGCGCAGGGCATAATCTTGGCCAACGCTGAGTTGTCCATCGTGCACATCAGAATACTCGCCGTGTCTCTTTTGCTGATCCCGCCAGTCTTCTTCGGGTCGTTGAAATCGTAAGGGACCAGGAATCCGTTGACTTTGACCGGACGCGTGTCCGTCACCATCATCACCGGTCCCAGGGAATGGGTGCAATAGTAGGTCACTGGAATCCAGGCCCGCCAGTGCGACGGGCCCGATACGAGGGTCGCCAGACTCTGTGGAGTGCCCGGATGTATGTACTCGGCTTCTCCATACAAGAAGTCGCCCATGTCGCCGTTCTTGTACAGACGTGTCATCTCAAGGCATTGGGCATTGAACGGCACATTCTCTGCGAAAAAATAGACCTTCTCCGACGCTTCGACCGCTTCCACCAACTGTACGGCTTCGGCCATCGTGAACATCGCCATACACTCGCTGAGCACATGCTTGTCAGCAGCCAATGCCTTGATCACTGCCGACGTGTGTTCTGTTGCGTAGTTTGCGACGATCACAGCATCGAGATCATGGTCCAGGAACTTGTCATAGTCTCTGTAGTAGGTGATGTCCTCACCAGCGAAGCTCTTCTTCCTGACGCGGTTGAGCAGGGGCCCAAACGACTCGCAGATGGCCACCAGCTTCATGCCGACCTTCTGGGCAACCGAACCAAGATGGGCCCCGCGACCCGCACCGTAGACTCCAACGCGAATTGGCGTATCCATTCTTCACCCTCCTCGTTGCGTGAACGGTTGTGTGCTGACCCCTGTTGTGGTCAGTGCCGGTCTCTTCCGCCATAGTCCCGTCTACTCTTGTTTGAACATGCTTGTCAAGGCTTCAAGCGCCCGATCCACAATGAGTTGTCCCCCCGCAGGTGAGACCTTGCAGCTGGCGGGGACAGCTCCATAGCTGCAGCCTGCGGCTGCTCGTTCGGTGGCCAGATAGCTCCCACTTCCCGCCAGTTGTGCCACAAACGTCTGGATTGCCGGACTACGTCCCTTGATGCGGTCCCCGAAATCGAGGTAGTATTCGAAGGGACACGTGACGAAGGCGACGTCGCCAAGGCGCAGTACGTTCACCTGGACGGAGATCGACCCTGGGGGATTGTCGTATCGGTCCTGTACTCGCGCGCACCACGCTCGCCTTGACCGGGCGCTGGTACGTTCCCGGCCGATAGGGTCAACCGTGCCGAGCCGTTCGATGGTCGCATCGAGACCCGCGATCTGGGCCGAAACATCCTCATATTCCTTGTCCGTCACGTTCCAGTGGGGGAGTTCCAGTTCCAGTTGCACGTGCTCCATCTCGACGTTCGGCCGCAGGTCTTGGCGCACGGCCGTCTCGACGTCGTCCACGGCAATGCCGATACGGCGGGCGATGTCCTGCCGCAGAGCGGAGTTGTCCCCCCGGCTCAAGCCTTGTCCGTACTTCAATTTCATCATGCGTTCTTCCGCCCTGGTGTCCACTTGACGGTGCGGCGTCTGATCACCGGCTGCCGAGCACTGAGGCAGCACCGACAATCCCTCTCCGTAGCGCCGTCGCAGTTCCAGACGCACTTCGTGCCAGTAATCGGCCGAGACAAAGTCCTGGCCACCTTCGGTGCTCTGTGAAGGACAGGCCACATTCACGAGCACTCCCGTCAGAGCGTGCTCGGTGTCATAGGTAAAGAGCAGGTGCACGCCGTGGTCCACGTGTCCTTCAACGTGACTGAAATCGGGCAACGCCGTCGAGCCATACATGACAGCACGGTCATCGAAGTAGCGGATCCGCCGGTTCTCGCCAACCACGGCGTAACCATAGCCCCACGCCAGAGCTCCCGGGCTTCGGCTCTCCCAGGCTTCGCATACTGCCGAGACCATCGCCTCAACGATGAAATCCGTATAGTCCGCAGTACTCATGTAGTCGGGATGCTCCGCCAGGATATGCTCCAGGTAGTCAGCATCCTTCTGCAGCCCGACCGTGCCGCCCGAGAAGGGCGCTGTGTGCGTATGGGTTGCACTCGCAACCACTTTCTCGGAATCCAGGCCCGAGCAGCCGTTCCCAACCTCCTGCCGCACTCGGTCCAGGACCTCCTGATCAACGGCGCAGGCATCCATGGAGACAATCACCGCGTGCTCGTCACCATTGTCGATGGCCAACGCGGTCAGCGTCAGTGGGTCTTTGGTGCGCGTGGCGATGCGGAGGTTGAAGAGTCCCCGCAGGCTCACCGGTCGGTCCGGCGTTATGTCGCGAGTTGCCCAGCCAATCCGGACGGAACGTGTCATCGAACGAGTCTCCTGCTCTTGTTTGTCACTCAATCGTCTTTCGGAACAGCCAGCACGCGTATCTCGGCCAATCCGGGGTTGACCGCCGCACACCGTAGCTCCACTTGGTTTGCCCCCTGCTTCAAGCTCAGCGCCGCGTCCGGAACGCTGAAACGCCGAAACGGCTCCGGACCCCCGCTCCAGACGCTCCCCTGCCCATCCGGGCCAAGCAACAACACATCGCCTTCGGCCAGTTTCGCCGGCAACGCCAGTGACTGTCCGTTAATGACCAGTTCCATCTTCTCCAACAGCCGCGGGTGTTCGTTGTCGAGCTTCAACGCTCGCATCTCCGCGAGGCCGACTGCGCATTCGCGCTTGGACGGCAGATTGTTGTAGACCAGAACGAAATGCTCCACCCGCGACCAGTCGAAACCAGCCTGGGCCGCGGACAGCGCGAACGGGAAACGTCTCCAGCCCTTGAACGTGATCGGTACGGACCAGTCGGCGTACTTGCCCTTTACATCCCAGAACTGCACCCTCAACGTCTGGCCGTTGTTGTCGCCATGCAGGTACAGCGACACCGCCCCATACCCGCTCAGATTCAGCGGCTTATCAAAGCGTCGTCCCTTGGCTGACCAGTTGCCGCCGCCATTGTTCAGAGCCTTGAACCAGGCGCCGCCACCGTAGCGTTGAAGCTTCTGAGGCATCGTCACGAACGACTGGGTTACACGGTCGCTGGCAACCCCTTGTGCCGTCACCGTCTTGCCACTGCCGAACACGCACTTGGCATACGTGTTGGCCGGACCTTCCGCGAACGGAGTCACGGTCTTGAACGATTCGAGCAACAGACTGTCATCGAGCGTTGCCCCGGCCGCCAAAGCCAGCCCGCCGGACTTGTGCGCAATCGCCACGGCCGCCGGGCGGGACGTGTCGTCCAGCCACGCCGTGTTGACATCCCACACGTTGTCATTGCCGTCATAGCTGCCGATCGACGTGCTGCCGGCGAAGCTCACCAGCTCCTTCAATCCGCTCATCACCCGCAACGCGCCTTTGTCGCCCCTGCGCAACGCCAGTTTTGTCGACGGCAGTTTGTGGGCCTCCTTCAACGTGATGTCTTTGACGACCGCGCCCACGCTGTACACGGTCAGTTCGCAGCGATTCGAGCGGCCATCGCCACCTTCGCAGCTGAACGACGCTTCCATCTCGCCTTTGGGCCAGACCAGGCTCGGTTGGACCTTGGCGCTCAACAGCAAACCGCCGTTTGGCTCGAAGAGCTTGTAGCCGCCGTCGCGGTCGATCTCGAGGTACTCATTCGTACGCATGCTGACCGGGATTCGCACCTGCCTGCCGTTGAGCCCAACCACCGGACCGACCAGCGGGTCGTTGTGTTCACGCAAAGCTTCGATCCGGCCGATCGTCGTTATCGATTTGCCCCCCGCTGGAATCGCGTTGACGAACAGGTTCACCCCCAACACCTCATGGTAGGGATAGCCACGGTACATCGGTGCCGAGAAACTGTACGGCCACCGGTAGTCATAGAATCGGGACGTCTCGGGCTGCTCCAGGACAACCAGCCTCCAACCTTCGAAATCGAGATCGATATAGTGCTCGCGGACGCTGCCCGCCCGGACGCTGCTGGTCAGTTGCAGGTTGAGGATCCCTCCCGTGCCGTTCGAGTGCACCCACACCCCGAGGAAACGGTGGCCGCTCAGGTTCTTTGACGACTCGAACTCCAGGCTCAAGCGCCCCCAGGATGACACCGAAGCGCCGCTATTCTCCGCCGTATAGACGACGGTCGCCGACCCATCGGGAGTCTTCTCTTCGGCCAAAGCCACGCTCTGGATCAGTTGCGGAGAACCGGTCCCGTCGACCTTGAACTGCACGCCATCCTTGAAGTCGACCACGGCCAGATTGTCAACCGACCCGTAGGCGGCCAGACGTGACAGGGCGCGAATCCGCAACCCCGGGGATTGCTCCGCATGCGGATTGTCAACCTTCACCGAACTGCAGCCCTCCACACCGGCCCGCAATACCTTCGGACTGCTGGCATACAACGGACGCAGTCGCCAGTCACCGTTGGCCCCGGACTCGAGCGTATGTCGGATGTGACGGCCCTGCATCGACACCAGCGTTTGCCGGTCGATACTGGCCTCGCGCTTCAACTGGTCGCAGAGCTTGATGATCGACAGCATCTCCGGCATGCGTTTGTTGACATAGAAATAACCATGCGACACCTGGAAGGAAAATGGTGAATTCCCGGCCACCCCTTTGAGGCAGATCAACATCAACTCGTCAGGCGTGACTGCATACGTCGATGGCGAATGCGGGTGGGCCCGGAACCAACCGGTGTCGCCGACCAACAGGTTACGGGCGTTGTTCTGCGGATTGGTGCCCTTGTAGCGCAGGGAGTAGTCGTCGCGCCCGAAGTACATCGGGTCGTAGTTAGGGGGACCACGGGTGATTGCATGCCACGATGAATTGGTGTACAGATTGTTGCCGCCCAGAAAGATGGGTTTGTGCAGACGTTTCTGGAACTCAAGTGCAAAACGCCCTGTGTTGCGCCAACGCGGCGGGTTCTTCGCCCATTCCTCACCCGCATCGAAGTACGCCATGTCCGCCCCCGTTTCGTTGAAAACATGCGCCAGGCGTTCAACGATCTCCTGGAACATCGTGCTCTCGATCTCGGGGGTGTAGATGCAGCCGCCCCAGATTGGGAAGCAGTTCACCAGCAGCCCGATGTCAGTTTCTGTTGGGTGGTTGAGCTTGCGGGTGTCGTGCAGCCCTCTGGTGCAGCCGGTGAAGCGGTTCTTCTCGCGCCCGGTGTAGCGCACCACCTCGCCGTTTACGAACAGATCGCCTTTGTCCGGCCAGGTGGAGAGATCATCTTTCGCGACCAGTTCCTTGCCGTCCAAGCCGCTTTCCGCAGACAATGACGTATGGTGGCTCTGCTTCAGGCGCGGATCTGCAACCGGTGTGACGTAAGGGCTCCGAATCCCTTTGCGGCCACCCCAACCGACCATCCCCTGCATGGTGTGCAACCCCAGCTGCAAGCCTGCCGCATGGATCTTGTCAGCCACGGCCTTCATGCTCTTCAGACCATCGGGGTAAAGGTCTCTGCGCGGTTCATAGAGGGGTGTTGCTTCCCACCAGCCGTCGGTGATGTGGATGCAGCCAAAACCGCCCCTGGCGAACTCGACAATCTCATCAACGGTTTTCTCCGTGACCCCGCCGGTCATCAGGTACGAAGCAAAGCGTCCCGGGTGTCGACGCAGCCACATGCCGTCCCGGACCGGGTGGAACAACCCCTGCTCAATCTCGATGTCTTCGAGACAATCCTCCAACTGTTCCGTCGGCAATGCTGCGAACGCGGCTTTTGCTCCCGCGATGTCATACTCCGCGTACGCCCGGGCCGTCGCTCTGAAGTGACCGCCGCAGGAACTCGACGCGTTGGTCTGGTCATTGCAGGTCAGCAACACCGCGCTGAAACCGTCCTTGTTCGCCGTGTTCAGCAACGCTCCGAAATTCTCGTTTACCGCGATGTTCATCTTCAGAAAGGTCAGCGACTCGATGTCCGGACCTTCCGCCGTTGACACAAAGAAGGTGAAGTAACGGTCATACGTCTTCACCCACAGCTCGACCGAGTATGCGAGGTCGACAGGGTGCAGTCTCAGGCGCTCTCCATCCTGCTCAACACAAGCCAGAGGAATTCTGCCGCGGTTGGCAACGTGGAGCTCGAAAGCGACCTCGCGAGGGCCGGCGTAGTTCTTCCCTGTCCGCTTGTCGATCAGTTCCGACAATTCGCCGGCAGGTGTGAATACCATCCGCGCCACGTTGTTCTCGAACGTGACCGGCTTCGCCGTCGTCTCGGGCGCCCTGATATCAGCGGTCTTCACGGTAAGATCATCGATCTCCATTGTCTTGCCTCTTGGGTGCGCACTGACATATAGGCAGGCTGACTTGGTATCGTTCGCGTCAGACCTGAACAGGAATGAGAATGCCGTCCACTCCGTCACTGGTCTGGAGAACGAGTATCCTGCCCTGACAGAGGGTTCTCCTCCTGGACCGTAAACATAATAGCCGACGGAACCGCCCGTTCCACGCACACGTCCTGTTACCGCGTACCATTGGCCGCCCTTGTGCCAAGGCGCGGGCTGGTAGATATGTGCAGCCCGTCCCGGGGCGTCGCAGGTCAGGCGGAGGAAACGGCCGCGCTCTGCCCCATGCTTGGGTACCTCGACCGTCCCGGTCAGCGTTGCGTTCAACGTCCAGCCGGTCGGTCGCAATAGGGGTTCACCTTTGACTTGCCAGAAGCCGTATCCCTGGTCTCTCGTCGCCGGCGAGACGGTCGGCGAGACCGCCTCGAACCCCCCGTTCACAACAACGCCTTGCCCGGACGCATTCAGAAGAGGCAACAGGAAACACGCAAGAGCCGACCACCGCATGTCACTTTTCTCCTTGTTGGTCCCCAGTCCGCATTACGGCCAACTTGATCCCGTATGGAGGGGGGCGCTTGCGTGCTGGAGGGGGGGGGACGCACCAATGCTATCAACTTTCTCTGGAGACGGTCGCGGCATGGCAGCCCCTCCCACTCTCGAGAAGCACACAATGTGGGAGGCGGTGCCACCCGGCGACTCTTCGGCCAGACACGGGGGGCAGAGAAAGTTAACAGCATTGGGCGACGCACGCCACATCATACCGCGGGGGGAGGAGGCGTCAACCTGCGGGCCGTGACTCACATGACCTACGCCTTGGTTTGGCGTGTGTGATCGGCCGGAGCAACACGCATAATCTCATCGATACTGGTCACACCGGTTCTTGCCTTCTCCAGCCCGTCCTCCAGAAGGGAGTGCATACCCGACGCGATAGCGACAGCGTGCAGCTCGCGGGCGTTGGCATCGTCCGCGAGGGCCCGACACAGTGCGTCGTCAGGAGTCAGGATCTCACAGATCGCCGTTCTGCCGTGATACCCGGAGTTGCCACAGGCCGGGCAGCCGCGCGTGGTGTGGAAGCCGGCTGTCTTGGCGTCGTCCGCAACGATGTTGGCGGCCGCCGCCGGGAGGCCCGTTGGGTCGGGGGT
The DNA here is from genome assembly GCA_018676675.1 of Lentisphaerota bacterium. Taxonomy (GTDB): domain Bacteria; phylum Verrucomicrobiota; class Lentisphaeria; order Oligosphaerales; family JABHEG01; genus JABHEG01. The sequence goes on from JABHEG010000230.1 coordinate 20,906, forward strand.
ACACGGTACGCGGCACTCAGGGCAGAGCAGGCGCGGGAGGCGGAGCGCTATCACAGCGCCGAGGGCTGCGTTCAGGAGGCGTGGCTCAAGCCCGAGGTCCAGCATGCGTCGCAGCGTCTGCGCGGCCGTATCGCCCGGCATCCCGGCCAGGACCAAGTGACCCGAGAGCGCAGACTGTGCAGCAATCTGCAAGGTCTCCTGGTCGCGGATTTCGCCGACCATGATCACGTTGGGTGCCTGCCGGAGTACGGAGACCAGTGCCCGTGGGAACGTGAGCCCGATGGCGCCGCGGACGGGGACCTGTGCAACCCCGGCCAGAGGGCGCTCGACGGGGTCCTCGACTGTCAGGATCGCGCGTTCGCTGCTGCGCAATTCTGAAACCATCGCGTAGAGCAGCGTGGTCCTCCCGGTACCCGCCGGGCCGGTGACAACGATCAGGCCGTGGGACATGGCGCATAGCTCTCGCACTTGCACCAAATCCTGTCTACTGAAGCCAATCCGGTCGAGAGGAATGTCGCCTCGCACGCGGTCGAATACCCGGAGCACGACGCGTTCGCCGTGCACCGTCGGCACGGTGCTAATGCGCAAGTCTACGCGGCGGCCTCCGATTCGCATCTCGATGCGGCCATCTTGAGGGAGACGGCGTTCCGCAACGTTCAGATCTCCGAGCACTTTCAAGCGGTTGACCACGGCACGTCGCATCTCTGCAGGTGGCGGCTGCATCTCGTACAACATGCCGTCGATCCGGTAACGGACCGTCATGCTGTCTTCGCCCGGTTCGAAATGGACATCACTCGCCCCATCCTTCACGGCCTGATAGATGATCACGTCGACCAGGCGGACAGCCTGGGCCACAGGCTTCGGAGTGCTTTGTGACTTACCTCCACCGTCTACAGCTTCGGGCTCAGGCTTCGTCACGTCGAATTCTCCCCGATCCAGTGCGTCGGCCAATTCGACGAGGGCGGCGTCAAGGGAACCGTCTTCCTCGCCTTTGGCTACCACGTCGCACAAGTCTGGCGACAGCTGTCCGCAGCGCCGCAACGCCTCGGACAGCGTGTCTCCCGCGCGGGTATGGTCAGCGATGCCTGCCAATACCTCCCCGTGCCCGTCTTGCGTCTCCTCGTCAAGTACCTCAATGGCAAGCAGGCAGGGAACGCCGGTGGACAACATGAGTGCAAGCGAGCGCCAGGGCAGGTGCGGCAGGGGTGCCCACTGCGCAGGATCGACGATTCCGGGGATAGACAGCGTTCCGGCGTTAAGGCCCTCGGCGATCCGAGCTGCTGCCACGTCCATAACTCCGCCGGACTCACCAGCCTGGACCATGACACACACGCTCGGAGAAAACGTGTCGGGCAACTCGCGGAGCGCGTCAGAAAAACACTCCCCTTTCTCGACGCTGGCACAGATTCGGTCGCAGCACGTGCAGAGCTCGTCACCCAGCGGCTCACGCTGCAGCGTGCGCAGTCCGCGCAGCAGGGGCACGCCGCAGTCGATGATCGTTGCAAGCAAACGCCAGAAGCGCACCATGCCTGCCTTTCGGTCTGTATCCGGTGCGTCGCCGGGCATAGGGATGGTCCCATCACTGACGCGTCCAGCCGCGGCGTTCAGCAGCAGGCTCAGCACCTTGCTGGAACCGACTTCCTCCGCGACCTCGACCAACAGGAGCACGGTCTCAGGAAACGGTACGGGGCCTGCGTAGATTGCTCCGAATACCGATTTGCCTTCGGAAACGCCGTCGCGAACCGATGTGGCCACGTCTCCGAACGGGGTGCCGGTGAGCATTGGCTCCGCTGCTGCGAGCGCATCAAGAATACTGCCGCTCGCGTCGAGTTGCTGATGGAATGCACCGAGGAACAGCGCCAGATCGTCACGATTCACGGTTGTCATGCCACTCCTGCCTTTCCGGGGAATGCGAGAATGCCTGTTACCAGACTGCCGGCCTCGGCGTTCGCATACGTACGCTCACGCTGCCGGACCCATTCGAGGAGTTGTGAACGCCGCACCAGCACCTTGCCTGCGAATTCGAATGCGGGGACTTGAGAAGCGACACGTTCGAACTCGTCCGGGTCGAGGCGCAAGTACTCGGCGACTTCATCCATGGTCATCAACGAATCGTCGTGGGAGCGTTGTCGTTCACATGCCATGGCACGACGCACATCGAGTAGCGTTGCGGCATCTGGCTCGATTTGGTCGAGCTGCTCAAGACAGCGATCCGTCACCCGGAGTGCCGCGAGCATTCGGGTGCAGTCTGTGCACTGCCCCAAGTGCGTTTCCATGGACTGCCGTTCCTCCGCGTCCATTTCATCGCCCAGGAAACGGCAGAGCGCTTCGGGCTCACATTGGCAGTTCATGGTGATGTTCCTCCTCGCACAGCCTGTGCGAGCGTGAGACGCGCACGTCGTATGAGTGTCTTGACCGTGTTCAATGGGACCCCGAGCACCTCGGCCACTTCGCGGTAGCGCAGGCCCTCGATGGCGTGAAGCACGATCGCTTCGCGTTGGCGCTCGGGGAGCCTGTGCAACTCAGCCTGTACCACCCGGAGGGCGTCGCCTGTGTCCACCTGCCGGGCCGCCGATGGGTACATTGGTGCGGATAGCTCTGTTCTTGCTGTGTCCAGTAGTCGTCGTCGGTTGCGGGTCGTTTCGAGCAGCGTCAGGCAACGGTTTCTGCAGATCCTCAGTAGCCAGGGGCGGAATGTGCCGCTTGCGTGGTAGCGGCGGGCGTTCCGAAGCACGCTCAGGAACGTCTCCTGCAGCACGTCGCGTGCACCGTCGTGGTCCTGCAGCAAGGCGCAAGCGAGGCCGTAGACGGACGCGTAGTGACGGTCGAACAACACGTCGAACGCGTCGTCGTCACCACTACGCATAAGTGCCATCAAGTCATCGTCAGTCATGGGCTCCGCCTGCGTGCACCGTTTCCATAGACAGAAACGGGTATGCCCCGGCGTTTGTTTCATCGATGCGAGGGAGTCCGGCGGAAAAATGGCGGCAGAACGGTGCTTTTGCCAATTTCCCGGCGTGACCCGGGGCAGCGATGACGATCATTGACCACGCTGGGCACTGTCTGTCAGAGAAGGCAGGAGACTGAGGCGACAGGGGAGTAAGAATGTGCACGGTCAATCTGTGGACGTGGGTGTAGAGGGGGACGGTGTTTGGAACGCGGAGCTGCGGAAGTCCCGAACGCTTCCGGAGTAGCGCCGCACTCTGAGCGGCGGCTGTTTTTGCCTTCGGAGCCTTGAGGAACTCCGCCCGGAGCGCGGCGCTACGGAAGTCGCGGCGGCATCCGAAGTAGCGCCGCACTCTGAGCGGCGGCTGTTTTTGCCTTCGGAGCTTTGAAGAACTCCGCCCGGAGAGCGGAGCTACGGAAGTCGCGGAGTTGTGGCAGCCCCACCCACGTTGGGCGCAGGACGAGTGCACTCAGTAGGCCATGGTCACGAGGGCTTAGCGCATGGTCTCGGTCTTTCCGGAGCAGGTGGCCTGCAAAGGCGATCGTGCGCCTGCCGACAACGATTCAGCGTCTGCGCCTTGTCGCTCCGCCGCGTTCGAGCACGGTGACTGTTGCGCGGTTCTTGCGCAGGTTGATTTTGCTGCCTTGCGTGATGTACTGGATGACGTATCCCTCCCAGGGACAGAAGTCACTGTAGACGTAGCCGCAGAGCCTGCCTTCATTGCCTGACTTGGGCTTGAGCTCGATCATGCGTTGGCCGTATGGCCCCTTGACTTGAGCGCTGTCCATCACGCCGGCGAAACGCATTGTCTCGTAGTATGGATAGCGGTAGGTCTTGCGGCGCCCGTTTTTTGGGGTTTCCTTCGTGATCAGGATGCAGTCCTTGAGTAGTTCCTCCCGTTCGTCCTGCTCCACATTGTTGGCGATCTTATGCGATCGTGGGAAGCGGCTGAGCAGCCTGAAGCTGGTGGGGCTCTCGAGCCCCGGCACGTCGGCGCAGCCCCCCGAAGCCGTTATCGTGTTGCCTCTGAATTCGTACATTACCTCGAAGGGAATGTCCTCAATCAGCTTGCCTTTCAGGTGGATCTTGTCGGGCTGTTTGCAGGGTTCGGGTGGACTGTCGAAGCCGGCGATCTTCCGGGCGTGCTGGCGCCCGCCCGTCGACACGTAGTAGGCGTGTACCTGGTAGCAGACGAAGGCTTTGCCGACCGGCTTGCCGTCGTTGTCGCGGGGTTGAACCCATAGTGAACCGGCGGCGTCCATCGCGGCCTCAAATGTGGGGGCACGATAGACCGCGTGCTTGCCCTTGTACTTGCCCTTGGTGAATGTGGGCAGTTTGGGCACGGCGACGCTGCCTGCCTTCTCATCAGCCGCCCCTGCTCGCAGACAGCCCAACGCGACCATCAAGCCAACTCCGCCAATCACACTGTACCAACGCATAGCTCACCTCACTTTGTGGCGTGATGCCATTCAGGAACCTATATGTGTAGCCTACGCCTGGAGTGGTGTTGAGAAAAGGACAATCGGGGCATGGCAGCCCCTCCCACATTGACTGCACCTGACCACAGTGTGGGAGTATCCCAAACCAGATCTCACCGGCGCTCTCAGTACCTCTTCATCGTGTTCACAGTCACGCGGAATTCTCCGCTGTCCTTTGTATTGAAGGTCAGTTTTGCCTGGTTCGCGCCGGCTTTGAGCACGGGGAATGGGTTTGTGACTTTGCCGCTGGCGACCTGCTGACCGTTGATTCCATGGACCGTCCAGTTGACTTGGTCCCGACAGGTCAGTGAGGAGCCGCTGTAGAGATCCACCGGGAAGGTCACCGACTGACCGTTGATCGTCAATACCGGACTGTTAAGCCTCGCGGAATCGCGCATCGCCTTGACGCCATCAACGATACAGGCCACGGGGCGGCCCGTCGTCGTCACGTTGGCAATTGTGCGGGAGGCCGGCAAGCCGTTGTAGTAGTAGAGGATGTACTCGATCTTGCTCAGGTCGAGCTTTGCTCCGGCGAGCTGGAACTCCAGGAACTGCCAGTCATTGAAGGACACCGGGGTCACCATATCATGCCATTTCCCCTCCACATCCCGCAGCTGAACCTTGAAACTGGCTCCGCTGCCGTCGCCCTTCAGCCAGAGGCCGATCCCGCTGGCGCTGGAGATATCGACCGGTTGCTCGAAACGGCGCCCGATCGCGGCCCAGCCCGCCGTGTCTGTCCGGACACTGGTCGCGGTGAACCGCAGCCCGCCATCGGCGGATTTCTCACTGGCGACCTTCTCGACCGAGAACGTCACACCCGGCTTCGCCGTGCCCTGGTTTTCACTGTCAAAGGCAAACTGGGCGTAGTTGTTGCGCCCGCCTTGCTGATAGCCTTCCGGCGTCGAGCATGCATCCAGGAGTATGCTGGCAGGATTGCTGTACGCGGCCTCATTCGTTCCAGCCGAAACGACCTCCAGCTCGAGTTCCAGCCTGGCTTTGTCGCTCGGACTGGCTCCGCCCTCGTCACGACGCTTGATGGTCCACACATTGTCCTTGCCATCTTCAGTCGTGATGATGCGAGGGACATCGTAGTCCGAGCTCAAGACCTTCCAGTCAACGTTCTCTGAACGGCGCCCGAACGGCTTATCCAGAGATAACACCGCCACATCCGCACGCAGATGGATTCCTTCCGGTCCCTCGCCGGCAAAGCTCAGGCTATTCTCACCGGACTTCAGCACCGGCATGCCGTCCGGACACGTGGCCACAAAGCGTTTCACCAACTCGCCGCGCTCGTCGTAGTGGGCGCAGTTCTCAACTCCTTCCAGTTCCAGGTAGTGTCCGGACTGCATCTTGACCGGCAACACCATCCGCTTCCCGTTGACGGTCAGAGCCATGTCAGAGACGTTGATCTTGCGTTGAGTCAGCGCGAGGATCGGGCTGATGACCACATCGACGTTGCCGCCGGCCGGGATGGCGTTCAGATAGACACGTACCGATGACAGTTTGGAGATGTTGATTGCGTTCCGACAGTTCGCATGGCTCGCGGCTGAGGTGCTGTATGGCCATTTGTAGTCGCCCATCCGGTCGGCGTCGCGCTCACGAAGCAGGAGCTCAACGTAGCGCCAGCCTGTAAAGTCAAGGTCGACATAGTGATCGGAGACCGCACCGTGGTAGACGTACGGCGTCTGGACCTGCACGTTCAGCAATGCACCGGAACCATCACCCTTGATCCACAGCCCCAGAGCCTGGCCGCCCTTCATGCTGTGATAGGGGTGAGGGTAATTGGTGCCCACGTACGTCCAGGCCCCGTTGGCTGAGGTCCCCGTGTTCGTTGCCACAATTCGCAGGTTCTTCACCCCGCCGCGGACATCGTCCTTTTCGACAGACAGCTTCCGCGTGACGCCACCGGCACTCCTCTTGTCATTGATCGTGGCAAGATCGCTGAAATCTGCCAGCACGCTGCTTGAGCCGTCGTCTGCCGGGTTGACCGAGTACAACGCTTCCACCCGTGCCCGGAAGGCCTGTTCTGCGTAGGGATTCCGGGCAGTCCAGTTCTCCGAACCGTTGCCGACGGCGCTGATTCGGTGCTGGTCCAGGTTCATCGGAGTCAGCTGCCAGATTCCCCGGTCGTTCATCCGCAATCTGAAGTCTTTCTTCGGCTCACCCAACACAGCCGTGTCTTCCTCAACGAAGTAGCGGGCCATGCGCATGCGCTCATACCAACCGAGGATGGTGAACATCTCACCGATACGGGCGTTCCAGGGACGTCCCGTGGTGGACACGCCCTGGATCGACATGGGGCCGTCCAAGCTCAGGTTCTTGGCTCCAAAGTACTCCATTTCGTCCGGGAAATGGCCACGGGCACGGGGCGTCGGTCCGCGCGGTGCCCACCAGCCCAACTGCGGTTGCACCAGGTCTGCCTTACGGAAACGCAGTGACTGCACCACATGCGCATCATGGTTCCGCCGCATCGCCCAGACCGGATGATCCCAGGCACCGAGCCGCGAATGGAACCACCAGCTGTTGTGTCCCCATTGGCTGGCCTCCGTGATTCCGCCGCCCTTCAAGCGCTCGAAGATTTTCCAGCGCATTGTGTCGACGCCGTATCGGCTCCTCATGCCTTCCGAGCCGTCAAAGTAGATGCCGTCCAGGCCGACCGTGTTGTAGACGTTGGCGATCGCATCGGCCAGGTCATCAGCCAGCTGGCTGTCGGGCTTAGGATAGAACGCGATGTAACGCTGTTGCAGGTAGTCGGCCTTTGCTCCGGCCTCATGCCCCGTGACTTTGGTTCCGAACACGCCGCGCTCACAGTTCTTGAAGGCGTAGGGGGGGGCGTGCGAGATCTCAGTGTAGCGAATGATCTCTTTGCCGATCTTGATCGCGTTGCCGTTGCAGGAGTAGCTCCAGACAATCTCGTGACCATCAACCGGCTTTTCGTTTACATACAGAACGGTGTCTCCAGGCGCGAACGGCTTGGCCAGCGTATAGGTAGCCTTGGCGATCAGATCGTCTGACGGCACTGGAGTGACCCACGAATCGCGGGGATCGATGCACGCCGTCAACGTATGGCACGTCGCCTTCATTCCGGCAGCGTGGATCTTCTCAACCGTCCGTTTCATACCCGCGATGCCATTTGGGTAGCGACCGCGATTGAGGTCATAGTGCCCCAGCGTCTTCCACCATCCGTGCAGATGGATGTACTCAAAGCCGCCGCGGTGTGCCATGGCGATCCACTCATCGGTCGTGGACGTCGTCAGGTTCGCGAACAGATACGACCCCCGCGTCGCCTCTGACTCGCAGGCCCAGGGGCCGCCATGCACGGACTTGGGCACCGGCTCGTTCAGCTCAACCTGCTTCAGCATTGGCACCAGTTCGGATCTCGGGCCGGCAACCAACGCCGCGCTTGAACCGGTCAAGCCATGGGCGGACTCTGTGTTCACGCTTAGTTTCACCGGGTTCGAGCTCCGAGACATCGCCACTCTCAAACTCAGACTCCGCAGGCAAACTCCCGAATCATCGTCAGAGGCCATTCCCGACATCGTTCCGACGTACGTACTCACCGCCGGCATCACCTGGCAGAAATGGAGCGTCTCGACGTCCTTGACAGTCACGTCCTCGGCGTTGAAGGTGACGTATTCCGGCTTGGCGACCACCCGAACCTTGATGCTGCCCAGACCGCGTGGGAAATCAGCTGCCAACAGGCCACCGGGTTCCAGGCGCAACGCTCGGGCCGTCAGTTCGCGTCCGTCTTTCAGAACGGCCCGGATCAGAGGGCAGTGTGTTCCGAGCAGTTCGCGCTCCGGTGCCCCGGCAAACGCCTTCTGCTTCAACGACATGATCATGCCGTTCTCACCGATCGACATGACTGCACACCGCGTCTCCAGGCGCAACAATTCCGTGGTCTCTACCTTGTTGTCCGACATCTGGTACACCTCGCTTTCGCGCCCGTCGGGACGGGCCAGTGCTGTCACCTCGGCGGCGTTCAGGGCTCGTTTGTAGATACGTAACTCGTCGACCAAACCGTTGTGGCAGGCGCCGCTCCAGCGGCCGACCTGGAATCTTCCGGACGTCCCTACCGGTTCGTCCCAGTTGACTCGTGCGACCTGGGTGCCGTTGACATATGTCGTGATGACCGGACGTGTGAAGCTGACTGCCAGGTGGACCCACTGTTTCATCGGGAGTGGGCTCACCAACGGAGCCGAAATCTCCCGCCACTGCTCGCCGGCCACGCCTGCACGGTGCCCTGGGCGCCCCATACGGAAGCTGCATGTGTTATCCACCACGAAGATCATGAATCCACCGGGATTCCAGCCTGCCTGGAGAATGTTCGGGTAGCGGCCGGTGCCCTCCCAGTACACCCAGGTCGAGATCGACATCTCAGCCGAACCGTCCAATCCCGCGAGAGCAGGGAACGACACAAACGAGTTCTGCCCGCCCAGCTTCAGCGCCGTCCCGAAATCGCCCTTGACCCAATTCCCATTGCTGATTGTGCCCTCGAGCATGCTGGGACTGGCATCGGCGGCGAAGATCCCTTGTCCTTCGTCAAACGGCCACCACCCAACCAGGCCGTCCTCCAACGTCTGGCCAAACGCAGACGACGACATTGTGAGCAAGACACAAGACAACCACAGGCGCTTCATCGTTACCTCCCGTTTGAACTGGCCAATATCTGGTGCCGACAGTCTATCCCACATCGAGGCTGAGGCAAGTGTCGTGCCCTCGCCCGATGCGGATGCAGACCAGCTCGGACAATTCGCGCAGAGGGAGTGGTGGTATCAGGCAGACCTGGGGGAACGCCATGGCTGACTTTGTCGGCTATGGCTGCAATCTCTCACCGTTTCAGCCCTGTCACCATTGTTTCGGCGGAATCGTCCTGGACCCAGATGCCATCCAGCGCTCCGTCCATCGCCAGGAATGGCAGCCCGCTTCCGCTGGGCGAATTTCCGAACTCAAGGGTTTTGATTCTGCTGGGCGCGAATGCAGCCGGGAAGCGTACGCTTTTGCCCCGTCCGTCAATGAGGAACCAGAGCTTCTGCCGATCGCCGCGAAGGTCCCACGAGACGAGGAGGTGGTGCCATTTCAAGGGGTCGAGCTGTCGTGTCGCCAGAACGATGGCTTCCTCGGCTTTGCCTGCGGCAATGCGGAGTCTCATGCCCAACACAACATGTCGACTCAACTCGATGCGACGTGCGCCATCTTGGGAGCGAACTCCCAGGAAGAAGTGCCAGCCTTGGTCCGACCACACGGATGCAGCGGGCCGCGGCTTCACCCACCACCCGATCGTCAACGCCTCTCCATTTCCGACTGATGAGGCATCCAGGTCAAAACGACCATCGGGCATCTCCAGAGCAGCGAATTCCCCAGCGGCATCCGTTCTGATGCTCCCGTGTCCGCGGAACGTCCCGATGGTGTCTGTGAAGTCCACTGCCAACCCAGCGTTGGGCCACGAGCCACGAACGGCAGGCAAGGGTTGCCTGAGGACACAACGGCGTACAGAGCGGGGCGCCGTCTCCGGAGGGACGGTGACTGTGTCTCCACGCATCAAGGCGCTCTTTGCCAGGTCAATGGACTCGTCTGCGTGCGTCCCCCGAACAATGGCAAGCCGGTCGATGATCACCCCAGGTTCCTGCCCTTCTATCACCAGGAACACCGGGGACACACCGGCCTCGAAGGGCCAGCTCACAGAACCCCATCGGCCGATGGGGACGGTCCGACGAATACGCCTGGAGCCGAAGGTTACGAAGAAGGCGTCCTGGTCTCCCGCGGGAGCCCACGTTCTCATCACCAGTGTGTAGGCCCCAGGCTTCAGGCGCAGCGCCGTCACCCGTTCCGCACTGGGAGCCAGGCTGCCTGCTGTCCCACCGGACGCTTCCGCGAACGGAACCACGGAAACACCGGGCCCTTCGCCGAAGTTCTCAAACTCGCGGCACAGGAGGACATCCGGGCCTTGCCCCCGGCACAATCCGGCAAACACAACGGACAGACATGCGTATACGCAGAGTCTTGAAACGGATTGGGTCATCTGCTCTCTCCTTGTCGCGGCCATGCGCTGCTATCGAGCGAATCGCAAGAGGACGGGTTGGAGGGGCTCAAGCGTGAATTGGGCAGGGAGCTTCCGTCCGGAAATGAGATCCAGGCTGGGCCCACCCACGTTTACTGTGCAGGGCTCACGCAGGAGATTGCAGATGGAGGCGACACGCGTGCCGCTGTGGCCGGCGGCCCGGACTTCAACGCCAAACAGGGGCTGCCCGGATTCGCTGGTGAGAGGAACCAAGGGCTTGATTCCCCAGTTCGGCAGCGCTTTACCCAAAGCCTCCGACAGGTCCTTTGCCTTCCCCGGCAAGGCCATGGCCATGGCGCCGGGAATCGCTCCCGAAATCGCGTGCCCATACTCGTCGAACGCCGGGGCATCGCCGAGGATCACCACGCGGATTCGCCCGGCCAGCTTGGTCAGCCCCTGGCGGGCCCCGGCCGAAAGGTGGGTGACGTGGGGGACCAGTAAGACCTTGAGCGAGTCCAGCGGGCGTTTGGTCTCCCCTCCGGCGAACGCTTCCAGGCGGCGTTCGGTGACAAAGCCGAGCTGGACGCCCTGGAAGGCCGCTGCTTCGTAGGTGCGGCGCATGCGTTGATAGTGGTCGTGATAGCCCTGGACGGTCGAGGAGCTGGACCACAGAATCCCCACTTCAGGAGGAACACGTTGAATGCTGGTGATCTCGGCGGCGAGTCGGTTCAGGTCAAGATTGCATCGACCGATGGCTTCCACACCATCAGGGCGGTGGAGAATGCTGCCGGAAGTGGCCGTCGTGAACGAGTTGGTGCGCTCCCAAACCCAGTAGGTTGTGGAGCTCTGGCCGTGAATCGCGCCCTGCCATAATTCTGTGTAGAGATGATCGGGAGAGATTACGCCGTGGTCGCGGTCGACGATTACGTGGTTTTCTGAGTTGAAGATCGGCTTGTCTGCCAGGCTGCGTTGGAAATCGTAGCCTGCCTCCATCCCCCGCCACCCCGTGGACCAGTCGCCGCTGCTGCGTGGGAAGTTGCAGCAGTCGTTGCCATTGTACTGGCTGAACTCGGAGAACAGCTCGGGGGAGACACTCCACACGCCGTGCAAACCGCGATAGAAGTGGGCGCTCATCATGATCTTGGCGTGGACCGGCAGGTCCGGGGCGATGTCGTGGACGATGTCCGCCATCCAGCGGTGGAAGTCGGCGAAGGTCTCCTGGTTGAAGCGGACAAAGTCCACGGCCATGGGTGATGACTCAAACTTGGGGGGCGGGATAGGGACATCGGTGAAGGCTGTATGCTCCGTCCCCCAGCGCTGGTTGAGTGTTGCGATGTCCCCGTGGCGTTCCGCAAGCCAGGCGGGCCACGCTTTGGCGGTCACTGCGCAGCCGGTCAGATCGACCGCGATTGGCTCGTTGCTCAGGCAGATGCTGTGGAGGGCGGGATGGTCCTTGATACGTGGGATGACGTAGCGCAGGCTCTTCTCAATGACGCTTCGGGCTCGCGGATCATGCACGCAGTATTTGAAGAAGCCACCATGGCACGCCTTGAGTTCGGGCCACTTCTTCAGCGCCCAGCCTGGGAAATAGTGGGGACTGACCAGAAGATTGACCGAGACATTGGCTTTGGCCGCCCGGTCGCAGACGGCCAGGAAGGCGTCGATGTCCCTGTCCGAGTAGGACGTCTCATCCGGCAGCACGCTGCGCGGACCGAACTCGATTTGCAGGAAGTTGCAGCCATAACCCGGTAATTTCTCCACGTCGCGCCTGACTTGGCCGAAATGCCCATAGCCAGTGAGGAAAACGGGGGAGGTATCCCTCCTTCCGTTCGGGAAGCGGCGCGCCCCGACGGTACTGGGGCCGTCGATGCTGAGCGGCCCTGTCTGGTAGCGGGGCACGGGGAAATCGGTAGCCTTGCCGGCCAGGATAGCGGCGGCTCGGGCGGTTTCGCGTTCGGTCATGTCTGTCAGGACCTGGGCGGCGTCCCAGGCGCGGTCGGCGCGGTCGTTGACGATGTCGGCTTCGACCCAGGGGATGAAATTGTCGAGTACGGTCAGTGTCACTCGCGATCGTGCCCCCAGTCCTTTGGACTCAAGTTGCCTGACCAGATCGGCCAGGGGATCGCGTCCGGTCACGGCCTCTCGGAGCTTGGCTCGGATGCCGCCCGGCGTGACCAGCTGCATGCGTTGCGTGTGCTGCGTCAGGATCTTGCCATCCCGACGGAGGGTGGCGCAAAGGGTGACGGCCCCGCCCGGGACATGCTCGATGTTGCCGAGGAAGGTGAGGAACAGCGCCTTGGCATCGGTGGGCACAGGGGCGGACTTGACGAGGAGGGCCTTGCCATCTGCCCCCAGTAGTTCAGTCGTGACCGTGGTCCCGGGCTTGGGATCGGCGAGAGTGAGCAATCCCTCTGCCTTGAGCTGACCGCTGGAGAACGTCCACGCGTCTTCGGGCCACCGTTGTGCAGCCCACCGAGTCTTGACCGGCGTGCCTTTGTAGAGGACTTCCGGGCGTTCCCTGGGAGCCAGGTCGATGTAGTCTTTGGGCGTCATGTCTTCCAAGGTTACGGGCAGAGGGCGAATGCCCTTCCGCAGGCTGACATCGTCGAGCCAGATGCCTTTGGTGGGACTTTCGGTGATCAGCATGAGGGCGAAGGAGGTCTCTTCTGACTGGGTAATGAAGGTCTTGCTGATGCGCCGCCATTCGCCGTCGGTGCGCGGGATGCTGCAGCGGACCTTCCAGCCTTTCCCTCCGCCGATCCATGCGCGACCGGGATCTTCGGAGCGCACGAACGCCGTCAGGGTGTAGGCTGTGTTGGGGTTCACTGGTACCCCTGCAGTGAAGCCGAACCAGCCGTACACATGGGCCCCAAACGCGGTGCTGTTGGTGAATTTTACGGCCACGTTGCCGTTGCGTCCGGCACCCGCCTCAATCGTCATGTTCCCCTCGATATTGCGTTTGTCCCACATCCAGCCTTTGGGGCGGATGCCGTCGACTTGCTCAAAGGAAGGGTTCGGTACCAGATTTTGCCCGGGATCGAAAGGAGATAGTTCCAAGCGGATGTCGCCGGGTTCCAGTGGCGGATAGTAGATGAAGGGGGTGGCGGTCCCCCCGCGCTCCACCTGCACGTCGTCCACCCGGAAACCCGCCGTTTGGCTCTCGCTCAGGATTCGCAGCGTGAAGGTCGTTTCGCTGCCCGTGGTGGTGAAACTGCCTGAGACCCGTTGCCATTTGCCTTTGGTATTGCGCGGGAGTGCGATGCGGTGCTCCCATTTCTTGCCGCCGAGCATCCAGGCCACCCCTGCATTGTTGGCCTTCACGTAGCAGGAGAGAGTGTATCTGGTGCTTGGACTCACCGGAATGGTCTGGCTCAGAGAGCTGTAGACATGCGGGCTTCTGGCACTTGGGTTGACGATCAGGATCGACGTCTTTCCTGAACGGGCGGTTCCGGTGTCCATCGTCAGGGCGGCTTTGGCCTTGCCTGCTTCCCAACGCCAGGCGCTTGGGGAGCCCTGCTTGTGTCGTTCAAAGGTCGGGTTGTCCAGCAGGTTTGCAGCCGAGACGGTGAGGGAGAACAGAAAGGCGGCAAGGGCGATGGGGCGAAGGATCATTGACGGCTCTCCAAGACGCGCGTGTACTCGATGGTCCCGGCAGGCCTGTAACTGTGCAACAGGTTCCCGCACCGGGAAGGCAGTAGTCATAGCTTTCACAGCGCGTCCTGTCAAGACGAAGGCCGGCTGTGAGTGAGTCACCCAGTTTGCCTGTAACAAGCGTCGTCTGAGCATAAAACACACCATTGGAGGCGCCGCATCTCCGTATGCGGCCAGGCCGGTTGCGGAGAACCGGCGCTCCAGACATCCGGAGGCAAGTTACACCCTTCGATATGTCTGCCGGACCTTCGGCAGAGGCCCCGCTCGTCTGTAACTTCAGCACAGAACGCCGTCTGGGCTGTCCGTCAGAGCCGCGACTCACGGGAGCGGTCGCCCCCGGGTGTTGCCTCCGGAAACCGCTCCCGCGAGTCGCGGCTCTGTTCAGTCACCGAGATCGCCGGATGTCCGACGGAGTCTCTTTCCCAGGCAATCTATGTCAGACCTTCTGAGTTCTTGTTGGTCGCGTGGTCTCCTCAACCCTTGACACCCTAAATTTTGTCGGGTATTTTAGCTGAAATATCAGATGATATATGAAGTGCAGGGCGAGCGGAACATGGCAGAAGCATCACTGAGTGAGAAGGTCTATGATGAGCTATACCAGCGCCTCATCCGCAAGGTTCTTCAGCCCGGGGATCTGATTGACCGGCGGGCATTGGCGGAGGAACTCGGGGTGAGTGTGTCTCCGGTGGTCCACGCGATGACTCGGCTCCAGCATGAGGGGTTTCTGGAGATTCTCCCGCGCAAGATCAGCCGTGTGAGAGTGGTTCGGGAGGAGGATTTCCGGGCACAGATGCTGATCCGGAATGCGTTGGAGTGCCAGGCGGCGCGGATTTACTGCGGGGAACCGGTGCGTCGCAACGCCGCTGAGCTGACGGCATTGGCCAAACAGGTGGATTCGACGCGTGACGGGAAGCGCATCAACTGGTCGGCGGAAATTGCCTTCCACCGTGCTTTGGTTGCCCTGGTCGAGAGTCCGGGTTTCGCTGCGGAGTTCGCCCGGGTGATGCGGCTGGGGCATTTCGTTTTGGTGAGCACGTTCAGCGAGATCAATCCCTTCCCGATGGATCCATCAGGAACATGGCATGAAGGCCTGGTCCGGGACCTTCAGACCGATGACCCGGACACTGCGGAGACGGTCATCCGAGAGCATCTGCAGGCCGGTCGTGAGCGGTACTTGAGGACGACAGAGCGACCAACACGGACGGGCACGGACACGGACCTGCACGGACGGACACGGACATCCCAGCACCCATCATTGACTGAGGAGATCTCGTAATGGCACTCGATCGTGATCGTTTTGACGCCGACCTGGCCGACGTACCGGTAGTGGCGATCCTGCGTGGAGTCACACCGGAGACGATCCTGCCGGTGGGCCGGGCTCTTGCAGAAGGCGGAATCAGGTTCATTGAGGTGACCCTGAACTCGCCGGATGCGGCCACCAGCATCCGCCTTGCCGTCCAGGAACTGGCGTCTCGAGGCGTCCACATCGGGGCTGGGACGGTCCTCACCCCCAGTGAGGTGGCTGCGGTTGCCGGGGCAGGGGGCACCTACATCATCTCCCCCAACTTCAACGAGTCGGTTGTCCGGAAAACCAAGGAGCTCGGATTGGTGTCGATTCCAGGCTTCCTGACTCCCACCGAGGGCTTTGCTGCGGCTGCGGCGGGGGCGGACCTCCTCAAGTGCTTTCCCGCACGTGCGCTGGGGCCTGGATACATCAAAGACCTCAAGGCAGTCCTGCCAAACCCGATCGTGGCGGTGGGTGGCGTGAACACTGAGAATGTCGGCGATTACCTGAAGGTAGCTGTGGGCGTCGGGGTCGGATCGGCCCTCTACAAAGCTGACAAGACGATGGATGACATTCAGAAGGACACGGCGCAGTACCTGGCAGCAGTCGCGGCTGTCCAGGAGGCCGGTAAATGAACATCGAGCGTATTGAGACGTTTTTGCTCAAGGCGGCCCTGACCGGTAATGATCGGTTCTATTCCTCGCAAGCCCCATTCGGGGACCGGAACAGCCTGGTTGTCAAGATCACCACGGATGATGGCCTGGTGGGCTGGGGAGAGAGCGGCGTGTCGATGCCTCTCGAACATGTTCAGACGTACATCCACGATATTCTCGCCCCCAGGCTCCTTGGGAAACCGGCCCTCGCCACCGAACCCCTCTGGCATGAGCTGTACGCGTTCTCACGGGATTTTGGGCGCAAGGCAACCCCGGTGGATGCGTTGAGCGGCATCGATATCGCCCTTTGGGACATTCGGGGAAAGGAAGCTGGCAAGCCCGTCCATGCGCTCATGGGAGGAGCCTACCGGGACACCGTCCGGGCGTACGCGACCGGGCTCTACTACCGCGAAGAGGATCTGACCGATCCGAAGGGGGCAGCCAGCCGTGTCCGAGAGGAAGCAACGGCCTATCTGGAGGCGGGATTCTCGGCTATCAAGGGCAAGATCGGCCTGTTGACGGCCCGGGACGATATACGCCGCATGGAGGCGGCTCGCGACGCGGTTGGTGACGAGTTTATGCTCATGACCGATGCCAATCATGCGTACAATCGACACACCGCCCGAACCGTCGGCAACGCATTGCACGAACTCGGGTATTGGTGGTTCGAGGAGCCCCTGGTACCCGAAGACATCGAGGGATGCGCTGCGCTACGCAGTGAGCTGGGAATCGCCATCGCCGGGGGAGAATGTGAATACACCCGCTATGGCATGATGGACCTGCTTCGCGCCGGGGCGGTGGATATTCTGCAGCCGGACATTTCAGCCTGTGGCGGACTCAGTGAAGGGCAGAAGATATTGGCCCTGGCCACCGCGTTTCACACGCCGGTCTGCTGCCACGTCTGGGGCAGCGGCGTAGCGGCATCAGCCGCCCTCCAGCTGACCGCCGTCATACCTCCGACACCGCATACGGCCGCACCACGGGCTGCCGAGAACGATCCCATCTTCGAGTATGACCGGACTCGGAACCCATTGCGGGATGACCTCGTGGTCGGGGGATTTCAGCTTGTGGACGAAACCCTCTCCATCCCCCAGGGCCCGGGCCTGGGGATCGAGATTGACACCGATGTTCTGGAGCAATTCACCCGGAAACGGGGCGAAAGCAAGAGATAATCAGGAGAGAGCCAGATGACTACACCCGAGATCTTCTCGCCCCACCGCAAGCTCACCCCCGTACCCATGGCAGCCGCCCGTTGGACGGACGGATTCTGGGCCGAACGCTTCACGCTCTGCCGCGAGACCGTCATCCCCAGGATGAAGGAAGCGCTCGAACACCCCGACAACTCGGCCTGTCTGTCCAACTTTCGCATCGGCGCCGGTCTCGAGGAAGGCGCCCACCGGGGCACGAACTGGAGCGATGGTGACTGCTACAAGTGGCTTGAGACCGTAGCCCACGTCTACGCCCTCACCGAAGACCCGGAGCTGGACCGTGAGATGGACCACTGGATCGACCTCATCGGCAAGACGCAGGAAGAGGATGGCTACATCTCAACTCAGACGCAGCTCAACGCCGACAAGGAACGCTGGGGCAAACGCCAGTACCATGAGCTCTACAACATGGGACATCTGCTGACCGCAGCGTGTGTGCACAAGAAAGCCACGGGGAAAGACACTTTCGTGGCGATCGCGGTGAAGCTGGCTGACTATCTCTACGGGCTCTTTGGCCCGCGCCCCGTGGGGCTGGCCCACTTCGGTTGGAACCCCTCGAACATCATGGGCCTGGTGGATCTCTACCGAACGACTGCGGACAGACGCTACCTGGAGCTGGCCGGCATTTTCGTGGACATGCGTGGGAGCCAACCAACGGGCTGGGCCGGAGGCGGCGATGCCGGAGCCTGGGGGGATGGCGGGCCGACGGGGGATCAGAATCAGGATCGAGTGCCTCTCCGCAAAGAGACGGAGGCAGTCGGTCATGCGGTAACGGCGACCTACCTCTGGTGCGGAGCCGCCGATGTTATTGCCGAGACCGGCGACGACGAGCTCCTCGCAGCCCTCGATCGGATCTGGCGCGACATGGTCGAGACGAAGATGTACATCACCGGCGCGGTCGGCCCTTACCACCATGGTATCTCGCCTCGCCGGGATCCAGTGCATGAAGCGTTCGGCCGTGTCTACGAGCTTCCCAACGCCACAGCCTACAACGAAACCTGCGCCAACATCGGTAACGGCATGTGGAACAAGCGCATGTTCGAGCTGACCGGCGATGCGAAATACGCGGACCTCATGGAGTTGGTCCTCTTCAACAGTGCACTGTCGACCATGGATATCGATGGCGAACGTTTCTGCTACACGAATCCGTTGGCCCAGAGCGAGTGGACGCCCGTGCTCAGCCAGGATGCCCCGAACCGCTGGTCCGAATTCCACTGCTACTGTTGCCCGCCCCAGGTCGCCCGCACCCTCGCCAAGACACATGAGTGGGCTTACAGCGTCTCCGAAAAGGCGGTCTGGGTAAATCTGTTCGGAAGCAGCGCGCTTGAGACCGACGTTCCGGGAATCGGACCCGTGAAGCTGACTCAGCAGACGGACTACCCCTGGGACGGGACGGTGACAATCACGGTGGAAGACGCCCCGTCTGCGGAGTTCGCACTTCAGATACGGATTCCCGGCTGGGCTGGCTCGGCAACACTGATCGTCAACGGCGAGGCAGCAGACGCTGCCAGCCGGCCGGGGACCTACGCTGCGGTGAAGCGAAACTGGTCTGCGGGTGATGCCGTGACATTGGTGCTGCCGATGCGGCCTCGCCTGATGATGGCGCACCCCGAAGTGGAGGAATCGCACAACCAGGTCGCCGTGATGTACGGCCCGATGGTCTACTGTCTCGAAGCACCGGATTTGCCGGAAGGCGTGCCGGTCCACGAGGCGCACATCCCGCGCGACATCGAACTGACGGCGACCTTCATGCCGGAGCTTCTCGGCGGAATCACTGTGCTGGAAGGCACAGCCTGTCGACGCCGCAACCCCGACTGGACCGGTAAGCTCTATGCGGAACTCCCGAAGGAAGACTGCGAGTGCGTGCCGATTCGCCTGATCCCCAACTACGCCTGGCTGAACCGGGGGCAACACGACATGCGGATCTGGCTGCCGTTGGCGTAGGGCGGTGCCCGGGAACTCGGTGCATGCCCGAGGGGCGCTGTGCCGCTGGAGCAGATATCCGAGAGGCATGCACAGTGGGGCCATCGCGCCGCTCCGCAACGCAACCAACACACAGCTGAAAAGGGTGTAGTGAACATGAAGACGATTGTGTCATTCCTACTGGCCATTCTGACCACTGGCACGGCTGCAGCGGCCGCTGACAACCCGAACGTCCTCTTCGTCGCCATTGACGACCTCAACGACTGGGTTGGCTGTTTTGGGGGAAATCCGCAGGTCAAAACGCCGAACCTCGACACGTTCAATGCCGAGGGCGGAATGATCATGATGGACGCACACACGGCCGCCACGGTGTGTTGCCCGTCGCGGTCTGCCCTCCTGACGGGCGTGCATGCGCACAGGACCGGCGTCTACGGCAACCGGAACAATCTGAAAAAGGCCCCCAAGGCCAAGGACCTGGTGACGTTGCCGGAGTACTTCAGCAAGCATGGGTACCACTCACTGTCGATGGGGAAGATCTTCCACCGACACCCAGCTCCCGGAGACAAGGGCTCGAAGAAGTCCGATGCCGGCCAGTGGGCCTTTGATGAATACGTTCGGACTCGGGGATTCACGGGACCTATCGGTAAGGAACGGCCGGTTTGCGGGTTGGCAGCTTTCCCCGGCGACAAGTCCTACCATTCCAAGGGATTCGACTGGGGGCCGACGAAGGGCAACGACGAAACCAAGATGCTGGACTACCACACGGCCAGCTGGGCTGCAGAACAGCTCAAAACGAGGAACTTCGACAAGCCCTTCTTCATGGCAATAGGCATCAGCAAGCCGCATCTGCCCTGGTACGTGCCGCAGAAGTACTTCGACATGTACCCCCTGGATGAGGTCCAGCTGCCGAAGACGTTGGTCAATGATCTTGACGACATCCTGGACAAGAAAGGTCGTCCTGTCTACAAGCCCCACACGACGTGGCGCAGGCTGGAAAAAGCGGGGCGGCACAAAGAGGCCGTGCAAGCCTACCTCGCCACCATCACGTTCGTCGATGACTGCGTTGGTGTCTTGCTCGACGGCTTGGCTCAGAGCAGGTACGCCGACAACACCATCGTCATGCTCTGGGGTGACCATGGCTGGTTCCTGGGCGAGAAGCAGCGGTACGGCAAGACCAAGCTCTGGCAGGAATCTTGCCGCGTGCCCATGATGGTCAAAGTCCCGGGGGTAACGCCAGGGAGCAAGCAGTGCATGGGAGTCGTCAACCTGATCGATATGTACCCAACGCTGATCGAGCTGTGCGGGCTTCCGGAGAACCCCGTCCTCGACGGGCGGAGTTTTGCCAAGCTGCTGCACAACCCCGACATGGTGTGGGCCCATCCTACGCTTACCAATGGTTGTTTCCCCGGATTCTACCGCATCTACGACGGCCGCTACGGCTACATCAGCTACCGACAGAAGGGCGCTGAGGAACTCTACGACCACCACCAGGATTCGCTGGAGTGGACGAATTTGGCCCGTAATCCGGAATACAGCGGAATCAAGACGCGTCTGAGTGCCCTCGTCCCCAACGTCGAGGAGCCTGTGGCCCCGTCCAACCAACAATGAACATCAAACGAAACAGAGCATTTCGCCTCGGGGTTGTGGGCGCTGTCATCTATCTGGCCGCCGCCACGTTCGCGTTCGCTGCCGTGCCGACACTGCGGGATGTGGGCTCTTCGGAGCAGTGGCGCTCCGAACCGGGCGTATGGAAATGGGAGGGCAGTGCGGTGACCGGCCGAAGCCTCAAACCGTCTTACGCAACGGCTCGAGACCGGACCGTGTCCCGATCCGTTGTGGTCGAGACCCAAATCAAGCCCACGGCTATCGTGGGCGAGAAGTGGAAAGGGTTTGGCGTGGCGGCTTACTGCGATGCCCGCAATTTCTGGTTCCTCTCCCTGGGCGAGACACCCAGCACGAAGAAGCCCGTGACACACTATGCTTCACTCACCGAGATGCGGGGCGGCAAGTGGCACGCGCAGAAGTCACTCGAGGAGGTGGTCTTCGAGGGGACGGGCCAATGGGAGCTGGGCCAGTCTTACCGCTTCCGACTCGTGCTGACGCCGGAACGTGTCGAGGGGACGATCCGTGA
Organism: Lentisphaerota bacterium; assembly: GCA_018676675.1. Lineage (GTDB taxonomy): Bacteria > Verrucomicrobiota > Lentisphaeria > Oligosphaerales > JABHEG01 > JABHEG01. The sequence goes on from JABHEG010000230.1 coordinate 42,183, forward strand.
CCGCGCCGGGAACCTGCTTCTGCACCGTACCTTTCTTCTCGGCGACGAAGGCGTGTGTGTCGGCAGACCGGCGCTTCGTGTGGATGGGGTCGAGGCCGCCTTCACAGGGCTGCGTGCGGGGCTGGGTGAACCGGCCCCGGGATTAGCGGACATCGCCTATCCACGGTTCCGCGGTGTTCCCGCGATGGCCGGCGTCGAAGCCCGTGCGACAGGTTGCTTCCGCGTCGAGGAAGCCGACGGACGCTGGTGGGTGATCGACCCCAAGGGCAAGGCGACATTGGGATTGGCTGTCGATCATGTCAAGTACTCCGGTCCCTGGTGTGCCAGCCTGGGGACGTTCGAGTACAAGGACAACAACGAGGCCAAGTACGCGTCTCGCACGGAGTGGGAGAAGCAGACGATCGAACGTCTGAGGAATTGGGGGTTCAACCTAGTCCCCATCGGCGGTGATCATTCACTTCGACACCGTGGGCTGGCCCACGGCATCTATCTGACCATGGGGTACCGATTCGCCTCCCTGGGCGACAGCCACGACATCACGCCGTATCGTGGGCGCCCGGGCTCGGTCTTCCCCAATGTCTTCCATCCCGATTTTCCAGCCTGGCTGGACTACTACGCCGAGGAAGCCTGCGCGCCTCTGGCCGGGGATCCCTGGCTGTTCGGCTACTTCCTCGACAACGAACTCGCCTGGGGCGGCAGGAAGCACGGCATCTGGCACGGCATGTTCGACGCCATGCTACTCAAGTCTGCCGACCACACCGGGAAGATTGCTCTTCGCGACTACCTGCGTGACGAGTACGGCACCGTGACCAAGCTCAACCGCGCCTGGGGCACAGACGTCACGTCCTGGGACGACGTCCTTTCCCGCACGACCCTCGGCGGCAATGACAGATCCGAAGTGCTGCGCATCAAAGAGGCCTTCCTCGATAAAGCTGCCGAGCTTTACTTCCGCCTAACGTCCGCGGCCATCCGTCGCCACGACCCCAACCACATGGTCATCGGTTGCCGCTTTGCCGGCGGGATCGCCAACGAGGGCATGTGGCGCTCCTGCGGCAAGCACTGCGACATCGTGACGTTCAACTACTACGGCTCGGTCAACCTGGACAGCAACAGCGCACGCAGCGATTCTCACGACAACATGAGCACACCTTTGACCGATGTGTTCACCCGTTTCTATCAGCAGTGCGGGCGGCCGCTCTTCAACTCCGAATGGGCTTTCTGCGCCCTGGATGCCGGTCTCCCCTCGACCAGAGGAGCCGGCCAACGCTTCCGAACGCAGACGGAACGGGCCGCGGCAGTAGAGACGTATCTCACCACCATGCTGCGCATGCCTTTCATGGTGGGTTCGGCCGTCTTCAAACACATTGATCAGCCCGCCCTCGGTGTCCGCCCGGAGTTTCCCGAAGACAGCAACTACGGTCTGGTCAATGTCAACGACGAGCCTTACAAAGACGTGACCGAAGCCTTCAGACGCGTGCACTCCCGGGCCGGTGAACTTCACACGATGGGCCCGGTGGAGGCAAAGCCCGAACCCCATGGCGGCTTTCCCGGGGAGTGGGTGCTGCGCGATGTGTCAGCTGACCGCACCCCCGAACTGCCCCTCCGTTTCGAGCGCCGGGGCAGGGGATTCCTCGCCTCCAATGGCCGCATGCGCATAGAATCAGCCGCCGGAACGGGAGCGTTGACAGACAAGCTATACCTCGATGACCTTGAACTAGGCCACTACAACGCCATGATCCGGGTCGTGTCTGAGGAACGGCAGTGGCGCGGTGCCGACCAGCTCGAACGTGTACGTATGCAGGCCGGAACGAATGGCATGGAACTCGAACTTGTCGGCTCATGGGGGAAAGCCGGGGGGGATTTTCCGGACGTTCAGCCATTCGAGATCTGTCATCTTGTGACGCTGTTCCCCGGGAAGCCGTGGGGCGTGGCCCGCCTGGGTTGGGTGCGCAACCTCTCGGATGATCCGCTGCGGCTCCATTCCGTCTATTTCCGGGCTCCCTCCGCCATCGGAGGAGACAAGGCGGACGATGTGCCGACCGAGCCTCCCAAGGCTCCGCGGCTCTGGAAGGGGAATGTGGGCGCCGCCTGGCTTGACCCAAAGGGCGTCTTTTTCGGGATGGTCGGCCCGGCTGACGGACGAATCAACACCCGGTTCCGAATTGACAAGAAAGGCGTGCAGCATGCCAATGCCATCGCAAACTGCAATGTGACTATTCTCCCGGATGAGACCTGGCGGCCCGAGCGCCCTGTCTGGGTGGTCATCGCGGCAGGGAAGGGCGGCTTGGCTGAGTGGGAGATGCTGTCACGTACGGTGTCGCGGTAACGGGCCGATGCCCGCGAGGATCAAGGACGCAGACCTGTGAGCACACGCAAGAACATTGTTTTTTTCATGGTCGATCAACTGCGCTGGGATGCGGCCTTCGACGAGCGCAATCCCTGCCGTATGCCCGGGCTTCTGCGCTTTGGGGAGAAGGGCGTCCGCTTCGACAAGGCCTACACCATTTGCCCATTGTGTTCGCCGGCCCGGGCTGCCGTTTTCACGGGACTTCTGCCGCACCAGACAGGCTTCATCGACAACGTCTGTGCCTTCTGGCCCAATCGCACGCTCAACCCCGAATACAGAACCTATCTGGAGCGTCTGCAAGACAGTGGCTACACCGTCACCTACACCGGCAAATGGCATGTAGGGAAGGGGGGCTTGGTCGAACGTGGGGTGGATGATGTCCGCTGCTCCGACGGCGGGCACACACCTGGCAAGCCGACCTACAAAACCGAGCCACTGAAGCGGGTTGGTGAATGGTTCAAGCCCTACTACGAAGCCTACAGCGAAGGGACCAATCGCGATCGGATTCGCACCGATGCAGGTAAGGATCAACTGCGCGAGTGTGTGGCCGGATTCCACGAAGACGGCAAGCCTTTCTGCAGTGTCATCAGCCTGTCTGGACCGCATTTTTCACACTGTATCCCCAAGAGATACGCGCACATGTACGAGTTGCCGCAGGATTTCGTCCCGGACAACTTCTGTCCGCCATTCACCGAGGAGAAAAAGCCGCACGTCCTCGGGCGTGCCCATTGGCCCAGTCAGGAGACGGCCGACTTGACGCCGGAGGACTGGCGCAAGACCGCGCAGCACTACTGGGGCTATTGCAGCTACATCGACGACCTGTTCAGCGAAGTACTGCACCTGCTCGATGAGGAGGATCTCTGGGAGGACACCGTGGTTGCCTTTACGCCTGACCATGGCGAGATGCTGGGAGCCCACGGGCGGTTCGACAAAGGTCCCGACTTCTACGAGGAGACTGTCCATCTTCCCTTTGTCATCTGGGATCCCGCGCGCCGCGAGCCGGTAAACCGGAACAGCTATGTCAATCTCGTGGACCTTTACCCCACCTTGATCTCGCTTGCCGGTGCGTCCGAGGTCCTGAGCGACGATGAGAAGGCGCGCAGCATGTGGACGACCAACCACGGCCACACCTGCATGTGTTACGACGGCTACCAGGGACGCCATTTCATGGTGCGTGGTATTCGCACGGACCGCTATAAATACACATGGCGACCGCGCGATCTGGACGAGCTCTACGACATGCAGGAGGACCCCGGTGAACGGAACAACCTGATCGACAGTCCGCGGCACGAGGCCGTCATCCTGGAACTGAGGAAGAAGCTCGACGCCTGGATGGAGAGAGAAGGAGACTACCTCCGTCACGCCAAGCACGTCCCCGAGCCGGGGAGCTTCGCCGATGGCAGATGCTACGACACCCCGATGGTCTGCGCGCCCGGGCAGGAACCGACGCGGGGAAGGGATTGATGTGTGGCATCTGAGGATGGCGGCTGGAGGCCATCCGCCGTACAAGAGACAGTACGCCGCACGGCCCCCGGGCGGCTCCTCAGGATGGCGGCTGGGGGCCATCCGCCGTACAAGAGACACAGCTGCAACAGGAACGCTGAAGATGGAATACACAGAACGCAAACAGACGCTTGAGTCTGATGTAGCCGTCATCGGTGGGGGGATGGCCGGGATCTGTGCCGCGGTTGCCGCCGCCCGGAATGGTGCCAAGACCACCTTGGTTCAGGACCGACCTGTTCTCGGGGGCAACGCTTCCAGTGAGATACGGGTCCACGTGAACGGCGTGACCCACCTCAGACCGAACGGCATACCGGAGCGCGAGACCGGCATCATTGAGGAGATTCTCCTACACAACCGATTTCGGAATCCGCAGGAGTCCTACCCCGTGTGGGACCACGTTCTGTACGATTTTGTGGTCCGGGAACGCAATCTTGAACTGATGCTGAACACGCAGGCGATCGAGGCCGTCATGTCAGGGGCGAAGATCGAGTCTGCACGGTGTTGGCAGCTGACCACCGAGACCGAGATCACTATCGGCGCAGAGCTTTTCATTGACTGCTCCGGAGATGGGCTCCTGGCCGCGAGTGCCGGCGCAGTGTTTCGAACCGGGCGGGAGGCCGCTTCTGAGTTCAACGAGAAGTACGCCCCCGAGGTGTCGGACGGATGGCAGATGGGGGCGTCGCTTCTGCTGCTGTCCCGGGATATGGGCAAGCCGATGCCCTATGAGCCGCCATCTTACGTGATCAGGTATGAGGCGGAGAAGGCACATCCCAAACGGGCGATTAAGCAATTCGTGGATGGGTTCTGGTGGGTTGAGCTGGGCAGTGAGTTTGACATCATCGCCGAGCAGGAGACCAATCGGCACAAGCTCATGGGCTACATGCACGGGGTTTGGGATTACATCAAGAATTCCGGGGAGTTCCCGGAAGCGGATACCTATGCCCTTGACTGGGTTGGCTCACTGCCCGGACGCCGTGAGTCCCGGCGGTTCATGGGAGACTTTGTCCTCTCCGAGGGAGACCTGCTTGGGCATCGCCATTTCGAGGATGTCGTGGCCTATGGCGGATGGTCACTCGATGAGCACTGCCCCGGAGGGATCGAGAACCTGAGTGAGCCCCCCAGCTACTTTCATGAGGGCTTCACGGAGATCTATGAGATTCCCTTCCGCAGCCTTTACTCCCGGAACGTACCCAACCTTCTGTTCGCGGGGCGCAACGTCAGTCAGACGCACATCGCCCTTTCCTCCTCGCGCGTGATGGCCACCGGTTCGCTGATGGGGCAGGCGGTGGGAACAGCGGCGTCCCTCTGCCTCAAGAAGGGCGTTCTCCCGCGTGAACTTGCACAGAACCATGTGAGCGATCTGCAGGAGCAGTTGCTGCGCGACGATGCTTTCATCCCGAGGCGGCCGGCAAACGACCCAGATGATTTGGCCCCCAGGGCGAGTCGGATCACCGCTTCGTCTACCTGTTCCGGGGACGCGGCACTGCTCACAGACGGCGTCTCGCGAGACGTTGGCGATGAGATACACCACTGGCAGTCGGAGGGGCTCCCGGCGGACGTTGTGGTGGAGTGGGAGCGGCCCGTCTCACTGTCGAGAGTCGAGATCAAGTGCGACACCAATGTGAGGCGCAACATCCTGATGCGTAAAGACTCCAAGGTGACCGAGACGTTCTGGAACGACGTCCCACAGGAGTTGCTGAAGGCACTTGCGCTCGAGGCGCGGGTGGGAGGCGAATGGGTGCCGCTTGGCTCCATCGAGAGCAACCGGACACGCTTGATCACGTTCTCGTTTGACAGCTTAGAGACAACAGCGGTGCGAATCGTGATGAAGGAAACGTACGGATCTCCGAACGCCACGTTGTTTGAGGTGCGGTGTTACGGCGCGTGAAGGCCCCCCCCATTTCACGTTGACACTCGCAGCTTGTGCCCTCTGCCATGAGACGCGACTCAGAAGCAACCTAACCCGCACTTCTCATAAACTTGGGGTGGGTCGAGCCTTGCTTTCGCAAGCGGGTGCTGTGGTGACCACTGCCCCGTGCGGCGCGAGCGAGGATCGGCGTGCCCCAAGTTTACCCAACGGGTGGGCATCGTCTTCCGTTTTCGAGAACACAGTGTTTCGCCCAAGGGTTGACCAGGTGAAGCCCAATGGCCTCTTCCAGAACGAGAAACAAACGCCATAGTGTCCTGCCCATGAGAAATGCGGGCTAATGCCGGCGGAGACCAGCAAGATGGAACAGCACGGCGATGTAGACCAAAACCTGTCAGTGGATGCACTGATCGAGGAGGCGACCTGCGCGCAGGTGGGCCACGATGCAGATGCACGGGCACGGAAGCGGGCACGGTGGCTTGGTGTCAGCAATGGAAGGGGGACACAAGCCGACTACCTGCCAATCACAATCAGGGCGAATGACCCGAGCGACCCCTACTGTTCAGCCAACCTGCATTCGCATGTCAGATACAGTCTTGCTGAGCAGATCGATTCCCCTGAGAACATGCTTGCGGAATGGCTGCCTCGGTTGCGCTCGTGGATTCAGTTCCCATCGGATGTTTACCCCGGCCTGGCACCACGGTTCGGGAACGCGTTTCTCCTGAGTGCATTCGGCCTCGGGGTGCGCATCATGGATGACACGCTGCACGCCGAGAGACTCCTGAGTCGCGACGAGGCCCGCAATCTCGTATTGCCTGACGACTTTGCCGAACGTGGGATGGTCAAACGAGCTGCGGAATACACGCGGTACTGCCGTTCAGTTCTACCGGAGGAGATTCACACCGGACTTTTCTTCATGATGAGTCCCTTCGATTTGGCCTACCTCATCCGCGGTCAGGATCTTCTGATGGACATGTACGACGATCCGGCACTTGTCCACCAACTGATGGGCGAGTGCACCAAGCTGTTCGTCGAGGTCACGCAGTTGTACAAGGGCCTTGCTGGTGAACCTGACGATTGGTACTGGTACGGAAACAACGTCATGGCGGGAGGAGGTCAACTGTGCGAAGACTGCTGCGTCATGGTGTCTCCCGAGTGCCATGCGGAGTTCAGCATTCCCTACACCAAACGGGCTTTTGACGCGCTGGGGGGCGGTTGGGTACACTTCTGCGGTGACGGCCGACAGATCGTTGATAACTACCTCGCCATGCCGGGCATGCATGGGATTCTCTACGGTCAGATGCACTTGAACGGAGACCGCAACGGTTTGCTGAAACAGTTCGAGGACGCGGGCAAGGGGCTGAACTATGCGGTCGCCCGCAAGCCCGGCGAGTCATGGCTTGACTACTTCCGCCGGTTTCTGGCGCCTGTCTCGAGGAAAGCGGGCGTGTGGATGCACGTTGGCTTGTCCCCCAACGAATGGGCGGTCGGGCCTCAACTCATGGAACTGTGGCATCAAGCACAAGACGAGAAGTGGCCAAGCAGACATGAATAGAGACCGCTTTGGAGGCTGATGTCGCGCAACGCCCTGAATCGTGAGGACCCCAGGCTGAGTGAGGCGGAACTGTCAGACGTTCTACGGAAGACTGTGAAACACGGTAATGGAAGAGGCGTCCTGGTCTGCAGAGCAGCTGTGCTCCGGTCTATATGGGACGACGGTTTCTGCCATTACACATTTTCTGAGGAGCGACTATGAGGAAGAACGTACTCATCATCCACAGCGATCAGCAGCGCTACGACAGTCTCGGGTGCACGGGGAATCCGTATGTGGATACGCCCAATATCGACCGGCTTGCCCAGGAGGGCACACTGTTCACCCGCCATATCGTGGCAAACCCGGTCTGCACACCTTCGCGCTGCTCGCTGATGACTGGTCTTTATCCTCCCGGCCACGGAGCGTGGGCCAACGGGATGGCTCTGCCACGCCGGCAGAACGAATTTATCAGCTCCGAGACCAAGTGGCCCCTGGCCGTTGAGGCTATCGTTCCGGAGATCCCCACCATCGCAGACCGGTTCGCTGCAGCCGGCTACCGCACCGCGTCCTTCGGAAAACTGCACCTGACTCCGAACCTGGGGCATCCTGACTACGGGTACGGAGAGACCTATGCGATCTGGCAGACCGGCGTAAAGGACGACTGGCATGGTCCCTACTACGGTTTCCAGCATGTAGAGATGACGAAAGGACACGGGGAAGGACCTGCCATCCAGGGACACTACGCCAAGTGGCTGCGGGAGAATCACCCCGACATCCACACTCGGGTGAAGAGGCACGAGAGGATGAAGAAACCGGATGGGGCCGCCCCCGTCTACCAGTCCGTTATCCCCGCGGAACTGCATCACTCCCGCTGGCTGGCCGATCGCTTTACGGCCTATTTGAACACGTGTTCTGAGGGGGCGCCGTTTTTCGTCTTCATCGGGTTTCCCGATCCACACCACCCAATATGCCCCTCGCACGACTTGGCGGCGCATCACGAGAAGAGCGACGTCCTGCCCCCTGTCGACCCCGAAGGAACGAAACGGCCGGTGATCGATGTCCTCAAAGATATCCGCCATTTCAGTGAGGAGGATGTCAAGAACGTGCGCCGGTGCACGGACGCGATGGTGGAAGGGATTGACTTGGCCGTGGGTGAGATCGTCGCAGCCCTGGAGGCGAAGGGGATCCTCGATGACACCGTGGTCGTGTTCACCAGCGATCATGGGGACTTTCTCGGAGATCACGCGCTTCTGGCCAAGCAGAACATCTGCGCGAGATCGCTGGTCCATGTTCCCTTCATTCTGCGCGCTCCGGGGCAGGATATGCCCTCAATCTGGGACCGTCCAGTCGGTAACGTGGACGTGCTCCCAACTGTCATGGGTTTGGCCGGACTGGTGGTCCCAACCGATATCGACGGGTGCGATGTCTGCGCTGAGATCAGGGGAGGGCGCCGGCACCAGGTTTTCGCCTACGCGTTTCACGAAGCGGTCGAATACCAGAACCTGGCTGTTTACGACGGGGATCACAAGCTCCTGTATTATCCACACACCGGCCGGGCCGAACTGTACGATCTCGCCTCCGACCCCGATGAGATGCACGACCTCGCGGCAGACGATGATCAGCTGGAGCGAGTACGGGAACTCACCGTTGATGCCGCCATGGGAATGATGAAGCACACCCGGGGCATCGGCCATCGCGTATGCCCCTGGTGATGTGTTGTTCCCCGGGGGGGAGCGTTGGCTGTTAGTCGGGGACTGGTTACTGGTTAATCGTTATTCACTGGAGGAGCCAATGAGTAGACGGCAGCCCAATATCCTCTTTCTCATGACCGATGAGCAACGCTTCGACGCGCTCGGGGCGGTCAACCCGGCCGTTCACACGCCGAATCTGGATGCACTGGCAGCGGACGGTGTGCTGTTTACGCGAGCCTACACACCAAACCCGTCGTGCGTGCCTGCACGGGCTGCCATCCTCACCGGCAAGTACCCGCATCAATGCGCCTGCCCCACTTACATCACGCACCTGCCGACGCACGAAACGACCTTTATGTCTCGGCTCCAGGAGGCCGGCTACCACACCGCTCATATCGGCAAACTGCATGTCGGCCCTTCTGAAATCGAGCTCGGTCTGGACTACCACGACGTCGTTGACTCCCACGGGCCTCAGCCTCAGGCTCCTGAGAAGGACTCCTACCAGCGCTGGCTATACGCTGCGGGCTTCCGGCAAACTGGTGAACTGATGAGATGGAATCCGGCTCTGCGCCTGTCGGCAGATTGGCTGGCAGACCCCAAGTACCATGTGGATGAGTATGTAGGCGATCGTGGTCGTGAGTGGCTGGCGACCCATCCACCGAACGGGCAACCGTGGTTCTGCACCATCTCCTTTCCCGGGCCCCACATGCCCTTTGACGGCGGTAAACTGCCGGAAGCGAGTCTCTACGATCCGGCTGACATCGACATGCCCGTGACCGATTACGGGATGCTTGCCGGCAAGCCGCCACACAACGCAACGGCTGACGGTGAAACCCCGAGCCCCCGCAGTTCGTACAGCGTCGACGAGATTCGTGCTTTGCGCCTTGGGTACTATGCCAATGTGACCCAGATCGACCGTAAGGTGGGCGAGATCGTCGCGACGTTGACGGCGCGTGGTGAGTACGACCACACTCTGATCGTTTTCACTACGGATCACGGCGACTACATGGGAGAGTTCGGTCTGGCCGCCAAGGGGCAGCATATCAACGAAGTGCTCATGCGTATCCCCTTCATCATCAAGCCACCGGTTGATGGCGTGTCCGCTAAACGAGAGTCGGCCCTGATCAGCTCCGTGGACATCGCCGCAACGTGTCTGAGTGTGGCCGGCGCACCGATTCCGGTAGAGATGGCCTCACAAGATCTCTCCCGCTATTGGCAGAGCAGTGAAGATCTGGATGACCGCGACACGGTCTATATGGAAGCCGGCGGCATCCGCGTGCTTCGCGACCGGCAATGGAAGTACTGCCACTACCAGGACCGCGACTATGGTGAGCTGTACGACTTGAGGAAGGATCCCTGGGAGACCACGAACCTCTGGGACGACCCCGGGCAGACCCAGCGGAAGGCGGACTTCAGCCGCAAGATGGTGGACAGACTGATTGCCCTCAGCCCCCGCTCCGACATGCGCTGGAACGTCCGTGCGCCGGAGCTTTGAGTCACACTCGCCGCACGGGGCAGTGGTTTGGCGCTCGTCAGGGCCCTCGCCGCTCCACGGAAGCCGTAAAACCCGTCTCGCTCTGCTCGGCTCCACAGCACCCGCTAACGAAAGCAAGGCCTGACGCACACCGAGTCTATGAGAAATGCGGGATAGGGACGATTTCCCGTGAGTTCTCGCCCGCGGGCCCGTGAAACCTGACGGGGGTGGGCTTATATTAAACGTTTTTCGCCACACTCGGCGAGACAGGTTCCTCGCAATGTGACCGACGTTTGTCAGGGCTGGATACGGTTCAGTTCGCCGTCGTTGACGGTTTGGCACCCCGGTTCAGCCATCGTCCAGAGAGGTCGTTCCCCCATGGAGAAGTCGAATGTGATGGGCGTGATCACCGGGATCAACGGTAACATGATCACGGTCCGTGTCGACGGCAGAATCCTACAGAATGAGCTTGCCTATGCCATCTGCGGTGACGAGCGTCTGAAAGCCGAGATCATCAAGATCGAGGAGGGGACGGCGTCGCTGCAGGTCTATGAGAGCACGCGTGGCCTGCGCGCCGGTGACCAAGTGGAATTCTCGGGGCAGATGCTTTTTGTCCGCCTGGGGCCTGGGATTCTGGGGCAAGTCTATGACGGCTTACAGAATCCGCTTCACGAGTTGGCGAAACAGCACGGTTTCTTCCTGCGCCGCGGCAAGACCGCCGATCCTCTTGACCGTGTCAGGAAATGGATGTTCCGCCCGGAGGCCAAGGAGGGCGATGTCGTCCTTTCCGGGATGGCTCTCGGGCGTGTACAGGAAAACGCTGTACGACACTCGATTATGGTCCCGTTCACAATCCGCGGCGAATGCACCGTGAAGAGCATCGTTCCCGAAGGTCAGTACACCATCGAGCAACAGGTCGCTGAGGTCGTGGACGAAGCAGGTGTGGTGCACTCGCTGACGATGTGTTTCGACTGGCCCATCAAGCTCCCGATCAAGGCGTATCGGCGCAAGCTTGTTTCGGACGAGCCGATGGTTACGCAGTATCGCATCATCGATACGTTCTCACCGGTACCCCTTGGAGGCACCTACTGCATTCCCGGACCGTTCGGGGCAGGGAAGACCGTGCTCCAGCAGAACACCTGCAAGAACGCCCAGGTGGATATCGTCGTCATTGCGGCGTGTGGTGAGCGGGCCGGGGAAGTCGTTGAGACGTTGCAGGAGTACCCGGAACTCATCGATCCGCGGACCGGCCGTCCCCTCATGGAACGGACGATCATTATTGCCAACACAAGCTCCATGCCTGTTGCTGCTCGCGAGGCGTCCGTGTATACCGCGGCGACTCTCGGAGAGTACTACCGGCAGATGGGGTTGAACGTATTGATCATGGCGGACTCCACGTCCAGGTGGGCGCAGGCCATGCGCGAAGTTTCAGGGCGTCTGGAAGAGATTCCCGGCGAGGAGGCCTTCCCCGCCTACCTTGAGTCCCGCATCGCCGAGTTCTATGAGCGGTCCGGATACGTCGAACTGCACGACGGTTCATTTGGGAGTATGACCATCGGCGGCACAGTCAGTCCCGCGGGCGGGAACTTTGAGGAGCCTGTCACCCAGGCCACGCTCAAAGTGGTGGATGCGTTCCACGGGCTCAGCCGTGCGCGTTCCGATGCGCGTAAGTACCCGGCCATCGATCCGCTGGAAAGCTGGTCCCACTGCAAAAGCATCATCGACAAGGAGAAGGTTGACAGGGCACGGGACCTCCTGATGAAGGGCGACAATGTCGGCCAGATGATGATGGTTATTGGCGAGGACGGGACAGCGATGAGCGACTTCCTGCTCTACTTGAAGTCCGACTTTCTCGATACCGTCTACCTGCAGCAGGACGCCTTCGACGATGTCGATGCGGCCTGTTCCGTCGAGAGGCAGCATTACGTGTTCGATAAGGTGTCCGAGATCCTGTTTGCCGATCTTGAGTTCAAGGATAAAGCCGCGGCCAGGCACTTCTTTGCCAGGCTCAACCAGCAGTTTATCGACTGGAATCTGAAGGCGATGGGCTCGGACGAGTTCGTCGCTCTGGAGAAGGCAATCGACGAGGCAGTGGCTACCGCTGTTGCCGGCTGAACATAGGTCCAGTGCCGCCCACGCCTGCCGAGTTTTCCGGCTGCCGGGCCGCTGCCCGAATTGCTGGCGGCCCCGGCCCCAGATACGAGTTCCCTCAGTGTAGGGAATGGGAGATGATGAGATGCGACCCGTGTACGACAGAATTCTGAGTGTTGTCGGAAACGTAATCACGGTGCGCGCCAATGGTGTGCAGTATGAGGAACTCGCGGAGGTCACCAGCGCTCGCGGGACGTCCCTGGCGCAGGTCATCAAGATCGAGGATGACGACCTGGTCTACCTGCAGGTCTTTGCCGGGAGCAAAGGTGTGTCCACTGAGGACGAAGTGCGCTTCCTCGGAAACCCCATGCAGGTCTCTTTCTCAGAGAACATGCTGGGGCGAACGTTCAGCGGCAGTGGTATACCCATTGACGACGGCCCGCCCATTGATGAAGGCATGATCGAGATTGGCGGACCGTCGGTCAACCCCGCCAAGCGCGTCGTTCCCAGCAAGATGATCCGGACCAACATCCCGATGATTGACCTCTACAATTCGTTGGTCATGTCGCAGAAGCTCCCGATTTTTTCGGTGTCAGGTGAGCCCTACAACCAGCTGCTGGCCCGGATCGCGCTGCAGGCCGAGGCCGACATGATCGTTCTTGGCGGGATCGGCCTGAAGTACAGCGAATACATGTACTTCCGACGAGAACTGGAGTCGGGAGGCGTCTTCAGTCGTTCCATCTTCTTCGTGCACACCGCGTCAGACCCGATTGTCGAGGGCATTATGATTCCCGATATGTGCCTGGCTGTGGCAGAGCGCTTTGCCCTTGACGGCAAAGACGTGCTCGTGCTGCTCACAGATATGACCAACTACGCCGATGCCATGAAGGAAACTGCCATTACCATGGAGCAGGTACCCGCCAATCGCGGCTACCCCGGGGACCTCTACAGCCAGCTGGCCGCACGCTATGAGAAGGCGGTTGACTTTGTCGGTGCCGGTTCGGTAACGATTCTCGCGGTGACCACCATGCCCGGAGACGATGTGACCCACCCCGTCCCGGACAACACCGGCTACATCACCGAAGGGCAGTTCTATCTGCGTAACGGCCGCATCGAGCCCTTTGGCTCGCTGAGCCGGCTCAAGCAGCAGGTCAACAAGAAGACCCGCAAAGATCACCGGTCCGTGATGAACGGGACGCTGAAGCTGTACAGCGAGTATCTCGAAACACTCGAGAAACGCTCCATGGGGTTCCGGATGAGTGAGTGGGATGAGAAGCTCCTGAAATACGGTGAGCTCTTCGAAGCGAAGATGATGGACCTGTCCGTCTTTATTCCGCTGGAGGAAGCCCTGGACAGCGCCTGGCAGATCCTGGCGGATTGTTTCGAGTCGGAAGAAACGCGTATGCCTTCCGCCCTTCTCCGGGAATTCTGGCCCGGTGGGATAGACGGCTGACGAGACGGCGGCCGCCCTCAAAGACGGCGATAACGGAAAAGACCACGCGGCAAGATCCCGCTTACAGACAAAGAGGCAGAGAGTCAAATGGGCGAGAACACTGGTGAAGAGGTCCGCCTGGATGCACTTGTGAGCAGGCTGCACTCCGAGGGCGTGAACAAGGGAAAAGCCGAGGCTGAGAAGATCCTTGACGACGCCAGGCAAGAGGCAGAGCAGATCCTGCAGGCGGCGCAGACCGAAGCCGATGCCAGGATCAGGTCCGCCGAAGCCGAGGCGGCCAAGCTCGAACAGAGCGCGACGGCATCTGTTCAGCAGGCGGCCAGGGACACGATGCTGGCGTTGACACAGAATGTGCGGGGACTCTTCATGAAGGCGTTCCGGGAGCAGACCGGGGACGTCCTCAACGATGTTGAGTTCCTGCGTGAACTCATCATGCAACTCGTCCAGGTTTGGGCCGGAGGCGAGGCCGTCACGGTCGCGGTGAGCCCGGAGATGGGGCAGAAATTGTTGGCCCTCGCGGATACGGGGGTTCAAAACTTGCTTGCCGAAGGCGTGGAGATCCGACTGAACCGAAGCATCACCAACGGTTTCCGGATTCGGAAGGACGGAGACGCGGTGGCCTACGACGTTTCGGACGCAACCGTGACTGAGAGCTTCAGTGCCTACCTCAATCCACAGTTGACGAAGCTGCTCCAACTATGAGTGAGTATCCTTATCTGGCAGCCCTGTTGCCGATGTTGAGTTTCGGGGAGACGGAGTTTCCGTCGTCTGAACGCTTTCTCGAAGAAGCGGGGAAGTGGCTGGGCGAAGAGGAATTCGACGTCCTCTCCGGCACGGGCATTGGCGACTACACGAGCACCGACCATCCGCTGGAGCTCGTGGCGGAGTACTGCCGTTTTGAGCGCCGTATCCGGAGCGATATTGCGGCCTACGTCGAGTCAAGGCGGGCTGGGCGGGAGCACAAGACGAATGCCTTCCCAACATCGTACCTGAAAGACACGACGCCGTTGGAGGCCGAACAGCGCTTGCTGCGCTTGCGCTGGGACTACATCGCCGCGGAACTGAATACGCACCACGCGGATCTGCATGCCTTGATCGTCTATCGCCTCAAGGTCCAGATCCTCGAGAGACTCGCCGCGTTCGACCCGGAACGGGGAGGCGACCATTTCAGGGAACTTACGGACGTCGCGTCTATTCCCCGCCAGCAGAGGGCGGACTGATGGCCACCAAGCTGAAGCTTACAAAAGACTCGCTCAGCAGGGAGAAGAAGGCGCTTGCGCGTTTCAGCCGCTTCCTGCCGACGCTGAAGTTGCGGAAGACCCAGCTTTTCAATGAGATACATCGTATCCACCAGGATGTGGAAGCCCGCGAAGCCGAACTGCTGAAGGTGACTGAGAGCGTAACCCGCTGGGTTGCGGTGTTCGCAGCAGAGATTGACCTGACTGCGTTCTGCGCGCCTCAGGGCTACGTCGTCCGGCGGGAAAACGTGGCTGGCATCGAGATTCCGGTGCTGGGTGACGTCCGTTTCCAGGAGGAGCCGTATGACCTCATGGAACAGCCATTCTGGCTTGATGCCGGCCTGCAGTCTATGAAGCAGAAGATCCTGATGGAGCTTGAGCTGAACGTGTTGCGCGAGCAGCTTGAGATCATCTCCGAGGAGCTGAGGACGACCGTTCAGCGAATCAACCTGTTCGAGAAGGTCAAGATTCCGCAGGCCAAAGAGAACATCCGGAAGATCCGCATTTTCCTCGGTGATCAGCAGACAGCCGGAGTGGTTCGCGGCAAGCTGACCAAAGGCAAGCTGACGAGGAAGCGAAAGGCCCGGGCGGCGACCGCCCAGGGCTGATTAGAGAGAGTCCCCATGATCGTTCCCATGAAGAAGGTCACTATCCTGGTCGGCACGGCACATGCTGACGAGACGTTGGCGGTCCTTCGTGCGCTTGGCGTGCTGCACGTGCGCCTCCAGGGGCAGGGGGCTCGTTCCTGTGCGGAGATTGAGCAGAAGATTGAGCGGGTCACAACGGCACTGAGCAAGATCGGCAGTGTGGACGAACCAGAGACGCTAATCCGCATGCCTGATCAGGTCGTTGACGAGATCCTTGAGCTTGCCGAAAGCCGTGAGCGACTCCTCGTCAGCCGCGAGGAACTGGACGGCAAGCTCGCGCAGTACCGCAAGTGGTCAAACGTTTCACTGCAGGCCATCACCGAGCTGGGGGAAGCCGGCGTCAAAGTCCGGCTCTTCCGGGCGACGCGGAGCCAGTACCAGGATCTGGTCGACACTCACGATCTCTATAGAGTCGGCCAGGAAGGTCGAACCGTGCTGCTGGCCCATATCGCGGTCGGGAAAGAACACGCACTGGACGATCTGCAGGAGGAGTGCCTCCCGGACGAACGTCGCCGGGATCTCCTGGACGCCCACTACCGAGTGGATGAAGCGCTCGTCGAGCACCGAGCGAAACTGGCGTTCCTCGGCAACTACCGGATGGTTCTGGAGGAGTACGCGGCACAGCTCAAGACAGACCTGGAGTTCTCTCGCGTCGAGGCGAGTCTGGCGGACGACCGGGGCATCTCGTATCTGCAGGGCTTTGCTCCGGCTGATGCCCTTGACCCGTTTCGCGCTGCCGCAGAGGAAAACGGATGGGCCTACAGCCTTGAAGAGCCCGATGAGGATGAAGAAGTCCCCACTCTCGTGCGGAACCCAAAGTGGATCCGCATCATCGATCCTGTGATGGCGTTTCTCGGGACCATTCCGGGATACAACGAGCTGGACATAAGCCTCTGGTTCCTCGTGTTTTTTGCCTTGTTCGTTGCCATGCTCATCGGTGATGCGGGCTACGGTCTGATCTATCTCGGCGTGACCATGCTCGCCCGCCGCAAGTTCCGGAAGGCTCCCGCTGAGCCGTTCATCCTGATGTACGTATTGAGTGCTGCGACCATTCTGTGGGGAGTGTTGAGCGGAACCTGGTTTGGCTCGGAGACGATCGCGAACATTCCATTTTTCGCCGCCCTTGTCATCCCCGCAATCTCCAGCTTTGACTTGACCAAGGGTGGGTTCAATGACAACCAATTCCTGCTCATTGGGCTGTGTTTCAAGATTGGGGCCGTTCATCTGACGTTGGCCCACGCCCTGGCTGCGGCGAAGGAATCCAACTCGCCAAAGGCGATCGCCGAAATCGGCTGGATTTCCATCATCTGGGGGTTGTACTGCCTGACCGGAAGCCTTGTCCTGGGGCAGCCCTTCCCGCCGCTGGGCGGCTGGCTGATTGGCGTTGGGTCGGGCCTGGTCCTTCTCTTCGCGAACTTCCAGAAGAATGTTCTCAAGGGCGTAGGCGCGACGTTGGTTGAGTTCCCGCTGGCTTTGATAGGCGGCTTCTCAGATGTCGTCTCCTACCTGCGTCTCTTTGCGGTTGGTTATACCTCCCTGGTTCTGGCGAGCAGCTTTAACCAGATGGCTCTCGGGGACGGCGTCAAAGGCCCCCTGGCGGCCATCGGTGCGGCTCTGATTCTCCTGCTCGGGCACTCGCTTAATCTGGTGCTTGCGGGCATGGGAGTCGTGGTCCATGGTATTCGGCTCAAGATGCTGGAGTTCTCCGGCCATGTAGGTAACGAGTGGTCAGGCACTGAGTATCGGCCATTCAGAGAAGAGAGAATCGCTCCGGACGGGCAGTAGGCAATGTCCGGGAATAACGTGCAAGCAGCAAGTCAATGTGAGGTGTAGTGATGGTTCAGGGAATGGGTGATATGGGCTTGTCCCTGTCGCTGGCCGCGGTCGGTTCGGCGTTGGGGAGCGGTGTGGCTGCCATGGCTGCCATCGGGGTGATGAAACGGAAGCTGGCAGAGGGCTCCAAGGCGCCCTTCACCCTCTTCATTTTCGTCGGTGCTCCGCTGTCGCAGTTGTTCTACGGGATGATCTTCAACACGAACCTGGTGGCTGCGAACCTGGCACCGGACACCTACGTCTTCCAGATCGTTATGGGGCTTGGAGCTGGATTGGCCATGGGCATGAGTGCGTTCCTTCAGGGGCGGGCCGGAGCTCGGGCGTGCGATGCTCTCGGGGAGACTGGTAAAGGCCTTGGCGGGTACATCATGGCCATTGGCGTCATTGAGTCTGTCGCCCTGTTGGTCATGATCCTGCTCATGCTGAAGATCCCTCAGGCGGCGTAGAGCAAGCTGACACCGCCGCTCTTTAGGGCCCGCCCAAAGGACGGGGGACTCTACATCTGCGCTAGACTGAGCACAAGGAGCGGGGAGCCGTCGCCCCAGTGACGGCTTGTGACACTCCGAAACGATATGTGATGTGGAGGATTGACGTGCTGGAAGGGCAGGGGAGGAGTGCTGGAACAGAGCTGCTTCATTCTCACTTCTGTGGAAAGGTGAGAGCGTGAGCACGGGAATCCGGAGACGCTCCCACGCTCTCACGCTAGCACGAACGGGTCAGATTCGTCAGGATGAAACAGCCTGGTGCGGGAAGGCGGGGCGTTGCTCTCTCTACGCGACCACGCTATTTTCCCGTCTATCGCTGGGAAGCAGATCTCCTTTCATCAGGTGAGAGATAGCGACAACTCGGACTGAACACACGAGCAGCTCTTTCCGGCGAAGACGATTGCCATGGCCAATTCGGGCCAGGTTAAGGTGGTGTCTCAAATCGGACGGTGACCGCTATGATGCCTTCAGATGCCAAAGGGCGCGCGACGGTACGGGAACTGGCCCAGCGTGTCGCTGAGTTGGCGCAGACCTCGGAGAATCGTGCCAGGAGACAGCTGTGGTGCGATGTGAACAGCCTGCGTCGGCCCGAGCGTCCTCCGATCGTCTGCCACCCGGGGTCAGGAGCCTGGAACGAGATTCTGCCGGCCTCCGTCCTGGTTGCCGCCGATCCGTTTCTTCGGGGCCTGGAGTACCAGTTCCGGAAGAGCCTGCACAAATGGGAGATCGGCGACGATACCGTCCTCGAGCCCTGGGTGACCGTCCCGACGGTCATGCGACTTGAGGGGCAGTCTCTGTGGGGGCTTCCGGTGACGCACATCCGGCCGGAAGATGCTTCGACGGTGACGCCGACCCGCACCGCCTGGCGCTACGAGCCCCCGATCAAG
Source organism: Lentisphaerota bacterium (assembly GCA_018676675.1). Lineage (GTDB taxonomy): Bacteria > Verrucomicrobiota > Lentisphaeria > Oligosphaerales > JABHEG01 > JABHEG01. Next base: position 61,233 of record JABHEG010000230.1, read on the forward strand.
GAGGAGTCGGACATCGACAGGATCGTCCTGCCCCGATACCACCATGACAGGGAGGCCACGCAAACCAATCTGGAACGAATGAACGGCCTCCTCGGTGACCTTCTCCCTGTGCGCGAGACCTGTGCTGTGCCGGGCCCCGGGGCGTGGCTGCATGGCTGGGCAACCCAACTGCGTGGAGTCGAACAGCTGCTCTTTGACCTAATGGACCGCCCGCAGTGGGTACACCGGCTCATGCGCACGCTCATGGACGGGCACCTGGGGGTGATGGAGCAGTTCGAACAAGCCGGGGTCCTGACCCTCAACAACGTGAATCTGATGGCCTGCGATGACCTGCCTCAACCGGACAGCGATCCGCAGCTTGTGCGACTGAAGGACCTGTGGGGGCGCGGGGAGAGCCAGGAGTTCCAGGGCGTCTCACCCGCCCAGCATGAAGAATTCCTGCTGCAGTACCAGAAGCCGATTCTCGAACGCTCGGGCCTGAGCTTCTACGGATGCTGTGAAGATCTGACCAACAAAATTCCGCTGATTCTGTCCATCCCGAACCTGCGCCGCTTCGTCTGTTCTCCCTGGACGGATCTCGGTACACTCGTGGATGCGGTCGGCGACCGCTACTGCATTGAGTGGCGGCAGAAGGCGACCGATGTGGCGTATGCCCCGGACCTGTCTGCGGTGCGGAAGCATCTGGTGGACGGCTTCGAACGGGCCCGGGGAGGCTGTCTCATGGTCGTGCTCCAGGAACTCGAGACCGTCAACCACAATCCCCGACGGTTGCGAGACTGGGCCGCCCTCGCCAAGGAGGTCGGGAGCGCCTGTTCGGGATGACCCGCTGGCATGCTATCAGGTGAGATAGCGGCCTTTCAGAATACCTACTGGGCCGCGGGGACTGAGGGAAGCGGAACCGGCTGGGCAACGGGCGCCAGCAGGCCGGCGCACTCGTGGTGCAGGGCACGGACATCGAGTCCATCCAGCAGGAGCAGCCCGTGGATGCAGCCTGCCAGATCGGGGTTGTGCCACGTCCAGGCGATCTGTCCTTCCGGCGTATACTCGACGATCTGCTGCCCTTTTCGGCTGTCTTCCCGCTTGTGGCCCATCCAGTTCGCGATGACAACGTTGCCATTGGCCAGGATCTGGAAATCCGCAAAGAACTTGGGGCTTTTGACCTTCTGGCCGGGGGCACGTCCGAGCGTCCGGACCCACTCTCCGTCGGGGGCAATCTCCACGATAAAGGCCCCGTAGCCTGAAGCCAGCATAGTGTTGCCGTTGGGCAGGCGCACCGCTTTGTAGATGTGATTTGCCCCCTTCACCGTCTGCTGCCAGACGATCTCGCCCGTGCGCCCGATTTCGTAGATCACAGAGCCGGAGCCCAGCAGGAATGTGCCGGTCGCGGTCAGACGCATGAGGCGGATGTGTTTGATAGCCGGGGGACAGTCGACAGTGGCAACCGGCTTGTCATCCGGACCGAACTGAGCGATTTGGATGCCGTTTTGGGCGTATCCTCCGAGATAGGTTGATCCGTCGGCCCCAATGCCGTCAACCTAAGCGTCCGGGCGGCGCGACGGCCTCAGATCCTTTTGCGGTTCATGACGTGACGGTGCTTCGTTGGTGTTTTTTTCCTCGGAAAGCTGCGTCCAGGCCGGCGTTCGGTGAGTCCTTCACC
>JABHEG010000351.1 GCA_018676675.1 Lentisphaerota bacterium
GGAGGCGGTGCCATCCGGCGATTAGGAGTCGGAGCACAGCGGCTCCTCCCACACTAAAGCCAGGAAGCAGTCAATGTGGGAGGCGGTGCCATCCGGCGATTAGGAGTCGGAGCACAGCGGCTCCTCCCACACTAAAGCCAGGAAGCAGTCAATGTGGGAGGCGGTGCCATCCGGCGACCTCTTCCTGGATGCACCCTTTTTTCGATTATCGTAGCGCCATCCGCCAGTAAAACGCCCGAGAGGCAACGATGAACTTGACAAGGCACGAAACGTCTGAGCACTTCACTCTGATCGAGCTCCTGGTCGTCATCGCGATCATCGCGATCCTGGCCTCGATGCTTCTGCCGGCAATGCAGAAAGCGAAGGACAAGGGCAAGCAGATCTCCTGCATATCAAACATGAAACAGCTCGGGCTGGGCTACGCCATGTACACCAACGACAGCAATTACTACACCCCCGGCGTCTACCAGTACGAGGGGAGCAACCTGTTCTGGTGGTATGACAGGATCAGCGAGTACGTCGGCAGCGAAGACATCTTCCTTTGTCCGGTTGCCCCGGTTCCAAGTTGGCGGTACACCTATCGCAGACCCCCCGGGTACGCGAATCCAGCACGACGCTCATACGCCGTTCCGCAGATCTCAATCGACATCAACGGCAACTCGGTCTCCTCATACGGGAACTGGGGTGGACGCCCCAAACTGCCAGCCGTCACAGAGCCAGTCAACACCATTTGGGCCATTGACTCGATAAGCTCCGAGATCTACACCGGCGGATCGCCAGGCTACCAGTTGCGAGAAGTGATCGACCATGGGGCAAGAACCAGAGTCGGCACAAGGCACATCGGGGGAAGCAACTCCTGTTTCGCCGACGGCCACGCAAAGTCGTTCAAACGGACAGACCCGGGCACGTGGACGATGAAGCCCGGCGACTGACCGGCCGCCCTCCACGGCTTCGCTCCGCGGATCTACCGCACGTGACGGTCCATGAAATCAAGGTACTGCTCCCAGTCGTAGGGAGACAGATTGTGACCGCCGGTTCTTACGTGATAGCCTACACGCCCCACCGTAGGTTGGTCAACCGAAGGCATCTCCGTCGCCGGCAGTCCTTCCAACCCAAGTAGCCGGTAGACCGGATCGGCGTGCAGGGCAGCGAGGAACTCCCCCTTCGGATCGGCCCAGCGGTCCTTTTCCGCACTGGCCACATAGACGGGACGTGGGGCAACAAGGGCGATCAGCTGGTGCTGGTCCACGGGTAGCGCACTCTCGTTGTTGTCGTACTGTCGGAAGTTGTGGCAGAACCAGTGCGGGAAGCTGTTGTTGATCCGCCACACGGTCTCACCAATGCAGCGCCGAGACAGCGCCGCTCCTCCACAACCAGAATCGTTGGAGATCGCCGCAGCAAAGCGCTCATCGGTAGCTCCCGCCCACAGTGACGTCTTACCGAGGCGCGAATGACCGATGACGGCAATCCGTGCCGCATCGATATCATCATCCGTTTCCAGGTAGTCCAGTCCCCGACTCAATCCCCAGGCCCAGGCACAGATGGCCCCCCAGGCCGCCCCCGAACGCTTGCCTCCGGCCTCATCGACAAGGGGGTGAACGCCATTCTTGAACCCATCATGAAAATCCGGATCGATGTCGCCGTAGTAGATCGCCCCGAGGGCATAGCCACGCTCGATGATACGCTCGATGGGCCAGCGTCTCGACGACGTTCCTCGTGAGGCTGCGGTCGCCCGGTTCCTGACCGTGTGATGATCTTTGTTGTTGCGCATCCAGGACTGAGAGAGGAGAATCTTGGGATCAGCACTGATCGAGTGGTTGCCGAAGAAGTTCAGCCCGAGGAAACCGGGCACCGGCCGCTTGACGTGGTTGGGGATGAAAAGGAGGAGATCAAATGCGGGCCCATCCACTCCCTTGCCAAGCCGGACCCGAATCTGTTTCCGAGTTGCCTTCCCTTCAAGTGCTTTGCCATCCGACTCAAGCAGTTCGAAAGCCATCCCCTCAGGGCGGCCCGGCATCCGCCCGTAAACATGCTCCTCAAACAACCTGATGAGCTCCGGACGCCGCTTGGTCCGCCAGTCGTCCGGGGTCGAAACCGCACTGCCATCCTGCATTCGCAGCAGTTCCGGCAGTTCATACGCAGGGATCTTGTCCTCGTCGTAGTTCGCTTCCCAGGCGTTCACGTCCATACTCAGCAGCCCCATCATTAGACATATACAGAACAGCAGTTTCACATCCACCTCACACACGGGCCTGGCCTTCGCCAGTTGTTCTGTCGCTCATATCTGAGCAGCGTAACTTCGGTGCCCGCTGCTCGACAGTCGGTGAAGTTACAGACGAGCTTTTCCGGAGGGACCAAACTACAGTATCCACTAGCGCTTTGCCAGACCCGGACGGGGTCAGGACCAAGACTTCTGACAGTTGGCTCTCACAAGGCCTTATACCCCGACTTCAGCGTGGGTGTGACCGTTCCCGAGTTCGGACGCAAGGTCAGCGGTCAATCATACAGCCGAAAGGGCGCAACCTGACGCCACCAGGCTGCAGCGTCGATCGTGGTCAGCGCCCTGAATGCCGCGGCATCGAGCGGCACGCCGGCCACGGCATGGCGCAGAGCACAATCCCCGCTGAGAATGTCGATGGGCATCTTCGTTTCTTCGTACTCATAGGGTGGGTCCAGCCAGCGGAAGCCTTCTGGCCACAGACACCGTACCGCCGACAACAAGGCGACAGCCGTCGCATAGGGGCGAAATCCATCCGGGTCGGTGACGTGCATGAAGACGCCGCCGCATTCACGGTCCTGCCACTTCTGGAACGTCGGCCGGAACCGGATCGGCCGGAAGAACACGCCCGGCAACCCCCAGTCCCGCATCGCCTCGGCCAACGCAAAGGGATCGACAAAAGGGGCGCCGACAATCTCAAACGGCGTCGTCGTGCCCCTGCCTTCGGAGAGATTCGTGCCTTCCACCAGGACCGTGCCGGGGTAGACCTGGACACCCTCGATCCGCGGCAGATTCGGCGAGGTAGGCACCCAGGATCTGCCCGTTGATTCGTGGCGCATAGCGCGCTTAAGGCTGGACACCGGAACCACTTCGACAGCCGCGTTGATCCCGGCGGTGACATTGATGAAACTCAGGAGCTCGGCCATCGTGAGACCGTGTCGCATGGGTACGGAGGCGCGGCCGACGAAACTGGTGTAGGCAGGTTTCAGTAGGGGACCCTCGACGATCTCGCCGCCCAGGGGATTGGGGCGGTCGAGGATCAGCATCGGCAAGTCCTGCTGGGCACACGCCTCCAGGCAGTACATTGCCGTCCAGACGTAAGTGTAGACTCGCGTACCCACATCCTGCATGTCGACCACCAAACAATCGAGCCCCTCAAGCATCTCAGGCAGAGGTCTGCGGCTCTCCGCATAGAGACTGTGGACGGGAATTCCCAGCCGCGGGTGACGGGCATGGGGCGATTCGATCATGTTATCCTGCTCCTCGCTCCACAGCCCGTGCTGGGGCGAAAAGAGGGCCCGCAACTGCCCCGGGTAGGCCGCATCGAGGAGATCACAGGAACTGTGGTACGAGCAATCGAGGGATGCTTGGTTCACCAAGAGCCCGAACCGCATGCCGCGCAGGAATGGCAAGGGAGCACGCACACAACGCTCGAGGCCAAGATGCATGAGGCTGTCAGTCTTTGGGTACACACTCGTCCCCCGTACAGGCATTCGCTTGGCTCGCTCCTGGTGTCGGGCCTACTGTATCTGTCTGTGGGTGAGAAATCCCCAAACGGCCGGCACTTGTCCCCAGCCCAAACGGCAGCGACCAGAAGCTTGAAAAATCAACCCGATAGACAAGCGAATCACCCGACACCAGTTTGACGGTCTTCGGGATACCCATTCCACCAGTGTAGGAATGTGATGTCCGAGCAATACCGACCTCCTCGGACTCCTGGGTGATCTTGAACTCCAACCGGATAGCATCGTCTCCTTCTGGGCAATACGGCTTCCCGAAGTGCCCATCGTGGCGTTCATGTCCGTCTTCTTCTATTGGAGGACAACGACGCGATGGGGGGCGCGGTGCTTCGACGGTCCCGTGGATCTGGCTCGTTCTCCGTGCCTTTCGTCTTCTGCGCCAACGGCGCCCCGCATACCAGCCTGGGGCACTCGCCCCAGGTTACCCGTACCCCATGAATCATGCCCTGAAGGGGCGCCGCATAGTCTCTGTGGACACGATCTCAATGAGGGGGCCTATGCTGAGCCCTTACAGGGCAAGACCAATCTACCTCAACATACCCAGGGCGGCGCTGTCGCTCTGCCCTGGGCTGGTATGCGGCCGCGCATTCAGCGTTCAAGAGCCCGTTCATGGCCAAAGCGGTGCCGTTCCCACAGATCCTGTTGCCAGCCAACTTAGTACACAGTTTCAGGCCGTCTTCACAGGCGTTAGACGCGAGTCCTGTCCACATTAACCGTAACCGTTAAGCTGGGGGTCATTCTGACTCTTGGGGGACGAGTGAGCGAATGTACTCCTTGGTTCGCTTTCGGCCCATCTTGACAGTCCAGCACATGGTGTCCTCGAGTCCCTGAACGGTCTTGAGTGCGGGGTAGACC
>JABHEG010000352.1 GCA_018676675.1 Lentisphaerota bacterium
GGTCTACCCCGCACTCAAGACCGTTCAGGGACTCGAGGACACCATGTGCTGGACTGTCAAGATGGGCCGAAAGCGAACCAAGGAGTACATTCGCTCACTCGTCCCCCAAGAGTCAGAATGACCCCCAGCTTAACGGTTACGATTTCACGATGCAGAGCACCGAATGGACTCAACACACGTATCCACTTGGGCGCTGCTGGAATCGCGGGAAGAAGAGGCTGGATACGTCCAAGCTGGTGAACGTGTACGTCAACCCCGGCCAGGCGGATGTGGATTTTCTGGTGGACCATGTCGAGCTACTTCGCGGATCCCGATCGGTCCATCTGGTTGCCGACAGAGTTGCGTTCGCGGGAGAGGTGGTCGCCAAAGGCCCGGTGATCGACGGGGATCTCTCGGACGCCTGCTGGCAGGGCCGTGAGCCGTTGGGACCATTCACGAAGTATGGGGTGGGCGGGCCAGCCACGGACCAGACGAATGTCCGGATCACTTATGACGAGACGAGCTTCTACATCGGGGTTGTGTTGCACAGCGCCGCCATGGACAAGCTGGTGGCGGAGGAGACGGCCCGTGATGCCGCCGTCTGGCGTGATGACTGTTTGGAGGTCTTTGTCGACGCAGACCACACGCACGAACGCTGGCATCAGTTCGTGACCAATGCCCTTGGCAGTCAATTTGACGGGACCATGCCTGGGGGCGAAGAAGGCAGGGGTGTGACCTGGAACGGAGCCTGGCAGGTTAAGACGCGGAAGCAAGCCGATGCATGGACAGTCGAGATGGCAATCCCATTCGAAGATGTGGGCGGAAAGCCGGATGTCGGTACGGTTTGGGGATTCAATGTCTGTCGCGAAGCGCCCTCGACGAAAGAGCTCTCGATGTGGACGGACACGGGGGGCAGATTCACTCGCGTGCAGGGGTTGGCAGATCTGGTCTTCGGGAAGACTCCAGAGGGGACCGCTTCTGTAGAATCAGTTCGTCTTGAGGAACACGAACCGGGGCGCTGCACAGTTCGTATGGCGACCCGGAACGCGGGTTCGGAGACAAAGGGCGCGTGCAAGGTCACGGTGCAAATGAGGGGAATGCCGGACGTCACCCACGAAAAGCAGGTGACGGTTGTTCCTAAGGAAGGCGAACTGGTGATCCCGGTGGAATTCCCGGTCGAAGACGACGGCGAGGCCAAACTCCTTGTGCAGCTCTGTGACGAGGCCTCGGGCAATCTCGTCTACTACCGCGGATTCACCTTCAAGATCTCGCTTCCCTCGGAGGCGGATCTGGATGAGTTGGTGCTGGTACCGAGCCCCCAGGAACTGGTGCTCGGAAAAGGTGCATTCGCGCTCCCCGAGGCAGGCGTGTTTATTCAGGTGGGAGATGGCGAGCGGGACCGAAGTACAGGAGGAGTTATCCAGCGGGAGCTGGCAGGCACTCACGGGGTCCGCGTTCCTGTCCGTCGGCACTGCGGGCCCTGGGAAAGCGGGAAACGCATCTTGCTGGGACGCCCCGAGACACTTCCTGCAATCCGGGATGGACTGAAGCAGCTGGGCCTCGCAGACAAGTACGCCAAGCTCCCGGCTGAAGGGCATATCGTCTCTGTGACGCCCGAGCAAGTGATTCTTGCCGGCAAGGACGCCCGAGGGACGTACTACGCGGCCCGGACGTTCCTGCAGCTGGTGGCCTACGGGGCCCGCAATGACCGCGTTGCCCGGGCACCGGCCTGCACCATCGTGGATTGGCCGGAGATGCCCTTTCGGGGGTACATGATCTTCACGTCAGGCTGGCCGCAGGATCCACACGACAGCGACGTCCTGAAGGAATTCATCTACAAGCAGATTGCGGGCTACAAATACAACACGATCGTCTGGCAGATGAAGGCGGGATATCACTACTCGAGCTACCCGCGTCTGGCGAACCGATGCGCATTGTCGAAGCAGACAGTCCGGGAAGTCGCGGAGTTCGCACGGGAGCACTTCCTGGAGATCATTCCCAATACGAACATCCTCGGGCACAGCAACTGGATCGTGCTCAAATACAAGGAACTGATGGAGGATGGGAAGCCGCATCAGATCTGCACGCGGCATCCCCAGATCTACCCGATGCTGCATGACATTCTCGAGGAGATGCTGGATGTGTTCGGGCAGCCGAAACGGCTGCATGTGGGCTTGGATGAGGTGCGTTGGAAGACCTACAATCTCCCGGAGGAGGAGCGCTGCGAACGCTGCCGCGGCGTGCCGAAGTGGCAGATCTACGCCGATCACATCAACGCACTGCATGGCTTCTTGGCTGAGAAAGGGGTCGAGACGTGGGTGTGGGGGGATATGCTGCTGCCGCGTCACAATGGGGGACCGCCGTTCGACTGCGCGAAGGCCCTGGACCTGATCCCAAAAGACGTGGTGATCTGCAACTGGTCTGCGGAGTACGCAGCGGGCTCCTCAAGGATGCTGAAGGAGAAGGGATTCACGGTGGTGAAGTCGAACTCGCGTCAGGTACCGGCGAGCGAGCGGCCGCATGTGATCGGGAACCTGGCGAGCTTCTGGTATCGGCACCCGTGGTGTCCGATGTCGCAGGGCGGCGAACGCGGGCTCATGCTGGAGACGGCCTATGCGGCGGAGTATTCCTGGCATGTGAACGAAGACGACGTGAGTCTGAGTGATTTCCGTCGTGAGAAGGGCCCGAATGTCCTGCGTCTGGCCGCGCGCCCATCCGTCCCGAAGGGGAGCAGCGAGTGCGTCCCCATCGCCCTCGCAGATTCCGCGAATTGGGCGTTGGGCGAGGAGGCATGCATCGGGGACGGGACGTGGGCGGATGGTGAGGAGGGCCACGAAATGGAGCTGTGCCCGGGAGGCGCGATTCGGGTGGGGGATACGTCGCTGACTGTCGATCCGGCGTCCGTGGTGGCGCTGCATCCGGGGGCGAGTGAGATCGTGCCGCTTGCGCTCCGCGAACGGGCCGCAAGTCTGGTCTTCCTCCACACGGCCCTGTTCCCAAAGGAAACCGCTGCGCGCAAAGCCTACCTGAAGGACTTTCTCGCCCCCAACGAGGGTGTCCCAATCGTGACAGTTCGGGTGACCTATTCGGACGGGCAAACCGCGGAGATCCCGATTCGGGTCGGCATGGAAGTCGGCAGCTGGCTGCCGCAAAGGACCGGCGAGTACTTGGTGCGTTGCCCTTACCTGGTCCGGGTGCAGACACCTCAGGCGAAGGCGCAGGAATCCGGCAAGGCTGATGCTGTGCTCTACACCTATGAATGGCCCAATCCCCGTCCAGGAACCCGAATCGACCAGATCGCGATCAAACACAACGGCGAGGATGCCGCCTATGCCCTGCTGGGCCTCTCTCGACGCTCGTTGCAGGAGTGACGGGCGATTTCTGGAGGCATCAGGCAACATCAGTGTCGGGAGCGGAATCCGGCGCTGGCGCCGGGGGATGAAACGGAAAACGGGAGCGGCTGCATGGAGGATACAAAGCAGACAGAAGAGGAGACGCTGGAGAGGGGGCAGGCCGTCAGTCCGCAGCAGCGTCGCGGCATGCGGTTCGCGATTCTCACGCAGATGTCGGGGACCATTGCCCAGCTTTCCTTCAAGTCCGGTATGATGCTCCTTTATCTGCGCGCTCTGGGCGTTCCCTCTACGCGCATTCTGGTGTATGTGTCTTTCCCCGGTCTCGCTTACGTGCTGAGTGTCCCTGCCGCGTATTTGGCGGACCGCTTTGGCAAGAAACGGCTGGCTGTTCCCGCTCTGGCCGTTTCCGCCTGTGGGTTTGGATTGGTCGCCATGGCGGGGTCGTTCGCCGGGACGACCCGTGAGGTCGCCGCTGTTCTTGGAACGGTGGTCTTCTCGGTGGCTCAGGTTCCGTTTTCGGCCAGTTGGTATGCACTGTTGAGTCCTGTGGTGCCCGAGTACATGCGCGGTCGCTTCTTCGGACGCTTACGGGTTTCGTGGCAGGCTGTGGGTGTGGCCTTCACCGCTGTCTGTGCACTGGTTCTCTCGGAGGAAGCGCCACCGAGCACATATCAGTGGCTGTTTGCGGTTGTGACAGTCGGGCAAGTACTGAAGCTGTTGATATATCGCGGCATTCCGGAGCTGGAGCAACCGAGGCAGGTCCGGACAAGTCTGGCCCAGGCCCTGAGTTCGGTGCTTCATGCCCCCAGATACCTGCCGTTTTGTTCCTACGTGTTCCTATTGATGTTGTTCACGGCGGCTGGACCCTCTGTCTTCGCCTTGGTCGAGAAGGAGGTCCTCCACTTCGGGGACAACCTGATTGTGTGGTTGGGCAATCTGGCCATGGTCGGGTCCGTTACCGGCTTTCTCTTGGGCGGCAAGGCTGTGGACCGTCACGGGACGAAGCCAGTCTTTCTCATCAGCCACTTCGCCTACGGGATCGTCATGGCGTTGTTCATGTGCCGAGCCGTTGCGCCGGAGGCGACTTTTGTCTGGGTAGGCGGGGTGCATTTCGGTTTCGGCCTGATCTTCGCGGCCTCCTCCATCGCGATCACCACGGAGATCCTCGAACTGTTGCCGGACGAGAACAAGTCTTTGGCCGGTGCCGTGGCGCAGTCACTGTATGTCGGCGGCAGTGCGTTGAGCAGCGTCCTGGCGGCCTGGGTGTTGAAGCTGGGGGTGCTTCGGGAGAGTTGGAGCTTGGGGCGATTGAGCATGACCTCATACGACGCCGTGCTGCTTGGGTACGCGGGAATGGTGATGTTGCTTGTCGTGACTCTCGGCCAGGTTCCGTCTGTCTTGCGAAAGCACGAGTGGTTACCGGGCGCGCGGTGATACCAGCCTGGCCTTTGCCAGCGATTCTGTCGCTCATATCCGAGCAGTGTAACTTTGGCGCCCACTACTCGGAACTCGGTGAAGTTACAGACGAGCCCAGCCTCCGGCGCGAAGTGCGCCAGTCATATCAGAGTGTGCAACTGGCCGTCTTCTGGAGAGCGGTCGTCCCGACCGTTTGGCATGCGTGCGACTACGGCGGGGGACCGCCGCTCTCCATTGGAGAACTTGTGCTCAACTGCGGTGAAGTTACAGACGAGCCCAGCCTCCGGCGCGAAGTGCGCCAGTCATATCAGAGTGTGCAACTGGCCATCTTCTGGAGAGCGGTCGTCCCGACCGTTTGGCATGCGTGCGACTACGGCGGGGGACCGCCGCTCTCCATCGGAGAACTTGTGCTCAACTGCGGTGAAGCTGCAAACGAGGCACTCAACAGAACGCGGAACGATGAAGTACCAAATCAGCAACTTGAGCGAGTTGAACCAGGCCTGGCTGCGTGCAGGGCATCGAGCGAGACGAAGAACTCGCCCATGCGAGACATGGAATTCGCACGCCTGACTCGCGGAACCGTCGTTCATCACGACCGGTTCGGTCGCGTCTACCCCGACCGGTCTCAACACAAGTACGGGTTCTGGCGACCAGTCATGCACAGAGTCGTGCATGATTACCTCAAGCGTGGCGATTTGCGCGAAGGCTTCGCCCGTGTCCGTTGCCCGGACTGCGGGCACAACGTGGTTGTGGGGTTCTCCTGCAAACAGCGCTGCATCTTCTACGGTCAGGACCCGGCGTGGGCGGCGGAGCATATGGGCGACATTGCCGGGAATGGGGAGTTGCTGTGGCGCCACCCGCCGCGTACGGTACAGACCTCGGCCCTGTTCGGGGCATGACGGGTGAATCCCCTTGGATCCGACAGTCCGGCGGGAGCCATTCTGTGGGAGAGATTGGAGAACACACATGACACGGTCTGTAACCACGGCTTTCTGCCTGGCGGTCACGACCACGTTGGCACAGGCGACAACGTACCACGTTGCCGTGACCGGCAACGACGACGGCCCGGGTACCGCAGCCCAGCCGTTCCGGACCATCGGGCACGCTACGGGCGTCCTCAAACCCGGGGACACATGCTTGGTCCACGCGGGCACGTACCGCGAGGCGGTGCGTATCACCGAGGGCGGCACCAAGGACGCTCCTCTCCGGATCGCGGCCGCCCCGGGCGAGCGCGTCGTTCTGGACGGACGTGACGCCATCACCAGTGTGTGGGCACAACACGAAGGCAATGTCTACAAAACGATCGTCTCCGGCCCGGTGGAGCAGGTCTTCCTCGGCGACCGGATGCTGGTGGAGGCACGGTGGCCGAACATGCGCTTCCCCGACGAGCTCTGGGATCGGTCCAAGTGGGCCAGGGCCGGCAAGGAGAGCACCAAGGGTCTGATGATGGATCCGGCGCTTGCTCAAACCGGCATCGACTGGACCGGCGCACTGGCGGTCCTGAATATTTCGCACCAATGGTGGACCTGGACCAGTCCGGTGCTCAAGCACGGCGCCGGCAAGGATCGGTTCGAGTACGACACAGCGTCACTGAGCGGGGTCTTCGGACCGACGCCCTACTACCGGTTCGACGACGATTTCTACTACCTGACCGGCAAGCTGGCGGCGCTGGACGCCCCCGGCGAGTGGTTCCACGACGCAGCCACGAACACACTCTACGTTCAGCCATTCGAGAGCCGGGCACCGGTCGCCGGGGAGGTGTCGGTGAAGCGGCGGGACTACGCATTCGAGGCCAAGAACGCCGACCACGTCATTCTCTCGGGCTTCCACTTCGTCGGGTGCGCGTTTCGCTTCCGGAACTGTCATCACTGCGTCGTCGAGGACTGCCACCTGCTCTACGCCGGATACTCGCGCGAGATCAAGGAGCGCTACACCAAGCCGAAGCGCGGGAAATCCCCGGGCGCGACGATCAGAGGCAACCACAACGTGGTCCGGCGCTGCAGCATGGCATTCAGCTCCGGCAACGGCCTGGTCGTGACGGGCGCGCATAACTTGGTCGAGGAGAACCTGATCCACGACGTGTGCTGGAGCGGGTCGCTCGACTACAACGCCATCCACGTGAACGGCAGGGGTTACGGCGACAGTCTCAAGGGCCAGAACGTGATCCGCCGGAACACGGTGTTCAATGGCGGCAGCGCGTTGATCCATCTCAGCGGCCCCAAGAACGTCGTTGAGCTGAACCACGTCTACGGCGGTGGCCGCGCGTGCAGCGACGTGTCGCTGGTCTACACCTCGCTGCCGCTTTGTGCCGGCACCGAGATCCGCTACAACTGGGTCCACGACTGCCACGCCCCGCACATTGCGCTCGGGATCCGCGGCGACGACAAGACCCGGGAACTGATCGTGCACCACAACGTGACCTGGAACTGCGGCTGGGAAGGCATCATTGTGAAAGGCGACCGGAACGTGGTCTTCAACAACACCAGCTACAGCAACGGCAAATCGGACATCCTGCTCTTCTGCGGCCCTGAGCCGGACAAGGACTGGCACAAGAAGTGGCCGCCGGTGCCGAAGGAGAACGAGCACAGCCGCGTGTTCAACAACCTGACCCAGAGCATGCGCGGACACCGCAACAAGGAGCTTCCTCCCGGCGGCGAACTGGCGAATAACCTGGAGTCGGAGGACATGCTGACCTGGCTGGTCGACGCGGAGAATCTCGATTTTCGGCCCAAACCCGGCACGCCGCCCGTCGATGCCGGCACCGTGATCGACTCCCGCCCCGCCGCAGCCGTGGGCAAGGCGCCGGACGTGGGCGCCTACGAAGCCGACGGCGAACGCTGGGCCCCCGGCATCACCTGGGATCCCGGGGAAGTGCTGGGCCGGGTTCCGACAGGCTACGTGCAGGTCCCCGGAAAGCGATGATCGGCGCCGCCTCAGCCCCCACCCGCGGTTCGTGCTCACCATGCCGAAGAATCGTGGAGTCAGGCCTTGCGGAGACTCTCATTTGGCACCCCGTACCCGGAGTCCCACCATGAAGACAGTTTACCATCCCCTGACAACCGTGTTGCTTGGTGCCCTGTGCGCTTGTGTCGATGGCGCGGAGCCCGAGCACACCGCTGCGTACGGCGTGCGGTGGAAGCTGGTGGTCGACGAAGTCGCCGACTACCTCGCTCCGTGCGAGAGGCTGGGGCTGGCACGGGGACTCGATGCACACGACTTCGACGACGTCTTCCCGTACCGTGCCATGAAGCGCTGCAATGTGTTGGAACGGGAAGGTGCGTCGGCTCTCGTCACCTACGAAGGCGAGTCCGGTTTCTCTCTGGACGGCCGCAACGGGAACGTGTTTGTCGAGATACCGAAGCACTACGTGCGCAGGTATCGGGCAGACGGGTACGAATACAGGTACGTGAGCGCCGGACAGCTTCCCGGTTTCGTGGTCGACCCGGCGTTTGTGGAGGATGGCAGGGAACTGGACAGGATCTACGTCAGTGCATACGAAGCCTGCATTCGCGATGGCAAGATGTGGAGCATTTCGGACGTCTACCCGACCACAGACTGCACCAGGCCCCAGTACCGTGCCTATGCACGGGCGAATGGCATCGGCTACGGCATTCTGGACCTACGAACTCTCAACATGCTGCAGAATCTCTTTCTGGTGGAGTATGCCGAACGAGACAGCCAGGGGGCACTCGGCCGAGGATGGGGGAAGATCCATCAGCCGGCCAAGGGGATGCTCCGGTGCACGCTTGCGGAAACGGGGGTGAACAGAATCGTGGTCAGCGACTGGAGAGCGACCCTGATCCAGCGCTTCTTCATCGGGTCAGCCATACAGATGGTGGATTACGAGACGCATCGGGTGCTCGTCACTGGCAGGACCATTGTGCGTGTCGACCTCGACACGCCTGGCCCGGGCCGCACCGCCGTGTACTTCGACGGCGCACCGCTGGACACGACGACCGGTATGGTGCTTGGCGGCGCGGCTCAGAAGACGGGTTGGGCGAATGCGTTGACCGTTCCGTCGGGGCACACGGCCAACAACGGCGGCGGTCGCGATGCCTCCTATCGCAACGCCGTCAGGTACAGGCACATTGAGAATCTCTGGGGGAATGTGTGGCATTTCATAGACGGCCTGAACCTGCGCGACGGGGTGTCGTATGCCTGCAGCAGCATGCGCAACTATGAAAGCGGCGTGACCACAGGCTCTTACGTGCAGGTTGCCCGAAAACAGGCCATCCAGACCGACAATGGGACTGTCGGTGGCGACCGCGAAAGACACTACATGAAGAACCTCGTGTTCGATCCCCGCCTCCCGGGCCTGGCACTACCCGAGGACTATGTCAATCAGGGAGAAGCATCCGTACCCCACGCGCAGACCTCGTCTCGCCTGGGCAGCGACACGCTCAGACACCACAATTTCGGTGACTACTACTACCTGAGCAGAAAGGCGACGTGCTATGTCCACGGCGGCGGATTCGACCACTACTGGCGCTGCGGACTGTTCACGATGAGAGGATGGGCCACGGACACCGCCAGATGGTACCTGTATGGCGCCCGGATGATCCACAAGCCGCTTTGACAGATTGAGGGAAAGGAGACGAATCGTGGCAGCAAACGCACTTAACATCGGCTGGGCTCAGGCAAGCATCACGCCGGACCAGCCGGTCAACCTGTTCGGGATGTTCAACGAACGCATCAGTACGCACGTCGAGGAGCCCTGCATGGCGACGGCCTTGGCACTGGAAGGGGCTGACGGTGAACACGCCGTCTGGATCTCGTGCGATCTGGTCAACGTCCAACTGGATGTGGTTCTGGACGTGCGCTGCGGCGTGGCAGAACGGCTCCCCGGGGTGAGTCCCGAGAAGGTGTTGATCAGCTGCACGCACACACATAACGCACCGAACTTCTCTGGCGATCTCTTCCCTCCGCCTCCGCCCGGAGCGATGACGTGTGAGACCTACCGCGGCTTCTTCGTCCAACAGGTTGTCGAGGCAGCGGTACAGGCCTGGGATTCGCGCTCGCCGGGGCAGGTCTCACCGGGGCTGGGCCATGCGGTCCTCGGCTGGTGCCGCCGGGTTGCGTTTGCCGACGGGACCGGGCAGATGTACGGAGACGCAAAGCGGGCGGACTTCGTCAAGGTCGAGGGCCCTATGGATCCGGGGATCGAGCTGCTGTTCACCCATGACCTGGACGGGAAGCCCACCGGGGCGGTCGTCAGCATTGCCTGCACAGCGCAAACGTGCATGAGCGAGACATTCCTCACCGCCGACCTCTGGGGGCCGACGCGTCGCGGCCTGCGCGAGCACTTTGGGGATTCGTTCACCGTCCTCGCCGTCACCGGCGCCGCGGGCGACCAGTGTCCGGACGACTTGATCCGCTGGGGACGCAGCGAACCCAGGCTGCGCGGTATAGAGGCCTGCAACCTGCTCGGCCGTCGGCTCACACAGGGGGTGATTGAGGGATATGAAGTCGGCCGGCGCGACATGGTTGCCGATCCGGTCTTCCGCCACAAGCACGCCGTGATCGAGTTGCCCGCCTACACCATGTCCGCCGAGCAAGTCGCCGAATATGAAAACCTGATATCCTCGCTGACGGCTAATGGCGAACCGGACCCGAAGTCATGGGATGGCGGCACCCTGCTGCGCACCCGCCGACTCCTGGAGCGGCATGCCGCCATGGGGCCCAACCCGATGCTTCCTGTCGACTGCAGCTTCCTGCGCATCGGGGACCTCGCCGTTGCCACAAACCCGTTCGAGCTCTACCTGGAGTACGGGCAGCGCATCAAGGCTCGGTGTCCGGCAACCCAGACGATCGCAGCCGAACTAACCAATGACCGTCTGAGCTATCTGCCGACGCGCGAAGCCCTGGCACATGGCCACTACAGCGCGATGCCCGCCAGCATCCGCATCGGCCCCGATGGCGGCGATCAGCTTGTGGAGCAATCGCTCGAAATGCTCGAATCACTCTTTTCGGAGCATGGTAAATGAGGATGAGAGAAATGACGCAAAGACCGTTCCCTGCTTTTGTTGTGTTGGCGATTCTGATTGTGGCTCGGGTCGTGTCCGCGGCGCACTACGAGGCGGATTCGGGGGAGGCCGTGAAAGCCGCCGTCTCGAAGGCCAAGTCAGGGGACCAGATTGTCCTCGCGGACGGCGTCTACCGAGGGCTGCACATCGCTTTCAAGGGCGAAGGCACGGAAGAGGCGCCGATCGTGCTGCGTGCTCAGACCCCGGGTGGGGTCGTGCTGAACGGCACGGGGTCGATTCGTGTTTCCGGGACGCACCTGGTGGTGAGCGGCTTCGTCTTTGACCAGCTCTGGCAGAGAAACAGTGTCGTTCGACTCGACAGGGCCCAACACTGCCAGCTCACCGAGTGCGCGTTTATCGAGTGCGGCGATCCGCTCAATACCTATCGGCACATTGTCACGCTTCGGAATGGCTCCTGCCACAACCGGCTCGACCATTGCTTCATGACAGGCAGTCTCTCCATGGGCATGGGCATCAGCGTAGGCGGCGAGAAGACACGCAACACGGACAACCGCATTGACCACAACTGGTACAAGGACATCCGGCGACGCAGCAACAATGGACAGGAGGTGATCCAGCTGGCCAATGCGGGCGGGGAGGTGGATGTGCGGGCTATCGTGGAATACTGCTTGTTCGAGGCGACCGACGGCGATGCTGAGATCATCTCCGACAAATCGTGCTCGAATACCATACGTTACAACACCTTCCGGGATTCCAGGTGTCAGTTTGTGCTGCGCGATGGCTCGCGAACACTGGTTCAAGGCAACATCTTCCTGAACACCGGCGGCATCCGTGTTCACGGCGGTCATCATCGCATTGTCAGTAACTACCTGGCCGACTGCCGGAGCAGCGGGATCTCCATGCCTGGCGGCGGCTGGCTCAAGAACGGGCGGCGCCTGTACATGAACGTTACCGACTGCCTCGTTGCCGGTAACACAATCGTCAATGCCGGGCGTGCCGGCCTGGACGTTGGCAGCCTCAATTCCCATCCGGCCCTGGTCCGACACTCACGCATGTGCCGCAACCGCTACGAGAAAAATCTGGTTGTTGGCACCAAGGGAGTAATGATCAAGGACGGCGGCAGTATCGACAGCACGTGGACCGGGAACATCGTCGCCCCTGCGGGAAAGGCCACTGCGGGACTGGCCCATGAAGGCATTCAGGAGACCGACGTCGCGATGACGGCGGAAACCGGGTGCCTTTTTCCCCCTGCCGAACTCAAGGCGGGGTGTGTGCAGCAGGCGCTCGGCATGTTCGGCCGTCCGCTCGTTCCTTCGGACGTTGGACCGACCTGGATGGGAGGAGATCGGGAACGCATTCGTCGGGCCCCGGAACTCCGTCCTGTTCCCGACTACAAGCGCGGCCAAAAGGAGACGTTCGCGCTTCGGGCGACCGAAGCAGCACCCCTTCAGCTACAGCAAAACGGTGCAGGTACCTACACCGTGCAACTCGAGGACAGTGTCACGAGCAATGGCGCCGCGGTTGTCGAACTGACGGAGGGCGCCCGCGGGGTCCGCTTCCCGAAGGCCGACGCCCGGGCGGAGGCGCGGCTGTCCCTGCCACCGGGCTCCTACAGGGCAGTGATCCATGCCTACGCAACCAGCAGCGATGCGGATGCGTTCTACGTGGTTCTCAACGGCGCAAAGGTCCGCACCTACCCGGTAGAGCGTGGGAAGGTGTCAGTCTGCAAGAGTCCCGTCGAGTTCACAGTCAAACCGGGCCAGGCCGCGAGTCTGGTCGTGGTCCCTGCCGAGATGGGCGTGACTATCGACCGCCTTGAGATTGAACCAATGAAGAATCGCGGTCGCAGATGAACGAACCGGAAATGGCGCCTAGTGGTGTCGGGCGCGAATCGCGAAGAATGGTCCGCCCGTAAGGGTTGCCAGGAAACAGAAAGGCCTCATTCGTCAAATGATGAACGCCGAGCCAAGAAACAGTGCCCGGCCTACGGCTTACCTATCCCTGGTGCGGGAGCATTCCGGCCTCCTCGGTACGTATGTCTGTACGCACCAAGGTGCCCGAAACACTTCCACATCCAGGCATCAGCAAGGGGTGGGTCCTCTATTCGCGCCCGCCGCCACTAGAGACAGGCCTTCCGGAGGCGAGAAACCGGTCTCCGGCCCAGCGCCGGAAATGAGCGTCAGCCGTGGCAAGTTCGGAGCCGAGGCCCCCCGCGCTGTTACTCGCCTTGGCGTTTTGGCTCGTTGCGCGTTGGCTGTGTTCTGGCCGGCCGTCGCGATGGTTGCAGAGGAGTCGGATCGTATGAAGCGCCAATGGCAGTCATGTGAGGTACAGCAATATCGAGGTCACAACCAAGCTTCCCTTCCTGCCAGCCGGCAGGATCTGATCAACCCGCAAGCGTGGGGCCACAGTTTCATCTACCTGCCTGACAAGAACAGGCTGATTCTGCAGACCGGTGACCTGCAGTTGTCGAGCGATGATCTCGGCGCCACCTGGACCAAGACGAGCTCGCCGCCACGGCGCCACTTGACTTCTCTCGGCAACGGCAAGGTGCTGGCCCGGGCGTGGACGATAGAGAAACGGCTGATAAGCGATGATTACGGCGAAACGTGGCGGCCTTTCGCGCCAGTGCCGCCGGTGCCGGGCCTGAAGCTCGTTTTCTCCATGGGACCGGATCTGGTAGACACCGATCCCGCAACGGGCAAAGTCGTGCGCTTGGCTGAATCCGTCGACAGGCACATCCGCCTCAGCACTGACGGCGGGCTCACCTGGCCGACGAGCATCAAGGCTCCATGGAGCGCTGAAACCGTGCTCGTCCGCGCTGGGAACGGCGACATCGTTGCGGCCACTCGGACCTCCAATCGCTACGGGTATGTCGAGGCCACTGGAACCAACATGCCGGACGCCAAGAAGGTCACCTACGACAAGTGGCGGACCGGAACAGGCTTCGATTTCTACTGCGGTTTCGGAGTACACGTCTCCAAGGACAACGGCCGTACGTGGTCGCCGATCAAACAGCTCTACATGCATGGCCGCCACCACGCGAGTCCCGTGCTCATGCCCAACAACGATCTAGTCATGACCTACGTTGTCCGCCTGGGGTACGACGACACCCCCGAGGGCCTTCCGCAGTACGGAATCGAGGCCGTGGTCAGCCACAATCACGGGCAAACCTGGAAACTCGATCACCGGTATGTGCTCGACAAATGGCTCGGCGAATGGGAGGACCGTCCCGGCGGCAAGGTGAAACTCATGGCCCCCAACGAGACGTACACCGTCCTCTTGCGCGACGGCAGTCTCATGACCTCGTTCGAAAGGGGAGTCCAGGACCCGGATGCCGGATACCACAGAATACTGAAGCTCATCCACTGGCGTACGGATAGGGCGAAGAGGGAATGAGTCTTCTCCCCGATGACAGTGAGCCGGAGAAGGAGCTGCTCGAAGCTCCGCTCCGGGAACTCGTTACCGGAATGACACGACCACAATATGACAGACAAGAGGGCAGAGGGAACACCCGAGTGATGTCACCAAGGTAAGTCCTCGCCGCCAGGCCCCGGCAACGCTATCTTCTCCCTATCCCCGGAAAGCGATTCCCTATCTGTAAAAGCGAGTTTCTATCGGTTGCTGGGGTGCTAGCGGTAGTTTACTGTAGATTGGGTCCGTAGTACACCTTTCCGCCCCGAGCGCGCGCGCCAAACTCCTGTCCCCCATAGCCTTCCGCGATTGTCCTTTTCTATTGCTATCGTATTACCCTATTGGAATACACCCCCA
>JABHEG010000353.1 GCA_018676675.1 Lentisphaerota bacterium
CAATCCCTCTTTCCGGTATCCGTGGAATCAGTGTAATCCGTGGTCAGTTCCTTGGGTTGTTCTCAGGGGTAACGTGGGTGTGTCATTGGCACTCGCGTTTGCCCCGTGAACGCATACTGGTGGCCTTTGTGTTGGTCATTGGCCCGGTGGACTATTTCTTGTTGGGAGCGTTGCGTCGGCGTTGGTTGACTTGGTTGGTGTTCCCGGCCGTTTGTGTGGGCTGCACCTATGCCATGGTCGCTGTCTCCCGACACTGGATGGGAGAAGACAAAGGAGGGCGTGTGCTGCGAGTTGTGGATGTCGGGGCGGGGGGAGAGGTCCTGCGGGAGAATCGCTTCGTGATGCTGTTTCCCGGCACGGGGCGCCGGGAACGGATTGCGTGTCGAGATGAACTCATGATGCCCTTCGGGCGCAGCTTCGTGGCCGGAATGGCGCAACGATTCACCCCGTTCGCGATGAACGCGGTGGGGGATGCGAAGCCGTCTTACACCGGGCGTCTGTTCTCTAGTTACGAGGTCGGTTTGACTACGTTCAAATGGACGTCTCAGTTCAACCGGTTTCTGAGTATCGCCGGGAGCGAGCGCGGCACGCTGGTGCCCTGGGAAACACTCGACGGCCTGTCTACAGTAGAGTGCTCTGATCTCGTCGGCTTGAGGAAACGCCTGTTTGGAGGTGTCCCACAGCGACAGGTGGCCGTCTTCCCGGTGGGCAAAGAGGTCCCCTCCGTGGACGCCCTCCCGTCGGCATCTGGGCAGGTCCTGCGCAACTGGCAGACTGTTTTGACGGAATTGACCTCTCCAGGCACGGGCGTCTTCTCGCTCATATCCCAACTCTCCCCCGCCTGCGGCCGTGAGATAATGGATGTGGCCCTGGTGGACCCCACGAACCCGGACGAGTGGGCTTTGGTCGTATTGTACCGCGATGGTCGCGACATCATCGCTGAACGTAGGCTTTTCAGAGACAGGGTGGGCATGTGGAGTTTGTAACCGTTGATCATCTGGTTGTTCGCTATGGCAAGCACGAAGCGGTGCGCGGCATCGAGCTCAGCATCCCTCAGGGCGAGGTGTTCGGGTTCATCGGCCCGAACGGGGCGGGGAAGACCACCACTATCAAGGTGCTCGCGACGTTGCTTGAGCCGGATGTCGGGGTTGTGACGATCGGTGGTGTCGACGTGACCAGGGAGCCGCGGCGTGTTCGTCGGATGATCGGCTACATGCCGGATGAGATGGGCGTCTACGACGACCTCACCGTGAACGAATACCTACACTTTTTCGCATCTGCCTTCCGGATCGAGTCTTCCCGGCGAAAGGCCGTGGTCGGCGATGTCCTGGCGCTGACTGACCTGGAGGGGAAGTGCACGGATCAGGTAGATGCTCTGTCCCGGGGAATGAAGCAGCGCCTGGGCCTGGCTCGCGTCCTGTTGCATGACCCCCAGTTTCTCCTTCTTGATGAGCCGGCCAGCGGGCTTGATCCCCGGGCCCGCATTGAGATCCGTGAGATCCTGAAGGAGTTGCAGGGCATGGGCAAGACCATTCTCGTGTCCAGCCACATCCTGCATGAGTTGGCTCAGGTCTGCACTCGTATCGGGATCATCGAGGCGGGGAAGATGGTCGCGGCGGGGTCCCTGGATG
This sequence comes from Lentisphaerota bacterium, assembly GCA_018676675.1. Classification (GTDB taxonomy): domain Bacteria; phylum Verrucomicrobiota; class Lentisphaeria; order Oligosphaerales; family JABHEG01; genus JABHEG01. The sequence goes on from JABHEG010000353.1 coordinate 1,632, forward strand.
AAATCTATGGCGCTCTGAGGCTCACCCGAACGATCCATGTGCAGCTGTGCGAGACGTCTGACGATCTCCTCGCGCGTATCGGGCAGATCCCGGGAGTATCCTCGGTCGAACGCCAGATCGACCGGCTTGCCGTGGAGCTTGATGAGGAACTGCTTTCCGTCGATGCGTTTGCGTCCGCTCTTTTCGAGCTCGGCGCCCGCATCCACATGTTCCAGCCGGAGGCTATGGACATGGAGACGGTGTTCATGAAGCTGACAGAAGGCACGACGGCGTAAGGTGGGGCTCCGGGGAATGGTCCCAATGCGACCATGTTTCTCCGGATGCTGTGTTGGTCGAAGAGTCGCCGGGTGGCACCGCCTCCCACATTGAGGATTGGAGTCGCCGGGTGGCACCGCCTCCCACATTGCGTGCTCCCGTGGAGTGGGAGGGGTTGGTAGGTCGCACGGCCCCCGGGCGACGTTCCTTCGGAGGCGCTCGGAGGGCCGCCCGCCGTACAAGCTGGCCGGCTCAACCTCGGGACGTGTCAGTCTTCCAGGTAGGCGGCGATCCCATCGGCGGCCGCCATCCCTTCTACCACGCCCTGTACAGCAGTGGTGCCGCCGTTGACAATATCGCCTGCGGCAAAGAGCCCGGGGATGGGAGTGGCGAAGCTTGCGGCGGTCACTTTTAGCAGTCCGCGTTCTGTGCAGGCTTCGGTGGGGATCGCTGCCTTGACGCCTTCGGCCAGGGCTTGGCCCATGGCCTCCACGACCAGATCCACTTCCAGCGAGTACTCGCTGTCCGGGATCTGGATGGGGCGTCGCCGTCCGGATGAATCCGGTTCGCCCAGTGTTGTTCGCGCGCACTTCAGGGCAGTCAGACGCCCATCCTCAGTCGTGTACCCGAGGGGTTGGGTCAACAGGAGAACGTGGCCTCCTGCATCCAGGAACGCATCGCGTTCGCGTTTCCATGCCGGCATTTCGCTGAATGAGCGTCGATAGACGATGTACACGTCACGGGCACCGAGAGCGACAGCCGTCACGCCTGCATCCATCGCGGTATTGCCTGCGCCGAGGACAGCGACCCGCGGGGGAATATCGGTCACCTTGCCCGCCTTGGCTGCGCGCAGGAACTCGAGTGCTCCCACCACGCCGTCGGCTTTGCCGATCGATGTCGACTGCGTGAGGCCGATGCTGAGGAAAACGGCATCGTGTTCGTTCTGCAGGTCGCTGAGGGAAACGTCCCGCCCGAGGGCCGTGTTCAGTCGCACTTCGGCACACCCGTTGTCCAGGGCAGGGCGAAGGATTGCCTCGACTTCGCTCTCCGCTCGGCCGAAACGTTCTGCGGGAATCGTGGCATCCGGTGTTCCACCCAGCGTGGCTGATTTGTCGATGATGGTCACGGCGTGTCCGGTCTCGAGCAGCTTGGCAGCGCAGGCGATACCGGCAGGCCCCGCCCCGACGATCGCGACACGTTTGCCGTTCTGCTCACTGGGGACCTCGACACCGGTCAGTCCTTTGAGCCTGGCCAGGCGCGAGACGACCAGCTGAATATCCTGAATGGGGATTGGGTTCTCGCAGAAGATGTTTTCGAGGCAATGCGCTTCACACTGAACCCCGACCGGGCAGATAGAGCCGCACATTTCGGGGAGGGTGTTGCGCTTCTTGAGGATGGCATACGCGCCTGCGATGTCCTCGTCGGCGAATGCCCTGATGAATGCGGGGATGTCGATCTTGGCGGGGCACCCCTGGGAGCAGGTCGGATGGTCGCAGTCCCGGCATCGGGCGGCTTCTTCCTTGAGACGGTCGATCGAGAAGCGTCGGGCTTCGCGGTACTTGGGACCGTAGAGTTCGCTGTCCCGGACAACGCATCCGGTCTGGCCGCCATCGCGCATGATTTGCGTGCATGCTGAGCAGGTCACACAGCACTTCTCCGGGTCCATCCTGCCGGTGGTGAGGATGTCCTTTACCGAATCCGGGTACGCAAAGGAGCCTCGTCCCTGGCCAATGAGTGTGGCCCAGCCGCGCTGGACGACGGCGGACGCAACGTGCGGCATGAACTGGCGAACCCATGCGTAAGCCGAACCCACGATTGGCAGTTCGGGGTTTGCTTCCTGGATCTGTCGCGTGACCTGGAGCACCCGTTCCACACCGACCAGCGGATGTTCGGATGGTGCTTCCACGCCCTTGATCGGGAAGTCGTAGGGACGGTTGTAGTGGGGGTTGAAGTATGGATTCCCGATGGACACGTTGAGGAGGCCGATGCCGATCTCTTCCAGCCAGTCAATGAGGGTCAATGGCTCGGACAGGTCGGGGACGGTGTAATCGTCCCGGTTCACGGCAAAGCCATAGGGATAGCGAACGGCATCGTAGCAATTGAGGCGCGTCGTGAGAAGCAGACCGGGGTGCGTTTCACCGATCTTCGCGAGCGTCTCTCGCAGCATCCGGGTGCGGTTCTCCAGGCTGCCGCCGTACTTTCCGTCACGGGTGAATGATGCGTGCAACTCGGCGACCAGGTAACGGTGACAGCTCTTCACATCAACCCCGTCGAACCCGGCGGCCTGCGCCAGACCGGCTGCGTTCACGAATGCGTCTTGGAGACGGTCCAGGTAGTCATCGGTGACCAACGGGTAATCGCCCGGGAGGCCGTGGACAGGGTCCAGTACCTCGCTGTGATGTGCGATCAGGGGGTCGGGGGTTCCGGTAGGCTTGCTGTAGCGTCCCGAGTGCGTCATCTGCAGGACGCAGACGGGTTCGTGCCCCATGGCATCTCGGCCGGTCTTCTTGGTCTGGGCGACGAGTTCTGCGTAGGTATCGACATTGCCCTCGTTCATCCAGAACTGGGCCGGGTTCGACCGCCCTTCGGGGACAACTGAAGTGGCCTCGAACCAGATCAGGCCGGCTCCTCCTTCGGCATAGCGACGGTAGCGGCGGAAGGACAACTCCTGCGGTGTGCCTGCGGGGGTTGCGTCGAATCCCTCCATGGGCTGAACGACGAAGCGGTTCGGGGAGTCACAGGTCTTGAGGGGGACGACATCGGAGAGGACGCCGACATCGTCAGCAATCGGGATATCCAGGTTGAGAGCGGCGATCTCGGCTTTGAGCTGTTCGAGATCCGCGATCTTGAAACGTTTGTGCTGACCCATCGTGTCCTGTCTTTCGCTGACTTCGGGCATGAACAGCCAGAAATATACCTCCTCCACAGGCTGATTTCCCCTTTGCATTCGGGCGCTTGACCGAATCACCTGTGGTTTCTCCGGCACAGGGCGCCTTGTCAGTGCTCGCCACAGGCTAAGTCAGTAAGGTTTAGTGTCTTTATCGGGTAAAGCGCATTGGCGGAGGGAACTTCTCGGTTTTCAGCGGTCAAATAGCCTGACGCGCCGTATTGTCTTGCGCGTGATCGTGATTCTGTTGGACGCGAGATGCCCTAACAGGTTGTCGGGCGTTCGTTGCGGCAGGTGGGCAGACTGCGTATAGTTCGTGTCAGCGACTGAATGATGGACTCAGCAGGCATATTGCCAATCTTGATACGTCCACGGTGCGATGCCGGAAGGAGCACCGGAGGCCGGGATAGGGAGAGTGTTTATGTGGAATTATACCGAGAAAGTAATGGATCATTTCCTGCGGCCCCGGAATGTCGGTGAGATAGCCGAACCGGACGCGGTGGGGGAGGTCGGCAACATCACCTGCGGGGATGCGCTCAAGCTCTTCCTCAAGCTGGATGAGGCCAAAGAGAACATCGTTGATGTCAAGTTCCAGACGTTTGGTTGTGCCAGTGCCATCGCGAGCGCGTCGGCTCTCACAGAGCTGATTAAGGGCAAGTCGGTGAGCGATGTAGAAGGCATCAACAACCGGAACATCGCCGATTTTCTGGGCGAGCTTCCCGAGGAGAAAATGCACTGCTCGGTGATGGGGATGGAAGCTCTTCAGGCCGCCCTCTCCAATCTGCGTGGGGAGAGTGATGGTAAGATGACCACAGGTGATCATGACCATGGCGATGGCTATGATCCTGACGGCATTGACCGGATCGTCTGCTATTGCTTTGGGGTTACCGAGAGGCAGATCCGAGACGTGGTCAAAGGCAACGGACTGACCAGCGTTGAGGACGTCACGCATTACTGCAAGGCTGGTGGTGGATGCGGGGGTTGTAAGAAGGACATTGCGGCTATCTTGGAGAAGGTGAGCGAAGAGGAACCGGAACCGGCTTCCGAGCCTGAGCCGGAGGCGCCGAAGAAGCTGACAAATGTCCAGAAAATGATGCTGATTCAGAAGGCGATTGACGATGAGATTCGTCCGGGCCTTCAGGCCGACGGTGGCGATCTCGAGTTGATCGATATCGACGGGGACACGGTTACCGTGGCGCTCCGTGGAAGTTGTGCCGGGTGTCCCAGTGCTCACATTACGCTCAAGCGCTGGGTGGAAGCCAAGCTCCACGAACTCGTGTCTCCTGACCTGGTGGTCGAAGCAAGTAAGGGGTGAACCATGCGCAAGGAAGTGGTCTACGTTGACAACAACGCCACCACCCGCGTGGCACCCGAAGTGCTTGAGGCGATGCTGCCGTTTCTCACCGATTTCTACGGCAACCCCTCGAGCATACACACCTTTGGCGGGCAGGTCCGGGAGCATGTTCAGACGGCTCGCGAGCAGTTGGCATCCCTGTTGGGGGCCAGCCCTGAAGAGGTCATTTTCACCAGTTGCGGAACGGAGTCAGACAACGCGGCGATCCTCAGCGCTCTTGAGAACGATGTTCGCCGCCGGAAAGTGATCACAAGTCGGGTCGAGCACCCTGCCGTGCTCAGCCTCTGCAAGGTACTGCAGCAACGCGGCTATCACGTTGAGTTCGTGCCGGTGAACAATCGAGGACAGCTCTGCCTCGATGCGCTCTGTAAAATGCTTGACGATGAGACCGCGATTGTGTCCGTCATGTGGGCGAACAACGAGACGGGGAACATCTATCCGGTGCTCGAGATCGCTGACATCGCGCACCAACACGGCGCCTTGTTCCATACGGATGCCGTTCAAGCCGTCGGTAAGGTGCCCATCAATCTGGCCAAGAGCAATATCGATTTCCTTTCCCTCAGTGGACACAAGTTACATGCCCCGAAGGGAATCGGTGGGCTGTACGTGCGAAAGGGAGTCCGTTTCAACCAGTTCCTGATCGGCGGGCACCAGGAGTATGGCCTCCGAGCGGGAACCGAGAATGTCCCCGGTATCGTTGCTCTGGGGACAGCGGCGGGCCTGGCGGAGCAGCACATGACGGACGAGCGAACACGCGTGGCTGCGATGCGTGATCACCTGGAGCATGGCTTGCTCAAGTCGTGCCCGAACGCACGAGTGAACGGTTCACCCAGGAGCCGACTCCCGAACACGACGAATGTCAGTTTCGAGTATATCGAGGGAGAGTCCATTCTACTGTTGATGAACGAATTCAATATTGCCGCTTCGTCAGGCTCTGCGTGCACGTCCGGCTCGCTCGAGCCATCGCATGTCCTGCGGGCGATGGGGCTGCCTTACACGGCTCTTCACGGCAGTATCCGTTTCAGTCTGTCCCGGTACAACACGATGGATGAGGTAGAGCTGATTTTGGAGAAGCTTCCGCCGATCATAACGCGTTTGCGTGAGATCTCTCCGTACGGCCGGATGGCCGAGGGAGATGCATGAGCCGCGACCGGTCGCGGCGGACAGTGGTTTGCGACTCCCACGGCGGCGCAATGGTGAGCCCGTCGTGGGAGTCTCTTTTTGCACAGTAGGGAGACTGAACATGGTCAAGACTTCAGACTGCCTGTGTGGGCTTGCCGTGATCTGCCTCGTGTGTGCGGGCCTTCCCTGCGCGGAGGCAACCGCGGACGAGCGGCAGGCGATTCTGGACGGTGTGAAGCGTGTTGCTGCTCCCGGGATTCCAGGCACGGTCAGCGTGTTTGGTGAGGACGCCTTTCCTGTGGTTTCCGCTGTGAGAGGGAAGTCACGGGGCACGGTTGTTGCGGCCGGGTCTCTTGGTGGTGGGCGTGTTGTGGTGTTTGGGCACGACGGTTACCTGGCGAGTGGTGCCCTCGCGAAGGGCGATACGGCTCAACTGATGGTGAATGCGCTTCGCTGGGCTGCACGTCGACCAACGCAGAAGCTGCGGATTGCTCTCCTCGGCGTCAGAGGGCTGACGGTGCTTGAGGGAACGGCTGACGTCACTGTGGTGGGAGGGAAGTGGGATATTCCTGAAGGGGAAGGGCGGGCCGATGTTGTCATGCTCCACGCCGTTCGCGTGCAGGACAAGGCCGCTTTGGGGCGCGTCAGCGCATTTGTTCGTTCGGGTGGCGGCCTCGTGGTTGGGGCGACGGGCTGGGGCTGGTCCCAGATGAATCCCGGGAAGCAGCTGGAGAAGGACTTTCGCGCCAATGACCTGCTGGCTGATGCCGGGATTGCGTTCGCGCACGGAATGACCAAGCGCCCTGCGGGTGGAGAACTCGTTCCGGAGTCGTCGCTGTCGCCGGCGTTGCACGCGGGCAAGGCGATCGACCTGCTTACGGGCACGAAGACGCCTGACCGCAGAGACTTGGCCCAGGCGACGGACAGCGTCTGCGAAGCAGCGCGTTGTGTGTCGGCCCGGGACCGATTGTTCAGACCTCGTCTGGCAGCGCTTCTGGATGGCGTGCAGGAACGGCTGGTGCCCACGCGCAAAGCTCCGGTCGGCCGCAAACATGGCCTGGCCCGGATCGCGATTACACTGGAGGCGGCCCGGATCGCGGACTTGCCCCCCGGCAAGGTGACCGCTCACTCCGCGGCGGTTAACTTCCCAGGCGCTGTACCCGATGGTGCATCACGAACCGACGTTGAGTTTATCCTGGATGCCGCCGTCCCTCGCTGGCACAGCACTGGTTGCTACGCGGCTCCCGGTGAGACGATCCGGATCGTGGTCCCCGAGCGGGCGGTTGACAAGGGACTGGCCGTACGGATTGGGGCCCACAAGGATAAGGTCTGGCGGCGTGATGCCTGGTGGCGTTACCCCGAAATCACGCGGCGATTCAGGGTTGACGGAGCGACGACTCCGGCGGCCTGCGCATTCGGTGGGCTTGTCTACGTTGAGGTGCCTGCGACGTGCACGCTAGGCGTGCTGCCGGTCACGATTCGGAACGTGGTTCGGGCTCCGCTGTATGAGCATGGGAAGACGGAGCTGGCGGAGTGGCGTCAGAGCATCCGCCGTCGACCGGGGCCGTGGGCGGAACTGGCGACGCGAAAGGTCATCATCACCATTCCCAGCGAGAATGTACGCGACCTGGATACTCCAGACGAACTGATGAACTTCTGGGACGAGGTCATGGACGCTTGTGCCGACCTCGCTACCCGCCCCCGTGAGCGGACCAGCCCTGAACACTACGTTGCGGATCGGCAGATCTCCGTTGGCTACATGCATGCCGGGTACCCGATCATGACGTTTCTCGACGCTGCCCCCAGATTCGTCAACCTTGACCGCCTGCGCGGCCGGGGAGACTGGGGCATGTTCCATGAGATGGGGCACAACCACCAGAGCGGCGACTGGACGTTCTCGGGTACGGGTGAGGTCACTGTCAATCTCTTCTCTCTGTACATCCTGGCGACCTGCTGTCCCGGGGCGCCACGCCACAAGGCCGCAGACCCGGCGGCGGTCTCCCGCCTCGCCGACGAACACCTTCGATCGGGGGCCGATTTCTCGCGTTGGAAGAGCAAGCCATTCACGGCATTGGCGATGTATTCCCAGGTAGTTGAGGCGTTTGGTTGGGAGCCTCTCAAAGCTGTTTTGCTGAGTATCGGGCTTTGCCTGCGTCGGAGCGGCCTGGGAACGATGATGAGAAGAGGGACCAATGGCTTACTCGCCTGGGGAAGACCGTGGAAAGAGACTTGGGGCCGTTCCTCGAGACGTGGGGGGTGCCCGTGTCTGGAAAAGCCCGCAGGGCAGTTGCCCATTTTCCTCCGTGGATGCCGGACGGCTTCCCCGGGAAGGTAACGGCTGCCGAGTGAATACGTGCTGCCATCTCCCTGAGCTGCTCACGGAAAGACTGACGGAAGGTGTTCATGACCGAAATGACCGGATTTTCTGAGCTTACTCCAGACCGCCTGCTGGACGTCGTCGAAGAGACGCTTGACCGCCGACTGGTAGGCTTTGCGCATCCCTTGACGAGTTACATCAACCGCGTTTACGAATTGCAGGACGCCACTGGTGAACGGATCATTGCGAAGTTCTACCGTCCCGGTCGCTGGAGCCGTGAGGCGCTTGATGAGGAGCATGCCTTCGTGCTGTCCTGTGCCGATGCCGAGATCCCGGTTGTCCCGCCCATGAGGCTACCTGATGGTGGAACACTGGGGGAGGTGGACGGGATCCACTTCGCCGTATACCCCAAGCGCCGTGGACGTGATTTTGAGGCCTGCACCGAAGAGGAATGGCAGCGCATTGGGCACGTTCTGGGCAGACTCCATGCCGTAGGCAGACAGGAGACCGCCCAACACCGCGTCGTTCTGCACCCAGGCCATTCGACGGAGCAGAACATCGGTGACCTGATCGAGGGAGATTACGTTCCCGCCCGTTTCCGGACAGACTTTGAACGCGTTACAAGGGAAATTGCTGACGCCATTACTCCCCTGTTCGAGGATGTCGAGCTCTTCCGAATCCACGGAGATTGCCATCATGCGAACATCCTCGAACGTCCTGACGAAGGCCTCATGCTCATCGATTTCGACGATATGGCCACGGGTCCGGCTGTGCAGGATCTCTGGATGCTCCTCCCGGACCGGGCGGACCGGTGTCGCCGTGAGATCAATCTGATTCTGGAGGGCTACGAGACCTTCCAGGAGTTCGACGACTACTCTCTGCGCCTGATCGAGCCCCTTCGGGCTATGCGCATGCTCTATTTCCTTTCGTGGTGCGCGCGCCAGGTTGCTGATGCAGGCTTCTCACGGACGTTTCCCGACTGGGGGTCCGATTCCTTCTGGAGGGGCCAGATTGCCGACCTCACCCACCAGATGGCGGCCATTCGCGAGCTCTGCGGCTGATGGGCACCGATCACTAACCGCACTACCTGGAGGTCAGAGACGTGAGTGTTTCGTTCAGATCTACGGCTGTACTGTTCCTGGTCGTCGGGGTGTATGGCTTCGGGGCGGATTGGCCGCAGTGGCGGGGCCCGGCGTTGAACGGGAGCAGTGATGAGACGGGACTTCCGGCTACGTGGAGCCTGACCAGAAACGTGCGCTGGTCTGCGGATCTTCCGGGACCGGGGGCAGCGACACCAATTGTCTGGGGAGATCGTGTATTCGTCAGCTCGACAGCCAAGGAGACAGGGCAGCTGTTGGCCCTGTGTCTGGCCGCCAAGTCGGGCGAGGTGCTGTGGCAGAAGGCGATTGGGGATGACCGGCGTGTCCCACGAAATAACATGGCATCTCCGTCACCCGTAACCGACGGAGAGATAGTGTGCTTTGCCTACGGGACGGGCCTGCTTGTGGCCTTTGAGCTTGGTGGGAAGGAGCTATGGCGCCGGGATCTGGAGCAGGACCAAGGCTTCAACGCACTGCTCTTCGGCTACAGTTCGAGCCCGTTGCTCCATGACGGGCGTCTCTATGTGGCGGCGTTGCGCAACCGGAAACCTGGCCAGTACCCGAAGCGCGTTCCGCCCGGTACGCGTCTGGACGAGGTCGATTCCTACCTGATGGCACTTGAGTTGAAGACGGGAAAAACGGTTTGGTGTGCCTTCAGAGCGACCGATGCATTACGGGAGAGCATGGAAGCTTACGTGACGCCGATCCCGATGCGCATTGGTGGGGAGTGGCAGATCCTGCTGTTCGGAGGAGACGCGTTCACAGGGCACGATGTGCGCGACGGTAGGGAGCTTTGGCGTTGGGGTGAGTACAATCCGACGAAGATCAACCATTGGCGCGTGGTGACTTCGCCCGTGGTCGTTGATGACTTGGCCGTCGTGGCAGCACCCAAACACGCTCCGCTCTACGCGATACGTCCGACCCAGAAGGCCACACTTGGGCCACGGAACGTTGCCTGGGAGTTCCCGAAGATGACTCCGGATGCGAGTACGCCGCTGTTCTACCGGGGGCGACTCTATGCCCTGCAGGACGATCGCAAGGTGATCACATGCCTGGAGCCTGCTTCGGGCAACGTGGTCTGGCAGGGAGCTCTGGGAGGCACGGCCGTGTTCCGGGCCTCCCTGACCGGTGCCGACGGCAAGCTCTTCGTTATGAACGAGAAGGCCCATGTCTGGGTGTTGGAGGCAGGCGATGCGTTCCGTGTGCTCCACCAGATAGCCATGGGCAAAGGCCCTGCTCGATCAACCATTGCAGTCGCAGACCAGGCTCTTTTCATCCGCACCGCGGACCGTCTGGTCTGTGTGTCAGAGGGCGACGAAACCGGAGAGTGAGGAAACTGTCACTGGAGACGCAGCATGGGCTCTGGGAACTTCGAGTGGGTGGATACGACGGGGTTGCCGGGGGTTGACTGCCCCTGCGGGACGGCTCGCAGGGCATTTGTCACGGACCCGGGCAGCGTGGCCTCGGTGCACATTGTCGAGATCCAGACTGACTCCAAACGCCACTTTCACAAGCGTCTGACGGAGACCTACTTCGTCCTTGATGGGGACGGGGAGATGGAACTTGATGATGAGGTCCTGCCGTTACGTCCGGGAGTGGCTGTGCGAATCAAGCCCGGGTGTCGTCACCGGGCTGTGGGAAGGATGAAGATCTTGAACATGTGTGTGCCGGTCTTTGATCCGGACGATGAGTGGTTTGACTGAGGCGCGGCCATGTAAGCAGTGAGCCTCGATATGGGCGAATGGAGTTTGCGATGGGTGTTATGCAGACGTTTCGGATGGATGGTCGCGTCGTCGTTGTCACCGGCGGCAGCAAAGGACTGGGCAAGTCCATGGCCACAGGATTCTGCGAGGCTGGTGCCACGGTTGTGATCTGCAGTCGCCACGCCGAGGAGTTGACTGCCGTTGCCGGTGAGGTATCCCGCGAGACCGGAGGGCGATGCGTGCCCCGGAAGATGGACGTCACCGTTCCTGCGGACGTAGAGGCTGCGGTAGAGGCCATTGTCTCGGAGTTTGGGAGGATTGACGCCTGGGTAAACAATGCAGGGATGAACACCCGGTACCCGATCGAGGAGTTCCCGGTTGACGAATTCGACGCGATCGTCGAGGTCAACTTGCGCGGGACATGGCTTTGTTGCCGGTCGGTGGCTCCGGTGATGAAAGGGCAAGGCGGGGGCGCGATCATCAACGTCGGCTCAGTTCTGAGCACGATTGGCTTGGCGGAGCGGACGGCGTATTGTTCATCCAAGGCGGCGATCTTGGGACTGACCAAGACGTTGGCGTTGGAGTTGGCCCCGTTCGGCGTGCGCTGTAACGCGCTGTGCCCGGGGCCGTTCCTGACGGAGATCAACGCTGCGATCGCAGGCGACCCGGTGAAGGTCGAAGCGGTGGTCGGGCAGACGGCCCTGAAACGGTGGGCTGAGTTGCCGGAGATTCAAGGGCCGGCGCTTTTCCTGGCCAGTGATGCATCGAGCTACATGACCGGGGCCGCGTTGTACTACGACGGTGGCTGGTCTGCGGGGTAGACAGGTGGATGATTGGCCTGTGGTGACTGAGAGCGCGTACAAGGAGAGTGACAGGTGGATTACGAACGCATTATCGTGTTTGGTGCGCATCCGGATGATGAACTGAGGATGGCTCCCGCCATGGCGAAGATGGCGGCTGAGGGAACTCAGGTTGTGGCGGTGATCTTCACGGACGGCTGTGAGGGCTACCCGGACCCGTCGATGCGTGACACCATTGTGGCTACTCGGGCCAAGGAGTCTGATGCTGCCTGTGAGGTCCTGGGAATCGACAAGTATGTCAATCTCGGAGCTCCGGATATGGGGCTGGAGAACACCAAAGCCATGCTCAAGAAGGTCATCAAAGTGATCCGCGAGGTCCGTCCCCAGGCGATCTTTACCCATGGTGAGAACGAACGTCATCGCGACCATATCGCGACCCATGAGCTGTCGCTGGAGGCCAGCTGGCATGCCGGTGAGCCGGTGGCCGCTGAACTTGGTGAGTTCTGGAAGACGCCGCACATCTATTACTACAAGAATACGAAAATGGATGGCCCCGCTGTCCTCTATGATGCCACAGACTACGCTCACATTGTGCCGGCCGTCTACGCGACGCAGGGATCACAGCACGTCTTGTTCCAGCGGACGAAGGAGAGCTATCTTGCCGAGGTAGAGCGGGTGAAGGCCAATCCTCCTTCCACCGTTTCGCGCTTCATCCTGCATCCGTGGACGACTCTGCGCGAGTTTCCCCCCGTCTCGTAGATCAGGTTAGGCGTGAATGGCGTTAAGATAAGGACAATCGGGGCATGGCAGCCCCTCCCACGTTGGCTGCGTTTGACCTCAATGTGGGAGGCGGTGCCATCCGGCGACCTCTCCCTGGATACACTTCCCGCCGCTTATCTTAACGCCATTCCAGGTTAGGCGTAGCTGTGGAGGGCGCTGGAGAGTTTGGGCAGGAGGTTGACCAGGAAGAAGGTTGTGAGAAGGGCCAGGAAGGCCAGGATCTGAGCTAGGTCAGCGTACCGTTGGAGTGGGCGTGAATACCGGCAATGGAAGTAGACGAGGTACAGCGTCCATGTGACCAGAGACCACGTTTCCTTGGCGTCCCAGGACCAGTAGACTCCCCAGGCTTCTTCGGCCCAGAGCGCTCCTGACAACATTCCGAACGTCATGAACGGAAATGCCAGCCGAAGCGTCTCAAGGGTGGCTGAGCGGTACTCGGGGGCTTCCCCGGCATCCGGTTGGCGTTTCACCCGAATCAGACGGGCGATGGTGAGGGACACCGCGATTGCTGCCAGGGCGTACGAGATCATGTAGGCCAGCACGTGGGGGACAAACCAGGGCGATTGCAGTGCGGGAACGCGCCGCCAGTGGACGTCTCGTTCCATGAACAGGGCGCCAATCAGGGGGAGGGCGGCGGCGACCGCGAAGTAGGGAGCAGTCCAGCTCAGCCCGTCTCGCTTGGAGAGCAGCGCGTACAGGGGAACGAAGCAGAGCGCCAGAACGACCTGAACGTGGTACATGTTCCCGAAAGGTGGTTCACCGGCGACCAGTCCGTTGACCACAAACAGGGCGGCACTGATTCCCCAGCCCGCCGCCATGAGGATGATCCCCGGTTTGGTCGGACGCTTGGTCAGCAGTGGCCACGCCGCAAGGTAGCAGGCTGCGGACGCGACCAGCAGGCTGATGACTGCAATGTCAGTTTGTGTCATCGGTGCGGGGGGCTTTGCTCTTGCGGAAACACATCAGGGCTGTCCCAATGATAACCAGCCAGATGCCGGCTATCACCGCGTTGCGGCCTGGGTCTCTCCGGGCGTTCAGCACGACGTAACGGCGGGCTTCCTGGTCGTACGACATGAGATAGATGCGCCATCCATTGAAGGTCACGGGATGGTTGACGGCCAGTTCCACGTCGGTGGCATTCTCATCGTCATCAGTGAGGCGCAGTTGCGCCGTGTAGTTTCTTGGTGTCGATGCTATGTACTGCAGAATCCACTCGTTTTCGAGAACATATTGGCGCTTCCATTCTCCATCCTCCTCATTGCGGAGTTCGTTCCCGGAGATCTCTCCTGATGCCCCGAGATCTGCCGCGCCTTCCGCCTCGACGGTCACCTCTTTGACCAGCTGGTAGTCACTGTCTTCGGTCGCCGCGCCGGTTGGCGGCCGGTAGAGCCCATAGCGGGCGCTGTAGTAGTCCACCGCGAATTCACGGACGGTGATGCCGAACCCCATATTGAGGCTCGTGCCATCGCGCAGGGGGATGTCTCTGCCCACGTGGTGTTGGGTAATGGGCAGGCCGAACTCGGCTTTCCTGCCCATCATGAACCCCAGGCCAGCTCCACAGAGGAGTATGGCGATCCCCAGGTGGGTGAGCAGGAAGGGGATCCGTTTGCGGGTTAGGCGGCGGGTGAAGCAGCAGCCGACAAGCAGGACGACCAGAAGACCGGCAAGCACCAGGAAGAGCGGCGTCTTGAAAATGACCACCTGGCTGCCGCCCTCAATAGGGATTGCGCCAGCGATCATGAACAGGACAAGCACGCAGAAAAGGATGACAGAGACGGCCATGGTCCAGATCTAGTTTGGCAGTGAAGGCCCGGCCTTGGCCGCGTCCAGTTCGATCTCGAAGAGGAGGTCATCACGGCAGACGGCGGCATGGCAGCAAACAACCGGGAGCTGCGGGATGTTCTGTTGTTTGCAGTAGACCGCCAGGCGTTCGGCTTCGCGCATGTCCTTGAAGTAGGCAATCATCCGGGTGACGTCACTCCATCCCATGCCGCGGGACTCGAGGATGGCCCCACCGACTCGCATGGTCAGGTCAATTTGCTTGTCGGTGTCCCCCAAGTGGGCTGAGATGCCGTCCGGATGGATACTTGCCGTGCCCGAGATCAGCAATTGCCGGTGGTCCGGGAATTCGACTTCGACGGCCCGGCTGAAGGAGCTCTTGTAGTCGAGGGCCGGACACTGGAGCGGAGAGGGCACGGCGAAAGCACGGGTTCCGGAGTGCTTCGGCTTTATGGCGATCGCTCCGCTGACCAACGCTGCGAGCTGTGGGTTGGCGGCTCCGATTCCGGTGCTTGCGGGGACAATTCCGTCAAAAACGCCTCGTTCGTTGAAGAACTGAGTGCGCACGACATTGAAGTCATCGTACCAGTCAAGGAGATCGTCCAGGAAGAGCCAGGTTCTGATGACATCTGAGAAGCCCATGCCGGCCTGCCCAACCAGGGCCTCGATACGTTCGAACACACTGCGTGCCTGGTCCATTCGGCTCGCACTTTTGTCCTCCGGGAGTACGCCCCCCAGGTAGCAGTATTCGGCATCGTCATCTTCGAAGATGGTCCCGACCACGGCACCGTCCAGTGTGAGTCTGCGGACATCGTGCGGGGCCAGCGCGTAAGCTTGCGTTCCGCTGACGTTCTCGCCTGAACAGCCGTCCCCATGGATCCAGATCAGGGGCCAGTCCGCTGTTCCCATCAGCTCCACGGCGTCGCCGCAGAACTGCCGCCCGCCAAAGGCGAACTGAAGCAGAGGGATGGTGTCAACTGCTGGGAACGTCCGGAAGACCTCCAGATTGTCGTCCCCTTGCCGTCTGGCTGTCACGAACTTCACCGGGGCGTTGTCCCGGACCGCGGAGATGACGTCGAGGCCTGTACTGAGCCTCTTCTCGAATTGCATGATGTAGAGATTCCTTCCGGGCTATTGGGAGAGGACAAATTCCACGAGATCGGCCATCTGCTTGGGGGAGAGCTTGGACGTCTCGCCGTGAGCGTCATTCGGGTTGTGTTTCGTGAAGGCGTCGGCCATTGTGGCGGCGCGCCCATCGTAGAGAAACGGGCCCGTTCGCCAGTTCTCGATGATCGTGGGTGTGTCGAATTTGCGGTCCTTGTCGAGTCCGCGGCCAAGCCCCACATCGTAGGACTCCAAATCCGTGTAGAGCGGCTTCGGGTGGCATCGAGCACACCCGGCGTCCCGGAACACTTTTTCGCCGCGCTTGGCGGACTTGCTGAGCTTACCGTTCACCAAATAGGGGCTTTGAACCGGCTTGAGGGCCTTGAGAAATGCGTCGATGGCCTCCGCGTCTTCCTCCGGCCGTACTGCAAACTGAATGAAACGGATGCCGGATCGCACCCCGGTTTCCGCCTTGTCGCGGACACCGGAAACCATCACGGGCGGTGTTTGGTGGGACAGCAGCAGGCTCTTGGTCTGCTTTGGGTTACCCATACCGTCGTTGAGCAAGTCCCAGTTCAGAGCGTCTGTCCGGACATCTGGATGGCAACTCGCGCAGCTCTGCCAGTGCTGGAAACAGAGCGAAGCGTCGTTGAAGAACATCTCGCCCGTGCGTTCAGTTGTCTGGGGGACCTTCGGCCCGAGGGCGAGCGATTTGGGGCGGTGACGGACTTCGGGGTCAACGTTGACCACGCCGATCGAGTCGGTGAAATACTCGGTGGCATAGACCATGTTCCCGGCCGCCACCACGGCCCGAGCGCCGTTGCCTGAGAGCCTCAGGCGTCGTCGGACACCGACCAGAAAGCTGAGATCGTTGGGAACATCTTCGGGTGTACGTGAGACGCTGGTGACCTTCTCGCCTTTGGCAACCCGGTCGAGTTTCGCGTGCAGGCCGGCCCGGTCAATGACACTCACCTCATGCGTCCCTGCATGGGCTACGCAGATCCACTTCCCATCGTCCGTGCAGGTGACGCCCCATGGGTTGGCGGCTCCCAGGTCGACATCATCCAGGAGGACTGTGTTGATCAATGCCTTTTTGTCTACGTCAATAATGGTGAGTGCGTTCGTGTTCATCCAACCGCGCTCAAGTTGCGTGGTTGGGACGTGATAGCGTGCCAGGATATGGGTGACGTAGACGTTCTTCCCGTCCTTTGACATGCACAGTCCGCGCAGTCCTGTCGATCCATTCGGCAGCTGGACTTTCGCCACCACCTTGCGGGTTGCCGTGTCGATGACGCTGACCGCGGCGGAGATGTAGTCGCCATCCGCGGATCCGATCGGCAGGTGGTTGGCGACGAAGAGGAAGGCGCCGTTCGGCGTCAGTGCGGCGGCCACCGGTTCACGCAGGACATCAATGGTCGCCTGTGTCTTCCCGCTGGCCAGGTCAATCACAGCCACATTCGTGTTAAAGCGGTTGCAGACATAGAGCGTCTTGCCGTCGGGCGACAGGACCGGAGCCATTGGCGTATGCCCGGCCCGGATCTTCTGACGGACTTTGCCGGAAGTCGGGTCGATAGCGAATATCATTCCCTCCGGACCTTCGCCGGTGACGTAGAGCGTGGCTCCGTCAGGACTCAAAACAGATCCTGTGGGGGGGAGAGGCAGCGCCATCGTTCGGGATATCTTGCCGCTTTCGAGCCCCAACACGGCGATTTGCCTGGCCGTGTATTCAGAGACGAAGAGCTGCTTCTGATCTTTACTCAAGGTAAGCTTGAAGGGGGAAAGGTAGGAAGCGGCAAAGGCGCTGTGGGCGCAGAGAATCGTGGCTATCAGAATCGGAACACGCATCATTTCCCACTCCTCAAATCTGGCGGTAGGACAAGTGACTTCACCCGTCTCTACTAAAAGAGACGACACACTTTACCGCAGTATTTGCCGTGTTTCCACAACCCGGACGCCTTCATCGGGGACGCGGGGCCCATGGCTTGAGTCGCGCCAGTTCTCTCGGGTGGCTCAGGCCTTGTCGAGAGTCTTGCGGATGATTCGTTCTCGCTGCTCAATACTCTCTGTAAGTCGGAACTGAACCCGGGCACGGTTCAGGTTTTGACCATCGTAGCGGACTTTGAAGTAGACATCGCCTGCAACAAAGTCAGCGAAGAAGCGGAGCCCGAGCTCGAACGCGATCAGACGGGCGGCATCGTACAGGTGGTGTCTGTCGGCATCAGTGAGGAAGCTGCGTGCGTGAGCCATGTACCCGCTGACGATGGAATCACAGAGATCGGTGTCGAAGAAAACTTGGCTCAAGTCGAGCGCCTCCTCGCCGGCGGGGTTGCAGCACGACCTCAAGCAGTCGCCCACGTCGTAGTGGATCAGCCCGGGTTTCACGGTGTCCAGATCAACAATGCAGGTTCCCTTGCCGGTTGCGTCATCGATCATGATGTTGGCGATTTTCGGGTCGCCATGGATGGGGCGCAGGCTGAGCTCGCCACGGTCTTTGGCATCCTCCAGAATTGTGCACCACTCCCTGTGTTCCTCAACGAATCGCTGACAGTGTTCCGCCTCAACCGAACTCCTGAGCCGCTCCTGTCCCTCAGGTGTGGCGGCGGCTTGATCAAACGTCCGGAGGTATTCGGGGGTGATGTGGAACCCCACCAGCGTGTCGTGGAGTCGGTCCACATCAATATCGCTGATCACCCGCTGGAACTGTCCGAGCACGAACCCGGCTTCGTGCGCGTGCTCAATGCTCTGAACCTTCTCGTACGAGTGTGCGGACGCGATCAGGGAAATGGCTCGCCAGTACTCACCGTCGCCGTCGATGGCAAAGGGCTGCCCGTCTTTGGCGGGGATGAGGCGTGGCAGTTGCCAGATCCGGTCCGACATGTGTGCTTCCGCTTCAAGGCGTTTGTGCACGTGCTCGGTCAGCACCATCATGTTTTCCATGATGTACTCGGGGTGAGGGAACACATTCTTGTTGACGCGTTGCAGGATGAAGCGTTCCTCTGAGAACGTCGTCCGGAAGATGGCAAGGTACGTGTCATTGACGTTGCCGGCCCCAGTGCTCCCAACCGTGACCAATCGCCCAGCGACGTCGAATTTCTGTGCCATCAAGGCTGCTTTCATTGGGCCGAGGCTCCTTAAGTGGTCGTTGGTTGAAGCGGCCAGCACGGGCGCTGAGCCGAATACTATCCTACTATAGCTCGACAGATGGGCTCTGCCTTTTGATTCACCGCGCCTCCCAGTCGGGAACCGACATCGGGGTGCGTTGGTCTCACGTGACCGAAGGGGACGGACCACGGGCGTCGCCGGGAGCCCCGGAAAGGAAGGCTGTGAATGGCAGAAATAACCTGCCGAGATTGTGTTTGACAGCGGCGTGTTTGTCGTCTAATATAGTTATATTGTACGAGTTAGTCATGTATTTATTTCGGAAGCAGGGCTTCGGGGCCGTCGAAACGTCCTAAGGATCACAGCGAGGAGTGTTATGAAGCTTTCCACCCGAGGGCGCTATGCGACGCGCATACTGTTGTGCATTGCCCGAGAGCAGGATGGTGGTCCTGTTCGGAAGCAACTGATTGCGGACCGTGAGCGCGTTTCTTCAGACTATGTCGAACAGATCCTGGTTGCGTTACGGAGTAGCGGGCTGGTGAACAGCCATCGCGGAGCCAAAGGTGGTTTCACGCTGGCCAGAGGGCCGGCGGACATCACGATCTGGGAGGTGCTGCAGGCCAGCGAGGGGCCCATCGGTTTGGTGCCGTGCCTGGGGAATGAGGCCCACTGCCGCCACACTGGGACGTGTGTCACGCGGACGCTTTGGGAGGGTGCGGCAACGCTTCTCCATGACTACTTCCAGGGGGTCACGCTCAAGGAACTCGTTGAGCGTGAGGAGAAACTGATCGGTGAACAGGTGCTGATGTACGATATCTGAGCAACGGCGCCCTCTAGACGGGGCACGAATAACAGGGAGAGACCACGGTGAACATCTACGAAGACATCACGAAATCTGTTGGGGGCACCCCACTGATCCGCCTGAACCGCGTGACCGAGGGGGCTGGCGCAACCGTTCTGATCAAGCAGGAATCGCGGAATCCGCTGGGCAGCGTCAAGGACCGGATTGGTGTTGCCATGATCGAGGCCGCCGAACGGGACGGGCTTCTCAAGCCTGACTCGGTGATCATAGAACCGACCAGTGGCAACACGGGAGTGGCTCTCGCTTTCGTCGCGGCTGCAAAGGGCTATCGACTGGTCCTGACGATGCCGGACAGTATGAGTCTGGAGCGTCGTCGGTTGCTGCGAATCCTTGGCGCTGAACTGGAACTGACGCCGGGGACAAAAGGGATGCCCGGAGCGATTTCCCGAGCAGAGGAACTGGCCGCTGAAACACCGAACTCATTCATCCCTCAACAGTTCGAGAATGGGGCGAATCCTGGCATCCATCGGCGCACAACCGGGCAGGAGATCTGGGAAGACACCGATGGGAAGGTTGACATCTTCGTTGCCGGTGTGGGCACGGGGGGCACGATAACCGGCGTTGGTGGGGCGTTGAAAGAGCACAATCCTGACGTGCAGGCTGTTGCGGTTGAGCCTGAAGGTTCGGCAGTGCTGTCCGGTGAACTGCCGGGCCCCCACAGAATTCAGGGCATCGGGGCCGGATTCATTCCCGGGGTGCTCGATACGGATCTGATCGATGAGGTCGTCCAGGTCAAGTCTGATGCAGCGGGGGACATGTCTCGACGGCTGGCACAGGAGGAGGGGATTCTGTGCGGGATATCCGCCGGTGCCAACGTCTGGGCTGCCGTGCAGTTGGCCAAGCGTCCCGAGAATGCAGGCAAAGTCATTGTGACCGTCATTTGCGACACCGGGGAACGGTACCTGTCGACGTGGCTGTTCGAAGAGTAGAGCTTCGGCAGCACGCTCTTGTCGGGAGCAGAACCTCGCTGGTCGGTACGTGTCTCCGTCCAGCTCAGGCCCTGGCAAGCTTGGCCAAGGAGGACGATGTGGACGGATCAGGTCTGGATGGGGGCTTGTCCTCCGAGTTGCGTGAACGTATGGCGGCGCTTCGGGCGTTCCTGGCAGATCAGGATGGCGTCGTGGTTGCTTTCAGCGGCGGCGTGGATAGCACGTTTCTGGCCGCCGTAGCCCATGAGGTGCTCGGAGATCGGGCCCTGGCCATCACGGCACACGGTGTGTCGTTCCCGCAGTGGGCGAACGATCAGGCCGAGGAATTGGCCCGGAGCATTGGCATCCGCCATCGCTGCGTGTCGGTCGACCAGCTTGCCGTTCCCGGATTCCGAGACAACCCTCCGGATCGGTGTTACCACTGCAAACTGGCCATACTGGGGGCAATCAACGCGATAGCGGCTGAGGAGGGGATTTCATGCCTTGTCGATGGCAGCAATGAGGACGACCATGGCGATTACCGCCCAGGGGCGAAGGCGTCACGCGAGCGTGGCGTGCGCAGCCCGTTGCAGGAACTCCATTTCACCAAGGAGGACATCAGAACCGTATCGCGGGCTATGGGGCTTGCGACAGCGGATCTGCCGTCTTATGCCTGTCTGGCGTCCCGGATTCCCTACGGCACAGCCATAACGCCGAATGCGCTTGCGAGTGTCGACCGTCTTGAGCAATTCCTGCGTTCCGAGGGGTTCGACGTCTGTCGGGCGCGCGTCCATGGCGATCTTCTACGGATCGAGGTCGAAGACACGGCGTTGGTTCGTTTGACCACCGATCCCCTTCGTGCACGCCTTCAGGCGGCGGCGACGGCCGAGGGCTTCCGCTACCTTACCCTCGATCTCAAAGGGTTTCGGAGTGGCAGCATGAACGAGGTGTTGCGCGATCCCGTAGGGTGACCGTCGATGGCATGCGTCACCCGTAGAGGAACGCCAGGCAACTGCGTCTTGGCATCGTTGCGGGCAGGGACGTGAGTTCCTTGCCTGTCCACAGATCCCGGGGCCTTCCCGGGATGGTGTGTTCGGCTGGATCGAAGGGGAATGGGGAACGACTGTCGGACCAGTTGAACACACCGACCAGAACGCTGTCTTCCCCTCGACTGATCCAGACCCGCGGGAGTTCCTGGTCGCTACTGAACAGGTCAACCGGGACGGCTGCCTTTGAACGTGGGGTTAACATGGGAGTGAGCATCTCTCTGCCCACACTGTTCAGCTTGTGGAGGCAGTCCCCCAGCACGACATCCCCTCCGCTCAGATGGACAAGCAGCGCGTAGACACGTGCCTCGTTTTCCGAGAATTCCTTGCCGGAGAGCCATCCTCCCCCTGGGCCCAACGGCGTCACGACGTGTTCCTTGCCGAACGGGGGTGCCGCCGTGTCCGGGCCGCGGACAACCAGGAAATCAGGGTCGCAGTTCCAGAGATTGCCGTGCATCCACCAGCGGACAGCGAGGGCAAACGCATTGCGTAGCACATGCCCCCAGAAAATGTGTATATCTCCGGTTGAGCGTACGGCGTCTACACAGCCCACGACGGATTCGTAGGGGGTGCCGCAGGAGAGCAGGTATGCGTCCGGTCCGATTGCTTCGCGGATTGTCGTGAAGGCACGGCGGAGTAGATCGACCCGGGAGACGGTCTCGTCGGCAAAGCGTTCAGCGTTCAGTATGCACTGACCGAAATCTACTTTGAAGTACTCAAACCCGACGCCTTTGAGTCGCGTGAAGATTGATCGGATGTGGTCGAGTACGGCGGGCTGCGTCACGTCCAGGTAAGCCATTGGCCCATAGGCGAGGGCATCAATGTGCGGCTGGCCGTCCTTGCGCCGGGCGAACCACTCCGGATGTTCCAGATAGAGCGGATTGTAGGAATTGACGAGCAGGGGAGCCGTCCAGATCCCCGGCACCGCGCCCTTGCCCTTCACGTGGTCACAGAAAGCGGCGAGCCCGTCGGCGAACTTCCAGTTGGCTTCCCAGGTTCCCCACTGGCATTCCCAGCCTTCATCGATGACGAAGTGCCGCACCGGGCTGCCGAGCGTTTCCCGGGCTTCTTCCAGGGCGTTGTCCATGGCAGCACGTGTGACCGCCCCGCTGTGAAAGTCCCAGCTGTTCCAGCCGATGACAGGCGGTCTGGGGGTGGTTACTCGCCGGCTTTGCCACAGCCGCCCGTATTCCTCCATGAGCGCTACTCCGGATGGTCCGGCGAGAGCCAGGAGTGGGGACGTCCGCACGCAGGCACCCGGTGGCACAAGGCAGCCGAAGGTGTGTTTGATCCTGAGACCGAAGTCGGCTTCGAAGTGTGGCTCGGAGTGGAGCGTGGTGAGTTCGCAGAACGCGTCCCCAATCGGGGGCAGAATCCCTACGAGAAGGGCTTCTCCGTCTTCGTGTGCGTAGACGGTGAACATGCTGCTGGGAGCGGCGAAATCCAGCCAATTTGTCTTGCGGCCCACACAGGTTACCCCGCAGGCATTGTTCAGGAAGCTCGCTCCATGCGTAAGCTCTCGGTATTGGGCTGTGTCAAGAGCAGGAGTGAAGGCGCTGGGAAACCAGTCGCCGAACAGCGCTTCCGCGAGGTAGCGGGGCTGATTGGTTGTGTTCGTTATCCTGAGCGTGAGCTCACCCACCGGGCCAAGGGAGACGGCCAGCTGCCAAGCGTCTGAGGTACACGTGGGAGTCTGCGAATCAGGGGTGCCCCATGCCCCGTCCACCGGGGTGCCGTTGAGGGCAATGCTCCCCGGCGCCGGCGTGGTCCATGGCGTCCGAAGAATGATCTGTTTACCGTCGAAGCTGAGCGCTGATGAGGAGCTTGGCATGTTTTTCACCATGTCTTGTTCGTCAGGCGAGGCCGCTGATGTCCTGCGGGATAAGCTCAAGCGGAAGGAATGGACTGCCGTTCGCCAATTGCTTGAGAGCATGGATTTGCAGTGAAACAGAAAACGGCCGCGGAGCTCGCAGGAGCTTCACGGCCGTTTGGAGTAATGATTAGCGGGTGTCCTCAGGCCTCGACGGGGAGGGGGAGGATGTTGACCCGGCGCTGTACCTTCTCGAACTTGACCGTGCCGTCAATGAGCGCGAACAGCGTGTAGTCGCGTCCCTTGCCAACATTCTTGCCTGGGCGGAAGCGCGTTCCACATTGGCGAACAAGGATGCTACCAGCCGTGACTGTTTCACCGCCGTAGGCTTTGATGCCCCGGTACTTGGGATTGCTGTCGCGGTTGTTGCGGCTGGACGACTGTCCCTTTTTGTGTGACATAATCCGTCTCCGAGTAGGCTACATGCGTTCGGCGGGCTCAGCAGCAATCGCCGTCCGGGCTGTCTTGTTGTCAGTTGCGGTCCGTCCAGAGTGGCCGAGCACGCTTCGAGAGTACCAAAGCTCTCTAATTTACCTCCCCAATCCGTGCGTTCAAGCGCGTGCGTCCATGAGAGGGATCCGGGGGGGCGTCAGGCGCTCCCTCACGCTTGCAAACACGCCGCGAAAAAGTAAATTATCGGTTTCCCAGCCCTTTGGCTGTGTGTGGCACTCTCAATGTGGACGCACCGCGGGCAGGAGGCGGGGAGTTGCGCCACCGATATTGGATTACGGCGCCTGATTGACGCACTGACGCATGTGGCTTTTGTCTATTCCATAGCAAGTACAGGAGACGACCATGGCAGGCAAGATGAGCTCAATTGACGGCAATATGGCAGCGACGCACGTTGCGTACGCGTTCAGCGACGTAGCCGCCATTTACCCGATCACGCCGTCCTCACCGATGGGGGAGTATGCAGACGAGTGGGCCGCGACTGGTCGCAAGAATCTGTTCGGTAAGGATTTGGAAGTGATCGAGATGCAGTCAGAGGGCGGGGCTGCCGGCGCAGTCCATGGGGCGCTGAGTGCCGGTGCTCTCACCACCACGTTCACGGCCTCTCAGGGCTTGATGCTCATGCTGCCGAATATGTTCAAAATTGCCGGCGAGATGATGCCCACCGTTTTCCACGTCAGCGCCCGTTCGCTTGCCTGCCAGTCGCTGTCGATTTTTGGTGATCACTCCGACGTCATGGCCGTTCGTGGTACGGGATTCGGCATGATGGCCGCTGCCGGCATCCAGGAAGTCATGGACTTGGCGCTGGTTTCCCATCTGGCCACACTCAAGGCCCAAGTGCCCTTCCTGAACTTCTTTGATGGTTTCCGCACGTCGCACGAGGTCCAGAAGGTCGAGATGATCGACTATGAGGACATGGCCGCCCTGCTGGAGCCCCAGTACGTCGAGCGCTTCCGCAAGCGCGCCATGCGTCCCGACAACCCCATTCTCAAGGTCGGTGCTCAGAACCCCGACGTCTATTTCCAGGGTCGCGAGACCTGTAATCAGTACTACGATGCCATGCCCGAGATCGTCCAGAGTTACATGGACAAAGTGGCCAAGGTCATCGGTCGTCAGTATCACCTGTTTGACTACGTCGGCGCTCCGGACGCGGAGAAGGTCGTCATCGCGATGGGCAGCAGCTGTGACACGATTGAAGAGGCCGTCAACTACCTGTGGAAGGTCCGCGGCGAGAAGGTTGGCGCGATCAAGGTCCGCCTGTACCGTCCGTTCTCCGCCGAAGCGTTCATCGGCGCCATGCCTGACACGGTCAAGAAGGTCGCCGTTCTGGACCGCACGAAGGAGCCCGGTGCTCTCGGCGAGCCCATGTACCTGGACGTTGTCTCTGCGCTCAAGGGCAAGCCCATCGAGATTATCGGTGGTCGCTATGGACTGTCTTCCAAGGAGTTCACTCCCTCGATGGTCAAAGCCGTTTTCGACCACCTGGAAGGCGGCGGTTTCCACGGCTTCACCGTGGGTATCGTGGACGATGTCACCAACCTGTCCATCCCGGTCAATGAAGAGATCGACACGGAGCCCGAGGGCGTCGTACGCTGCATGTTCTGGGGATTGGGCTCTGACGGTACCGTCGGTGCCAACAAGAACTCCATCAAGATCATCGGCGACAACACCGACATGAACACGCAGGGCTACTTCGTCTATGACTCGAAGAAGTCCGGCGGTATCACCATCTCACATCTGCGCTTCGGTAAGAACAAGATTCAGTCCCCCTACCTGATCGCCAAACCCGAATTTGTGGCGTGTCACAACCCTGCCTACATCGGCCGTTACGACATGCTCAACGGCATTCAGGAGGGCGGGACGTTCCTGCTCAACTCCGAGTGGGACAGCTCAGTGGTCTTCAACCACCTGACCGAAGACATGCAGCGGACGATCATTGACAAGAAGCTGAAATTCTACAACATCGATGCTCTCAAGATCTCGTCCGAGGCTGGTCTTGGTCTGCGTATCAATACGGTCATGATGGCCGCATTCTTCAAGATCTCCGGCATCCTCGAAGAGGACAAGGCGATTGAGCTCATCAAGGGCGCGATCAAGAAGACGTTCCTGCGCAAGGGCGAAGACATCGTCAACATGAACTGGGAGTGCGTTGATCAGACCGCCGCGGCCCTGACAACGGTTCCGGTTCCCGCCAGCATGGATGAGGTCACGACCTCATTTGTTCCGCCGAAGTTGATCTCGGAGGATGCGCCCCAGTTCGCCAAGGACGTGATTGAGCCGCTGATGCACCTGGAAGGCGACGCACTGCCCGTCTCCAAGATGTCGTTTGACGGTGTGATCCCGACGGGCACGACCTGCCTCGAAAAGCGCGGCATTGCTCCGCGCGTTCCGCGTTGGCTGTCCGAACAATGCATCCAGTGCAATCAATGCTCGATGGCGTGCCCGCACGGGGTGATTCGCTCCAAGCAGATTGCTCCCGCCGATCTCGAAGGTGCGCCCGAAGGCTTCGAGACCCTGACGTCCAAGACCAAGAATGATCGGGATCTCGAGTACCGGATTCAGGTCTATGTCGAGGACTGCACCGGTTGCGGTGTCTGCGTGGAAACCTGCCCGGCGAAGACGAAGGCCCTGGAATTCGCCGTGTTGGATGACGAACGCGACGCCGGCCAGACAGAACGGGCCGAGTTCTTCGACGCCCTGCCTGAGAACGTATTCGACGGTATCGATCCGAATTCGGTCAAGGGCGCGCAGTTCCGCAAGCCCCTGTTCGAGTTCTCCGGTGCTTGTGCCGGCTGTGGTGAGACACCCTATGTGAAGCTGGTCACCCAACTGTTCGGCGAACGCATGATCATCGCCAACGCCACCGGCTGCTCCTCAATCTACGGCGGCACCTTCCCGACGATCCCGTACTGCACCAACGAGCATGGTGAAGGACCCACGTGGGGTAACTCACTGTTCGAGGACAATGCGGAGTACGCATTCGGTATGCGCCTGGCTGTTGACAGCAACCGCGCCAACCTCAAAGCCGCAGTCGAGAAGGTGCTCGAACTCGGGACAACGCCGGAGTTGACCGCAAAACTCCAGGCCAGTCTGGCCATGTGGGACTCGGTTGACGGCGAGGCCATGGCCGCTGGACGGGCGTCCAAAGCGGCTGTTCCGGCCGCTCTCGAAGCAGCAACCGACGTCAACAAAGAGGCCCTGGCCAAGTTGGCCGAGCTGCAGGATTACTTCGTAGACAAGAGCGTGTGGGCCTTCGGTGGTGACGGTTGGGCCTATGACATCGGCTACGGTGGCCTGGATCACGTCCTGGCATCCGGCCGGAATGTCAATGTCCTCGTCATGGATACCGAGGTCTATTCCAACACCGGCGGACAGGCCTCCAAGGCGACGCCGATCGGTGCCGTTGCGAAGTTCGCAAACGCCGGGAAACGCCTTGGCAAGAAGAATATGGGCCTGATGTGCATGAGCTATGGCTACATTTACGTTGCGTCCATCGCCATGGGGGCGAACCGCAACCAGACGATGAAGGCCCTGCTCGAGGCTGAAGCCTACGACGGTCCGTCAATTGTCATGGCATACTCCCCGTGTATCGCGCATGGGATCAACATGATGGAGAGTCAGCTTGAGCAGAAGCTGGCCGTCGAGGCAGGCTACTATCCGTTGTATCGCTTCAACCCCGCTGCGGAGAAGCCGTTCACCTGGGAGACCAAGGCCCCGAAGGGATCCTTCCAGGACTTCATCAGGCGTGAGCGTCGCTACACCACGCTGTTCAAGACGGCTCCGGATGAGGCAGAGTCGCTCCTCCTGGAGGCCGAGGAGGATGCGAAGCGTCGCTTCGAGACCTTCCAGAAGATGGGCGATCTCATGTAAGAGATTCGTCAGGAATCTGCCTGATAGGTACACCAACGCCCGCCGGTTTTCCGGCGGGCGTTTTCCTTTCCCCCTCGCGGTGCCAGTGCCCCCTCGGCATTTCCTGGAGGGCGAGAGTCTCTCGAGCCGTGCTTCCGGGTTCGGCGCGGACAGACGGCAGCTGTCGATCCCCCGTCGCCGTTCGGCTATGGCGGGACAAGCATCGACCCTCCAAAGAGGGGACTTACTCTGACCTCAGTCGCCCAGGACCTCGGCGATGGTGACTTCCCTTCCCTCCTGCAGGGATCGCTTCCCCGCTTCCAGGACCGCGATCACTTCCACTTCTTCCTCGACCGGAACAGGTTCGTCGCCTGTCTTGAGCATGTGGATGAATTGGCGCTGAAGGTGGAGATAGAGGTTGGTCAGATCGGGGGAGAGCGTCCGCCATCCTTTGGTGCCGAACAGATTGAGCTGGTAACCGCCACGCATCATCTCACGTTCGCCAACCATGAGGATAAGGTCGCACCCATTCTCGAAGCGGACACGGACAATATTGCAGTCCGGACGTCCGACGTTGATACAGGAGAGGGCCCCCCCGCCGCGGAGGCCATAGTACATTGAGAGGGCGTGGATGCCGTAGTAGACCAGATCGTTGCCGCAGAGCGTCGTTGCCAGGTTGATATCCCCCAGGGCCGGTAGTTCCTCGCGGAGTGCGATGATGTCAGGGATGAAGCGCAGCGAGCTTGCGGACATGAACGGCGTACCTGTCTCGCGAACGACACGGGCCACCTGCTTGGCGGCTGTTGCGGTCATCGCGATGGGCTTGTCGCAGAACGTGGGGATGCCTCGCCGCAGGGGTTCGAGTGCGTACTTCCACTGATCGCCGGAGCCGTCATCGACGATGACCACGGCATCCACATTCTCGGCGCACTCCGCCGGCGTTTCTGCCACCTCGGGGATGTAGCAGACATCGGCCAGGCGCTCAGCCCACGACTTGTGTGGATCCCAGACTTTGACGACCTGGGCCTCGTCAATGTGCTCCTTGGCAGGAACAAAGGTCCACTCCCACTGCTTCGCTTTGTCCTCGTCGCAGCCGTTGTAGGTCGAGGCAAAGGCGGTGCCGTGGAACGAGCCGGGCGTTCTGGGGACGTCTTCGCCTCGGTAGGTCGCTCCGTAGGTTGCGGCAGAGATGAGTCCAAGTCTGATCATGATTACTCCTCATTCACCGTCAGCTGGAGGCGATGCGAGTTCGTCCATGAACTCCACGACGACGCCATCAGTGTTCAGATAGAAGCCTACGCGGACACCAGCGCCCACTGCGAAGGGCTCCAGTAGAACGTCCAGGCCCTGGGACGCCGCGGCAATGTCGTCGACGCGGAAGGCAATGTGCGGCTGTTCGCGGACGGGGCCGGTGATCGGGCTGTCCGGGGCGTAGCGCAACCATTCGACGCGGAAGGGGTGTTCTTCCGGTTTGGTGACCCACACACGCGATGATTCCACCCAGGTCTCATCAGGTTGCCTGGTCTCTGTTTTCAGGCCGATATGATCAAACACCATGGTCTGTGTCTCTCTCGATGAAGGTCAGAGCGTGACGACTGCTCCGCTTGCGGCCGACTTTTCGGCTGCGCACATAACGGCGACGGCTTCCCGGGCTGCGTCTGGTGTAACAACGGTCGGGGGACATCCATTCGCAATGCAGTCCACGAAGTAGGAGATCTCGTTGCGCAGAGCACCAACACTGGCCCCATGGAGGTGTGGCCAGTAGGCGGTATCCGGCTTGTGGACACCACTGGCATCGTTGATCACCAGGCCGGCATTGCCACAGTCAACATAGATGGCTCCCTCCGTACCGATGACTTCCAGTCGTGCGTCGATTGTGAAAGGGGTCTTCTCGGGCAGGCACCAGACCGTCTCCACGACTCCCACTGCGTCGTTCTCGAATCGGTACATGGCCCAGCCGATGTCGGGGTAGACCAGGTCGCGCACGCGTACGTTCTGAGCGTAGACGGTTCTGATTTGGCTGCCGGTGAGCCAGAGCATGATGTCGGTGTCGTGGATTCCGTCCCCCATGAGAGGCGAGATCTTGTTCAGCACCTGGCCGGTAATGTGCGCCGGCAGGTTGCGGGCCGCGTGCATGGAGATGATCCGACCGATACGTCCTTTCTCGATCGCGTCCTTCGCCTGACTGATGCGCGTGTCAAAGCGGCAGATGTGGCCGACCATGAACAGCCCGTCTGCACGTTCGGCCGCGGTCAGGATCATGTCGCAGTCGGCCACCGTTCCCGCCATCGGCTTCTCCAGGAAGACGTGCTTGCCGGCATCCAGGGCTGCCACTGCAATGTCTCGGTGGTCGTTGACATGCGTCACGATGCTCACCGCATCGATGTTCGGGTCTGCCAGCAGGTCGTGGAAGTCGGCGTAGTTCGCAGGAACACAGAAGCGGTCGGCCACTTCCTGCCGGCGGGCATCGCGTCGGGTGCACACGGCGGCCAACTCCACGCCGCGCATGTCGGCGAAGACTTCCGCGTGCTTTTCCCCGAAAAAGCCCAACCCGATGATGCCAACTCTGAGTTTGTCCATTTTGGTCAGTGCCTCGTTGCTCGTTGGTATCTCAGCCCGGGTACTTGAGCGGGCTGCGCTGCCGACCTGACTTCCGGAAGGCGACGGCGTCGTCCACGATCCGGAAAATGTCACACTGTGGATTGTAGCCGAGAATGGACCTGGACTTCGCCAGAGAGTGCTGGAAGTCGTGGGCTATCTCGTTCACGAATCTGACAACTGGAATATCGAGTTTCCGGGATGCGTATTCTGACATGACGTCATAGGCGAATGCCGACGGAGCAGCGATGGCGAATGCCGCACCGATCGCGCTCTGGTTCCCGACCGCCTGCAGTACCCCGTGGACGACGTCCCTGATGCTGACCACGTGGCGGATACACGGCTTGCCGTCGGGGTGCACCATGCAGGCCACGGCGTCTATGCCTTTCTCAAAGAACTCTTTTTGCTCGGGGGTGTGGGCCAAGTCGCGCCAGGTCGGGACCCCGAAATGGGGAGGGAGGAGTGTGGCATGGGCCAGAATGTCGTCTTCATCGTAGACCCAGGAGAACCGCAGCACGGTAATCGGCAGCTTGTACTGGATTCGGTACTGCTCGCACATGGTCTCTTCCAGGACCTTTGAGAAGGCGTAGTAGCCCGGGTAGGCTGAGTGTGGGAAGGTCTCGTCGAGTGGGTTCGGACGCGGGCTGAAGTAGATGCCGGCTCGAGCATCTGAGCCGGCCTGGATGAACTGCTTGATATGCCCACTGTTCTTGCATGCGTCCAGGAGTTGGAAGGTGCCCTGGACGTTCGTGCGCATGAACGTCTCCCGGCACTCTTTCACATTGGCAAGGTGAATGACAGCGTCCATGTCCTCAATTGCCTTCGGGGCCAGGGCGGGATCGCCGAGGTCCCCTTCCATCGTGTCAACCCCGGGAA
The DNA here is from genome assembly GCA_018676675.1 of Lentisphaerota bacterium. Taxonomy (GTDB): domain Bacteria; phylum Verrucomicrobiota; class Lentisphaeria; order Oligosphaerales; family JABHEG01; genus JABHEG01. The sequence goes on from JABHEG010000353.1 coordinate 32,391, forward strand.
GGGTGATTGGGGCCTCATGTTGTATTGCTCGCACGCAGTATCCGGCGGCCACCAGCTCCGGCAAGACGTTCTTGCCAATTTTCCCGCTGCCCCCTGTGATGAGAATGTTGCGGATCTGCATCTGTTTTACTCCCACGGTCGCGTCTACTGCTGATTCGTTATGTTGGCTGCGGCTGCAATCATCGTGTCCCGAGGGGACTTCGCTGTTGCTCGGTCCATTCCTGCCTGCGGCTACCCCCGTCTCACATGCCTGGGGCGCGGGCGTCGCAGCCTTTCTTGAGATAGCTGACTGAGCCGACCACGCGCTCGTAGCCGAGCTTCTCATAGACGTGTTGGGCCGGAATGTCATTGGTCATTGTGGTGACGGCGAAGCGCGTGAATCCTTCCGCCGTCATGCGTCGGGCTATCTCCTGCTGCATGGCTGAGCCGACGCCTTTTCCCTGATGGTCGGGATGCACGGCGTTGTTGCCAATCCGCGCGATCCCCGTGGCGTAATCAAGCAAGGACGAGGCGTACCCCACCACACTTCCCTCGATTTCGCACACGATCGCCTCCAGCGGACGGCTCCTGATTCCTGCCAGGACGGAGCCACCTTTGCGCACGTGCCAGGGAGTCCCTGCGATTTCCTCACCGAAGTACTCCTCCTCAAGCATTGCCATGCAGAAGGGACCAAAAGCGGCCTCGGTGATCTCGGCAATGGCCGGATGGTCGGCGTAACGGGCTCCCCGGATGACCCGCGCTCCGGCAACTGCGGAGGGATAGAACGGGTGCGCCTGTGCGAGACGCTCTACCATTCCTACAACGTAGGGCACGTGCCAGGCGCATTTCGCCGTGTCTAGGAAAGGAGGCGTGTCTTCGGGTGTGTGATAGCAGGGCCGTGGGGTGAGGCAGGCATCGCAGACGAACACATACGGGAGACCGAGCTTCAAGGCTACGCCATGGTCGCAGCTTGTCGACGGTGACGCATCCAGCCGGAAGTCCCTTCTGACGGCGCTGTCGAACGCTGTCTCCTGGAAAGCCCTGTTACCCGCATACATCATTCGCGGGATTCCCAGGAGATTTCCGACATCGTCGATCTCGACATGGCCGATGATGCGATTCAAGGGAGCACCGTGGGCGGCGTAGAACGCCTTCGCGCCGGCGCCGCAGCAGTCGTCTCCTCCATTTTCTTCGCTACCGGTGGAGACGAACATGACCGTTGGGGAGAATTGCCTGCCAGCCAGTTCACGGGCGACTTCCAGGAGCACGGCCGTGCCGCTTGCGTTGTCCAGGGCGCCGGGGGCGAAGGCAGCGGAATCGTGGTGGGCGGAGACCACCAACAGCTCGTCTTCCCGACCGGGGAGGGTGGCAACCGCGTTTTGCGACTCGTCCGGCCGAGGGTCCGCGCACCAGGTTACGGAGATCCGTGTTTCTTTGCCGGCGTGCTGAGCCAACTCGTTGCCTGTCCGCCAACTTACGCCGACGGCTGGAATGCTCAGTTCCGGGTACCGTACATTTTTCGTCTCGATCGCGTCCATCTGGGCACTGATGACGACAAGGCCACGCAGGCCGGCTCGTTCAAGCTCCAACAGGTAGGGTACGGCTGTCGCGTGCCCTCCACCGGCAAACACCAGCCCAATGCACCCCGCAACCGCTTCAGGAGTGACCAACGGCGTAGAAATGCGCCCGAGATACAGAAGCTCTCCTGCCACATCTCCCGCTTTGGCAAACTGAAGGGGCAGGGACGGGAACACCACTCCCTCACCTGCAACGGTCAAGGCCGAAGATTCGGCATTGTGTGACCCGGCGGAGAAGCGCTCGATCACGGCGTCATAGCCCATCTCACGGAAGCGTGATTGAAGGTATTCAGCCGCCTGCAGTTCGGCCCAGCTGCCCGGGGCGCGGGGACCGATGTTGAGGAGATCGTCGATGGTCCGTTCGATGTTCTGTCGCAGCAAGACTGTTCTCCGGGTTGTGGCCCAACATCTGAGGGGAGATCAGCCTTACGTTAGCAGGGGGGAACGTCCGTGTCCCGGTGAGCGGCAGGAAATCAGGCGGGCAGGGCTATGACGGCAACGGAACGATAGACGGTAGACGCTGGGGGACAGGGCGGTGGAGAAGAACTCCGCGGCTGGGCGTCAGCCTTGTGCCACCATTCATGCTGGCTTCGACTTAGCTCCGGCCTTGGGCCTGTCCCCCAGGGAAAGCGTTTTCTTTGTCTACTTGTAGTGGCCCCAGATCTCGGTTTCTCTCTGTCTCATCGTGAGAAGTCGGGTGCCGAGTTCCCAGTCGCCGTGTCCATCCAGGAAGACGATGTTCGCGCCCTTTTGGTGGCGGTTTGAGATTCCGTTCTGTAGTCGGCCGCCGGAGAGGGTGCCCGGGGCGTTGCAGATCGGGCAGTACATCAACGGATAGCTGGCGTGTGGGTTTCTGCCCCACACGACTTGACTGTCTATCGCCAGGGCCACTCTTGATGGATCCTTGAACACGACGGTGCGAACGAACGAAGGCCCGCAGCGTGACACATGGGAGTAGACGCAGGCGTAGGATGTTTTCATCCCGAAGCGTGTGTTTGGCGCGGTTACGAGCGGACAGCCATTCAGGGTATCGTTGTCGATGTAGCCGCCATCTCCGAGCATGTTGTACCAGTGTCTTCGCCCGGCGCAGTTGTGGTCTGCGTACGGGGGGATCTGGTAGTTGTTCTCCTGCAAATAGAGGGCGAACGCGATTCCCACCTGCTTGATGGAGCTCATGCAGTTCGTTTGGAACGCCTTGTTCTGGGCGTTCGTTAGAGCGGGCAGGAGCATCGAGGCCAGGATGGCAATGATCGCAATCACCACAAGCAGCTCGATCAACGTGAATGTACTGTCGTGACGCGCCTGCGGTGGCGTTGCACCGCTTGGAGTTTCCGTTGCCTCAATTGCCGCGCGTCGTCCCCAGTTGCTCATCATCACAGACCTCCCTTTCGTTCACTGCACACGTGCTGGACGAGTTCTCCCGTTCGGCCAGCTACTACATTCCTCCTACCATCGCACTTACGAATACACCCGAGTGCGCTAAGGGGCAAGCTGCAGGCGTAGGACTTCCTGTCCACGCAAGGTGAAAACGCCTTTGGCCGCCTTGGGGATCCCTCAGTTACGTGAGGCGGCTCGACGGAGTCTCTCCCTCCATCGGACACAGACGGCCCAGAGAATCCCTGGAGGGAGAGACTCCGTCGAGCCATCTTGGAGTTCCTGCCCTCCATCGGACACCGATGGCCCAGAGAATCCCTGGAGGGAGAGACTCCGTC
>JABHEG010000155.1 GCA_018676675.1 Lentisphaerota bacterium
ACACATTCTTGCGGTCACTCCTTACTTGCTGGCTTGCACTGTTCGGCGCCCACCTGAGACACTGCCAATATAGCGCTAACCGCCTGCGCCGCAACAGGTGCCATGGCATTCTGCCCGCTTAAGTTGACGGCATTGCCCCGGACGCGAGTACCACGTTCACGCCAGAAACGGGCGACCGACAAGCTCAGCACAACGCCCACAAACGTGGCAACGGATGCTACTGCCAGCGTCTCCGGCGGCTGGCGCAGAAGTGTGGCGACCCACCCGCTCTGTGCGGCCTGCATTCGCTGCGAAGTATCCCACGCATAGTCCCAATGGGGGCCTCTGGGAATGTAGAATGGCAGCAAGAGCGGTGCCCATGTCGTGAAGCGTTTGACGGCTTCCGGGATGAATCCCGGCCCACCGTCGACCGGCCCGGCAAACCTGGTAATCTTCCCGTCCAGGCGCTCCAACCCGATGAAGCTGATATTCACAAGAGTGGCAACGCGCAGTCCCATATGGTCCAGCCAGATCAGGATCCGCAGGTAGTCGTAGCCCAGCATCCGGGTGAAGAGCTGGAGACTCCAGTTCTGGAAACCTTGCGGGCTCATGGTCATGCTGCTGTAGATACATGCGGCCGTGCGGATCGCGCCATCCTGATTGTACCAGGTTGGCGTCTCAGCCTGGCGCAGAAAGGTGAAGATCACCGGCGCCATCCACAGCCCCCATCGAAGCACTCTGATGGAGCCCTGACCTAGCTCAGCCAGACCTTCACGGCTGGCCAGTCGCCTGATGTGCGAGAAATCGCGCTCAAAAACCGCGTTGAGCAGTGACTTGTTCAGCGCGAAAAGCCAGGCTGCAACCCCCCAGCCGATGACACCCTTGAGCGCCTGGTTGAAGAGCAGTCTTGCGCCGCCCGTGTATGAACCGACCGCAATGCGCCCCCACTTGCTCAACAGGGGGTAACAATCATCCGGCCTGGCAGCGTGACCGAAGCTGGTGTAGTCGGTGAAGCGCTCGATGATGACCGGTACCTGCGAGGCATCCAGATAGAAACCCATCGCTGCCCCAACAAATCCGCCGAGCAGAGACTGGCAAGAGTAGACGCGCCAGGACTGACGTCCCTCGCCCCCCCATGCAGGAGAGATCACATCATGCAACAGCGTGACCCCAGCCAGTGCGCCGATGCCAACCAGAAGACCAAACAAAGCACGCTGGTCGGTGGGCAGGTCAACGAAGTGCATGTTCAGGCCCATGGATGCGGCCGCGCCTACAACCAACCCGCGAACGTACAGCAACGGTCTGTGATAGGACTGTCTGGCACGAGCGAAGAACGCGACACTACCGTCAAAGGTCTCGATGATCGTCTTCAGCAGCGGAAAGACCAGTGCACCCCCAAGCGCCATGGCCGGCAGCCGGCAGTTGAGGAACAAGCTCTGTGGCCACTCGAATCTCAGGATGAGCGACAGGATCTGCAGGATTGCCATCAGCACGCCGCTGTAGACCATCCCGTTCACCATGCCCTTCCTGGCATTCGCCAGAATGCGCCAGTGGTTTGGCTCCTCGTCTCGGAAAGCATCGAGGACCATCCCAGTCACAGCAAAGGTGACGGCCCAGAGCGCCCCCTGCGAGAGTACAGTCGTCGCAACGGCCAGCAACGGACGCACCAGCCAGGGCAGACTCGCCGCCCACTCGCCCGAGCCCAGATCAGCGATGAACGGGGCGACGACGACCGCTGCCGACATACGGAGAATGTGCTTCTGGGCTACCCAGTCATGCATGAAGTACTGCCGAGTGACCAGCGAGAATGCCTGCGACGCGAACTCGACAAAGACGAAAATCAGCACGACGGCACCGGCTGAATGGAGAAGCGTCGTCTGCCAGCCTTCCCTGACGGTGACGATTGTGCTGAACAGCGCCAGGTTCTGCAGAGCCAGGAGCAGACCAAATGCATACGGAACGGCGATCAGCAGCATCCCCCCAAAGAAACTGAGGTGCCTTCTCCTGACGTTCAGGCAATACGCATTGACGACATGGTAAAGGCTGATGAAAGTCGCGGCACCGAGACTGCTCACCTCGCCCAAATCCGACCACGTTTGCGGAGCCGACCATATGGGGATTGAGGTCGCAGAGACCGCCAGCAGACCCGGGAACAGCGTATCCCGGAAGGCTTCACCAACTGTCAACGCCTGACCGGTCAGGCCGCGTCTCATTGCGGCCGAGACAATGCCTCCCAGGATGATCACGATGAAACAGGTGCTGCCGACCTCAATGGCCGGAATGTCGCCGATGGAGTAGGTCAGGATCGCCATGGCAATGACGAGAAGTGCATTAAAGCCGATGAACAGATCGGCACGGATGCCGCTGCTTCTCTCGTGCTTGGGTTGAGAGGGCTTCGAAACTGCCCCCCACAGCCCCGCGAGGATAGCGGCAATCACGACCAGAATGCCGAGGACTTTGAGCCGTCCCGACCCAACCATGGCCAGGCTGGTCATCACCGGCAAGGCGCTGAACTCCGCGCAGAAATCAACATGACCGGCCACAGCTTTGGCGCCGGCGGCGTGGTGAACAAGCAGGACCATCTCCCGGAATTCGCCTATGGCTTCCCAATCCAGAATCTGTCGATTCAGTGCAAGCGTCGTCCCAACGCCGAGATGCAGAACCTGTTGTCCCGTGGTTCCCTTGAGCTCAACCGTAACATCGACGTCTTTGGCCTGTTCCGCGCTTCCGGCAATGGCGCTGACTGCGAGTGTGTCTGCGGTGTCAGCATTCACTTCAGCGGGGTAAGCTTTTGTCCAGATTCCACCGATTGCGCCAGGAGCGAGCGTGTAACTGAAACGCAATGCCTGCATCTTCCGTGTACTATCGATCACGGTACGTGATGCAGAGCCGACGGCACCATTGATGTGAAGCGGGCCCATCTCGCCGCAGTCAGCGAGGCTGATGCAACCACCGGGTGTGCTCTGAAACGCAGCAACGCCTCCCTCCGCAGCCAACGTCGTCGGCGTCAGCGAAGCAACGCACAAGAGCAGAACTGCGGCGATCATACATTGACGTGTGGGAATCACTATCTTACGGGCGCTTCTCAAAAGTGAATCTGGATTTTTCCCGGAAGAACTCCATGCCGAGCCCGGGATGAAGAGCGGCGGGTCCGAAGGGCAGACAGCCGAAGTCGGCACCCGCAAGGCGCCCAGGCCTCCAAGAAGGCCGTTTGGGCGAGAACCGTGGGAGAATCTCCCCAAATGGCAGTCTCATCCGGCTGTTCTGATCCTTGTACCGGAGGTAGAGGGCATTTGTGCAGAATACCCCCTTTTCGCAGAGGCTGTCGATATTCGGGGTGGTGACTTCTTTGCTGCCCGTGTAGCCGAGAGCGTTGTAGCACATGTCATCCGCCAGAATGACCACGAAGTTGGGGCGCCCTGCAGCATGAAGTGTGCTGGTCAGAAATATGATGACTGCAAGGGCGAGGGGCGACGTTGTTGTACTCATTCTCTGCTCTTCCGGCGTTGACTGAAAAGGTGCGAGAACCTACTTCTTGTTCCAGTCCTTCGGCGCCTCGGCCTCGGCTTCCTCAGGTGACCAGACGCCGTCCTTATTGTTGTCCTTCGCGTTGAAGAACCGGATTTCCTGGGCTTCGTTGTAGGGCTTCCCAGCCCTTTTTCTCTCGGCCTTAACCCACTGCAAGCGCTGCTCGAGCGGAATGCCTGGCTCCGATGGAACAGGTGCAGCGGATGATCGTCTGCGTATCTTGCGGTAGAAATGCCCCTTGTCAGGACGGGCATTGAATTCTGCTACGCTCAGATCGATGCGGCTGCGCTTGCGATTCCCGGCCCCGCCCCACCACTCATTGTCAGGCAGGGCACTGTCCCAGGCGTCGAACAGATCCTGCATGGCCTGCGCCTTCTCAGGCATGGCGGCGGCCAGATCATGGCGCTCGTGTGGGTCGTCGGCGAGATTGAAGAGGGTGATGTTGCGGGTGCTACCGGCGTCGTTCCACTGCAGTTTCCAGTCACCATAGCGGATGGCGTAATCGTTGTCGCGCCGCCAGTAGAGGGTCTCGTGCGGACGCCCCGGCTTGCCGTTCAGGTAGGGGAGCAGATCGACGCCATCGAGCGTCTGTTCGTTCGGTCTGCCTCCGGATGCCGCCAGTATGGTCGGCACGATGTCCAACGCACTCACGGGAAGCGCGTAGTGGCTGCCGGGTTTGATCTTCTCAGGCCAACTGATGCACAAAGGTACGCGGATTCCACCTTCGTACGTATCGCCCTTGAATCCCCGGAGGCCACCGGTCTTCGACATGGGGCCATCGCCCCAATCCTGGTCCGGTTTTTTCCTGCTGTGCGTGAGTCCCTGCCCGCGCGGGGTGCCGTTGTCGCTCATGAAGATGAGAATGGTGCTGTCCGCGACGCCTTTCTTCTTCAGCGCCTGCTGAACGCGCCCGATACCGTCGTCCATCGCCAGGATCATGGCGGCGAAGAAGTTGCGCTCGGCGTTGTCGCTGAGATCTTTGGTGCGCTCCAGGTAGCTGTCCGGCACTTGCCAGGGATGGTGGACGGCGTTGTAGGCCAGGTAGAGGAAGAACGGTTGCTCCCGATCCGCCGCTCGTTCGACGAAGGACGCCGCTTCATCGCTGAACAGGTCGGTGAGGTAGACGTTCTCGCGAGCGGGCAGGGGGGCGTCCCCCCGCCAGAGCGGCCACTGCCCTTTGTTCCTGCCGAACTCGCCATCCCAGCGGGTGTAGTCGTGGGAGCCGTTGATAAAGCCGAAGAACTCGTCGAAACCGCGCGCCAGTGGTCGCAGAGATCTGTCGGCCCCCAGGTGCCATTTGCCGATATGCCCGCTGTAGTAACCCCGTTCTTTGAGCATCTCGGAGAGCATTCGCCGACTTCTCGGCACGCCGGCCAGGGGGAACTTCATCTTGTCCGGAAAGCCGGCGATGTTCGGGTTCTCGCCGCAACCGAAGCGCTGCTGGTAGATTCCTGTCAGCAGACCACTGCGGCTCGGCCCGCAGACCGATGCCGTCACATAGGCCTGCGAGAACCACGTCCCCCCGGTTGCCAATCTGTCGATGTTTGGGGTCATGATGTCCTTGAAGCCGTGGTATCCGACATCCCCCCAGCCTTGGTCGTCGGAGTAGATGATGATGACGTTGGGCCGGGCGTCGGCACCAATGACAGAGAGACTGAGCAGCAATCCGGCGATGGTTGTTGTGATACTCTTCATGCTCGCGTTCCTCTGCAACTGGTCGGGGACGCCTGTCCAGTCCAGCTGGGCGTCATCAAACCGGCTCCGTGCACAGCCCCTACTGTCCAGCATAGGAACAGGGCGCACTTGAGGCGACGGAAGGCTGAAAGGCGGGGCCGATCTTGCCGGTTGATTGTCTTTGACACTGCTCTTTTCTCCGTCCGATCTCTTGCTTCTCTTGTAGCTGAAAGCGCTTGCAGTATTGTGAAGAAAATAGTCGTCGTCAAGGCATCTGTCAACCTCCTTTCTCAGAAGATGGCCGGGGACAGTCCAAGGGGACGTCGGTCACAACTCGCAGCGGGACCGCGCAAACGAACTCGTCGGAACGTCAGTTCCAACATGAAGCCCTATGCTCTGTTTCTCTCGAGGAGGCAACGCGGTTGTCAGGGCCAGACCTTAGCTGCTGATTCTGCTGCAAAAGCCCCTGTTTTCGGGGTGTGCGCAGCCTGGTTAGCTACCGTGACACTGAGGAAGAACATGGTACCCCGCGTATCCCTAAAGTCTATGGTCTAGGTGCGTGCCTCGGGTGCCCTGAGCCTTGGCGAGTTACCATTTCCCCCCACAGGGGGTAGCTTTGAGGTGCTCATCCACTATGGAGGACCTGATCATGCGTCTGGCCAAACTGCTTATCGTGACAGCCGCCGTCGTCCCCGTCGCCTACGCTGCCACTGTCCGCATCGTCCCCACGGAAGCCTACGGCGTTGACGACTACGTCCTGGAGAACGAGAGCCTGCGCGTCACCGTGACCCCACGTCGAGGCGCGCGGGTCACCGATATCCTTGACAAGCGCACTGGCCATCATGTCACTGGGGGCACCGGGAACTACGACGGCGTCGCCAAGGAACTTGTCCACGACGACCAGCTGCCTGGCGAACTCATGCAGGCAACCCATGCCATGGAACACTGCACCGACACAGAACCGGCCGCGGCGCAACTCGTTGCCCGTTACGCCGGACAGACATTGCGCACAAAGGGTGCCGAGTTCATCAAGACGTACCGACTCGTTGAAGGCGAACCGTTCCTGCGTGTGTCCTACCAAATCCGCACGCCAATGGTCGGCATCGACGACATCGCACTCCGGCTGCACCACACGTTCACCCCCGGCGGGAAGGCCGGCCCTGAAGGCGTCCGTCCGTTCATCCCCATTCCAGCCGGACCGCGGGCCGCCACCTGGAACAAGATCTATCCGCAGTACACGCACGGCTGGTCAGCAGCAGTTCGCTCCCAGACCAAAGACGGAATCGTCTGCCTTTTCGACATCGCCAAAGCCGGGCGCGGCTTCAACTGGGATGTTCCGTCCATCGAGTGGTTCTACCGCCCAGTGACACTCAAGCCCGGACTCGTGTGGGCAGACGAAGTCCTGGTCGTCCCAACCCGCGGTCTGGCCGCCATTGACTACGCCGACGCGCGTGGCGTGTACCAGGCAGAGATCACTGCGGAGAACGTGACTGTCACCGTCTATCCGCTCGCCACTGGGGAGCTTCACGTGCAGCCGACGCTTGTCGCTCCCGATGGGGAAAGTGTTGCGTTGCCGTCAAAGGCTGCGATGCTCAAGATCGGTGCCCCCCTGCGTTTGGTCTGGAAGCTCGACGCGGCAGTCCCGGCGGGGAACGCGACACTGCGCGTCACACTGAAAAGTGACGAACTGGAAGTGTCCTTCCGCGCAAACCCCGCCGGCGTGTCCCCCTTTTCCGTGCCCCCCCCTCAGCCCGGCCCCGTTCCTCTCGGAACAGAACCCGTTCAGCGCATCCGCATTGCCCGCCCGCTGGACGGCCCCGAGATCCACGGGGGACAGCCAGTCAAGAGCGATGACTCGGGCTGGACCGCGGTCGAATCAGCCAGACGCCCGAAGAAGATGGCGGACACAACCGAGCTTCATATCCGCCGCATCAGCCTCGACACCGGGAGAGCGCAATACACAGCCATGTACCAGCGTGCCCGCAAAGACGGCAAGACATCGTGGGCACCACACAACGAAGGGCTGAGCGGGTTGGGTCTATCAGACCCGACCTCAGCAAACTTCTACGGCGGCGGCTTTTTCGGGATGGAGATCAACGGATTCAGACTACGTTCGGCCCAGCCCGAAATGGCGCTCGTCCGCGGCTCGGGGAAAGCTGCTATTGATGCGCGCTGGGACATACCGACGGCCACCGTGACACTGCGCCTGACCGCCCTCGGCGACGATGGTGCCTTGTACGGCCAGATCGATCTCGCGCCGAAAACGACGATCAACCATGTAGATCTGAAGTTCCTTGCCTTCCCAGGCGGGTTCCACGGGGAACGCGACCGCCGCTTCCATACCGCGACCAACGAGTACGGCCACGACACGGAAGTGACACTCGCTCCGGACGCAGGGTGGTTGCTGCTCACGGACCACAAACTCGATCCCGGCACCGGCGCCGTCGCCCTGGCATTCCTGCCCGAACAGATCCAGGAAACCAAGGTCGCCGCGACCAGCAACTACGGCGTGAACGTCACCGTGTCATGCAAACCCGCGACACGACGCCTGCAGTTCGTTCTGTGGAGCATGTACCAGACCCCAAACGCCCGGGCCCTCGAACGCATCCGTGCAGAATACGCTCCTGCCATTGAGCGCCTGCGCGCCGGACCACGGCTCTTCACTGTCGGCAACACGGTCGCCGAACCGACACCAAAGCCGCCCGGAACCAATCTTCGGGTGCTGGAGCTCGCGACCTTTGCCCACGGCGAATCTCGCTGGGATCACTGGCAGTTCGACGAGTTCGAACGCAGCGAGTACCTCTTCACGAACAAATATGGACGGCCAACACGGTACGAGGAGTTCCTGCGCCGGATGGTCGAATCCTCACGGTACGCATTCCGCGCGAACATGCAGTTCGAGTACTTCCTCCGCGACCGCAAGGACATCCAGGTCAAGACTGGTTATGTGAACGCCTTCGCCGACGAACTGGCACGGCTCTACGACTATGACGTGGTCGTGGTCAACGATTTTCCGCTCGAGTTGCTCGATCCCTATGTTCGCGAGCTGGAGGAGTACGTCCGCAGCGGCCGTGCTCTCATCTTCCTCGGCGGCTACGGCGCCTATGGCGGCATGGGTAAGGGGTACGGCTCCTGGAAGGACTGTGCCGCAACAAGCCTCCTGCCCGTGACCATCGAGCGCACGCCCGACTTTGTCCAACAGACTGACTACAAGAAGGGATTGCCGGGACCGTGGGGGCCGGGACGTACGCGGACCTGCGTCTTCCCTGACTACCGCCACACTGTTGGGAATGGGTTCCAGCGGTTCGGGCCGGTCCTGCCCATCACGTCCACACTCGACTGGATAGGACGCGGAGCCCAAGTGACGCCCGCCGACGAAGCACACCCCGCATTCGCCGGTATCCCTCTGGGACAACTCGCACCAGACTACCATCGTGTCAGCATTAGAGGCGAAGCCGAAACACTCGCCCGAATCGGGCGTGACCCTGCTGTTGCGGCCATCCAGCTTGGCAAAGGCAAGATTGTGGCCCTCATGTTCAGTGATGCCCGACGGTTTTGGCTGTGGCCGCACACTACGCAGTTCTACTCACAGCTAACCGATTGGGCAGCTGGGCGCTCGGAAGGGGCGCGCGTCAGTCGGATTAGCATTGGCGACTGGGGCCGCGCGGTCGGCGTGGAACTCACGAACCCAACCGACACACCGATCACAGGCGAATTGAGCGTCTCCGAAACCGGCGCAGGACTCCGCCGAGCTGTGCGCCATCAGCGGCACGTCAGAGTCGAAGCGCATTCAAGTCGACGCGTCCATCTGGACTTCAGCGACGCCCCCCTCTTCGCCCCGGGAAGCGTGCACGTTGCGGCCACCTGGGCTGGACACACCAACCGATCTACGTTCCTCAACCCCACTTCCGGGGCAGGACCGCGGATCGCGATTGACGCCGAGCACAAACGCCATGTCCTGCGCCGCGAGGCCATGGCCCCACGCATCACAGTCCAGGGCACCCCACCTGCGGGAAGCATCGTCATCGCCGAGCTGGTCGACCGTACCGGCGAAGTCGTGCGACGTTCGCAGATGCCTGTTCCCGTAGACAACCCCGAAGGTATTCGCCTGCCCTTACCGGCAGAACGCCTGGCGTTCGGCGTCTACGGCTACCGCGTCGCGCTGCGCGACAAGAAGAACACCGAGTACGCGTCGGCGGCCGTCACGGTCAATGTCTGCAGACTCGTCATCCCCGAGTACCCGATCTTCTGGTACGGATACGGGGCTCACAATGATGGCGACCTCGACTGCTACACAACCTTGGGTCTGTTCGAGCGACTCAATGAACAGGGCAACGCTGTGTTCGGCGTACGTGGCTGGGGTAGGCACAATGTCGAAGAGATCTGCGACCGCGCCCTCGGCCTGGGCATCCCGCTGATCAGCTATTGCTTCTACTCCCCCGCCGTACGCGGCGACGACCCAAAGTACCCTCTATCCCCTCATCACCCCTCGCGACTGGCAGCATTGCGGCAGAAAGGTCTGGAACAGGCGGGGTTCGCGAAACACCCGGCAGTGCACTGGTTCTACATTGATGATGAGGGAACCGGTTTCAGTGAGACCGACTATGACAAGGCTGAGTTCAAAAAACAGACCGGCCAAACCTGGCCGACCAAGTTCAACGCCGTCAGCGATCACTACAACGTCGCGAAGTTCCATCTGCATGGTGGCAACAACGTGTGGAAATCGGCCTTCGACGGATTGCGTGAAGCGCTACCAGACCGCACCCACTTCTTCCTGCAGACGGTCGGCAATGTCGCCGCCAATGGCGGCTGGATCTGGGACAACTTCCGCGACAGCGACATCAACTGCATTGACCTGTATCCCCCCGCACCTTCAGACGTCGGCCAGTGCTGCTTCTACTACAACGCCATGCGCTGCCTGGGTTACCGCAACGGACATCCGGGTTGGATCATGCTGGGTGAGTACCGGGAGACTTTCGAGATGATGCGCGGTCAGTGGTGGCTCGCCTTGGGAAGCGGCCTGGAATCACATTCATGGTACGGCGCGAACTATGGGGGTGGCCCGCACGGCATCGGTACGGACCGAATCAACCGAATTGCGCCCTACGACCGTCGCGCCATGCGCTACGGGGCTCTGCTCGCCCGTTGGGACAAGCCGCGCAGCAAGATCGCCATGTACTGGTCCCTGGCAAGCTGCGCGCGCCGCGGCGAGGAAGAAGGACGGAAAGCCATCCGGGTTCACGGCCAAGCCGTCGGCAAAGCCTGCGAAGCAACAGCCCTCGACTTCTACCGTCACGACGTCTATCCCGATGTGCTGACGGAAGCCGAAATACTGCGGGACGAGCACCTGCGCTACGACGCGATCGTTCTCGCAGGAGTGACCTGGGACACCCAGCCGGTCGTGGACAAGCTGACCCAGTTCGCCCGAACACGGCCGCTGCAGCTCACCCAAAGCTCCACGATCTCCATCCCCGGTGCCGTGCCGTACGCCCCGGACGTGCTGGCGCAAGAAGCCCTGCCCGGAGTACGCACCGCCGACCCCGCTGTCTTTGCGGAGCCACTGGAAGCCGGCGGACAGCGGTACCTGATCGTCTACAATCATCAGGACAAACGCGCCGATGCCGACGTCCTGGTTCCTGCGGGCTGGGGTGCTGTCGTGTACGATGTATTTGCACACCGTAGGCTCACAGCCACGCCGGGCAACGAGGGCATGAACTGCCTGAAGATGCCCCTCGATGGCTTCGACGGCGTGCTTCTCGCGTTCTTCGCTGCAGAACCACCCATGGTTCGAGCACACGCGGAAGGTGGGCGCTGTGGCCAGGACATCGACGTGGCCCTGCAGGCCGGCCCGGTGAGCACAGAAGGCGTGGTGCCTGTGACCGTGAACGTAACCGATCCGGACGGGCGCGACACAGCCTACGGCGGCCCCGCCGCGGTCATCGGCGGCAGCAGTCCGTACGTGATCAAGACAGGCGTGAATGACACGCCCGGAAAGTGGACTGTCAACGTCAAGGACTTGGTGACCGGCAAGACCGCAACCACGGCATTCCGCTTGAGCGCCGCCAAGTGACTCAGAAAGAACCGTTCCTCGACGACGTGAAGAGGACGCGTTCCACAGATATAGAGAACCCCAAAAAGGGAATTGTTGCAGATGGGCGACGAGAATGTTGGGACGCTACGGCTGCATATCGTGGGAACCGGCTGTAACGCGCCCTCGGGGCATGCCTATGGCAGTGCCTTTCTGCTCGAGGTCAGCGATACGTTCCTGTTGTTCGACTGCGGTCCGGCGACCAGTTACAAGTTGGCATCGATGGGGCTGGACCTGAGGCGCGTCCACCACGTTTTCTTCACCCACCACCACTACGACCACACCGCCGACTTTCCCTGTTTTGCGTTGACGCGATGGGACAAGAGCAAGGGGGACCAACGCGCGTTGTCGGTGTACGGCCCCCCGCCCACCCCGGATTTCGTCGCGGCGCTTTTTGGTCCATCCGGTGCCTTCTCTGCCGACTTGCACGCGCGGATCACGAGCCCCGCCTCGTTAGGGTACTATCAGCTGGCTGGCGGTTCCCTGCCTCGGCCGGAGCCGGTCTTCGATGTCACCGAGGCCGTCACGGGGACGATTGCCAAGACTGCGACTTGGTCCGTCTCCTGCGCGACTGTCCGGCACGTCGACCCCGTGGACGGCGAGCCGTTGTTGACCTCCCTGGCCTACCGTGTCGAGACGGAGTTGGGCAGCATCGTCTTCGCGGGGGACTGCGACGATTGCCCTGAGCTCCGACGTCTTGCCGATGGCGTGGATACGTTGGTGCTCAAACCCCGCGCGACATTGACGTTGCCCTTCGTTGACAACGGCCAGCCCGATATCAGCGGCATCGGCAGATCCCTGGTGACGGGTTCCGGCAAGACGCTGGAGCAGGACGGCCTGTTGCTGCAGGAATGTGCGCCGAAACGCGTGGTGTTCTCGCACCTGGGGCCAGCGCTCTTCAGCCAGTCCGGTGTTCGCGAGCGGGTGTTGGCGACAATCGGTCGGTCCTACGAGGGTCTGATGCTGATGCCCGACGAGTTGACGAGTCTCGACCTTGAGGACAAGGACGGGCAGCGCGCGCGTACTGCCCGACGGTAGTAGTGCGTCGGCAGGGCTCTCCAGATGGCCGGATGGAGCGGACAGTGGCAGGGCTGCCAGGTCGGCATTGGCTTCCCCAGTCCTTTGCATCCTCTTCCCTTTGCCATACTTTCCTTGCCGTGGTCGAGAGAGGATTCCCTATCTGCTGTCAGGGGTGAGACTATGAGAAGAACCATCGCGATGCTCTGTTTCGCTGTTTTCGTCGTGTCCGTCGGGGCTGCCGATCCGCCCCTGGCCGTCGCAGAAGGGCCCTACCTTTTCGGTCAAGGGGGGAAGGACAAGCAGCAACTCTCCGTGGATGCCACGCGCCCGACCGTTCTGCACTGGGCTCGACCCGGCCAGGCTATCGGTTGGTTGCCGGGGCAGGACGGGGAGGCAGAGAAAGACGCCAAGCCGAAGGTTCAATGGCGCGTCGAGGGACAGGGAGCGCTTCCCGCCCCCCGAGACGCAGCCAGCTGGGGTAAGTGGCATTTCTGCTCCCCCTCGGAAGTCCTTGACGAGGGCGACTACACGCTCAGCGTCACGCTCGGGACCGGGGCCGACCTGGTCACGTCCCGCCCCTACTACATCACCGTGAAGTTCCCGCCAGTCATTGAGACCTCCTACCACGAGGGTCGTGAGGAGTTCCTCGGGCGCCTCGCACGCAGGGGGCGAACCGCGTTTGCGCCGAACAAGGCCACCGACCCGGTCGTGGACGCACCGCAAGTGACCGGCTGTGACAATCCTGCTATGTTCGACGCTGACGGCACCATGTACATCATCCTTGGTGACCCGAACATTTACCCGCCACCCAACACGGAGGCGAAGAAGAGCCTGTCCGGGGCTCTGGCATTCACAGACCAAATCGTACCAGAGAAGGGGCTGGATCTGGCACACGGCCGACACTGGGTCGTCGACCCGGCCACGGGCGTTGCCAAGTCGATCATTGATCGGCTCAAGGGTGTGTCGCGGGTCAACAACACCGGCGGGGCGGTTCTGCCGCACGGCGACGGAAAGCGACTCTGGTTTGCCGCATACGACTACGGCGGCCCGGGCAAGCAACCGAGCTACCTGAGGTACCTGCGCGTCGCGATCTGCTACACCGACGACATGTTCCAGACCCCCGCTGTTCGCCTCGACGACCTTGTGGTCTGGGAGAAGGACGATCCGAACAACGGTCCAATCGAACCACATCCTTATCTTGGCTACAGCATGCGCGTCTTCAAGAAGCACCTTTACATGATGATCCCCCGGCGGAAGGGCTCGCCGGCGCTGATCCGGTGCCAACTTGATGAACTGGATTCCTGCTCGCTTGCCCAGTGGCACTACCTGGTGTCGGTCGACGACGACGGCCGGGCGACTTGGTCAGAGGCCGGCATCGAGAAGGCGCAGATTTCCCTCGAGGATTTCCCCACGGTCGATTTTGGGGAGCGTCCCCCCGCGATCGTCTGCTCGGTCATTTGGAACCCGTACATGCAGCGCTGGATCGCCATCAACGCCCTCAACCTGAGCGTCTGGGCGGCCAAGCACTTCTGGGGTCCTTACCGGAACCTGGAGCACCCGCGGCGCTTCAAGATCACGCAGTTCAAAGGCGGCTATGCGCCGTTCACGCACGATCTGATGCTCGGCAACAACGGCGAGTGGGTCTACTACGCCAAAGCCCGGACCTGGATTGGGGTGGGGCGCTACGGGACGTTCAATCAGCGCCTGCACATGCGTGACAAGCTCAAGCTCAAGTTGTCACAGAAGTGCGGCGTGGCCGGCGACACGATCAGCATCACGTGCACCAACGCGAGCGGTTTGGCGTCGCCCGCTCCCGACAGTGTGTCCGTGACCGTGGACGGCAACCGCGCGGCGTTCACGAGCCGGGCAGGCGACGCCTACACCTTCACGTACCAGGTGACAGGTAGAGAAAACGGTGGCCGGGCGGGCGCGGTTGACGTGGCGGCGGTCATGGAGATACCCTGGAGCGAGACCACGACATACCGGATCACGCGTGACGTTGCTTTGGTGGTAAACCAGACCAACGACGTCACGTGCCGAATTACGTCACACCGGGACGGGGCCAAAGCCTCGGGCACGGTGTTCCTCGAAGCGGATGCACGCTACGGCAGTGCCCCGGAGGACTTGGGACCCGGGCGTCCGGAAGTGCGTGTGATCAAGACGGAACTCCGCCACGTGGCGGCTGGCGCGGAGACCGTCGAAGACGTGGACGTGTCGCCACCGTACCGGCTCAAACTCGACACGACGCGGTACGCGAACGGGCCGCAGACGTTCAGAATCGTTGCCTACGACACGCTCGACCGCCGGGGCGTTGCCGCCGTCGCGTTGGAAGTGCGAAATCGGCCTCAGCGTGAGGTCGCCGGCAATCTGGTCGCGGATGGGACTATGGAAGAGGCTGATACCGGTGCCTGGACGCCGGGGAAGGGGGGCACGATCAGCAAGATTGCCGGTGAACGGCACCGATCGGGGACGCGCTCATTGCTGCTGCGGTCGGACACGCCCGCCACGCCGGTCGGCGCCACACACAAGGTGACCGGACTCACTGGCGGCGAGAAACTGCGTTTCAGCGCCTGGTCGCGACTGAGCAGCAACTACACGGGTACCGTTTCCTGGCGGGTCACCGCCCAGAATGGAACGGCTCTGCTGGCGCGCCGCATTGACTCCTGCGGTTACTTCAGACGTACCATGGGCGAGTTCGAGAACCCACAGGGCAGCACCACAATAACGATTCTGTGCTCGATCCGCGACACGGGGAAGGATTCCACGACTGCCGGCGTTCCACCCTCGAGCGTGGAAGCGGTCATCGACGACGTCGTTTTGCGCCCGGCGTCCTTCCCGACCGTCGAGAAGCCGGTGAACGTGCGCGCCGCTGCTGCCGCTTCCGGCAAGACGGTCACGGTCACGTGGGACGCGGCGCCGGATGTGAACGTCCAGTACTATCATGTCTACAGAGAGGGCGAGAAGATCGGGGACGTAGCATCACATGGCCGGTCCTACACCGACACGCAATCTCGCGGTCAGGCCTCCGCTGCTCGCTATGCCGTTGCGGCCGTCGACGAGATGGGCACTGAAGGGGAGGCCGTGCAGGCAACCTTGGTAGGTGGCCGCGCCAAGTGACGGGCGACCGATCCATGCCACAATCGAGCATCATCTCTCAGTCGGCAACGGCCGTCGGCATCACCGGTTCGTCGGCCGGGGCGATGACAACGATTTCGTGGGAGTAATCGCGTTTGCGTTTGCCCCGGTTCTCACTGTTCCACCAGTCCCGCCCAACCTTGTTGATGTAGCCAGTGGCGAACTTCTCCTTCCGCTTCCCCTCGAAATCGCTGAAGTCGAAGCTCTCGGGCAACGGCATGTCGGCTTCGGAATCACGGACAACAGTGACCCGGAACCCGTCCCTCAATTCTTCGGGTGTCCAGTAGCCGGTCTCGCCCCACATCTCACCCGGGCGGTTGATTTCGAGCCTCTTCCCGAGCATCCACAGGCGGAAACCGGCATCACTGCGCAGTCCCAGGGCCTCAGTGTCGATCGACAGCCGCGTCTCAATCGGGACGTCCTCCGAGTAGAGCGCGACCATGGCCCAGTCGCCCTTCCTCAGGCTGGTGACGATTCCGCAAACGTCGTCTTTGAGCAGGATCTCCGGATGGCTGAGTTGGCGGACCAAGGCCGAGAGCAGCTGCGTGAGCGGCAGGTTCGTGTTTGTCTCCAGCTCAGTACCAGCGTCGAAGTGCAGCCCGATGACCGTTCCTTCCCCATGGCGTTTTGCGGTGATCGCAGGCGTGCCGTCGGCAAAGGCCGCCATCACCTCGACACCGTTACCGAGAGTGATCGAACGCCGTGGCGTACCGGCCGGAATGTCCACGGTGATGTCTGCATACGTTAACGTCGTACTCGCGGCCTGTTCTGCGCCGTACGTGACCCCCACCGTCTCCGCCGTCCGTGTTTGCTCCCGGGTGAGATCTCGCCTGGCCGTGGACCAGTCGCTATTGACCGAGATGATGACCCCGCCGTTCTCGACGGTGGTCTTCAGATGAGCGTAAACAGTGTCAGGAATACCACGGACAGCGAAGGGCGGGGCGATAAACGCTCGATAGCGCGAGTGCTGCTCGACGGCTTGTGTAAACACCATTTCGGCATCCTGGGTGCGCTGCAGCGCGGCCAGGAGCGCCCGGTCGGAACGGACCTGATCCCGGGCATCTGCCAGGAGCATCTGGACCGAGTTCTGGTTGTGGAGGAGCGCGACCCGTGCCAGCACCTGCGCGTCTGCCCATTGCCGTCCGACATGGATATGCCGCCCCAGTTCGCGTGCCAGGTGCAGGTTGTTTCCGTACATGATCGGGCGCCACAGTTGGTTGAAGGTGAAGAAGATCCCGCCCGGGCCTCCGTGTGTGCAATGCGTGTTGTAGTAGCCCCAGGAGTTGCCCACGTGCGACCAGCGCAGGATCTGGGGATACGAACTCAGCGCGTTTTCACTCGCCCCGGTGATGGCAAAATCCGGTTTGAGCCGGAGCAGCTCTACGCCGTCGATGCCCCAAAGCCAACCGCTGGAGTAGTGCGATGTTGCAGCGGGGAGGCCCAGCCCGATCTTCATCCCCGCGCCGTGAACGTAGCCGATCAGGTCACGGTAGAAGTCAGTGACCACCTTCTGCTTGAACAAGATGTAGCGACTGCGCCACACATCCCCCGGCTCCTTCCAGTCTCGCACCTGGGAAAAACGCCTGGTCACCTCTCCGGTCGGCTCTTCCCCGAACTCCTCGCGGCAAAAGGCGGCGAACAGCTCGAAATCATCTCCATGGTAGTCGGCATAGGTGAACCAGATTTCGTCATACGTCCCCAAGCCCATGAAGTTGCCCATGGGTTTGTATTTGGCCGCGTACTCGTCGATGAAACGGTGGACGCGCTCACGATACGCCGGGCTGAGCAGGTCCTCGCATAGGTCTCTGCGCCCGTACTTGTAGAGTTCCCCCCGCGCGTTCTTGGCACAGTACTTGGAGGCCACGTCCTCTTTTGTGGTGTCACGGAAGCAGGAATGCCACGCAGCCCAAACGTTGAGCCCCTCGGCCGTGGCAGCGCGAATCAGTTCGGCAAGGGGGTCGAAGCCGGAGACTCGAATTGCGCTGTCCGGCACGTCGGTGGGACGGTTGACCCGGTGGCCGCTGACGTCGGTCCAGTACATGATGTCAGTCACTCCAAGCCACTTCAGGTAGCAGACATCCATGCGCTGCCGGTTCCGGTAGAACGCGAGTTCCCGTTCGTTGGCCACGGTGCGCATGTCATAGCCCCGCCAGGTCATGTTGTCGTAGGTGATGAAAAAGCGCCCGCCCAGCTCATTGACGGGCCGCGCAGGGAGGTAGTTCCCGGTCAGCATCTCGGTGCCGAACCAGTCCGCGCTGGGCAACAGGTTCTCGAGGTCTGCCAGTTTGAGTTCCTTCTCCACCCGGTTCCTGGATGCCGCGATCCGGCCGGCATCGAGAGTCGTGGCGCGCCCGGCCGCCGCCCACATCAACGAGTTGACCAGAAGCCGAAGCTCGGCACCCTCCGGCTTGGCCTCGCCTTGCGCGAAGGACACTGGGTCATACCTGTAGCCCGGCAGTCCCCCGTTGAACACGACTCGTCCGGCATCGACGCCCCCGGCGATCGTCACTGGTGCAGCTTCCGCATCGACGATGATCACAGAGCCCTGCGGCCCGGGCGTGAGATGGAGGTGATCGTTGTAGGCGTGCCGGAAACGCTCCGGCAGCCCGGCGGCGATCGGGTGAGACGAGTCCTGCACCACCAGCGCGGTGTCTTCTCGTCGGTCGACAACTTTGACAGCAATCTCCGGGAACAGCGTGGTCGGCTTGCGCCGGCCGCAGGAATGATGGTTGAACACCACTCCGCCACCACAGGCGAGGTAGATCTTCAGGGCTTTGACCTGAGCCGGCTGATCGATGGATGTGGCGCCGATCGTGATCGCATCAAACGCCACGATAGTCTCCACGTCTAGTGTCTTGAAGACGTCAGCGCTGAGTTCCGGTTCGGCGCTGAGCGCCTGCTGCACTGCCTTCGCGCCCAGGCCGCCAGCGAATACGCCGACCTTCACTGGGGCTGCCGACACCGATACGGCGATGGTCAGTATACCAAGGGCAGTGTGAGCAACTCTCCGTTTCATCGCGATCCTCTCGGCTTTGAACGAACGGCGGGGGATGACCGGGCAGTCCTCCGCCTTGCTCCCGGCACGCCTGACCCCGAGTCGTTGGGGAACCTGACTCGTCAGGGGCTCGGAATCGCTCGCAGCGTTATCGGGGAAGGCATGACTCAGGGCACTCTAAGCCAGCAGCCCGCAAACGCAAAACGCAGGAGCGCGCCCACCTGCCTCGCTTTCAGATTGACCTCCAACAGGTCCATAGTCGGTCACCTATGGATGCGTCTGGTGCTCAGGATCGCGTGAATGAGCCTATGGAGCAGGAGATGACCGAGGGGGGTATAGTGTGGCCGAAACGTGCAGAGATTCTCTATGGAGCAGGCATGTATACTGTTCTGACAACCTGCCCTGACTATGGCAGCCGCAATGCCGGAGACCGTCTCATTGAAGTCCGTCTGAAGGACATTCTGGAGCGGGAGAAGGGGGACGGGGATTTCGTGACTATCTTTCGGGAGGAACCGCTGGACCAGCGGCTGGATGAGATCAACGCTTCCCGCGCAGTTCTCCTGCCGGGCTTCGCCATCCGTGACCTCCCCATCTATCCGAAGGCGTATCGGCTGGCAGATGACCTGAACCGCATCCGGGTGCCCATGATTCCCGTCGGAGCCAATTGGAACACGTACCCGGGCGATGCGCAAAGCAGGCGTGAACTAACCTACTCGGAGGCAAGCACCAGTTTCCTGCAGCGCATCGCGGGACAGGTCGAGCAGTTCTCCTGCCGTGAGCCCTTCGTGTGTGAAATACTGCACCGGCACGGAGTGACGAACACCGTCCTGACCGGTGACCCGGCACTGTTCTGCCTGCAGAGGATCGGGACCGGAATGAAGCGCCCGACACGCGTTGACAGGCTTGTTTTTAGCCCTCCTCTCAGTCCCTTCTACGCAAAGCAGGCTACTGATGTGATGGCAATGCTCGCCCAACGTTTCCCTGCCGCCAGACGTTTCTGTGCCTTCCATCTGTTGGACGCGGACACCGGCAACTCAGAACGAAGCGAGAACAGCGCGGCGATGTCGCCGGAGGTCGCGGAGAAGAACCGGCGCATCCGTGACTGTGCGAGCGAACTGGGATACGAGATACTCAGTCTGGCCAGCAACTTCGAGGGAATGTTGGTCTATGATGATTGTGATCTGCACGTAGGCTACGAATGCCACGCACACCTCTATTTCCTCAGTGTTCGCATCCCCAGTGTACTGATCGCTGAAGACGCACGAGGGGTCGGTTTCAACGAACTGATCGGGATTGGTGGATTCAATGGTTTCGGGCGCGAGAAGGTCGCTCGCAACGTGTTTCAGAAGCCACACACCTCCGGCTATTGCACGACTCAAGAGGAACTGGCGTTGGCACCACCGCGAACGGGTCTCCACACGGTCATACGCGAGTTCCTGGACCGCGAGTGTGAGAGGGAGTTTGGCGGGTATGCCGACGTGGCATCCCTGATTGACTCACTATATGAATCTGCGATGGTGCCCTTCATACAGGGGATCCCATAGAGGAACGTGTCATGGCCCCGGTGGGAACCGCAATAAGGAGATGCGACAGTGAATCAGGAACGGAATGCGACAATCCTGTCCTCGCAGACCATCTGCACGCAGGCCGGACGTTACATCGGCTGGCCCACGATTGGGAAAATGCCTGACGGCACGCTTCTTGCCGTTTTCTCCGGCGACCGTGACGCTCACGTCGATCCCTTTGGGAAGACCATGTTCGTGCGTTCAACGGACAATGGACAGACATGGAGTGAACCTGAGTTGATCAACGATACCCCGCTTGATGACCGCGATGCGGGGATCTGCGTGTGTCGCGATGGAACTGTGGTGGTGAGCTGGTTCACCTCGCACTACACCGACGAAACGTACCTGGCTATGTGCCGGACGGAGGAAGAGAAGGTACGTCGCCAAGCCTACCTGCGTGACGTCAATCCGGCCGACATACGACAATGGGCCGGGGAGTCGCTTGAGAACGGACGCTATAGACTTGGACATTGGGTCCGACGTTCGACTGACGGAGCACGCACGTGGGAAGCCCCCGTTCGCGTGCCGCCCACGGCACCCCACGGGCCGGTTGAACTGTCCGACGGGCGTCTGCTCTTTGTAGGAATCGAGACCAACCAGGGACGACTTGAGCGGCAGGGACACCTGTTGAGTGCCGAATCCCGTGACCAGGGGAAGACCTGGGCAACCATAGGTCGGATCAGGATGTTTCCAGACTATCCCGGAGATGCGCCCAACGGCTACGCCTACTTCTGCGAGCCACACGTTGTTGAGGTCGCTCCCGGCAGATTGCTGGCGATGGCTCGCTATGAAGAGCGGCCGGGCGCACCCGGCCGTGGTCGGCTTTGGCAGTTCGCCTCGGACGATGGTGGGCATACCTGGACCGACCCGCGGGAAACTCAGATCCTCGGCAAACCCCCGCATCTGATCGCTCTTCGTGACGGACGGTTGCTGGTCACCTACGGGTATCGCTACAACCCGTTCGGGCAACGGGCGTGCATGTCCATGGATGGAGGCAAGACCTGGGCCTACGACAGGGAGATCATCCTGCGCGACGATGCTCCGAGCGGCGACCTGGGATACCCGGCGTCCGTGGAGCTGGATGACGGCACAATCCTGACCGTGTATTACCAGCAGGAACGTGCCGGCGAGAAGACCTGTCTCATGACAACGCGCTGGCAGCCCGAAGTCTAGTGGCCGGTCTTCTCCACAACGTCGCCTTCTCGGGGCAACGAGTACAGGTGGGGTGGCGAGCATTGGCGCGAGAACAGGCTTCCGGAAGTGTATTTTGCCTCCCCTGTACGCACACACGGTCGCATCGCTGGAGCCACAGAGCCCGCTCGTGCCAGGAGTGGCTTGCCCTCCCATCCTCTTCTCGTCAGTTCGCTCAATCCAGTATCCACCGCCTCACCAGCTCCCGCAGATGCGCCAATTCCTGCTGTGCCTCGTGATCGTCATCGAGCCTGTTCTCAACCATCAGCCGAAACCCGGTCTGGCGCGAAGCGCGGTGTGCGTCGCACCGGAACGTGTTGTAGAGCCCTCGAGCCGTACGCTGCACGATCTGCGGGTCGACTGAGTTCAGGTTGGCAGCAAGATCCGGCAAGCGCGTTGCGAATCCGCGGAAGAGGTCACGGGCTTCCTGCTCCCAGAACCGCCGGTGCTCAACCGGGCCCGCAACGATACCTGCAGTTCGAGTCAGGTACTCGTCACAGGCCTCGCGCGCTGAGTCGGACAGCAATTCCAGCGTCAGGTCTCGCGCCTGCCTGAACGGATGCAACTGAAGCTTCGCCCGGTGCTCCGAGAACGTGAGTTCCACAGCAGTCACGGCATACCAGCCGGTCTCTATCTCGACGATTTTGTCGTATTCTTTGTCCTCGGGTCCGAACAGAAAATTGCCGGTACAGAAACAGATCGGCGTCCCCTCGAACACCTCGGTGCACTGCGGGATGTGGGCGTGGTGCGCGATGACCGCATCGGCGCCGGCCGCAGCCATCTGTCGACAGAACGAGACCGTGACGGGCGATGGAACCGGCTGGTACTCGTTGCCGACGTGCAGCACGACTATGACGAGATCGAACTCGCCGCGAGCCTGCTGGATTCGGTGCTCGGGCCAGAACGGGTCGAGGCGTGCCGCGCCGGGCCCGTTCTCCTGTGCCTGTGCAAATTCTCCTTCGCCGAAGTTGAACACGGCGATCCTGTGGCCTTTGAGTGTGAATGAGGCCGGTCCGCACGCATCCTCGTGCGTCAGGCCCGCGCCGCAGTGTGGCAGCCCGGCATCGTCGAGCGCCTGCAGTGTTTCGCGAAGTCCCCGCACGCCATGGTCCATTATGTGGTTGTTGCACAACGTGAACCCATCAAAGCCGAGCTGCTTGAGGGGGAGCGCGACGTCAGGGCTGGCTCTGAAATGGGGACCGCACTTGGCGATGGGGCTCTCCCGTCGGCAGAGGGGCAGTTCCAGATTCCCGATGACCAGATCCGCAGCCCGGAACAGCGGCGCGACCGGAGCAATGAAGCTCTGGCCCCGGCCCGCGAGCAGCTCTTCCTCCAGAACTCCGTACGTGCAAATGTCCCCGGTCACGACGATGCTGATGCGTTCTTGTTCCATAGGGAGCTCACCATGTTCACCGTTTTGCAGAGCATCCGTTATCGGCCTCTGCCGGCTACCTTGGGGTGATGTTCAACTGGTCACGACTCTCCCAGGACCCGTCATCGGTGATGGTGATTTTGGCGGGGTAGAGCAGGCCCCAGTCGCGACGGCGAAGGTACGAGTCGAGCAGTGTCACCAGACTGGGCTGGACCGGACCGCGGAAGCGTTCCCGACCGCGGACGAGCACGCGCACGTCATCCAGATCGACCATCTCCGGTCGTAGCCAAAGCGTCAGCCCGGTGACGTTGCGGGGAAGGATCTCGATGGCCTTGTCCTCCCGAATCCGGGCCTCGACGACTCCGCCGGGGACGTTCTTGCGTTTGAGACTGAACGTGACGTTGTTCCAGTCGTCCTCGACCTCGTCGCGGCACTCGGACATGACGACCATGTCGAACACGATCGATTCAGAACCAACCCCTTCGATGGTGACCCAACGGGCGTGGGGCGCCTCAGGGATACTGTGGAAGTCGGTAACATTCTCGTGGGCGGCCAGGGGCACTTTGTGACGGCGCCAATCACTCCAGGGGCTGAGCCCACGGGGACTGACCGCGACGACGTGCGGGAAGCATGGGTCGCGGCGGCGGTCGCGGCTCCACTGAAGCCACTCGCGCACGACCCAGATGGCATCGCCGAGGTGATGACTGCCGAGGTGTTCGCGGTAGACGAAGTCGACCCCCGCCTGCTCGAGGCGCTCCCTGGCGAGACGAGCAAAGGCGACATCCGTGCCGTGCCGGCGCCGAAACAGGATCGCATCATTCACCCCCTGATTGATCCACAGAGTTGTGCCCAGCAGAGAACGCCAGCAACCAAAGTCCCAATGCCCGGCCGAGGCCAGGATCGTGGAGAACCGGTCCGCGAAGCGATGGGCCATGTGGTAGGCCCCCATGCCCCCCATGGAATGCCCACCGAGGATGACGTTGTCGGGGTCAAGGTTGTAGGCGTGTTCGAGCTCTTCGATCACGTCGGCGAGGTACTGGTCGGCCTCGGGCAGCTGCCAGCGTGCCCATGAGCGTTGGCTGGGCGGCGCACTCGGGTAGCAGACGACACGGCCGCATTCCTCTACCTCGCTGTTGAGCCAGGGATTGTGCTCGTGCTGGTGCTTGCCGATATCGCCTCCCCCCTGGCCGCCGCCGTGTAACCAGATCAGCAGACCGTGGGCAGTAGCGGGATCGTAGTCAGGCGGGACGAAGAGTGTGATCGGTTGCTCTGGATACCGGCCCGCAAGGCGCGGGCTGCGGAACGGCTGGCTCAAGAGCCAACCGGTCTCAACGGGAGCTGTCGGCTGGGGGCGGAGAGCTTGGACGATCTCGTCAAAATCGCCCTTGAACGCCTCGAGTTCAGGCCTCAGGCCGGCCCGCTCGATCTCCGTGGCCGCAGCCAGATAAGCCCGGGCAGCCTTCACGATGCTCTGTGCCATGGTCTATTCCTTCCTGCGTGCTTGTCCACGCCGCTCCCAAGTTTCTTGACAACGTTAGGTGTCAGGCGACGAAGATACGAGTGGGGTAGGCACTTCAGTCTGTCTCCGGCCCGGATCGCTCACACGATGATCCTGCATTAGTCCTCCTCGTATTCCGTGGCCTCGGCCCCTTCCTCTACTTGGACGGCATCGATGTAGAAGGTGAAGTCCTTCTTTGTGTCCCACGGCCAGATCTGGAGGAGCTGTTTGCCCTTGCGGCTCTTCGTCGGAGTAACCGCAAACGAGTAGCGCTTCCACTCCTCGGTCAGGTCGCACTCTCCGAATCCCCCACCCCAGTACAGCCGAACTTTGACTCCCGGCGTGTCGGACCGCAGCCAGGCGCTGATGGTGTACTCTTTCCCGGGAGGCGCGTTCAGGCCGGTCGAGACGAGATAGGTCATGAACCGGTGGTCCTTGACCACTCGCAGGCACTGCTTGCCGTGGAACGGGTCCTTGTCGCTTAGGCCACACGCCTGCGGGGAAGGGATCATGTGGATTCTGAACGTGTCCCCGAACCAGTGGTCCGGCCAGCCTTCCATCCGGGCCTCTTCAAAGCTGGGATTGAGCATGAGATTCTTGCTCGGGGTCGGCGTCTCATGCACCTTCCCCACGGCAGCGACCGCTTCGCCGGATAGTGTGAGGTGAATGCGGACCGGTCCGTCCTCCGGCATCGACGTGCGCCGCATGCTGTAGGCGCGTACCCCCATGGGTCCAAGGGTGTCCGAGAAGGCGCCCTCGTTCACGGTGTAGGACGAGGAACCCCCGACGATGGCCTTGACCTTCGACCTGCGGGTGAGACACGAAAGCGCGAAGGAAACCGAGACTTGCTGGCGATTCGGGTTGACCGCCAGCAACACCGGCTTGCCTTCCGGATCCGTCCGCAAGGAGACCCGCACCAGCGGGTACTCAGGATCCTCGGCCTTGCCTTGCTGTCCGACACCGCCCAGCCCGAAGGTGAAGCACGCGGTCTCCGGACTCCAGGTCACTTCCTGCTCCGGCTCGCGTGTCAGCAGGGCAGGGGCAAGGCGATGCACCCCGGCGGAAATCTCTTTCTGCGTAGCCACGCTCTTCTCGTGCCGCCAGGGCTGAACGAAGTAGATGATGGATCGCGCGCCGTGAACCAACGCGAGGTAGGTCTGAGCTTTCTGTTCCTCCGGGGTCATGAATCCGCCACCGGAGTAGCCCGTTCCCCACAGGTCAAGCTGCGGCAAGGCCATGGTCGGCAGGTGGAGCTTGCGACTGTAGGAATCGAGCGCGCCCCAGTACCCGGACATACGCGCCAGGTCACTCGACCTCTTCATGACATACCAGTAGTTGTGCGCGCCCAACAGGTCCGTGATTCTGCCGGGCCAGGCCACCTGTGATTCGTGCACGTAGCGGGTCAACGACATGTACACGGGCCGATACGGGTCAGCCGCGCGAACGGCGTCATACAGACCGCGCAAAGCCTTGTCTATCTTCAGTCCTGGCTGCGGTTCGTCAAAGTGGTAGTAACCGATGACAGCCGGGTGCGACCGCGTGAGGTCCAGGTTCGGCCCCATCGCGGAAACGGCCTTGAGTGCGTTGGGCACAAACTCCGGATTGCTGTAGGAGAGCTGTCGTCTCTCCGCTCCCTTGTTTTCGTACACCTTGCCGATGATCACATGCATACCGTATTCACGTATCAGGTCATACATCTGCCGCCGGACCTCGAGCGGGTTCTTTTCCCCGGCGTAGCGGCGCCACCCCAACTGAACATTGAAACCCGCCTCACGGCATCGCTCCAGGTCGGCCCGGTAGAACTCCTCTGTTGCTCCTGCAATCGGGCCTCCGACGCCTCCTCCTACGCCGCCCAGAGGAAAGAACGGCTCACCATCCAGAAGCAGGCAGCGGTTGTACTGATCGATCTTGACCTCGTGGATCCCTTCGGGAGCAGGCACTCGCTTGACCAACTCAAGCGTCACGGCTCCGAGTTCCTGCTTTGCCTCGGTCATCATCTTCACTCGCACCGGGTAGGAACCCGGGGCAAGATCCCTGATCGGCAGACTCACGGTCACGACTGAGCCGGCCACTGGTACGACGTCAGACCCCAGGACTTTGCCCGAGTCGTCACTCAATTCAGCCACCACCTCAAACCTGGCGGCGGACCACGCCGCCCGGTCCAGGAGGATCTCGGCATACAGCCGCGCTTCCCGCTCAGAGGTGTAGTAGTTTCGTCCCACGTACGCATCGACCGGCAGCAAGCGATCCATGCCGACTGCCGCCGTCTCCTGGAGGACCATGCCCGTTCCCTGTTCACGCATGACCACCCGGGCATCACGCGGGCCCGGAGTGGATACAGGAAGCCGCACCGTGACGACCTTCTCCTCGCGCGCGTTGAGCTCCACGGTCACGGCCTTTTCTCTGGGCTTACCTGCACGCGGTACGTCCGTGACCACGAGCTCAACGCTGCCGGGCTGACGAGCCTTGTTCCGAAGGGGCACGCTGAGCCCGTACACATACGTCCCGTCTTCGATTGTGAACGGTGTGGCGGTAGCGATACCGAGCATGGGGCCAAACACACGCTTGACCTTGAATCCTGTCAGTCCCCGTATCGGCAGGAACGCAGCCGGATCATGGAATCCCTTAGGAGCTGGCGACATCGCCGCCAAAGTCGTCCATTCGACCGGACTTGTCGCATACCGCGACCGGCAGACATTGATCCGCCACGGTGCCTTGCCGGCACGGTCGTGTAGCACGCCAAGGGGCAGGGCCAGCTCCGCAGACCAGCCCGTGGCCGAGTCAAGATGAGGATCCGTTCGCGCCGCGCTGCGCCAGGACATGTCCCAGGACCGGGTGCGTTCCTTCCCCTTGCACCACTGGTCGCGTTGCACGTTGTTGGCGGTCAACGTCAGGTGTGCATATTCCTTGCCGTCGTGGCCCGGATCGAGAAAGACTTCAACGCAGTCGTCCCCGGCCCCAGCATCACGCACCGTGCCGACCCGCTTCATGCCGATGCAGGACGGCTCGTCACACCGGAGCGCCATGTACAGCCAAGCGTCGTCGCGACATACCCACACCGTGGTCTGTGCGCCCACCTGCCGCTCCGTGCCGAGCAACGTGAACCCAGTAACCGTCGTGGCACCGGCCCAAGCTGCATCGGTCAGCTCAGCATCAATCCGCGGCGCCTCAGCGCAGACAGGCGCCGTCAATTCCCTCGTTTGGGCAAAGACTGTCCCAATCATCCCGAACAAGATCGCCAACATCCATCGCTGCGATGAGGGGCGCGAGCTCTGGAGCGCCCCTCTCGACCGACTGGTCATCCAACCATTTCTGCCGGAATGTGTTTCACCACTCGCTTCGCTAGAGAACTCGGAGACACCGAGCACGACAGCCGGAGGAGGTCGTCGGATTCCGCATCCGGCTTGCAGCCGAACGCGAACTCCGCCAATGTTCTTCCTCTTTGGAGGGCACGGAGCAACAAGGCTTCTCTCTCGTGCTCTCCAAACCAAGAGCGATGGGGCGAATTCGTGCTGCCGTTTCGGCGGCGGCGCGTATACGCCACATCTCCATGGTTCTCTCCCCTCCGTGCCTCCGTGTCTCCCGTGGTTCAATTTCGGGTTCCCGTGCCGGTCTGTTTCATCTGGACAACGCATCGTCCTCTCCTCCGAGCTCGCCGTGCCCTGATCTTGGCTCAGATTTCTTGCCTCCATCCCAGCCGCCGCTATCTTCTTCCCGTCGCCGGAAAGGAAAGTCCTGTCCTTTATCCTTACCCTTTCTCCCCGTCGCCGGAAAGGGAATTCCTGTCCTTTTTCCATCATTAGACGTTGAGTGATGTCTGCACCACGCCACAAACTGACTGTAACAGCATTCGCGATCGTGTCTGTCGCTGTGACCGTCCGGTCGGCCGAACTGGTGGCCATTCCCTTTGAGCAGTTGCTCGACCGCCCGTTTGTCCGGGTCGAGGGCGCACCAAACTGCCACGGCCCCACCGGTTCCTGGCGCCGGGAAGCCGTTGCCGGGGCGAGCGGAGGCGCCGCCATCCGCTACACCGCACAAGGCGGCGCCTGGTCCATTCAATGGTGGCCAACAGCACAGTCGTTGGCCACCGACATTACTTACACGTTCTACGCTCGAATTCGCATCGATAGGAACGCTGATGTCAATCAGGACCAGGACGTATTCGGAGGCGGCCTGTACAAATGGTACAGCGGACGTGAGACGCTGTTCTACAGGCCGCGGTTGACGGCGCGTCAGCTGCCTAACCGCGAGTGGGCCCTGGTACGCATCGGCACGTTCCACGTTACTCGAGCCGCAGATTGGTACCTGTTCTGTGGTCTCGTCAGCGGGAAGAAGCAGAACGCGGTGTCGACCATGTGGTTCGACGCGTTCATCGCTGTCCCGGAAGTCACCGCAGCAACCAAACCGGCATTGCAGGCGCATGCGGACAGATACGCAAGTTGGGACGCCTGGTGCCACGACCTGCAGACCCGCGTGAACGCAAGCGCCCCCAGCTATAACCCGCGCCTGACTCAGGAGTTCGCCTATGGTGCGTATGTGCCGTACGAAAAGGTGCTGCAGATGTCGCAGTTCTTTGGCGAGACCCCAAACGAGCGCTGGCGGCGCCTGGTCGAGTGGATGGTGCGCCACTACATGGACACAGCGATTGTGACCAACATCCCGGCCAAGCCGGACACCATGGCGGCGGTGGTCAAGGCAGCAGGCGAAAGCGGGTTGCGCCTGGCGCCGATCCTACGCGTGCCGGCGGAAGCCAATGACCCGGCGGAAACGCGCCGACGACTCACGCCGTTCCTCGAGCAGTTCAAGGAGGATCCCAACGTTCTGACCTGGTACTTGTTCGACGAACCAAACCCGTCCTTCTTCCCCTCACTGATGGACGGCAAGCTGTATGTGGACAAGGTCACACCGCAACAGTCAGGCTTTTTCATTCTGAACCATACCCAAGCCATTGAGGCATTCGGTCGACACATGCCCGTACTCGTCGTTGACCGCTACGAGATCAGCGACAAGTCGCGAAATCCCTGGAGCGTTCTGGACTGGGTGACGTACAGCCGTGAAACGTCCGGACGCCCGGTCTGGATGATGTTCCAGGCTGTCGGCAAGTACGGAAATGGGAGCGGACACCGCTGTCCCACGGAAGCCGAGTTCCGACTAATGCATTACCTCACCCTCGCCGGTGGCGGCAGTGGCATCGTGCCGTATCTGCTGACGTCGCTACCCATTTACGTGCGTGAAGGACAGGCAACCGCGCATGATGCAGACTTCTACATGGAGGAGTTCGAGTTCACCCACCCACTCCTGGGACGCTTGGCCCTGGAACTAGGCCGGGAGCTCACTCCTGTCGGCCGTGTCATGATCGACGCCAAGCCCGTGCCGACAGCCCCTCTGGCGACCCCCTCCCGCTCCCTGAAAATTGCGGACGGCAGGACCGTTCCTGCCATAGCCGTGCAGCAACTCGACAAAGACAACGCCTCGTTTTTCGTGGTCTACAATCAGGATACTGCTGCTGCCGCAACCGGCCGAATTCCATTCCCCCTCCAGGCTCAGAAACGTGAGCTCTACGACCTCGGCCAATTGACACAACTCAAACTCGAGAGTGACTCGCTCAGCGTGGACCTTCCCCCCGGGCACGGGCGTGTCCTGGCAGCCCTTCAACCAGCGCAATGGCCGGACCTGCATGAGCGATTGCTCGCGGCACGGATAGATAAGGAAACCGCGATCACGGCACTGGACCTGACCCAAGCCCGACGTTGCGGACTCCGCATTGAGCCTGCCGCAGCAGCCCTGGGCGAGGCACAGCACGCCCAAGCCGGGACCAACCAGCGTCAGCAGGCACTGGACCGCTGCCGCTTGCTACTCAAGACAGCTTGGCTCGAGGCGGACGGACAGGCGCGAGTGCTCCGGGATGCTGAGCACTGTAGAGCGCAACTGGGACAGATGAGTCACCATTGCTCACACGATCCGAGCCTCAAGAACATGAAGGCGCGCCAGAACGCCGCCGCAGAAATGAAGGCCTTGGGAACTCGTTTTCTGCGGGCCTACAACGCGTTCCGTGCCGGCCAATGGCAGTCTGCCGCAAAGCCGCTGGCTAACCTCGCAGCAGAGCTGCAGACCAGAACGGATCCGAGCCGCTGACATGGAGGCCGTTCGGCAGGAGGCTCCCACAGCACGTGCTACTTCGATATTGACTGCCTTCGGCCGGACCATCTGGGGTGCTACGGATACGATCGGCCGACGTCGCCGACAATTGACCGGATCGCCTCAGAGGGTCTCCGCTTCGAGAACTACTACTGCGCCAGCTCGCCATGCCTGCCGTCCCGCACCTGTACATCAGAACACACGATCGATGGAAATATGACAACTGGGCGGATGAAGAGCTCTACGACATGACCAATGACGCGTATGAAGCCAGGGACCTTGTTGCGGATCGTCCGGACATTGCTGCTCACTGTCGGCAACTGATGGATGAATGGGTGTCTGAGCAGATGAAGAAACCGAATTGGAGTACAGATCCGCTCAACGAGGTCTTGCGAGAAAGAGGGATTAAGAAGGGACACCTTGTTGCCAGGAATTGAGCAGCGCCGATCGGGTGTCCGGATGTCATCTGTCGATCTTCTGCGGTTGAATTGCCGGTTTCGTTGAACGCCGGGCGAGAACCGGGGAATAGTAGATATGCCAAGGCCGACACCAAACGACACCGCCGCTCTGGTTCAGCAGGCGCAGCAGGGCAACTCCCGCGCGTTCGAGGAACTCGTGCAGCAGCTCGGTGATCGTTTGTGGCGTAGTGCACTGGTGATGTGCCGAGACGAGCATGCGGCGCGTGACCTGGTCCAGGAGAGCTGGTTGGAGGCGTGGAAAGGCCTCCACCGTTTTGATGGACGCTGTCAGTTTTCGACCTGGCTCTACGGAATCTTGCGGCATCGCAATCTCAAACGGATTCGCCGTACCGCCCGTAAACCCCTTCTGTTGCTGCCCGATCCAGATGATGGTCGCAAACCCGATCCCGGACAGCCGATGCCGAGCATGGACTTCGAACGGCAGGAAGCCCATGCAGTTCTGAAGGAGGCCCTCCGTGCCCTGCCAGAGCCGCAACGACAGGTTCTGGAGCTACGCTTTTTCGCCGATGCGACACTTGCGGACATCGCAGTTGCCCTGGACTGTCCCGAGGGCACGGTCAAGTCACGCCTGCACCACGGCCTGAGAAAACTGCGGAAAAGCTCCCAGTGTTTGAACCTGCGGGCTCCCCGCGGGGAATCAGAGACGAGATGATGAACAAGACATGCGACAACTTCGAGGAGCTTATCGACCTGAAGGCGGCAGGTTGGCTTTCGCCCGAGGAAGCGACGGCTCTCGATCAGCATCTGGAGTCCTGTCCAGCTTGCCGAGCTCAAGCTGACCTCGCGGAGTCCGCAGCCGGCGTACTGGCCGCATTACCGGCCCCCGCCGCTCCCGTCATCGACGTTGCATCCTTCCCGTCGCCTACACCGACAAAGCCCTGGAAATGGTTGCTCATTCCAGCCGCGGCGGCGTGCCTCACACTCGTCTTGTGGGTGCGTCTACTGGACGTCTCGGCTCCCTCGGTCGTTGGTAGAGACCCCGTACCTGTTGCGCCACGTGAGAGCCATGCTGTCCGCGCTCTCTCGGAGGCCCCGCCAACGCTAGCGACCTACCACCAGGCCCTCTCACTTCCCCTTGACGACCTGGACCGCGTGCTCGAAGCACATGACCGCCAGATCATGCTCTATGAACCCGGGCTGACTTTGCTGGCCAGCCACCAGACCCTATGAGGAATCACCCCATGGTACACTCCCGCGCCGCTTTGACGCTCGCCTTCGCCCTATCGGCAGTCACCACCTTCCTGGCTTGTGCCGCCCCCGTTCAGGTGTTGATAGAAGCACGGCTCGTTGACACGAGCAGCCGGAAACCGAAGATCCTCTCTGCTCCGAAAGTCACAGTCATCGAAGGTCAAGATGCGATGGTCGCCGTCTGCCAGGAACACATCCTGGTGCTACCGGCCCCCGAATTGGCTGAGTATACCCAGACCCTCTCCGAGGGCATCTCTCTCAGCGTCCGCCCCAAGATGGTGGGGGAGCGCGTCCTCCTGAAGGGCACGCTCACCGCGTCCGTGGATGGCGCTGAGTTCCATCGCACGAAGGACGAAATCTCGGCGTCCCTGCGCCAAGAAAAGACGGCTTTCGTCATCCTGTTGTCCCCGGGGGAGACCAAAGAGATGCCTGCGGGGCAGCAGATGACCCTTGAGTTGGCGGCTGAGCCAATCGTCCTTGCCAACGCCGCGTCTGTCTACTGGCAAGCGTTTGCCGCACTCCCTCCGCAACCTGATGGCAACGATCCGGAGGCCCTCAATGCCTGGGTGGCCGATTCCGAGGCGGCCCTGGTCCAGTTACACAAGGCGGCAGGCATGGCCCATTGCGACTGGACACTTGACTACTCCCAGGGGTACGACATGGTCATGCCCCACCTGGGCAAGATGCGCACTCTCGCCAAGGCGGCCGTCGCACGGGCGAGGGGAACACTTCGGAGTGATCCAGAGCAGGCACACGCCGACCTTAGGGCCGTGTTCTGCGCCGCGCGTCACCTTGGCACGGACCCGCTCCTCATTTCCCAACTCGTCCGCCTTGCCTTGGAGAACAACGTTCGGGACACCCTTGCCCAGGCGTCCGAAGACATTCCCGCTCCGGAACTCAAAGCATGGTGTGACCTCCTGCGTGTGCGACCTGCTATGCCTACCCTTGCCGAAATCATGGGCAGAGAACGGGAAGTCTCGATAGCCCATTTTCAGAGCGAGTTGGCCGAGGCCGATCAGAAGAAAAGAGGCGACTTGCTCCGGAAGCTCGGGCTGAATGAGCGAATGCCCGTCGCAAGACTTGAGAAGATGCTGAAAGAAGCCGACGCCGACTACCTCAAACTGGTGTCGGTTACTCAACTGCCGCCGGCCGAACGGAAGCCCGCCTTTGAGGCCTTCGAGGATGAGATGGGAGTCCGGGGGAACGTCATCTCAAAGCTCTTGATCCCCGCTGTCGGAAAGGCCGCCGAAAAACTGAGCAGAGGCGAAGCGGAGACCGAGGCCTTGTGCATCCGGCTTGAGAGGCAGCTGGCCCCGACCAGGGAAGCGCAATAGACGTCTCTGATCCGGGATGAGCTCTGGGATCGACGTATTGTCGTCCTGCGGGACTTTGCAGTCCTTGCTGCTGCAAGGTTGTTCAAGGCCTCGCTCTGCCTTCTCGAGATCGAGCTGCTCAGGCTCCTGCGACGGAGGCGGAAGCACGTGAGGCTGGGCGGTCCCAGAGTCCGAAGTTCCCTATACAGAGTGGGCCTATGCGTCGCGGTACTTAGGGGGAAATGACGATCTTATGTGACTGCAATCTGCTGTAGGTTGCAATAGGGTCTAATTTATACTGCCAAAACGTTGTTGTTGTCGAGACAGGAATCTCAATCGTCCCGGAAAACTGCTTGAACGGGCCATTAGGTCCTGTTGTTGAGATCCACCCGAAATGCCCTTCCTCCACACTGAGTTCCAATGTAATTGGTTTCTTGTATTCCAATTTCTCAGGAAAACCTGCGACACCGTTTGCCAATGGTATTACTGGCGGAGGTATGGTTCTTGGGCGTTCGGTTTTCATAACAATCTTCTCGCCATCGCTTACCGCGGTTACCTGACCATCATATGCTGTCGAGTAAGTATGTTTTCCTTTGGGTTTATCATGTAGCATCTGATAGAGACCGGGATAGCGGGTGTAGGGGGTACCTTCATTATTTGCATAATAACTCAGGCAGGTTGAGACATGGTAGCGTGGATTGACAGCGTCATTCCAATAGGGAGCATGGAAGCCATGGTGTCCGGCAGTTAGTACGGTCGCTCTCAGTTTCTCAGGAGGAATGCTCCTTGGTGGGGAATAATTATCTCCCGCAAAAATGAACACATTCTTGCCATGCTGAACCCGCAATATTATGGATGTATTGTTGAGATAGCTATGTTCCTTTTTGGGGTTGGTAGGGTATTCTTTCCCGTTGACTTCTACAGGCCACAGGACCTCCATGCTGATATCCTCATCCCAGTCAAGTGTTGTACCGGAAAGTGCAGTTTTGTAGATCCACTTGTTCTGATTGGTTGGGGTTCGGAGGGCTATGTGTTTATCATCGATCAAATGAATGCCGGGAGCAGGTTGATTGACAAGTCCCGTATCTACAAGTCCGTTCACTTCCCACATTTTCATCAGTTCTGCGAGTGAACCAATATGATCATTATGCGGGTGAGTGATGAGAATTCTATCTATACGTTTATGACCTCGCTCTTTGAGATACGTGGTGATTTGTTTAGCAGCATCAGGTCCAGCAGTATCGATCAGGAAGACCTTTCCGGATGAGGTCTCCAGAGCCACTGCGGTACTGGCACCCGTCTCAAACCAGGTCACAGTCACCGTAGACGAAAATGCCGTGATATGAAGCGTAAGAATGAGCACTAGCATTTTTCTCATAGAAGTTCCTTCTTCGAACGGTCGTTAGCTATGTGCTTTTCTTGTGGACTCCGCACTTCTTGTGTTACAGCCTTCCCGATTCTCCAACCAAGCCGGGGCATCCCGGGTTGCAGGAAGCGTAGCCAGATGCTCGGAAGGGGATGCCACCGACTGCATCGTCTGGTTGCCGGGCACAGCGAGTTACTCGTTGATTACCGGACAGACCGCAACCATGCTGCAATCTTCGAGTAACCCCCGGGGAGCATTGACAGTGACTGAGGCCCGCCGCATATATCTCTTCATGTCGGCCGGAACTGTAAACACCAGGCTGTTGTTACCGCCCGGGCTGAGCGCCGCAGTCTGCGTCCTGCCGCTGTCGGAGAACGTCACGTAGATACTGGCATCAGCGGGGGCTCCGGTTTTCCATTCAATGTGAAGACTGAACTGTTCGCCGGCCTTAGCCATGAAATATTCGCTCCTCCACGCTACTGACTTGGGACCCGGTGCACGCCAGCCGTCGGGTGCCTGCCACACATCGGACGACGCAAATTCGCGCCTCCATGAGACAGCAAAGTTGCCGTTGCGCAGCAGGTTGTTGCGGGGCGTCGACGGTGCCAGAGCCAGATCCCCGGTGCTGCTTTCTCCGGCCTTGATTTGCACAGTGCGTGAGGCTGGCATCGAGCCGGGGCCCATGGCCCAGAGCGTGTAGTTCCCCGGTGGCAAGCCACGCATCACGTAGGTTCCATCCGGCCCTGCCAGTGTGTCGTACGGCTTGCCCTCGAGCATGATCTTCGCGGTGAAGCCCTCGGCCCCCTTCACGGTCGGCGTGGTGATCACGCCCGCCAGCTCGCCTGTTCCGGCCGACAAGGGAATGTTCTGCCAGAGGTGCCCGAGCGTATGCAGGGCATCGGCGACGGCCCTGGCGCACTCGTTTGCGGAGAGCAGTTCGAGTTTTTCTGCGGCCTTACGGTTGTCTGCTTCGACCAGCGGCTGAAGCTCGGTAGCGATCTTCTTCGAGAATGCCCGCAGCTCAAGTAAGCGCTCCTTCAGAGCGGCGATGGCAGCGCTATCGGTCTTTCCCAGCAGCTTGGGGCTGTAGGGGACAATGCCAATATCTGCGGCAACGACCCAATTCTCCATCTTGGGGTGGTTCGGGCCGTAGAGGGGGATCGTGTGCGGGGGTGCACCTGTGTCTTCGACCATGTGAATGAGGACGCCAAGCCTGCCCCAGGCGCTCAAAGCGTTCTCACCCCGAAGCGCGGCCAGGGCGCGACGAAATATCGGCTCTACTGCCGCGTCGTCAGCGGGTACGCCGTGTCCCTGCCCGGGTTGAATGACAGGAAAGAGGAAATCCCGTGTCTGTGTGCGCATGCCGGCCACGCCGGCCAGTTCACCACCCGCGGCCCAGTCACCCATCCAGGATGCATTGCTCAGCCAGGAGGCGTGATTGTCGACAGCCTCGTGAAGCGGATCGTCGGCAGGCAAAGCCGCAACAGCGGCCTGCGTAATCTTCGGATGCGGCCCCCAAGCGAATGCCAGGCCGGCGAGGAACACAAAACAGACGCTCAGAATCAAAGATCGTGCTCTCGCTGTCATCCTATCACATCTCCATATCGTTGCTGTGGCACCCTCGGTCAGGACGCCTCTTTTGTTATACCGACAGCAGCCTGCGGTCAACCGTAGTGTTTGACTTCGTCGCCGAGAAGCGTGGCCCTCTTCTGCAGTCGACATTAATGGCGTACGGTCTATGCTAGTCGTCCGGTACTAAATCGCTTTGGATTATGTTTGACAAGTGTTTTGGCTCTGTCGGATCGGACCAGCGCAATGGGTTGGTCCCCATGTTAATGCGAAGGTCAACAGGGTGTAAGCGGGCGAAACACAGAAGAGGAGATGACAGTGAAGATAAGATCGGCAATTGGTATATGCATCCTGGCAACGCAGTTCATAACCGGAAGAGCAACGATGGGTGCGGAGAGATTCTACGACGCAGGCTTCAAAGCGGACCTGGAATTTCTTGGTCCTGAACGCAAGGAACGGCTGGATCTCTATTATCCGAAATCGCCAGCTCCCGGAGAGAAGTTCCCCGGAGTAGTGGTTATTCACGGCGGCGGCTGGTGCGGCGGGGATAAAGGCGCCAGACGTGAAATCAACATCGGCTCGAACCTGGCGCGTGCGGGTTACGTGTGTGTCAGCATCAACTACGAGCTGTTCAAGCCCAAAAAGCCGAGCTGGCCCCAAAATATCTACGACTGCAAACGTGCGGTTCAGTATCTTCGTGTGAACGCTGAGAGACTGCACGTTGATCCTGAACGCATCGGTTCCATCGGCGGTTCTGCAGGTGGGCATCTGGCAGCCATGATCGGTGTGTGCGGACCTGACGCGGAACTCGAGCCGCCTGCGCCCTATCCCGGCGTATCGAGCAAGGTCCATGCTGCTGTGTACATGTACGGACTCGCAAACTTGCTGGACTGGGTCTGCAGGGGCAAACAGGTGTTCGCCGATCAGAAGGCCATGCTTGGCGCCTCGCATAAGGAGAACCGGAAACTATGGGAATCGGCATCCCCGATCTTTCAGGCGGATGCGAACGACTGTCCGATACTGCTCCTGCACGGCACAAAGGATACCACAAATTACTACACGCAATCGGAAAGATTTGCCAAGCGTCTCGCCGAAATCGGACTGGAACACGAATGCTACATTATTGAAGGCGCAGGTCACCAGAGCTCAGTGTTCCTGTAAAATGAGACGCCCGTTTTTTTCCCGACCGATGGCCGCACCGGGCGGGCAACCGGTGCAATTGTAAGCAACCTCGGCAAAGGGCTTACAATTGTGGAAACCACCTTACATCCTGTTCT
>JABHEG010000295.1 GCA_018676675.1 Lentisphaerota bacterium
ATCTTACGAAATTCATCCGCGACAGACTCGACCTCAAGCGCGCTGAAGGCACGAGGCTGGCCGCGTGAACGTTGGGGCGGCCAGCCCCTAACAGGCAAGAACTCGGTACTCTCAAGTAATAAACTCAGACCACTAGCGTGAGTGTTGGTCAGTCTGCTTCCCCCACGGGCACGGGGAAGTTGGGAAACTCGCGTTGCGGGGCGGCCTGTCGGCTTGTCGGGGGGCGGCGTCTCCTCCTCCGCGTTTTCCTCTGGCCGGAGGGAGGGGGATCATCGGGCGGCCCCAGTGGGAAGAGCAAGCCGGCTGCGTGAGCCGCTGCCCGTGCCTCCAACACTTCAGCGCACTCGTCCAGACCTGATTGGGTGAATTCGACGAACACCCGAAGGAACGGGCCACAGGTCAGAACGGCCTGGTGGACTCCTTCGGGGGGGGACGGTGCTGCCTCACGTTCCCCTGCGTTGGCCAGTTCGGCTTTGACGCTCTGTCGGTGAACGCTTGCCAGGACACCCATGCCCAGCATTGACATGGCCAGAAATGTCCCTCCTTTGCTCAGGAAAGGCAGCGGGAGGCCGATGATTGGGCACATGCGCACCACCATGAGCAAGTTCACGAGCGTATGCAGCGCGAAGATGGTCGTGATACCAGTGGCTGCCAGGCGCCCGAACGGATCGCGTGCGCGTGCGGCGATGGCATATCCCAGGGTGATCAGCGTTCCGTAGAGACAGAGCACGACGGCACAGCCCACGAAGCCCGATTCTTCCCCGACGACGGCGAAAATGAAGTCACTTGAAGAGACGCCGCGGGGCAGGTAGCCCAGGGCCTGTAGGAAGCCTTGTCCAAGGCCTTTGCCGGTGAGCCCTCCTGACATGATGCTGAGAACGCTTTGCTTGCCATTCCAGCACCCTGCTTCGCTCAGAAACCAGGTGACTCGGTTGGTCTGATGGCCGTAGAACCACCAGTCGTAGGCTTCCCGGACGATTTCCGGGTCAATGTGGCGGCCCCGGACCCAGGACAACTCCACCTGCGCGAGAGCGAACCCCAAACCGGCATAGATGAGGATTCGCCTGACAACGCTTGTCGGGGCTCGGTGCACCAGTTCGATGACGAATCCGGCGAGCACGAGGGTTAGGGCATTGCCACCTGCGGGCTCGATGGCGATGAGGAAGGCGGGGGTGAACAGAATGGCGTAAGCAATCGCTCGGTGGAGTAGTTTGGGGAGTTCGAAGGGGCATTTGGGAGAGATCCAGTAGCAGAACGTGAGAAGGGTGACAAACCGGGCCGGACCGGCTGGTTGCACGCTGATGACGCCGCAGAGCAAAAGCCAGCGTCGGGCCCCATTGATGACCGGACCGCAGAAATAGACATAGAGCAGGAGCCCGACACAGACGGCGTAGAGAGCAAAGAGGGCAGGGCCGAGGAGTCGGTAATCGATCGAGCGGGCGGACAGGAGAAGGGCCGTGCCCAGGGCTGCCCAAACTGCCTGCCAAAGCCATTTTGTCCCGATCTCGAAATTTGGCCCGACGATGTCCGTGCTGCGGATGTAGATGAGGCTCAGGGTGACCAGAGCGGCGACAACGAAGCAGGCAAGCCAATCGAGGCTTCTACGTGTGACTTGCTCCATGCTCTCCAGTCTGTTCATGACTCGTTTCCTTCGCCTGCTTCTTCATCGGAGAGAATCAGTCCCGCTTCCAGCATCCCTTCGATGACCTTTTTCAGCCGGGGTGCCACGGTTGCACCACCCGAGCGACCGTCTTCGACAATGCAGGCGATGGCATACACTGGTGCTCGAGCCGGAACGAGGGCGATCATGAGCGTGTTGTTGATCCTGCGTGATCCTCCGTCGACCTCCTTCTCCGCGGTTCCTGTCTTGGCCGCGATGAGTAATCCCGCCACTTTGGCGCGGCGTCCTGTGGCTGGGTTGCCATGGACTACGTCGATCATGCCCTGAAGTACCTGGCGTCGGGTCTCGGGTGTGGTGGGGAGACGGCAGATCGCGTGGTTTGGCGGCGGAGAAACGGGCGATAGGGCGTGAGGGTCAGGGCGGAGGAGGTGAGGGCGGCAGACGACACCGGTTACGAGGGCGGCGGCCGCATTGGCCAGAACGGGCACGGACACTTCGGTTGCGCCCTGTCCAATGCAGAGGAGCCAGTTCTCGATGGGGCGCCAGGTTTCCCCGGTTCGTGACATGATAGTAGTCGCAGGCAGTGCCAGTTCCGGGGCCTCTTCGCTGTCGTTGCAGCCGTAGGCGTTCTCCAGCCATTCCCGGAGGTCATCTCCGCCCACCTGCATCCCGACGCGGTGGAAGTAGGTATTGCAGGATAGCCGTATGGCATCACCCATGTTGACGTGGCCATGAGCTCGTTTGCATCCCCGGAGGCGCCGCCCGATGCTCTGTTTTCCGGTGCAGAGGATCAGGTCGTCGAAGGCGACTTTGCCGCTGGCCAGGAAGGCCTGGGCCAGGAGAGGCTTGATCGTTGAGCCCGGCGAGTAGAGAGACTGCTTCGCACGGTTGAGGAGGGGGTGGTCCGGGTCTGCCTCGATGGCCTTCCAGTCCATGTCCGGGGTTCTCAAAGGCGGACATGGGGCGCTCCCGATGGCGCGGATGGCGCCGTCAACGCACGTTGTTATCACGAAGGCGCCTCGTCCCCCATCCTCGAAGAACCCCCGCTCCGAGATGGCCTGCAGGCGCGTGTCGAGAGTTGTGTATTGGTGCCCGCCGGGCACGGGATCGGTCCGGCTGATGACCGATGCTCTCTGAAGTCCATTCGCCGTCACAACGACTTCTTCTACTCCCGGGGTCCCCCGCAGCACACTGTCGCAGGCAAGTTCCAGCCCTGAGATGCCGCGCATCTCCTTCTGGTAGAGGTGGTACGTATCTCGGGCGTGACCGGACAGGGCTCCCGCGGGAGACGGGATCGGCTCTTCAAGCCGAATGTCACCGGCGGTGTGGACGAGACAGTTTGGGTATGTGCTCATTCGGCGCAAGCGTCGTTCGAGTCGGATATGCGGGAAATCGCCCCGATGGACGGCCCAGATGGCCATCATCTGATCCGAGGGATCGAAATCCTCGTTCAGCACCAGGCCAAGTGGGCCGTTGGCCAGGAGCGTCGCTCGTATATCACTTTCCGGGCGGAGGAGGCGTCGGTAGGTCGGGGTGTCGAACAGCTTGGCGAATTCCACGATGGCCTGACCTATCTGATTGAGGCATTTTTGGCGTCCGTGCCGGGGATCAACCAGGGCATCCAGGTAGAGCACGAATTTGAAGGTGGCCGCGTTCGTTCTGATGGGGACCTCGTTGCAGTCCAGGATACTGCCGCGCTGAGGGGGGAGGTGTATCCTGCGGACGATCTGTCGATTGTATGAGTCCATCATCTCCGGTGAGCCCACTACCTGGTAGCGGACCAACCAGGCGGCCACGGCCCCGAGGGCTATCAGGTAGGTCAAGGTCAGCATGCGCAACACCCGGCGCGGGTTCCGCTCCCCGGCACCCATGACCGCATCCGCAGTGATTGGCTTGTTCAGTTCCCAGCGGTCTTCGCTCCGTTCAGTTTCCATGGCCAGTTCTCCTGGGGGTGCGGTCCGAGCCCGGATTCGGGCTGGCGGACAATAGGTTGGTGCTTCGGGAAGAAGCAGGTGGTTTGACGTGGCGCAGGAAATAGGCAGCGGTGAACGTGGCAACTGCCGCGCTGCCCTCCCAGAGGAGGGCTTCGACGCGTACGGCAACCTGGGCAATGGCCACAAGCAGAGGGGTGACAACCAGTCCGCTCAGTAAGGCTTCCCCCAAAAGCGA
Source organism: Lentisphaerota bacterium (assembly GCA_018676675.1). Taxonomy (GTDB): domain Bacteria; phylum Verrucomicrobiota; class Lentisphaeria; order Oligosphaerales; family JABHEG01; genus JABHEG01. The sequence continues at coordinate 3,791 of JABHEG010000295.1, forward strand.
GGCCCCCAAGGCAGCAAAGGGAGGGAGAACGGCCCCCGTCGCAAGCCCGGCGTGGCAGCAACCCGCGATGGCGGTGCTCAAGCAGACCGTGCTTCCGACAATCAGGGTGTCGACCGGTCGTCGAGTTTCCGGGTAGTCGGTAACGCCTCGCAGCAACAGGGCCATAGCGATATAGAGCGTTGGGAGAAGGGACAGGGGTAGTGAAGGGCACAGCACGGTCTCGATCAGACCGATGAACATGGCCAGTATAAGGACCGTTCTGAGGCGGGGGATGATCAGGATACAGCACGCAACCAGGCCGCTCATGAGGGGGAAGCAAGCGCTCGCCAGTGCTGAAACCGGTGGGAGCGCCGTATGGAGGCCTGCGCACACGAGCACAGCGAGGGCATAACGGATGGCCGACCTCATGCCCTTCAGCGTTGATTCGTACATGTGTGGACCGTGCTGAAGTATCCACGTGACGATGTCAGACTGGACTCGGAACCGGAGAACCGGCGGCTCGGAACCAGAACCTGTGACGTGAGACGCGGGAGGGGGAGTGGTCATCGGCGGGCCTCCTCCAGATCGTTCTCGGACACTTCCATGAGGCGCACATGGCGCCCCGGGAAGACAACGAAGAGGATGTCATCCCCGGCAACTCTGGCCATCTTGACCACCGCGCTCAAGGGGAAGCCGGCGTTGTCGGTGGTGACCGCATCGACCAGCCCGACGAATACATCGTCACAGATCTTAGCCGGATCACCGATCTGGTCGGTCCAGATACTGTCTCCTTCCTGCAGGTTGGCAGGGATGCAGCCCCGATTGTCTCCCGGGTGGTCCTTCTGGCCTACCCGGATGTGCAGCAGCTCCGGTGTCTCCTGAAGGAAGGCGACCGTGCCGGAGGCCGCCTCCGCATGGGGATCTCCCCCGGTAACCGTGCCCTTTAGGTCGCGCAGGGGAACTTTGGTGCTGATCGAGAACTTGGGACTCGTGGTTGGACGCATGAAGCTCCAGGTAGGGCCGGCCAGGGCGATGATGCCGACCAGCATCAGGCGGTCATTGACGACCAGATGATTGCGCCTGACGCCGTCAAGTGTGCCGCAGGCGAGCTGGATGTAGTCCTCATAGAAGGCCTGGCGGCCCCGCGTTCGAACGACTTGGGCACACTGGAGCTTGTGCTCGGAGAAGTGGGTGATGCGGAGGATGTCCTGGAGACGTGCCACCCCCTCCTGCGCTCGGCTCGCATCCCGTTCTGCGTTGCGTGATGCCGCCACCTCTTCCATCAATTCCAGGGCCCTGGCAGCACTGATCTCATGGACGCTGTCCCGGCAGAGAACGGCGTGACCGCCTCGGACAGCCGCATCTCCAAACGTGATGAAAGGGTGCACCAGAAGCGAGCCGAAAAGGCGGAAGCGTAGGGCTGCGCCAGGCGGCAGGAACATCAGCATAAGCGACAGCAACCCGAAGGCTGTACAGGTTGGCCAGTGTGGCCTGAGTCGAGTGGCAATCTCCGCGGCTTTACCGTCCAACATCCCCGTCACTCCTGGTGCATCCCATCAAACGGACGGGAACGATGGTTCCCTGACCGCGAGATGGGCGACGGAGGCCCCCGGGTGGTTGGCTCCGTCAGTCGTCGATCTCGATCTCCTGGCGTGCGCTACGCCTTTCCTGATCCTCACGGATCTGCGCTTCGTTCTCGATCAGATATTCTCGCGTCTCGACCTTGAGGGGCACGAAACTCAGAGCACAGCGCGTGCAATGAGCGCCCTGCTTGAAGGTCGTTTCACACGCGAGGCAGTGCGTTTCCAGCGACTTGCCGCAGGAATCGCAGAACGCTTCGTTGTCGTCCACCCGTTTCTGGGAAATCCGGAACCGGCGGGGTTCGGCGTAGATATCAAAGTCGGGGGTTACGGTTACGGAAAGACCGGGGCAGTAGGGATTTGCGCAGTAAGCGGCGATTCGCGCTATTCGGCGTTGTCTGCGGCTTTCGAGGTGTCCTTCAGGAAGGGGAACGCCTAAGCCCTGTCCAATTTCAGTGAGCTTGCTGGGGCCCACGGCTGTCAGGTCATCCTGCTCCAACCGGCCCAGGGCGGTATGGCTGATCTTGAAGCGCTTGGCTGTACCCCGAAGCGAGGCCGGCTTGCGAGCCTTGGCCAGGCGTTGACCGAACGTCAGGTTCTCCGACGTTTCAGTGGCGCCCGATTCGGCGGTCTGCTCTGGATTGTCCATGTCTGCAGTCCTTCCGACACACGCCCTCAGAAAGGGGTGGCAACTGGAAAGCAACGTGTCCTGGCAACTAACACTAATACTGGTAGAATGGGAGGGGGCGAAGTGCAAGCGCCCGCGACCAGAAAAAGTTCGACAGGCGTGGGAAGAGGGGAAAGAAAGGGGGAGGGAACGATGGCAGGTTTCTTTGGCGGTCGACTGGACGGGCGTGCCGCTGAGGGACACTATAGATTCTTGTCCGGGAACGGAGTCGCCCAAAGCCAGGGGACTGGATCGACTGGCGACAATCGCGCGCAGATACTCAAGGAGTGAAGACGTGCTTCAGACAGAGACATCATTAGGGCGGAAGGTGAGGGGGCCGTGGTTGTTCTGCGGGGTGTTGTTGACCGCTTTGTGGTTCAGCGGCGGCGTCCCCGCTGAGGGACAGCTCTCCGACGGGCGAAGGGACATTCTCACCAACGGAGGCTTCGAGGACGGCGATGCGGGATGGGAGTTCGACAAAGGGCACGTTCTGGTCTCGGGGGATCAAGCCCACGGCGGCGCCGCATGCGTCACCGGGGAGATTCTCAAACCGAAGCAGTTTTTGCAGCTGACCCGGCGCGTCAAGGTGTCAGGCGGATGCCTCTATGAGTTCCAGTTCTGGGCCCGGGCGACCAATCGGACCAAGGTTGTTCTGTGGACGGTCAAGCCGGGACAAAAAGGACGGAGTCGTGCGGGCGAGTGGAAGAACCTTCCCAACACGTGGACGAAGTGTCGAACCCCGGTGGCAGCGGGAGGGGATGGTGTGCTGCAACTGCAGATCATCGCACCATCCTCGTACGATGCTCCCGCAGGACGTGTGTGGGTTGACGATTTTTCCCTCATCGAGACGCGGCTGCCAAAGGCTCCTCAGCTGACGGATGGCCAAGGATGGTGTGATGAGCCGGCGATGGCGCAGGCGGGGGATGGCAGCCTCTATGTTGTCTGGAATGGGTTCCGAGATGGGAGTGACTCGCTTCGAGTGGGGCGTTGGCTGGACAGCAGCGGCGCCAGCGCGGCGAAGGCGGGGGAGTGGCAGATCGCCGGAGGCAAGGGCGTTTATGTCCTGAACCCAACGATCCTTGCCGGTACTGACTCGGCTACTGTCTTCTATTCGCAGGAGCAGAGCGAAACGGACTGGGATCTGATGGTGACGACGGTGACGGCAGCAGGGCCGCAGAAACCGGTACGTTTGGCTGGGGGAGCCGGAGTTGACGTCAAACCGGCGGCGTGCCGGGTGAGCGGGGGCGTGGTCTGGTTGGCATGGGAGTCAAACCAGAGCGGGAGCCGACGCGTGGTTGCAGCTCCGTGGAGGGATGGGAAGCTCGGGGCCATCGAGGAGCTGAGCCCTGCAGGCGTTTCCAGTTACTCCCCCAGCATTGCCGTACTGCCCGATGAGACGGTGTGTGTTGCGTGGCACAGCTATGCTGAATCGAACTACGACGTTTTCATGGCCAGGCGAACGCCGGTCGGCAAGTGGACAGCTCCGGCGCGCCTCACCCGAGCGCCGGCAGTCGATCGACATGCCTTCCTGTTCACGTGTGGTGAGGAGCTTTGGCTGGCCTACGAACACACGACAATGGGAAGAGCCTACAGAGTGGCTGCAACCGGAGCGCGGCGGCTCATCATTGCTCAGGTCACTTCGAGGGATCAGTTGCTTGTTCTCAAGGGATTGGCCAGTTCTCCCCTGAAGGGCCGGTGTGAGGCTCCCTCGGCAGCGTTTGACTCGGCGGGGCGTCTCTGGGTCGCCCACTTGCGCCCGCGTTTGCCCCGGGCAGGATGGGATACGTTCCTGACTGGGTACGCGGGCGGCAGCTGGCTGCCGTTGCGGCGCGTGTCTGCCGCAAAGGGGATGGATCGTCGCCCGTGGCTCGTCCTCAAAGAGGGGAAAGCACTTGTGCTCTGTCAGAGCGACAACCTTCCCGAGACGTGGTCCAAAGTGAGCAAGACAGCCGAATCCAGTAGCGAACTGCATCTGGCTACGGTCGAGCTCCCACCGGCAGGCGATGTGTCGCCTCCCTTGACGGAACCGTTGATTGAGTCGGACGTCGACTCTGGAACGGCGACACTGCGGACAGAGCGCGGGGAAGATATACCCAGTCCGACGATCGAGTATCGAGGGGACACGCTCAGACTGTTCTACGGCGACCTGCACCACCACAGCAATGTGTCTGTCTGCAATCGCCTTGGAGACCAGACGATTGATGAAAGCTACCAACACATGCGTGATCCCGTCAGTCTGGACTTTGCCTGTGTGACAGACCATGGCTATAACATCAATCCCTATCTCTGGGGGTTGACGGCAAAGATGGCACGGGTCTGCAACGATCCTGACCGGTTCCTCACGTTTCTGGGGGAAGAGTGGACGTCGAGTTTCGAGAAGTACAGCGAGAAACACCCCTACGGCTTCCACGGACACCGAAATCTGATCCTGGAAGATGCTTACTTCCCACGCTGGTGGAACGCGAACAATGGGCAGACACCCGCCGAGGTGTGGTCCGAACTGCGCGCAATGAAGGCGAGTTTTGTGCAGATTCCCCACCAGATTGGCGACACAGGAAACGTGCCGACGGACTGGGATTACACCGATGAAGACGCCCAGCCGGTGGCAGAGATCTACCAAACTCGCGGATCCTACGAGTACAAAGGGACACCCCGTGAGGCCCCCCGCAGCACGCCTGGAGGACGGTATTTTATTCAGGATGCCTGGGCTCGGGGGATTGTGATCGGCGTGATCGCCAGTCCCGACCACGGCGGCGGCCGCGGGAAAGCCTGCGTATACGCAAAGGACCTGACCCGTGCAGGGATCCTGGAGGGGTTGAGGGCGCGCCGCTGTTTTGGGACGACGTCGTCCCGCATGGCGCTTGATGTACGGGTTAACGGACACTTGATGGGAGAGAAGATCCCCGCTTCCGGAGGCAAACCGGTCGAGATCACCGTGGTGGCGCGATGCCCTGCAGCCATCGACCGGGTGGAGATTTGCCGGAATAATCAGTTCATCTACTGCAAGCGACCCGATGGCAACGAAGCAAGCGTCACGTTTGTTGATTCGGAACCGTTGAACGGACGCAGCTACTACTACGTTCGGGTTATCCAGAAGGACGAAGAGATCGGCTGGAGCAGTCCAGTCTGGTTGGGCTACTGATGGAGGGATCGGCGATGCGAAGACTTCTCTGGATGTGTGTCGGCGTGGGCGCTGCTGTTGTCGTTCATTCGGCCCCCCTTGAACTGGTGACGTGTGAACGCGCTCTGGAATTTGGTGGCGAGGATCGGCCGGCAGGTACCGTGTCGACGGCCTTGGTCGCGGCACCCGATGCGCCGCCGGGAACGCACACCCTAGAGGCACAGTTTCGCCTGACGAAGCACCAGCAAGGGGATTGGCTTGACGCCCAGTTGCGTCCGTCCGCCCCCATCGACTGTTCCGGGAGTAAAGCCACCCGTGTGTGGATCCGGGCCGGGCAGCCGACAGACTACCTGGTTCTGAAGCTGGTTGATCCGGACGCGCCCGGGGGCAACCATGCTGCGTTCGAAGGAGCGCTGTTGGTGGACGGAGCTCCGTTGCCGGCCGATAAGTGGGTCGCTGTGGATGTCCCGCTCCCTGAGCAGAAGACCCGGCGTGACGGGATCAGCTATGTGTCGTTTTACATCGCCACATCGAACGAAGCTGTACCCCTGGGCCAGGACCTTGTCTTCCAGATTGGGCGGTTCCCGTTTGTGCCGCCGAAGCGAGTTCCGTGGCCTCCGAGGGGGATCGATGCGCCCGTGGCATCGGCGCGAGTGGTGTGGGAAGGTCCGCTCGCCCCATCTGGACCGTGGCACCTTGTCGACGGCAAGGACAATCAGACAGATCACCGAGCTCGGTTCGTGGCCGGCGGGGTCGAGTTCCTGGCTGACGCATCGGGCTGGAATGAGTTCCTCTGGTCCAGGCCGGAGGCCCTGCATTTGAAGCCCAAGACCACGTATCGACTGCAGTTCGATTACGTGGTGCTGGCGCCTCCTGGCGGCGGTGACGGAGCCACCTTCTACAGCCTGATTCGAGCTAAAGGTACGATTCGTGAGGATGTGGGGTGGCAACGATGGGGAGGCGGAGCAGGAACGCGCGGCCGGCGGCTCGTGACGTTCACGACCAACGATGTTCCCCGGTACCACCTCACGCTCGGCATCCGCCACCATGGGGGCCTGCGCATCGAGAATATTCGTCTTCTGGAAGCACTGACTGCGGAAGGAGGCGGTCGATGAAGCACGTCCTTCCCACGCTCTCCGTTCTGGCCATTCTCTCACCCGGCGTTGCGGGGCAGCTGTCAGCTCAGCCGGTCGAGAATGAAACGTATCTGACCGGCGCCTGGTTTGCTCCCCGCGACGACGCGGAACGAGCGATGTACCTGAAGGGCGGGTTCACCATGGTGCCTTACGCCAGGGCGAACGTCGAGTGGGCACGGGAACATGACCTTGTCTACATTGCCGGCGTCAACGCTTACGGTCTGCCGCCCACGGTGGCTCGGCCGTTTGAGGAGGCCGGGGGAGCTCGTTCCATGTCGGTAGGGCTGTTCACCCATATCAACTTCAACGCGCCCAGCGTTGAGGCGTGGTGGCAGACGCGCGTGCCGGAGCAGGTCGAGGCCATGAAGGACCGCGATCGTGTGCGCTTCTGGAAGGTGCACAACGAGTTCGGCTACCACTCCGGGGCAACCTATGATTACAGCCCCGGGTCGCTGTCCCGCTACCGGCATTGGCTGAAGGAGCGATACCGGACGATCGATGAGTTGAACGAGAAGTGGGGCAGCAGCCATGTTTCCTTCGCGGTGATCGAGCCTCCGCGATCACGTGCCGAGATGACCGCCCGATTGGCCAACTGGCTCGAGTGGCGCCGCTTCACCTGCTGGAACTTCGCGGATTACTTCCGGACGACAGGCGATCTGATACGCCGTGTCTGTCCCAACGCGGCTGTTTCCGATAATTTTTACACCACGAGCCCGATGCAGGGCTGGGACAACTTTGAGTTGGCCCGCCAAGCTGATTATCTGGCCTATGACATCTATGAAGCCCAACACTGGCCGCGTCTCCTGACGCTGCTTGAACACGCTCGCACGGGAGCGGATGCGTGGGATAAACCGTTCATCATCATGGAGTACCACGCCGGACCAAACCATCGTGTGACGGAGGTGACACATGGTGATCTGACCATCGAAGCGTCGGTTGCGCTCGCTCGTGAGTGCAGGGCCCTGCAGTGGTTTCGCTGGATTCCGGGCGGCGGAGGGCGGGAACAGGGCATTCATGGCATGATGGACTCGCAGGGCAAGCCTACCGAACGCTTCACTGCCGCGGCTGAGGTCAGCGCGTTCTGCCAACGTCTGGCCCCGTTGTTGCGTCGAGCGCGGACGGTGACGGAAACCGCAGTTCTGACCAGCAGCGATGCCGTGTACCTTGCCCACGCTCGCCGCGCCTCCGTTTGGGCGGAACGGAACCGGTGGGACCAGATTGCCGCCATTCTCGGACAGGCCGGTCTTCAGACAGATCAGATTGACCCGAAACGCGTGGTTGGGGGGGCACTCGATCGCTACAGGGTCATCATTGCAGGCCATGTTGAGGTCCTCTCGGAAGCAGCGTGGAGGAAGCTCCATGAGTTCGTGGCTACCGGTGGGACGTTGATTCTGCACCCTGATGTAGGGCTACTGAATGCCTATGGTCGACCACGAGACCGCGGGGAAGGCTACACGTACACTGACACCGGCACGGTCGATGGGCCGTGGACGGTCAGGGGACGGGTCGACGGCCGAGCAGAATGCACGATCGAGGAGATTGGTCAGGGGCGCATCGTGCACTGTGCGTGGGAACTGCCTCGACAACGCCCCGAACTGGACGCGTGCATCGCCATGCAGAAGGCGTATCTCGATCTGCTTGCGGAGTACGCAGGAGTGGCTCCCGTCTGGCAGCTGCGTGACGCCGCGTCAGTTCAGGATATTGACTGTCGTCTGCTGGAGACAGGATCCGGGGCGCTGCTGTTCGCCACCTGGCTTGGGGGAGGGCAGGGCACGGTGTCGCTGAAGCTCCCTACCATTCGACGCCCGAGCAACGCGTATCTGCTCAATTCGCGTTCGGCAAGAGTTGTTCCGCTGGCCGCACGTCTGACGTCTCAGGGGTTGGTGCTTCCACCCATTCCTCTGGATCCTGCCGGGGTTGTTCTCATCGCCGACCGGCCATGGCAGCCGGTCGTCGGGATTGACGTGCCCAAGGAACTGCATCCGGGCGACGTCACCACGGCAACAGTGACCATCGACAACCTTGGCCGGAAGCTCGTCGGTGGGCAGGTAAGACTCTCCGTGCCACCTTCGTGGGAGGCCGTACCGATAGGTGACGCCCACTTTGCGGATCTCCCGAGCGACGGACGGGCAACGGCAGCCTTCCGGGTGAGTGTGCCTGCCGAAGCTGCGCTGGACTTCTTCGCCGTGGACAATCCCATGGAGGCGACGGTGACGTTGAAGCAGGGCCGTTCGGGTACCGTCGCGGCGACGCACTTGCCATTTGTGTTGCCGGCGCTGGATGTGCGGCTGGTGTACGATGGTCGGGCGCTCAACCCGTTCCAGGAGATGGTCCCGCCTGTGCTGCGCTGGGGCTGGGACCGGGAAGTCATCACACCGACTGCTCCACCGGTGAGCTTTGGCGCTGATGCGCCATTGACGGCTCATGTCCGTGTCGGTCGGGGGCTGGTTGGGAAAAAGATGTCCCTGCGCGTCACTGGTCCGGGGAAGCCAACCATTTCGCCGAAGCGTACCCGCATTTCGGGGGCTCACTGTGAGATCCCATGTGTCGTTAATCTCCCACGCCCGGGCGTTTACAGCGTGGTCGCAACCAGTGAGGGTACGTCGGCTGAGGTCACAGTCAACGCAGGTGTTCATACCGAGACGGTTGGTGCGGCGTCGAACATGACCGGGGAGCTTCCGCCCGGGTGGAAACACTTGGGAGCGGTGGCGATTGGTGCTCGTGACAGCGCAGCTGCCGGTGTCCCCGTCAGTGTCACTGTGGCTCCGCCGTTGGCGGCCCCGGAGCGGGTTGCGGCGTTCGACCGTACCGGTCACCCCGTCGCCGCCGCAATCAGTTCGCGAGCGGTTGAGTTGGCGGTTGATGTGGCGAAGGACTCTGTCGCGTCGTTCTTCCTGGCTGAAGCCCCTGCGGATGCTGGCCCCGGAAGCGTTGTTTCCCGAGTTCATTTGGACAGACCGGACGATCGTACGGTGATCGTCCGTGGTGACAGGTATGCTGTCTGCTTTGACACGGCTCTGGGGATTGTCCGTTGGATGGAAACCGACGGGCAGAAGTCGATCTGCTATCGAACGGGGGTCGTGGCGGTCACACGCGAGGGCGCCAGTTTTGAGCCGGGCACGGATGGCGTAGTGGAAGGGCTGGCGATCTCTGGCTCCTCAGTGCGTGCTGAGATGGAGATCACCCGGGTTCAGCGCGAACTCAAGATCAGAGAGCTTTGGCGTTTCCAGGCGGCCCGAATGGATGTTGAGGTGCGGGTCACCCAAGTTGGGAAGCAGCCGTTGCAGTTGTCGTCTCTGTGCTTCGAGGTCGGCGTCGACCCTGAAGTCCTGCCTGAGTGGGAGAAGGTGTCCAGCGATGGCCGGAAACGGCACGGGCAGATCCCGCAAAGCATGCCATCAACCGGTGGGACTGCCTGGGTTGACCTGTTTGACGGTTCCGGGGCAGGGGTGATCATCGAGCTGAAACGCTGTGCCCTCATGACCAAATGGCAGTCCGGCTTCTCGGGGATTACACACACTGCGGGTCGTACGGAGATTGGGCTGTTGCGTGGTGTGCGCCTTGATCCAGGGGATGCTGTCCTGGCCACGTTTGCCCTGATTCCTCACGATGCGACAGGAGGGACGCCTGAGACGCCGGTGATCGTCAAGGGAGAGTGGGTGCCGGCCCGGGCCGAGTAGCGGGATCTCTCACGCAATCAAGCGGAATCACCTGGGGGCGATTGTCACCCCATGGATCCGCAGTGTGCCTTCCTTGTTCGACCGGTACAGGATGAACCGGGCACGCCGGACAGGATCGTGGTAGGACCAAGGTGCGCTGAAAGCCTGGGGCTCGTCGGTGAGCTTGCGGCGAAAAGGGCCAATAATCTTCTTGTCGATTCGCACCCAGCGGTTGCCCTCGGCACAGGCATTGCCGAAGGCCAGAATGCCCAGAGTCGCACCGTCCGGGCTCGATGCGTTCACCTTCAGAACGAGATCGTGGCGGTGTGCGAACGTCCAGGAAGCGCTCAGGATTGTGTAACCTGTGTCCGCGACCAGGACTCCCCCATCGATCTTGCCGGTGATCGCGTGAACGCCTGTGGGCAATGGGGCTGTGAAATCGATGGTCAACGGGGAAGGGTGTCCGTCAGAGGCACGTAGAGGGGGATAGACGACCAATGCGTCGGCGGTTTCGGCACTGTCCGGAGTGATTGCATCCGGGATGCGTTTCAGGCTCATGGAATCTACCCATGTCTGTCCCTGTCCGGTCGACAGGAAACGCACGATTGCCTCTGAGGCCTTGGCCGGAGCCTGGAAGAGGGTCACGGCATCGTACCAGTTCATACCCGGACTCAAATTGGCCTTATGCGCCCCCGGCCGCGCTCCGGGGAACTGAATGTGAAGCGAGGGTTCAGGCAGGAGCCCGTCGTTCCGGTGTGAACGGACTCTGGCTTGCAGGACGTACCACTTCCCCGGCTCGACGGGAACGGGCTTGGCCAGCTTGATGGCAGCGGTTGGCCCGTACGTGAAGGCATGTTTCACCCCAACCATGTAGTAACAGTTCCCCCCATCCGTTCCTTGAGGGACGACAAAGGCATTTGCGGTCGTTCGTTTGCTGCCCCAGTTGCCGTGCACCCACCCTTTTGCGTCATACCTATTCGCAGCTGGTTCCTCGAAATTTCCGTTGAGGAGCAACTCCGGCTCGTTGGCCAGGTCGGGGAAGTGAGTTGCCAGCCATCTGATTTGGGGAGTCAGTTCGGGCGTCTCAGAGTGGGCGGCGTCAATGAAGGCGTCGAGTTCAGTTTGCCGGCCTGTTCGCTGAAGGGCGAGCACAAGGGGGGCTGTGCATGTCACCGGGGTGGTGAACATCCCCCCGAGCCGTCCCAGTCCTCGCCGGGGCAGTGAAAGGACGTCCGACCGGATTGCCGTACGCGCCTTCCCGATCGCTCGCAGTGTACGCAGGGCTGCCAGTACATGTCCGCGGTACTCGGCCATATCCTCGATTGTCCTGCAGAACTGGGTTTCCGGGATCACGTCTTCTTCCCGGTGTGGGCCTTCTTCCCGGGCGTTGAGTACGACTTTTCCCTTGTCGGCAACGAAGAGCGAGTGGTCAAGCAGTTCTGCCCAGTGGCGAGTGTAGGTGAACGTCCCGATGAAGCGCTCCAGGAGGGCCTGTCCTCCCGTGTTCGCTGTCTTTGCCCGGGCGGTTTTGAGCAGCGCCATAAGCTGTTCACACGTCGGTTGGTCGAACAGGAGCGCCTGTTTGCCCGAGTCGCAGAGGTGGTACTTGGTGGTGGCGAACGTCTGCGTCTCCCAGCGTTCCCGGCAGAGATCGTAGAAGCGCATCATCTCCGGCGCCCCGTCCCCGAACATTCTGGTGCAGAAGTCGTTCAGCAAGTCAGAGACCCGAAGCGAGGGATCCCAGAGCTTCCGGGACAGCACGTAGTACTTGATGCCGTCCATGGTCCAGTTCTGGTACACTTCACTGTTCCAGCTCTTGACCCCAAGGCCGTTCAGGAAGTCCAGGTAATCCTCCAACAACCCGATTCCGAAGTTCGGGACGGCATAGCCACGGCCATACCAGTAGTCATAGACGCCGAACATGTTGCACTTCTCTGCCATTCGTCGGGTCATTGCCATGTCCGCTCGGTCAGCAGGATTGAAGTAGGAGACGAAAGCTGTGACGCGGCCAACGAGGAGGTTGGGATGGATGTCCATGTCCCTGGGCAGGTCCCGGGCCTGGGCGTAGGCGAGCAACCCGACGTAGCGGTCCCGGAAGCGCTCCGGCAGGGATGCGGCGACGTGGTTCCCGAAGGAAAACAGAAGGCGTGAGAAGTCCGGTAGTCCTCGGGAGTTCAGGCGTGGCGGTCCGTTGACAGTCCGGCACGTTTCACACTCACAGAACCCGCCATGGTCGTTGATACCGATTGAGAAGGAGAGGGCGTCGGGGGTGGTGGTGAAGTGTTCGGCCGCTGCTTCGGCACACAGCCGAATCACGCTCTTGTTGGTCATGCAAGGCTGGAAGCCAACCGGTCGATCTGAGACCGGTACCCGTCGTTCCCCACCGATCTCGGGGAAGAACTCGGGGTGCTCCGTTCCATACTTTGAGGGGACAATGATGTGCCCCAGATTGTGGTGACACCAGAAGTGTTTGCGCATGCGGTTGTGTCGGTACCACGCCAAGTCCATGAGTTGAGCCTGGGGGCAGGGGTAGTCCAGTCGGTCCCGGAAGGTCGGGGCGCTGTAGCTTCGTGAGATGAACACAGGGTTGTCCAGACGGTCGATCGGCAGTGGAATCCGGAGGCTTGGCGCCTTTGGGACGTGGGTCCCCTCCGGTCCTGGAAGGAACCAGCGGACACCGCAGAAACGCTGCAGGAAACCGTACACTCCGAACTCGGTGCCATAGGGTGTCTTTCCCGCGATCAGCAGGTCACGGCCGGAGATGGCTCGAATCCACGCGCCATCCTTCTCGCAGCGCGCGAGATCGGGCAACGGCCCCGGAATCGATGCGTTCACACCGACGTGAATCCTGACTTTCTCCCGATGGGAGGCCACGTTGTCTGGTGCGATCATCGCAAGTCGGACGTCACTGATTTGCTCGACATACTGCTGCAATTCACTCGCACCGCGCCGAACCTCTCCAGGGGCGTCCCTCGCGACGACGATCACGGCCCAGGCCTGCCCGGCTTCGGCAAGCACCAAGGCTTTCGGCTCCTCGCTTCCGGCCGGAACAGCAGGGCAGCAGAGAGCGAGGAACAGGATCGGCATGAATGCAACTATTTGCCAGGCGGGACATCGCATTCGATGGCTCCTTCTATTTGAGCAGAGCATCCAATTGCGGGCAGAACCCGGGACCATAGCGGTAGGCACGCTGGATGAACGGCGGTCCGGCGAACACGTGCTCCCAGACGATTTCGCACTCCGGGGTCACTTCGAACAGGCGTTTGTGGGCGGCTTCGAGGACAAACGTGTTCCCGTTGGGAAGACGTTGACAGCTCGAGGTGAAATTGCTGTGGAACTGTTCGCGTTGGTCATATAGCCAAACGTTTTCTTTCGTTGTGGGATCCACCTCCAGGACGAATGAACAGCCACAGTGCGCCAGATCTGCTGTGGGAGAAGCGCCGTTGTCGAAGATGATGATGTTGCCGGCTCCGGGAAGTCCTTTCTCGACCATGTGAGAATCATGTTGGCCGGACAGTCCCCCCCTGTAGTCACCTGCATAGGACCAGACGATTTCCCGGCTCTCCCGGTCGGCGATCAAGATCAGATCGAGCTGTCGGAGGCTCATGAGGACGTTGCCCGGTCTGAAGCGTTCGTCTCCGGCATCGAACCAGCGATTTTCCGGCAGAGCCTGGATTGTGTTGGTATGCGTCCAGTCCACCAAGGTGTTGTTCTCGGGGCCGGCCCACCAATCTGTCGCGGCCGGGACTTTACAGCATAGGTCGATATCCAGGTGATCATGCTGATGCCACTCCCAAACCACCTCCTTGGTCGGGGACACTTCCTGGATGACGTCAGCGTAGAGCATTTCCCGCCGTTCGGGTTCTTTCGCTCGTTGGCGGACAGCAACCGGAACTTCCTCCCGGGCGAGGATCAGCGTGTTGCCGGCTGCTGTTTTCTCAACGTCATGGTGCAACCAGAGCCCCTCGGGGGTTGCGTACTCCCAGGCAAGGTCGCCGTTCCAGCTATACTCCTGTATGCAGCCACCCCAGCCCCGAGCACTGCGCAGGACGAGGAGGTCCCCGTTTGGCTGAAGCCGCGCACGAGGAACGCCGCCTTTGGCACCCGGATCTTCCATGGCCCAGCGCTTGATCGGGGCTCCCTCCATGTCGATCAAGGCTACATCCGGTCCATGCCGGCCTTTGAGCATGATGGCCGTCACCCCGTCAAAGCACTTGCCTGGGGTGTGGACCGTCGTTCCGGTTGGGCGGACACTAACTGGCATGGCGACATCCTCTGTTGAGACGTGATGCTCTTTCCGGTGGGATCACCTGGAGGCGAAGCCAGGGGAGCCTGCGGGGTCATAGGTGACTGTGCCGACGTGCACCCGGCCATCCGGGTTACCATTGTCAGGCACAATACGCCGGCCCTGAAACACCCACAGCCCCACGTGGAGTTCGAAAGACGTGCCGGCGAGGTCGGGGCCAAACGGGATAGCGAATCGGCCTGTGTGCCGGCCCGGCCGGGTCAGCGCGTCCGGCGCGACGTCGAGTCGACATCCCATTCCTTTGGCAATTCGGCGTTCGTGGTCCAGGTGGCCAAAGGGGCAAACGTTGTCCGGCAGAGCCTTGTTGATGTTGAAGGTAACGGGAAGAAACCACGCACCGCCGGTCTTCTGCAGAGCGTCTTTCCAGGAGAGTTGGTATTCTCCGTTGACCATCACGTTCATCGTGCCGACTCGATAGCGGCGTTGTCCATCGTCATTGGCCAGTGGCAAGGCGATACGGGGGGTGCCGTCTCTTCGGCCGACGGAAACGTACAGGTCAACGCTCCCAGCGCCGACGAGGGACGGCAGGATGAAGTCCGAAACTCGATGTGTTTTCGGGATCGCGTCAGGCGGGCCAACGGTGAGTGTCCGGACGTCGAACGTCTCATCAACAAGGACGGTCACGATGTGACGATCGCGTTTGAGTGTCAAGCCGGGAAAGCCTCCGGCTAGACAGGGCGCAACTCCGGCGTTTCGCCAAGTCCAGGTCACGCGAAAGGGCTCGCCCGTTCGGACGCTTTCCGGCCACCCGAGCTTTGCCGGTTGCAGGCGGTAGCCGATTCGTCGGTTCATAGCAGGGATGATATCACTGTGGTCCCCCCAGATTTGGTAGGGATCACCATGAATGGAAACATAGCTGGCATGGTAGGCTTCGATGGCGGCAAAGTAATCACTGCCGTTGCCCCAGTCGTTGGCACCGTAATGCCCGCTCTCGATGACCACGGGGTTGTGTGGCCAGAAGTCCTCGGCCATCCATTCGGAGTTGAAGGTGACCCCTTGCCGGTAGATGATGCTGTCGTCACGCATGGTGGCCCCAAGGCTTCGAGCGTAGTCGAGTGCGTCATTGCTGACGCGCTCCTGCCGGCAGCCGGCGAGTACGGATGTAGGCCCATCGCTCAGATGACAGAACGGGGTGTTTCCTGGAGGCATCTGCCTCAGGACACGGTAGTTGACCTCCAGAATCCACCGACCGCGTCGGCGGGAGAAACGGCCGGCCGTAAGGGCAATGTCGCATTCCCGGGTGTCCGCTGCCGAAGCGTGCGTCTCCCCAGTCGGGGTGAAGGTGACTGTGCCGTCTGCATGTGCCTCAGTCGTGCCGAGGAGAACTCGCCGGTCCGGAAGAGCGTTCACCGGCAGCAGGCGCCCCTCGGGCAGCTGTCGGCCTTCTTCGCCCGGGATCCAGAGGCCAGCCTTCACCTGCAATGGCCGGTCCAACAACCGACTTCCGGGGCTGATACAGAACGCAATCCGATGGGTTCCGGGCTCCTGTAGCGCCCGGACGGGGCGCCAGTCATCCATGCCGACCAGAAGTGTCTGTTGGAAGTGCTCGAAATGGAGGTCGATGTGCCGCTTGTAAGTGGTGAGAGGGTAATCCCTGGCACAAGGGTGTCCTTCCCCCCAGACCCCAAGAGAGCCGATATCAACAAAGGCAACGTGTGCGGCACCGTCGTAACGGGCAGCGGCAGCTGCGAGGAAGCGATCCAGTTTCTCCAGGAAGATCGGGTCGTCATAGTCCGGCTCCCAGCGGGCTTTTGGGTCTGCCTCCGGGCCGGTCACACAGCCTTTCTTGTGAACCCACCAGTAGCCCTCAGCGCCCGCGTCCTTGACCCATTCGGGTGTGGCGAAAGGGATTTCTGTCTCGAAGCAGGTGAAGCGGAAGGCGATGTCCCGACCGGCATCGATGTAGCGTTGGGCGACTCCGTCGACGATCCCCCAATTGAACACTCCTTCCTCAGGTTCGAGGTATGACCATGCCAGGCGGAGATAGGCAACGCTGAGTCCAGGGAAATCCTCGCCGGCATACTGACGCCCCAGCGGTGGCCCGTAACCCCGAATGGTGTTGTCGTAGTGGTGGAAAACCCATCCCATTCCGGGGTTGAGAAGTGCTTCGCCGGTGTCAGAGGGGCGCACTGTGACGAGGGGCGTTGGCTCCGCAGCCGACAGGCCCAGAGCAAGGAGAAGCAGGACGACTGATATGCCGGCTTTCATGCGGTGCGATGGCCTCTGACTCGGACTCTGGTTGAGGGATAAGGGAGCGAGAAGCAGGCTATACGGCTACAGGTCGGGGAGTGGCAGGCATTATTCCAGCGCCAGTTCGACGGTGACTGTTGTGCCCTGGCCGCATTGTCCGGTGATGCTGAACGTTCCATTGATGGCTTCGACCCGTTCCCGCATGCTCAGCAGCCCCAGGGATGTGGTACGGTTCAGATCGTCATCGCTGATGCCCTTGCCGTTGTCTTTGACCTGGAAACTGAGTCCATCGGGGATGACATCGAAGCACACGTCGACTTCACTCGCTTCGGCGTGGCGTGCCACGTTCGTCAGTATTTCCTGGAATACGCGGAACACCACCGTCTCGCGCTCGGGCGTGAGCGTGGCTTCGACAGCGGCGGCACGGATTAGGCAGCGAATCCCCGTGTGCCGCTCAAAGTTCTCGCCTTCCCACTCGATCGCGGCGACAATTCCCAGGTCGAGCACGGGAGGGCGCAGGTCGCTGGCGATTCGGCGCACGGACTGGATGGTGTTTTCGGTCGCTGCTATCGTCGCCTCGATCCGTTCCAGGAGAGCGTCACGAGGGAGCGCCACGGTCTCGTCGTTCAGTCGTTTCCGGACCCAGGCGAGATCCATTTTCAGGATGGTTAACTCGTGGCCCAGTTCATCGTGTATTTCCCGGGCAATCACCGTGCGTTCTTCCTCGCGGATCACCTCAAGCCGGGCCGCAAGCTGACGCAGTTCACCCCGAGATTTCTCGAGGGCTTCCTGGGCTTCTTTCCGTTCCGTCACATCGAGAACGATGCCGCTCATGTGAGTTGGGAGCCCGTCGTCGTAATGGAGGTGGTTCCAGTCTTCCATCCAGCGCAGTTCACCGGATGCCATTCTCAGGCGGTAGTTCTGCTGGAACTCCGTGTGTCCTTCTTCCACGTGGGCAGCGACTTCGTGTTGGAGCCGCTCAAGGTCTTCGCCCGGGATCAGATCGGCGTACGAAAGCCGGCGCTCCACGAAGTCCTCAGGATCGTAGCCAAACTGTCGGACGTTCTCGGAGACAAAATGCACCGGCCAGTCATCGGTGACAGCCAGCCTGAACGCGACGGCCGGGCTGCGGGTGACAATGTCGTCCAGTTGCTGGAGGCGGGCCAGAGCATCTTCCAGCCTCCGGCTGACTTCTCGTTGGGCCGTGATGTCTGTTGAGATCAGCAACGCGCTGGTAGGCGGTTGCTCTTGGGACAAGGGGGCCAGGCGACTCAGCCAGTGGTAACCATCTTTGGTCTTGACTTCGAACGAGTCGGGCTTCCTTTCCTCGAACGCTCTGCGCAGGGCTTGGGTCCAGCGTTCGTGGAAGGCCTCGGGAACCCAGTCGAACACGCGGGTGCCCAGAATGTCCTCAATAGTGTGTGTCGATCCGTATCGAGGGCGGCTGATGTAGAGCACCTTGCCATCTCTGTCGACGCGCAGGATGATGTCAGGGGAATGCTCCAGCAGTGCCCGGAGCCGCTGCTCCTTGCGATACATCTCGTCCTCAAATCGGCGGCTTTCGGTGACGTCGGTGATGAACAGCGCCAAAACGGCGCCCGAGCTTCTGGGGGGAGGCAGATGCGCAGCCCAGAAATGGCCTCTGAGATCATCCCCCCCGCGCGGTTTGAGGAGAAGATCAAACGGGATGATGTCGTTTCCGGCAAGGGCTTCCCTAACCCGCTCTCTTGCCATTGTCAGGTTGCTGCCGCCCAGGAACGTCAGATCCTCGAACGCCGTCCCGAGGACGTCAGGTCCATCCAGTCCGAGCCAGCTGCACAACCTGGCATTGACGCGGCAGACTTCTCCTGCAGCATTCAAGCACATGAGGCCATTTGGCATGACCTCCAACAGCTGTTCCTTCAGATCCGCAGGTGTCCGGTTCATACTGCGTGTCTCCAAAGAGTAGGCCCGGGGGCGCAGGCCTTTTTCGGCCCAATTTTCTTCAAGATCAAGCTAACGTTGAGGGTGCGGGATGCAAGGCGCGGTTGTGGTCTCGCGTATTCCATTCACGAGTTGATCGTGTAAGGTTTGGCTTGTCGCCGCCCTTCCGGGTGGGGCGTTCTTGGTTATGACGAGCGAGGAACGAGGATGATCTGTCCCAATTGCGGCAAGACTGTGGCTGACATAGCGACCACCTGCGCCGAGTGCCGAAGCGTCATTGGCCCGATGGATCCGGACACTCAGGCAGAGCTGATCGCGCAACGCAAAGCGCAGACGCGTTCTCGAACTGACGCGGGGAGTGGCGGCCCATCCCCGGGGCTGAGAGTCATCCGCTTTCTCGCTATGATTGTGACCATTGCTGTGGTCCTGGCAGGGACGGCTGGGATCCCACGACTGACTCGAGGCCGCATCACGCTTGCGCCGAAGAGCACAACCATTGAGGAGACCATTGCCAAGGCCCACACCAGATGGCTCAGCAAGCGTCGGTCGACGAATGCCAACTACCTCGTGTTCATTGCCTTTATGGGGATTGCTGTTCTTGCCGTCTGGCAGGCGGCTGACGCGCTGCAGAACGTGACAGGACAGCCATCCGGATCAATCGTCGGAGTGACGGTGGCCGTGTTGTCAACGGTCGTGCTTGGTCTGTTCGCGGCCCGGCTGAAGATGGAGATTTTTCGCCCTGCTGGTCGCCTCGACTGGATGATGAACGGTATGTCGTTTGCCGCCGGGGTCATTCTTGGTGTTGCCATGAACTGGAAGCGTCGCTGACAGGTGTGCGCAGTGAGGGGTGGAGTTGTGGCTCCTCCCACGCTATGGGAGGCGGTGCCATCCGGCGACCTCTCCGCCAGTGCAGCTGCAAGGGAACGTCAATAGCATTGACGTGTCCCCCCTTCCGTTTGAGGCGTGGGCAGGACAGAATGGGCCTGGAGCAGTAGAGTCGATCCCGTTGAGGGCCCGATGCACACCTGAGGAGTCGGGCCGCAACTCGGAGTCACAGGACTGGGAGATACCGTGCTATGAGTGATCGATCATGCGTTGGGGAAATGCCGCCGAGTGAGAAGATTGTTCTCGGGTTTGTCGGTGTCGGCTGGATGGGGAACCAGACGCTTAGGGGGTTCGCCAAGGAACCGGATGTCGAGATTGCCGCCCTGTGCGACGTGGATAAGGAGCACTTGGAGAGCACGCGGGAAGCTCTTGCCGAGCTGCGTCCGGGGATGTCTGTGGATACGTACACGGACTACCGGCGCCTGCTCGAACGTGATGACATCGATGCCATCGTTTCGTCCACCCCGGATCACTGGCACGCGCTGATCGCGATCCATGCGTTTGAGGCCGGCAAGGATGTCTATAGCGAGAAGCCCGTTTCGCATACCTATGCCGAGGGTCGCGCGATGATGCGGGCGTGCCGACACCACGGACGTGTGTTCCAGTTGGGGACGCAGATTCACGGGATGGAAAATTACCATCGGGTTGTCGAGATCGTGCGTTCAGGTGTGCTTGGTGACATTCGGGAAGTGAACCTGTGGAAGAACGGCGGCTCCCCTCACATCGACGAGTGCCCCGATTCGGCGCCCCCGGAATCGCTAGACTACGATACGTGGTTGGGACCAGCTCCGGAGCGCCCATACAATGCGATGCGGAGTCATCGCCTCTTCAGGCACTTCTGGGACTACTCGGTCGGCACCTATGGCGACTTCTGGTGCCACATTGCCGACCTCATGTATTGGGCTCTCGATTTGGCGGACGCTCCCGTACGCATGCGGACCATTGGAGGTCTCCCGGAGACCGGCATTGCGGAAACGCCCGGCTGGATTGATGTCGACTACGAGTATCCCGGGCTCCATGTCACCTGGACCCAGAGGACACCGGACTTTCCCGGGGCCGGGACACGAGGGATCGGTGCCCGGTTCATCGGTGCAAATGGCAACCTGGTTTCCGACTACGGAAATCGCGTGATCTTCCTTGATGGGAAAGAGACCGACGACGTACCCGATGTACCGCGGACGCTGTCGCGTTCACCGGGGCATCACCGGAATTTCCTGGATTGCGTGAAGAGCAGGATGCCCGCAGACAGCAATCTTGATTACGCATTCCCCATGACCATACCCATGTATCTCAGCTGCATTTCGCACCGGTTGGGACGTCCCTTGGAGTGGGATGCGGCGAACGAGCAATTCGTTGACGATCCTGAAGCGACGGCTATGCTCACAAAGCCATTTCGGGCGCCTTGGACATTGCCGGTGTATTGAGGTTGCCGTACGATCCGAAAGAAGCCAAGCAAGGTAGACAGATGCAGAAGCTAGCGCCCTTTACATTTCTCGTTCTTGTGGGCCTCGGCACAAGCCTATGTGGTGCGGACACCATCCGGGTTGACCCGGCGAAAGCCGTGATTGCCCTGCCGGCCGACGCCGGCGGCGCGGCAACGGAGGCCGCAGAGGAACTGCGCATGCACGTCGAGTTGATCACCGGGGCCGTTCTTCCGGTTATCGCGGGGGTGCCCGTGCCACCGGGGAAGTACCCCTTCCGCATTGGTTCCGCCCCCATTGGCCAGAACGTCTCTCTTGGTCCTGAAGAGGCCCGGTGGGTTGTTGCGGAGGACGCAACCTATTTATACGGGGATGGGATCAAGGGGCGGCGCGGTGATCTCTATGCCGTGTACTTCTTCCTGGAGGAGCAGCTCGGAGTGCGTTGGGTTGAGCCCGGCGACCGGGGGATTGCCTTCAAAGAGCAGGCGCAGCTGGTCCTCAATATCGGCACGTTCAGTTGGCGCCCGAAGGTTGGGAAGCGCAGCATTCGAGTCGGGGTGCGTCGCGATCGACCGCCGGTCGTCAAGTCACACGTCGCGGAGTTCAGCGCGTTCGCCGTGTCGAAGGAGAAGCACAATGCGTTTGTGGACGATGTTCGCCGGTGGCAGAGACGCATGCGTATGGGCGACCACCTTGGGATGTCGTATGGTCACGCCTTCACAGACTGGTGGAGTCGTTTTGGGAAGACGAACCCGGAGTATTTCGCCCTCAATCAGTACGGTAAGCGTGAGCCGGAAGTCCCTCAGTCAGAGAAGTCTGCTTCGGACAACCCGCTGTGGGCGCAGCTTCCGCATTTCGAGACGATCAAGCTCTGCACCAGCAACCCGGATGTCGCCAAACAGATCGTTCAGGATTGGCTCGGCAAGGGGAAGCCCTCCAAGTACGTCAATGTGTGCGAGAATGATAGTCCTCCGTCAGGTTTCTGCCGTTGCGCCGGGTGTCGTGCGCTTGACACCCTTGAGCCAGGGGAGGAGTACGGTGTGTATTCCGTTCACCTCACCGATCGTTATGTGCACCTGACGAACATGGTCGCCCGGGAGGCCAGGAAGCATGATCCTGAGGCGTGGGCTGTGATGTATGCATACAACGAAACGGAGCTGCCGCCGCGCCGGGAACGGGTCGAGCCCAATGTGGTCGTGGGCATCGTCCCGACTACGACGGAGCTGCCCAAACTCGCCGAGCTCTACGGGGGATGGCATGCCCGTGGGGCGCGCGCGATGTTCCTGCGCCCCAATTACCATCACTACTATGCCACGACGACCATTCCCATGGGCTATGAGAAGCACATGTATGAGGCGTTCCAGATTGCGTATCGCAACGGGGCCATCGGCACTGATTACGACTCGTTGCAGCACGGTTGGCCGGTCACTGGGTTCAGTGACTATGTGTTGGCCAAATCGTTTGCCGAACCGTCGAAGTCGTTTGAGCATTGGGAAAGTCACTACTGCACCGCTTACGGAGCTGCAGCCGACCAGGTCCGGGAGTACTACCGCTACTGGCGCCATAAGGTGTGGGACGAACGTCTGGCACCGAACGTGGCGGACATCGTCAAGCGTGGCAAATACCACAACTTTGTCCGTGGTGTCTACTGGACGTTGGCAGACCATTATCGAGTCGAGGACTTTGACCGTACCGATGCGATCTTGCAGCAGGCCGTGAAAATGACACTGACGGACGGCGAACGGGCTCGGCTGCAGCAACTCGTTCTTGCGAACCGCCACGCGCGTCTTGTTTTCAATGCAACGGTCACAGGTGGGATTGAGAAGTTCACCCACTCGAAAGCGTTGCTTGAATTCCGGGTTGAACAGAAGGACGTCCTGAACCTGCGCTGGTTGCCGGTCTTCGGTATGGCGAAGCGTTTCGGTGATCTCACCGGAGTGAAGACGGCCGAGAATCTCAAGGCCTTCCCGCTACCGTGGATTCAGACCCCCCTGGCCTGGCGCTTCCGTATGGATCCGCAAGAGGTCGGGCTCAACGAGAAGTGGCACACGTGGACGTGGGCTCAGACGAAGGAATGGGAACTGCTGCGGACGAGCTACAACTGGGAGAACACATATCACCGCGACAGTTACCCGTCGGACGAATTGCGTGAGAAGCTCAAGGCATACGATGGCATCGGTTGGTACACGACCCGCATGCACATCCCCCCGGACTGGCGAGGTAGAGAAACGCTCTTGTACTTCGGCGCCGTGGATGAGTCCTGCTGGGTCTATATCAACGGGCGCCTTGCAGGTACGCATCTGTTTGAGAAGTCCGACGATTGGTCCACGCCGTTTACGATCCGCATTGATCCGTTTGTTACCTGGGATCAACAGCCCCAGACCATCACGGTCCGAGTTGAGGACAGAGGCGGGGCCGGTGGGATCTGGAAGCGTGTTTGGCTCGTAGCAACGGACGCAGGAGCCAAGTGACGCGGAAGCGGGGGGGAACACAGCAATGCTATTGACTTCCTCTGCCCCCCGTGTCTGGCCGAAGAGTCGCCGGGTGGCACCGCCTCCCACATTGTGTGCTTCTCGAGAGTGGGAGGGGCTGCCATGCCGCGACCGTCTCCAGAGAAAGTCAACAGCATTGCTGGGGGACACAGGGGGATGATCGCGCCCTTGTCAGGTCGCCGCCCTATTGGGATGAGCTGGGGGCTGGTTTGCTGCCCGCGACAGTTTCTTTCGCTTCTTCCCCGTCGGTCTCGGCATTTTGACGCTCCCTTACCTCGCGGAGCTCCTGAGCTTGGATCTGGGCCGGTGACGCTTGGGGGAAGAGCTCCACGAAGACGCCCCAGGCCTTTTCCGGGTCGCTCGTAAGCACCATGTGCGTGAACACCAGTCCGCCAAGCAACAAGAGGAGGATGACGAGGCGCAGAGTGTGTTTTTGCGGGGGAGGTCGGGATGCGTCCGGCGGCTCGTCAGCCGGCTTACTTGTGCTGGGGGGCACGCTTGCCGCGGGAGGGGACTCAGCCGGGGTAGAGGCAGGGAGTTCGGTTGCCGTAGCCTCGCTCTGCCCTGGGGGAGTCAGCTCGATTTCGTCGGTGATTTCCACTACGCGAGCTGTCTTCGGGGGTGGGGGCTGAACGAAGCACCACTCGATGGTGTCGGTGCACTGTGGACAGGTCCCGGTTGCCAACTCCACGCTGAATGAGTCCAGCTGCTTTGACCAGTCGCAGTTGGAGCAGGAGTAGAGCACTTCCTGGCCGGGGGCATCCGCTGGCATGATGGGCCTCCTAGGCGATCGGACTGTCTCGTGAACGTCTCGAACGGGCGCTGTTTCCCGAGAATCTGTCTAGAGAGCAAAAGTAGCGGCCCAATACACCGAACACAAGGCGTTTGGACCATCGGCGGATGTGGGCGGCACCACCGGGTGAATACCGACGCGAAAACCCCCGGGACGCGGCTTCTTTTTGCCCGCACTCATGATATAGTGAACGTTTTTCCTGAATGGCTTGCGAGCCAAGGGTGTCCGGCGGGCCTCCGTCCTCCCGTTGACGGCGACATGTACTCGTTCGTTGATGTGGTGGATTGATGAATCCCCCGGAGTGATCCGGAATGTGGGCGATGCACTACCGAGTTGAGATTTCCCCTAAGTCCAGTGCCGAAGATCCTGCCGGCGCCGGCGTCCTTCACCAGATCCGCGAGTTCCTCCATCTCCCGGTTGATGCGGTGCGAACGCGCCACGTCTTCTCCCTGTTTCTGGAGTGCCCCCCGGCCTCCGCGAAGGAGATAGCGGCGGCTTTTGCGAACCCGATCATCGAGGAATGGACGGTCGGAGAGACGCTCCCGGGCGCTGACGTCGACTGGTTGATTGTGGTTGGCTTTCGGCCTGGCGTAACTGACAACGTGGCGCGCAGTGCACGGTCAGGAATCGCAGACATTCTGGGGCGGCCTTTCAGCCCGGCCGAGGAGGTCTACACCAGCACCGAGTATTTCGTGACCGGTGGGGAACTGGAACGAAACGATGTTGAGCACATTGCCTGTGATCTCCTGGCCAATGAACTGATCCAGACAGTTGCGGTGTTTTCACGTGAAGACGTTGCAGGTGACGGTATCCCGGTGAACCGACCGGCCGTTGAAGATGCCACCCCTCCCGAGGTACAGACGGTTGACCTGGCGGTGTCGGATGATGAGCTCTTGCGGATCAGTCGTGAGGGCATTCTGGCCCTTTCTCTGGAAGAGATGAAGGCCATCCAAGGCTATTTCTCAGTCGGGGGAGACGAACGCTGCGCTGAGGGATTGGGCAGCAACCCCACTGATGTTGAGCTTGAGGTGCTGGCCCAAACGTGGTCTGAACACTGCAAGCACAAGATCTTCAATGCCCGGATCAACTACTGCGACGAGGAAGCGGGTACTTCGGAGGTCGTCGATTCGTGTTTCAAGACATTTATCAAGAAGAGCACTGACGAGATCGGCGAGACGATTGATTGGCTGGTCTCGGTCTTCCACGACAATGCCGGTGTGATTCGGTTCAACGATGAGGTGGACCTGGTCTATAAGGTTGAGACCCACAACAGCCCGACTGCCCTCGACCCGTATGGAGGCTCGATGACAGGCATCGTCGGGGTCAACCGGGACCCGATGGGGACGGGGAAAGGAGCCAATCTGCTCCTCAATGTGTGGGGCTACTGCTTTGGCTCCCCCTTCTCCGAGTTGGAGGACGTGCCCAAGGGACTTTTTCACCCGCGTCGGCTGCGTGATCAAGTACACAAAGGGGTGATTGACGGTGGGAATCAGAGCGGAATTCCCTATGCTCTTGGGTGGGAGTACTTCGACCGTCGCTATCTTGGCAAGCCGCTCGTCTACTGCGGCACGGTGGGTACGCTGCCCCGCACGATTATGGGGGAACCCAGTGCTGAGAAGTCGATTGCCCCCGGCGACCTGGCTGTGATGATTGGTGGGCGCATTGGGAAAGATGGGATTCACGGCGCGACCTTCTCGAGTGAAGAACTGCATAAGGACTCTCCGGTGCAGGCCGTTCAGATCGGCGACCCGATTACCCAGAAGGTCCTCTATGATTTCCTCATGGAAGCCCGGGACCAGAACTTGTACCGGTTTGTGACCGACAACGGTGCCGGCGGGCTCTCTTCCAGTATTGGCGAAATGGCGGAAAACTGCGGGGGGTGCGACATCGATCTCGGTGATGCCCCGCTCAAGTACGCTGGACTGCAACCTTGGGAGATTTTGGTCTCCGAGGCTCAGGAACGCATGAGCTTGGCCGTGCCGCCTGAGAAAATGGAGGCCTTCCTGGCTCTGGCAAAGCGGCGCAGCGTTGAAGCGACCGTGCTTGGGAGTTTCACCGACAGCGGGAAATTCCACGTCCGTTTCCAAGGGAAGACAGTCGCACATCTGGACATGAGTTTCCTCCACGACGGATTGCCGCAGATGTCAGTTGTTGCCACATGGCGGCGTCCCAGGCACACGGAGCCTTGCCTTGATGGGGTGGGAGACGTTGGCGAGACACTCCGCGGCATGCTGGGGCGACTCAATGTGTGTTCGGGTGAAAAGAAGGCTCGGCAATACGATCACGAGGTGAAAGGGCTGAGCGCCATCAAGCCTTACGTGGGCGTGAATAACAACGTGTTGGGTGATGCGACGGTGTCGCTGATCGACCCTACCTCGTCTGAGGGGATCGTGCTGTCCTGCGGGATTGCGCCACGCTATTCGGATGTCGACACGTACGACATGATGGCATCGGTCATCGATATGGCCATTCGGCGCATCATCGCCGTTGGCGGACAGCTGGGGCACACAGCCGGGCTTGACAATTTCTGCTGGCCGGACCCGATTCTGAGTGAGAAGACGCCGGATGGTGAGTACAAGGCGGCGCAACTGGTGCGTGCCAACAAAGCGCTGTATGACATCACCAAGGCGTTTGGTGCGCCCTGTATTTCCGGCAAAGACAGTATGAAGAACGACAGCAGCCTTGGTGGGCGGAAAATCTCGATTCCCCCGACCGTGCTCTTCTCCGCGATTTCACGCATGCCCGATGTGAGCAAGGCTGTAACGCTGGACGCCAAGCGCGCCGGTGATCTCGTCTACGTCTTGGGGACTACTTACCGGGAGCTTGGTGGGAGTGAACTCTATGCCATGTTGGACAGTGTGGGGAACGACGTTCCAAAACTGCGTGTGGACGACGCTCTGGAACTGTACGGACGCGTGAGCACAGCAACTGGGCGCGAACTCTGTCATTCCCTCCATTCGCCCGCGATTGGTGGGTTGGGAGTTGGGTTGGCAAAGGTCGCGATCGGCGGCCATCTGGGCCTCGATGTTGACTTGGATCTGATTCCACACGACGATAATCTGACCCCGTTGGAGTTGTTGTTCTCAGAGAGCAACAGCCGCTTCGTCGCCACAGTTCCTCCCCATGCGCAGACCGCGTTTGAGGATCTGATGAACGGAGTGTCCTGCGCGCTGGTCGGGAAGACGATTCTGGAACCGGTGGTCACGTTGCGTTCCGGCGCAACGACGGTGGTTGAGACCGAAGTCGATGACTTGCTGGGGGCGTATACGGCTCCATTGGGCGAGCTCTGATGATGGAATCGCGCGGCGTCGGGGCTGCCCCGATCCGCGATTCTGATGCGTCTTGGAAACTATGGGTGGTCTGACGCAACGGGTCGGACACAGACAAAGCAACTGGGCAGGCAATGAACGGAACCACAGCCAACGTCCGAGCACTGGTCATCACAGGGCTTGGTTTGAACTGCGAGAAGGAGACGAGCTGCGCCCTTCGAATGGCCGGAGCCGTCCCCGAACAGGTACATTTGAGTGACATTTTGGCCGGTGAGCGCTCGCTCGATGAGTTCCAGATTCTGGCGTTCATAGGAGGCTTCTCGTTCGGGGATCACATCGGTGCGGGAACAATCTTCGCGAATCGACTCAAATATCAACTGCGCGAACAACTCCTGGACTACGTTGACAGCGGCAGGTTGGTCATCGGGATCTGCAACGGCTTCCAGACCATCACCCGCCTTGGGCTTGTACCCGCTCTGGACGGCGTCCGCTTCGAGCAGCAGGTTGCCCTTGCTCAGAACGCCCAGGGCGTATTCCGGGATTCCTGGGTGATGCTTCGGGCAAATCCCGATTCGCCGTGTGTTTTTACCCAGGGAATTGACTTGCTTCCCCTGCCGATTCGCCACGGTGAAGGTCGATTCGTGCCGCGGGATGACGCGTTGCTCCAGCAGCTTGAGGACGGTGGGCTCGTGGCATTGCGCTATGTGGACGAGGAAAGTGGCGAGGCAACGACAGAGTTCCCGCACAATCCCAACGGCTCGGTCAACGGAATCGCCGGAATCTGTGACACCACGGGCCGAGTTTTTGGCCTCATGCCGCATCCGGAAGCGTACCTCTCACCCTTTAATCATCCGCATTGGACCCGGCAGAAGATCAATGAGGTCCTTCCCGAGAAGGGACTCGGCCTGAAGATCTTCGAAAATGCGGTCAACTTCGCGGCAGAACACCTTCTCTGATGATGGGGTAATCCATCAGACCACCCGCTTGACTCCCGCCTTTCGGAAGGCATCGTGTTCCTATCAGGATCTGACTGGTAACACAAGCCTATGGAAGGACACTCTCAATGGACACCTATTTGACCCCAAGCGGGTCCTGCATGCCTTGCCCTCGCATTACGGTCGGTGTGCTCTTCTTACGGCGGAAACGGGCCGGCTTTGATCCGGAGTGGGGAGCAGTGATCGAGGAGCGGGCTCTGGCCCATCTTGCCCAGAGTCCATTCTCAGTCGTTGTCCCTGACGTGCGCATTGTCGACGATGCCAGCCTCCGGGCTTCTCTTACGGCCTGTGAAGCCGCCGGATGCGATGTGCTGATCGCCATCCAGCCGACAATGAGCGACGGACGGATGGCCGCTGTTCTTGGGCAACTGGCTTCGGCACCAGTGGTTTTCTGGGCGACTCCGGAGAAGCAGGAGGGGAGCATGATCAGTGCGTGTTCGCTGGTCGGTGCCCACACATTCGGAGCGACACTCGCGCAGGTTGGGCATCCGTTCGAGTTTGCCTACGGCATGCCCGGGGAGCCGGAGGCCGGGCAGGACCTCCGGGACGCTGTCAGGGTAGCCTACACGGCTGGGAGACTGCGCAAAGGACGGGCTGCGTTGGTGGGGTACCACGCCCCCGGGTTCATCGACATGCATGCGGACCCGAACACCCTCAACCAGTGCCTTGGCGTCCAGTTGCACCACGCCAGTCTGCGCGAGTTTACCGATGCCATCCAGGCCGTTCCGGAGGGGGCGGCCAAACAGGATGTCTCCGCCACCCTTGAGCTGGGACTTCCGCTTGACGGTGTCTCGGAATCAGAGCTTGAACTGGCTTCGCGGTACTACCTTATGATGCGGCAGATGATGGACGAGGAGTCGCTTGATGCCCTGGCCGTGCGGGATTGGCCCGAGCTTTCGGACATCGTTGGCCAGTGGCCCTATTTGGCGATGGCCAGGCTTGGTGCCGAGGGCGTTGCCATCGGCTGTGAAGGTGACGTTGACGGCGCACTGAGTTGCATGATCGGTACAGCTCTCGGGTGCGGTGCCTGTTACCTGTCGGACTGGCTGGAGCATGACCGGGACAAAATCACGCTGTGGCACGGTGGAAATGCACCGTTCCAGTTGTGTGAGCCGGTCGGGGACGAGGGCGGCCCGAGCGTCGCCAGGCATTTCAACAATAAGCGTCCAGCCGTGGTCAATGCCCGACTGAAAACAGGGATCCCAATCACCCTGTTTCGGCTTTGGCATTGCGATGGGGAGTATCGGATGACGGCATTCGAAGGGGAAACCGTGCCACCCCCCAGGCACCTTCTGGGAACCTATGGTACGGGTTACTTTCCTGCGGTTGCGCCGCTGAATGATTGGTTCAGAAATGCCCTTCAGCTGGGCTTCCCTCATCACCCCATTGTTGTCGAGGGGAACTGGACCGGGCGGCTTGAACGGCTTGCACGGATTATGGACATCACGTGGTGCTAGCCCAAGGGCGAAACGTGGTGCAGGGCCGAATGGCCTCAAGAGAAGCACACGGAAGTGCATTTCGGGCCCCCAACGGTCTCGCGCCGGTGGAGCCAGACCAGAGAGCATGCTTTTCTGAAGAGCGGCTTGCCCACCGATCCGTCCCCACGTTGGCTGCACCTGACCTCAATGTGGGAGGCGGTGCCATCCGGCGACCTCTTCGTGGATGCGTGTCTCGCTGCTCATTCCAGCCCCTCTCACCACTACTACTCGCTTCCTGCGATCGTGATTCGAGCGACCTGGACGCTGTTGTTCTGGGTCCAGAAGCCTACGAACCCCGAGGGGATTTCCGCTTCTGCCCGGTAGTCCAGGGCCGGTCGCCCATCGAAGGAGAAACGAATCCTGTTGGCCTCAACGGTGGCATGCAGCCACAGCCATCGGTGGTGCAGTGTGAATCCGCCTTGTGGCGGAAGCCCAATGTTCGGGGCTGACACGGTTGCCTGGCCGGCGTGGAAGAGTTGGCACCCATAGCTGCCTGTTGGCCCCGTGCGGAGGGTAAATCCGGTGTCGAGCGAGTGTCCGTCTCCTCCGAGAACCAGGTTCAGGTCTCGCTCTTTCTCGTCGAATCCTCTCCGTCCTCTCATTGCCGGAGCACACAGCACAGATATCGCGTAGGGCGGTTTCAGGGGAGTTCGGTGCCAGAGGATGGTTGGTCTGTGGGTGGCTGCCGTCCCGAGCCATTCCCACTGCTGATCGCATGCCCAGCGTGACCGGCGATGCCATTTGGCCCCGGTTCCGTACCAGTCCACCAGCTGCCCGCGGAAGTGGTAGTCCCGCCAGGAAGAGCTTATCAGGTTGACCTCTTTCTCAGGCATACGGCTGTCCGGGAAGCCGACGAACGTTCCGCTCGGCGCGGGCCCGATCCGTCCCAGGATGTCGTCGTCGAATACGAAAGCGCCCGGGGTGAAGAGTGGGAGTGCCAATGTGACGCCGTGTCGCCCCAGGCGGTCGGGCTGGAGGAACCACTGCGGGGCGTAGATCCCGTGCGGTTCAACTCCCGGCAGACCTGAGCTGTCGACTCGGGAGCTCCCTTCCTCGCCGGGACACCGATCCGTTCCGTTTACCACATTCGCAACATTGCGGACCTGAACGTCATCCACCTGAACCTGGCCACTGCGGCATGTAAGCCCAAAGGGGCCGACACTGTGTTCTCTGTCGACGGGAAGCCTCAGTCTGCAGATCCCGTCCAGCCAGCCCTGCCATTCGCTGTTCTGTTTCATGAGGCTGAGTCTTCGCCAACCGGTATTGGGCCCCGGCACATCGTCTACTTCGGCCAGCGTCCGCTCCTGCCCATCTGCCGTTGCCGTCAGGCGCAAACGCCCTTCCCGGGCGTCGAACAACAGGTGCGCCCTGCGGCCGGCGCTGGTGGTTGTCCACACACCACCTTCGCCTGCGTCTGTCAGCAAGGCAGCCGACACTCGGAAGTGTTCCCATTCTTCCTGGCCTGCTCGCACGCTGGCGCCGGCCGAGAGGCATGCAGTGAACGGGTGCTCAGGCCCTTTGGGACGACGTCTGCGTGAGTATCTCGGCGGCGCCGGTGCCGGGGCACCGGTGGCTGTGAGTTCGCCTGCTTCGACAGTCCAGGGGCCAGGTTCATCGCGCTTGCGCATGAAATCATCCGCAAAGCGGACACCGTCCGTCCGGGCTGGCGCGGTACACTTCATCGTCTCGAACAGAGGCGCATAGGCGTCGCCTATGGCATGTTTGATGATGTCCAGGGCGATGGGGGCGAAGCGGTTGCCGCGCCACATATGGGTGAACGCCAATGGCAGAGCGAAGGCGTAGACGTGTCCCTTGCCCAGCTGTTTTGTGATCATCAGCGGGCCGATCTTTCGTCCCCCGCGCCAGAGCGCCCCATGGGCGGACACGGTGTCGTGTTTCGGGGCACGCAGCACGGCCACTGGAATGTCTTTGTAGACCTTGGCCCCGTCCTCGACGGCTGTCAGCAACGGTGATCCAGCGGGCTGGACGGTGATGACGCCGTAGGGGCGGGAGGGGCCTGTGCTCGTCGGGCCGCGAGCCAGGCGCCCGCCAGGAACGAGTTCCCGCTCTGCAGCACTTGAGCGACCGTAATCATCGACCATTTCTTCCAGAAAGGCGGTGCCTCCGGACTTTACGAACTCTCCTACAGCTTTGAAGACGGGAGAGGGATCACCAACGACTCGTGAGATCCAGACGAGGTCGTACCGAGCCAATGCGGATGTATCAGCCAACTCATGGTCGGAGAGGCGTACATAGGGCACGCCAAGCTGGACCAGGAGACTCTCTGCTCCCGGCTGGAATACGCCTCCGATCGCGGCCAGGAACGCTGGTCTGGGCTGCCGTTCAGCGGGGTTCCAAGGCGGCAGGGCTGGAATGCTCAGAGGAGGAGGACGTGGCTCTTGTTTCTCTGGTGCTCCGACATGGGGCGTGGACAGGATGATGCGGTCGACGCGCACCAGGGCTTCCCGTGGGGCCAAAGTCAGCTGGTGCCCCCCTTTCTGTAGTGTGAAGGTTGGTCCTGCTATCCATTGCCAGACACCGTATGTACCGTCGTTCCCCACCATCGAGGCAGGGCGGTCATCCACCTGAACGAGTACAGAATTGGCGCAGCCGTGTTTCCAGAGGACGCGGAACCACGACTCGTATGTCGCTGCTTCGAGAAGATCGAATCGGGCATGAACCCCCGCGGCGCCGTTAAGTTCGCTGTTATCCATGTCGGGGACCGCCAGTGCCATTCCCCCCGATGCCTGTGGAGCCGGCACGACGTGCCAGCATTCCGGCAATGGCGCAAGGGCTTCAGCCTCGAAATCGAACCTCGATTGTCCTGCCACCGGTGGCGTCTCTGCAGTGAGGGCGGGGCGGGGCGCTGGTGCGAAATGGCTCGCCAGGAGGGCGGCGCAGAGAAGCAGGCTTGCAGCACTCACTGCCTGAAACCAGAGCGGCGGAGACGGAAGGGAGACGCCTCGAACGGCTTTCTGGTTGGGGGAGGCGGCCAGTGCCGTCCCGGTGAGGATCGCCATGAGCGCCCCCGTTCCGCGTACCAGCAGAGGAGTGAAGAACCCACCGACCAACAGTACAGCCAGACCATAGGTTGCGGCTTGACGGACGGGAGTTCCTTCACTGTTATCATGAGCGTGTCCTGATCGGAAGAGGTGGCCAACCCAGAGGGCGTGGATCAGTAGCGCAATCAGCAGCAGAGCACCGGGGATGCCGTACTCAACTGCCAGCACAAGATAGCCTGGTTGGCTACCTGTCTCAACGACGTTTTCCCGCGTTTCATCCAGCCCTTTCCGGAACTCGGCGGAGCTCACGGTCGACTGATAGGTGCCAGGCCCTCTGCCAACGAGGGGGCGTGCGCGGATAGCCCGGAAAGCGGCGATGCGCTCCAGCGTGTGCCGCCGGGCATGTCCGGCCGAGTCCGTGTTGGCGATGCTGCGTACAAGGGCAGACCGTTGACTCGGGATTGCGGCTGCAGCCAGTATTCCTGTGGCCAAACCGGCGAAGACGGCTGAGCGGACACGTCGAGCGGGGAAGAGAAGCCCGCTGCCCAGTGCGGCTGTGCAACACAGTAGGAAAGACGGCAGGTGAAAGCATGAGAGCAGAGCCAGGAGTGTCGCGACAAACGATAGGACACGCGCGTGGTGTCGTCGTTTGATTCGCATGACCATGGTGAGGAGAACGGGCAGAGCTGCAGCGAGGGCAATTCCGTAGGGAGGACGGCCGGGCGCGAGCCCCCGTACTGCGGCGGGAGTGCCCCCTTGGAGGCGTTGTCCCAACGCGACCAAAAGGGACAGTGTGCAACCAGCCGCGAGGCTGTAGCCGAGGGCGAGCAAGGGCACTGAGACCTGGCTGAGTGCGGAAATGCCGACAACGAGAATGCCACACGCCTGGGCTGCTTCCAGCAACCCGTTCTGTGCGGGGGAAACTCCTGCCCGAAGAACCAGCCACCCACAGCAGGCCATTCCCAACCACGACGTTCCTCTGAGAGAACGCCAGCTGGTGCCTGAACGAAGCACCAGAGACGTCATGAGGAGGATCAAAAGCGATTCGGACAACGGGAATGCGTCGATCGAGATGAAGGAGGAAGCGCAGAAGGCGGCCAGCAACCAGGCATGTGCACGGTCGGAAAGCGACGATGTATGATCAGATTGCTCGATGCTTGACCTCCGGAGCCCTGGGCGCAACAGACGTGCCGACCCGTAATGTAGAGGTGGATGTCAGCCAGGACCAGACGCTTTCCTGCAGGTCGAGATTGGCTGACCTGTACATCTTCCGGACGAATCGCTGGGGATGGGAGTCAACGCAGCGTCAAACGCTCAATGTAGAGCCAGGTTGATGCCTCGTTGTGAATGCGGAGGACAAACTGTTGCCCGGCAGCCTTGGGCACGGTGACCGTGTGTTCCGAGTAGACATTGCCTTTGTTGAAGGGGCCGGTGGAAGCGAGAATCACCGTGTTGCTCAGATCAGCAATCTCCAACTGCAAACGGAATGAGGCCGCTCCCCGGAAGTGAATCTCGCGGACCGGTTCGCTGCTGCGGATCGTGTAAACGACCTCTGTGTCCTGGCCTTTCCGTTGTTGGAAGTAGATCCCTTTCCCGGAGAATGGACTGAGGGGATCGTTGCTCTCCTGAACGGGGAATCGGCCATGTCGTTGGCCTTTGCCGTAGGTCTTCATGCTTTCCTCTGCCATGAACCTGAGCTCTGTCACCAGAGGCGGAGGCGAGGGGACTCTCTCGGGCGGCGCTGGGACTTCGCCGTCGGGCGAAAGGGATATGAGGAGCCCATTTTCGAGCGCAGCGACGAGGTGTCCGGCGTGGTCAAGGGCCAGGCCGCCTTTGACCACATCGGCGGGCAGGGGATGCTCCCAGATGTCGAGTCCATCTCTGATGCGCGTAGTACGAAGGAATGGCTCTTGAGGCCTCCGGGCCGTGTGTCCTGCAGCCAGCAGCACGTTCTTCCCGGCGATGAAGCTGGTGAACCGGCGATTGCGGCTGTCCTGCCAGAGCATGGGTAACCGGGCCGGGCGCTTCACTCGGCGCAGACGTTTGCGGGCCGCTTCGCCCGTCTCGGGTACTGAACCGTCAGTGGGGAGAAGGCGCAGGAACAGACTCCCAAAGGAATTCCCCTCGTAGCTCGCGGCATGGCTCAGCACTCCGTGCGGAGAAACATGCTGGAGACTGACGAACTTGCCGTATTCAGGAAAATAGGGATAGAAGGCAGTCGCGAAACGGGCGGTGAGTCTGGGCGACGGGGTGTTCTTGCAGGTCAAGTCGTTCAGAGCGTAGCGCGCTGTCTCGTAGACTCCTCCCCCAAGAAAGCGCAGCTCATCACCGACGATGGTCATATTCCCCTGGAGGCTGATTCCGCCGTTGACTTTCGGCGCGAGTTTGCCGGAGGTGGTGTTGTGTGCTTTGAGCGTGCCGTTGACGGCATCCAGAGCAACGACGTGTGTCCCGTCATAGTTGGCGATTCCCGCGGCGGCGAAGACGGTTCCGTTCTGGACCACCACACCACCAGCCACGGGCCACCGAGAGATCAGCTTCCCGAACACCGGAATTCGGCGATCGCTTGGTGCGACGCGGTAGGTCCACAACAGGCGACCTTTGCGTGCGGAGAACGCATAGACATAGCCGTCAGCCGAACCGACAAAGGCCCGGTCCAAGGCAATGGCCGGGGGGTAGTAGACCGGCCCGGAAGCGTACTGTTTCCACACGACAGTGCCATCCCTCTTGTCCAGTGCCTGCACACACCCGGTGCGATCCGCTACAAAGACGAGCCCGCCTCCGACTACTGGGGCGGTGGGCAGGTCGTCAGCGCAAATTGGGACACGCCAGCTTTCTTTGAACCCGAATGGGAGGGCGATCCGGGCGACATCGGATCGGTCGTTGCTGCCTCGGAAGGTCATCCAGTCCATTGGGTGGGGGTTGAGGGGCTCGACCGTCGTGAGACTGTTGGTGAGAACCCTCCGCGGGGGGGATGCCCTGGGGGCAGGCGTGTCAGAAGCGGGAGCCAAAGCGATGTTTGCATAGAGCGATAGGGGACACCCGCACATCCAAGGCCCCCAGTAGAGGTGTCCGTTCGCGATGAGCACGCCATCCTGACAGGGAGGTCTCATAGCGGCAATGTGATGTGCCTCCCCGGTGGCTGTCAGTATTCGGGATGTGCCCCCGGAGGCACGATAGAAGACGCTGTCGACTCCACCTGTTGCCCGGGTGCACGCTCGTCGTGTCGGGAGGGACCCCAGCTTGGCACCAGTCTTGTAGTTCAGGCGTACACCGGTTGTCTTTGGTCCGGCTGCGTAGATCGCATCCTCTCTCAGGACGAGCTGCAGATTCCCGTCGGGATGTGTCCAGGCCAGCGTTCCGTCGTCAGCTGATACCACGGACATCGCCTGGCGTTGTGGTCCGGCGAAGAAAAGGTACTGGTCGTTGCACTTGGTGTAGCAGGTCGTGGCATATCCTGTGACGTAGTGCTGGGCTCGCAGATTCGGGCCGAGCGCAGCAATCGTTTCTTCTTCGTTGCGCTCCCAAAGCGTCTTCCCCGTGCCCACATCGAACGCGAACAGAGCCTTTTCGGGACTGTAGACAAAGATCTTCCGTGCGTTCATGCACACAGACCGGCCGTCAAGATAGAGTTCTGTGCGCCGGCTCCAGCGGAGTCGCTTCGACACCAGATCAATGGCAACCAGTGTGCGCCCAAAGCCGAACGATCGGCGTGGTTCTTTGTAGTCGTGACCTTTCCACATGCCCCACGGCCAGTGCCCCAAACCACGCTTGACTGATTCCTGCGTGTCGATGGTCACTTCAGTATCGCCAACCAGACCGTAGAGCACTCCGTCCCTGATGGCCATCCACTTCCACACCGGGCCATCGGTCAGCGGCTCCGGAACGGCAATTTCCTCGATGAGTCGGCCGGTCTGCGCATCCAGGACCTTGCATGATTCATGGTCGCCCATGTAGAGCGCGTCGGCTGTGGCGACCATGGTGTTGCGGTGGATCATGAACCCTTCCGGCAGCGGACGCTTCCAGAGGACGGTGCCGTTGTAGGCATTGATGCACAGGAGTGAGTTGAGGAGATGGTTCTGATTCGTCCTGTGAGCGATGTGACCGAAGGCTTTGAAGAGCCTGCCTGCGGCCGCAACGGTCTGCTGCGGCATTGGACTGAACTTCGGGGCGGCGATGAACTGCGTTTTCAGGGGGCCGCGTGCCCGTTGGTCTCGAGATTGCGGGTTGTTGTCGGGGCCATGATAGGGGTGACTCCAGTCATCTGTTCCTTGAGGCATCCGCTTCACCATTCTGCGGCCGGCGAGGACCGCTGTTCCCCGGGGGCGCAACACCCTGAGCACTTCGTCATCTGTCGTCTTGGCAGCCGCAGTGGGGGCCACGAGAACGCAATCAGCGAGGTTTGTACCCAGGTGAATCTCAGCTGGTTGCCCCTGGGCCACGAAGAGCCTGTGGCCCAGCAGGCCGGCCGTCGCCCCAAGGACACGGACTTCCTGGACCTGGACCGGATCATCAGACTGGAAGTAGACGGTCAGTTCATTGCCGCGCAGGAGGTCAAGAACTGCCCTGGCGTCATTGCCTGGCCAGTCCACAACCGCCACAATCCCGGTTGAAGCCCCCACGAGGTCTGTCACCGGAGGCAGGTCGGCCCAAGACTGGGAGACAGAGAGGACGACAAGACCAAAATACGGTGCAAGTGTGCGTGTGACGTTCATTGCAGCAGTGCTCCACGTGTTTCAGATTCCACCTTTCAACCAAGACCGAGAGCGGTGGCATGGTGGGGCCGACGTCGTGAGTCCGACGAATCTCCCGTTCAAGGGACGCCAAACCTGCATCTCGGGTGTACGGTGCCGTTGCCACGGCTACCACTGCTCGATTTGGGCAGGCAGGAACGCTGAGTTCAAGATAGCAGATCGGCGGCAGGCTGTCGAAGTCAGAGCATACCTGATTGCTGCTGGGGCCGCGAGTTATTCGTGCCGAGACGGTTCCGGGGGGGGGGGAGATTGCCAGCGCTGCATGAGGAGGCGAGGATGCTGCAGAAACAGGACCTGTTTGAGGCCCGACGGGATGGCTACCACACGTGCCGGATTCCCGGGCTTGTGGTGACGGCCGGCGACGTGGTTCTGGTTACCACGGAGGCGCGGCCTGGTCGGGGCGGTGATTACGACTACAACGATATTCTGATGCGTCGCAGTCTGGATGGTGGCGTCACCTTCTCTCAGCCCAACACGTTGGTCGACCACGCAGCGTATGGAGATGGGCCGGCCAGCAATCTCGTCATGATCCCTGACCGTGTGTCCGGACGAGTGGTTGCTGTATTCTGTCACGACTACGCCAGGGCGTTCTCCATGTACAGTGATGACGACGGGGCGACGTTCAGCCGGCCCAGCGACATCACTGCCGTCTTCGAAGAGTTCCGTGCTGAATACCCCTGGCAAGTCTGTGCCACCGGCCCGGGGCATGGACTTCAGTTGCGCAATGGACGAATGATCATTCCCGTGTGGCTTTCCGATGGCGGGGGCACCGAGATGGGGAAGGGGCACCGCGGTCATCGGCCCTCCGTGGTGGCGCTCATATACAGCGATGACCACGGCGAGACGTGGCAGCGCGGGGAGGTCGTCTGCCGTCATGACGATGTGATCAATGGTGTTACTCTCATCAACCCCAGCGAGACTGCTGCGGCTGAACGTGACGATGGCCGTGTCATGTTCAATATCCGTAGCGAATCTGAGATTCAGCGTCGCCTCGTTGTCTTGAGCCGGGATGGTGTCTCCGGCTGGGAATCGGCAGCGTTCGATCAGGCTCTTCTCGAGCCTGTGTGCATGGCGAGCCTCTTGCGCTACTCCTGGTCTGAGGGGAAAGAACGGGGGCAGTGCCTGTTTACCAATCCTGACAACCTTGAGCGAACGATGGAGACGGCGTGGGGGCCCATTCGCCCACCCAACTGTGACCGCAAACGTCTTACCGTGAAGCTAAGCCGTGATGATGGGCACACCTGGCCGGTGTCGAGAGTGCTTGAGCCGGGGCCGGCGGGATACAGTGACTTGGCAAAGCTGCCGGATGACACGATTCTCTGTCTGTACGAGTGTGACAACGTCGCGGGCATGTTTGACGATCGGTACCTGCGACTTGCGCGGTTTGATCTGGACTGGCTGCTCAGTGGAGAGGAGCCTGCCGAGGGCGTTGCAGTGGATGGTTGGCAATGAACACATATGAAGAGCAAACCGACAAGGACACAGCGATGGAAATGGTACTTCAAGCACCCCGTGAGATTCCTGTCCGGGGAGAATACGATGTTATCGTCTGCGGCGGAGGATTGGGAGGGACGGCTGCTGCCGTGGCTGCCGGCCGGACTGGCGCGAGGACGCTTCTTATCGAGCGAAACAGCTTCCTGGGGGGCGTGGCGACGGCGGGGATGTGCTGCAGCATTTTCAACTGCTATTACACATCTGAAGGACAACTCGGCACGACTGGGATCGCCGTCGAAGTGGCGGACAAGCTGGCCGAATCAATGGGGTACGGCCGGAAGTGGCACAAACACAAGGGGCATATCATCTACGACATCGAGCGTGGAAAGCAGGTGTTGCAGGACTTGGTGGTAGACGCGGGGGCAGAGCTATTGCTGCAGGCCTGCGTTGCCGGAGCTGTGGTGTCGGATGGGGCCCTGGATGGGGTTGTTGTTGAGACGAAGTCGGGGCCGCAGGCTATCCGGGCGAAGGTTGTGGTTGATGCAACCGGTGACTCTGATGTGGCAGCTCGTGCGGGTGCCCGTGTGCGCGTCATCGAGAAGGGGGTACACAGCCTCTGCTTCCGGCTCGGGAATGTCGATGTTGACATGTTTGTAGACTACTTCCGGGAGCATCCCGAACAGTTCCCCGAGTATATGGATGTTGATTGGACGCTGCCGGAGGCATTGGCGCAGTACGATGAGTGCGGCACGTTTCTGTTCCCACATGGTGGCGGCATGCAGATGGATGCGTTCAAGCAGGCTAAAGCCAACGGCGACCTGCCTTCGAGTATCGGTATCCAGGACACGACCGATGCCTGTCAGATGCATGCCTTGCGACAGACGGGCATCGTGCACGTCATTACC
This sequence comes from Lentisphaerota bacterium, assembly GCA_018676675.1. Lineage (GTDB taxonomy): Bacteria > Verrucomicrobiota > Lentisphaeria > Oligosphaerales > JABHEG01 > JABHEG01. Next base: position 43,780 of record JABHEG010000295.1, read on the forward strand.
GGCTTCACCCACTTCAATGGGCTTGATCCCGAGTTGATCAGTCGAAGCATCACGGACGGCAGACACATGGCGTTCACTGTTGCGGACGTCTACAGGAAGTACCTTCCCGGATTCGCCGACGCTTTCGTGGCGGGGACCGCCGCCAATCTCGGGGTGCGCACATCGCGCTGTCTCGATGGCGACGTAGTTTTTACGGCCGATATGATGCAGGCCGGTGTCAGGCAACCCGATGCTGTTGGGCGGGCGGTTGGTTGGGATCACTTGGTCAAGCACCCCGGCCCGAAGGCCTGGGGCGTCCAGGCGTGTCGCGAGGCCCCATTTGATCTGCCCTACGGCTGTCTGTTGCCACGGGAGGTCGACGGCTTGCTGATGGGGGCTGGGCGAAGTATCAGCACCAACAACCCATCGCTGCTGCGGGTGATGGTGCACACAATGGTCGTGGGGCAGGGCGCGGGGACGGCAGCGGCTGTGGCAGCCAAGACGGGGGCCACGCCACGGCAAGTGGATCTTGGTGTCGTCCAGAACGAACTGCGCCGGCAGGGCGTTGACTTGGACTGAGCTCAGGAGACACGATCACGGATGGCCTGACACAGGCCGTCCGGCGGATCGAACGGTAACTCGACGATCTTGTGCTGTAGCGCGCTGGTGTAGATGCCCAGGATGGCGTTGAACTGCACCAGGGACCGCTGCAGGCGAGTTGGGTGAAGGCACGTTTCGTCTTCGAGCCAGTCGAAGCAGGCCTCTGTCAGGCGGGCCTGGGCCAGATCATCTTCTGTTACGTAATCATGTTCGCCGCTTTCGTAGCCGTCCTCAGCGGTGAAACGTTCCCACCCAGCCATAGTCCAGTGGATGAATCCCTCTGTTCCATAGACGGCAATCCGCTTGTGGTAGTAGATGATCTCGCTCTCGGTTGCTCGCGGTGCGCATGATCCGCAGACGAGGGTTGTGTGGACGTTGTTGTCGAACATGAGGCTTGCCTCGGCCATGCCCGGGGCCGGCTGTCGCGAGTCGAGTTCTTTGGCCCCGGAAATGTTGCCGAAGACGGTCATGAAATCTCTGAAGCCATTGTAGCTATGGGCGAGTTCCAACACATGGACCCCTTGGTCAAGGGGCGTTGAACCTGCGCTGACGTCGATGTGCCGGACGTCGCCGATGCGTCCGGCAGCGACATCACGCTTCAGGTCCAGATTCCGAGCGTGGAAGTGCAATTGCGTGTTGACAACGAACTTTGTCTTGCTGGATTCTCCCAGCTTCTTGATCTGCTGCCAATCTTCGCCCCAGAGCGCGATCGGTTTTTCGACGATGACAATGGGGACCTCATGTTCAACGGCGATGGCCATGAAATCGTGGCGGAGGGCAGGGATGCTCACCGCATGGAGGAGATCGGGCTTTTCCTTCTCGAGCATTTCATGGGCATCCGTATAGCGGGTGCCGCCAAACTGCTCTCCGAACGCGTTCAGTCGCTCTTCATCCAGGTCACAGATTGCCGCGATCGTGCCGCGTTTTACGTCGTTGTAGGCTACGGCATGGCGTTTGGCGCGAGGGCCACAGCCGAGGAAAGCACACTTATACATCTAATCCTCCTTGCGGGATCCCGATGGCTTGAGTTGGCAGTCTGGCCCGGTGAAGCGGAGATGGGAACCCGGAGCTTCCCGGATGACCGCACTATCTTATCTCAACGGGCGGGGGAGATCAACAGGCTTGTCTACAGGATGGTTCCCTCGGGTGTGAGCCCGTGGGAATGGATGTGGAGATACGGTTTGAGCCCTCGCGGGGTGGTGGAAGGTATCCGGACGGATTCGGTTGTGTCCAGTCCTAGGGGAACGTTGCCGCTTCCGGTTCAGAACGTCTTGCCAGTCGTCGTCGCCGCTGTGCCGATGGTGTTCACCCGGACCTCGAGGGCTCCGATCTTCTCCCGGATTTCCGCCGGCATGGCCTGTCGTTCGGCTTCGGTGTTGGCAGGTCCATCGAAGATCACCTTGCCGTTTGCGTCGGTGGCTTTGACGTGTCTGCTGTTGCCATCGCTCGTAACCGTGATGCTGTGGGTGCCGTCAGACAGGCTTGAGACTGCCGATGCTGTGCCCTTTACCACCATGGCATTGCCGTTGCTCGTTCTGGTGACCGTGTGGGTCTGAACGGTTGGTGTCACAGCGCCATCAGTGTCCGTCACGATGGCCCTGAACCGGAGAGGGGCATTCTTCTCGATGACTTGCTTGTTCACGGTCGGCCCCGTTCCCTGCAGAGCTTCCTGCAGGACCTTCGCTCTTTGCTGCCCCGATTTCTGAAACTCCTCGACTGCTCTGCGGATGGCGTCTGCATCGATCTTGATGTCAGGCAACTGGATGGCCTCCCCGTGTGCTCCGAACTGGAGCTGTCGGGGAACGTCGCCAAATGGGTTTCCCGGGAACCCATTCGCCCCCAGTTGATCATCTGTTTCGCCTAACACGGCCTCGACTGCCATGTCCCTGTTCTTGCGGACCAGCGTGATCGTGACGGTGTCGCCTGGCTTCATCATCCGGATCAGGACACGGAACTGGTCGGGATTGACCACGATCTGGTCATCAAGTCTGTGGATGATGTCATGCTTCCTGAGTCCTGCCTTCTCGGCCGGAGAGTCGGGGACGACTTCAGCAACGAGAAGCCCAACGCCATCCGGTAGAGAGAGGTGTGTTCGCAATGAGTCCGGGAGTTCCTGAATCGCGACCCCCAGGTAACCGATCTTCCCGGGAGGCGGTGCGTTGTCCTGCGCGAGGACGGGGCTGAGGCCCGAGAGAAGCAAGGCTCCTGCACACAGCATGGCAGCGGATTGTCTCGTCATGTTCTGTTTCCTTTCCTTAGTACATATGTTCAGTGAACCGGGGTCGAGATCAGATGAAGTTCACCGGTCGGTCGCAGGTGCTCAATGCGCGTGTTGTTTACTGGATTCACCCAGCAAGTGAACTCAACACTCCGACGGAAGACCGGCTGGATTGGGGCGGCTCCTTTGACTGCGATGAGCTTCCCCCTGTGGGTGTCAGAATACGTGCCTCGGACTACGATGGGAAGGGGATGCTGGTCCACTGTGGGCGTGTGGCGGGAGGGGGAATGCCGAAGACCTGGTGGTTGGCGGGCTGAGGGGGCGGACTCGCTGACGGCTTTGGGGTGGAGGAGCGGGACGTCTTCAGATGCTCCCGATGACGTCTCAGCGGTCACCGGGTGGTATGGGACGCGCTTCTCCAGGAATCTGCCAACCGTGAGGAGAAGGGCCACGAGAGCCGCGGCTGCGGCAGTCCAGGCGACAAGCCGTAGGCGTCCTCCGTTCGAGGAAACCGAGGCGCTTCCTTCGCCCGGATTGGCATTTCCGGACAGTGCGGCCCGCACCCGTTGGTCGAGTCGGTCCGTGGGGGGACGAAGTGGTTGTTCAGCCAGGAGTTTCTCGATGTCGTTGGTCATAGCAACTCCTCAAGGGAGTGTCGTAGTGCCTTGAGAGCTCGCTGGTAACGGCTGCTCACCGTGGACAACGGCTCGTCCAGGGCATCGGCGATTTGCTGAAAGGTCAGGTTGCCATACATCTTCATAACCACGGTCTGTTGCTGCAGTTCCGGCAAGTTATCCAGCGCGTTCCTGATCAGACGATCTCGTTCCCCTTTGAGCAGCGCCTGCTCTGAAGGAGGCTGCGTTTCACGGGTGTCAGCCAACACTGTGTGGCGTGCCTCTGGTCGCCTGATTCGCCGGCGAACGCGATCCATTGCGGCGTTTCGAACGGTGGCGAACACGTATGGTGTGAGGTCTCCTCGAGGCGATTGGCCATGACGCACCAACTTGAGGAACGCATCGTGTACCGCATCTTCGGCTTCCGTCTCATTCCCGGTCACCGCGAGTGCCAATGAGAAGAGGCCCTGACGGTATTGTTCATAAACTTGTTCGAGTTGTCTACGCACCAAATGGGGCCCCAGTTCCGTCCGGTTTCGCGCTATTCACCAACAAGGACGCACAGACTGCACGTCTTTACGCATGGTCATGCGAGAAAAGGCTCGATCCCCGGCGCGGCAGGGACGGGCCTCCTGGAGAAGATCGCGTTCCACAGGAGGAGACGCAAGGACGTTGCGCCGGGAACTGATCGCGGCAGGTGTCTCGGGAGGCTCGGCAGTTGACGGTTGGTGTGTGGCCGATTCCGCGTCCAGCGTTGCGTTTTTCCTGTGTTGGCCCTACGTTCAACCGTTCGTTGATCGCGGCAGCCATAGGCGGGATATCAGCATGAAGCGAGGCCTCTTGATGATGACGATGTTGGGAGCAGTCGTGTCGGCAGAGCCGGGAGACAAGGCGACGTTCCCTCCGGCGGTCGGTCGTGAAGCCATCGCTTCCCTGATTGCGGCGGCACCACAGGGCCATCCCAGACTGCTGGCCAACGCCGAGACATTCGCGGCGCTTCGGGAGATGGTTGAGCAATCTCCGACACATGCCTCCCTGGCCGAGGGGGTGGTCGCTGAGGCGAAGGTCTTGCTCGAACTCAAACCGGCGCAGCGCAAGATGCAGGGCCGGCGTCTACTCGGCGAATCACGGCGCGTTCTGAAACGGATGACCACATTGGGAATGGCCTACCATCTTACCGAAGACGAGGCCTTTGCGCACCGTGGGGAAGCCGAAATGCTGGCGGCGGCAGCATTCAAAGACTGGAATCCGAGCCATTATCTGGACACGGCGGAAATGACGCTCGCTCTGGCGATCGGCTATGATTGGCTCTACCATCAGCTTCGCCCGGATGCACGGGTGGCGATCCGGACCGCGATTCTCGACAAAGGCGTTCGCCTGCCGGCCACAAACGGTCGCTACGCCAGCCGGATGAAGGCTCACAACAACTGGGGGCAGGTTTGCAGCGCGGGTATGGTTGCCGGGGCGCTGGTGACTTACGAGGAGGAACCAGAGCTGGCGGCCAAAATCGTCCACATGGGGATCCATGCGGTTCCCGCCTCGATGAAATCCTACGCGCCTAACGGCTGCTACCCGGAAGGGCCGGGATACTGGAACTACGGAACCAGCTTCAATGTGGTTCTCCTGGCTACCCTCGAAAGCGTTTTGGGGTCCTCGTTCGGTCTGACGGGGGCACCCGGTTTCGCTGAAACGGGGGCTTTCCCGCCGCTTGCGTGTGGTCCGAGCGGGGCGTTCTTTAACTATGCTGACGGTGGTTCAGGACGGGGTGCCCAGGCAGCCATGTGGTGGCTTGCCCAACGGTTCCAACGTCCCGATTTCATGATCGGGGAGCGCGCAATTCTGGCTAAGGGACTCAACGGAATGAAGAGCGGGAAACGGGCGGGCGGCGGTTCCGGGCGTCTCCTTCCGCTGGCTCTGCTTTGGATGGATGACAGCGACGAACCGGTCGACATTCGTATGCCACTGCACTGGAACAGTGGCGGGCGTGTTCCCATTACCATCCACCGCAGTTCATGGACTGATCCAAAGGCGTCGTATGTTGGGCTCAAAGCCGGGTCGCCGTCCGGGCCGCATGGCCAGATGGACACCGGCTCGTTTGTCCTGGATGCGGACGGCAAACGCTGGGCAATGGATCTTGGAGCAGAGGGCTACCACGGGATCGAGTCGCGCGGCATGAAGCTGTGGAGCAGCAAGCAGAGCTCTGATCGCTGGACCATTTTTCGCCAGTCCAACGCCGGACACAACACGCTCGTAATTGACGGTCAGCTCCAAGTCGCGAAGGGCTCCGGCAAGGTCGTCCGTTTTTCCGACGATCCGAGCAAGGCGTTTTCGGTGGTCGATATGAGTAGCGCCTATAAGGGACAGGCCAAGAGCGTTGTTCGCGCTGTGGCCATGCTCCCAAGTGCGGAAATTCTCGTACAAGATGAGCTTTTCGGACTCAAGCCCGGAGCCAAAGTCCGTTGGGGGTTCATCACCAAGGGAACGTGTCCGGAACCGACAGGAGCCACGGTGACGCTAAAGCGGGAAGACGCGACGGTGTCGGTCACCAGACTGGCACCCGATTCGTCGGCGTGGACTGTCATCGATACGAAAACGCCACGCAACGAGTGGGACTCCCCGAATAAGGGCACACGCATGCTGGCACTTGAGGCTGTCGTCCCGGCTTCAGGGAAACTGTCCTTCGCGGTTGTGTTTACGCCGGGGAGTTGTCAGAAGAGCGCTGTCGCTTCCATCAGGTTGGGCAATCCGTTGGAGTGGTGAGTCTGTCCCCGGCCCCCTGGCATACGTGGGTTGAGATGCCGATGCGTCTACTTTTGTACATCCTCTGTGTGACTGCGGTTCTGCCGGTGGTGGTTGCGGCCCCGCCTGGTCCGCCTCGTTCGGGGTTGGCTCTATGGCTTTCTGCCGATGACCTCAATGGCGACGGGGCGGTCGATACGGCGGAGGATAGGGCAGATCAGACGCTCGAGGGGGACGTTCACGAATGGCGCGACCGGTCACCCGGAAGGCTTCGCGCAAGACAGGCTGAACCGGCGGCTCGCCCCACATGGGTACTCGATGCTGTCGGCGGCCGCCCCGGACTTCGGTTCGATGGACGTGATTTCCTCAATCTCAGCACGCCGGATGCCCTGAATATCCGAGCTGGTCACCCGTTCTCTGTGGCCGTTGTTTACCGCGTCGGCAAGGAAGGCCTGGGGACATTCCTGGCCAAAGGTGGCGGCGCTGTCGGACACCGGGCCTACCAGTTCTATGTCACCCAACGCAGGGCGGGAGCGATTGCGCATGGCGTGAGCAAGGAAGGAGACGCTCCTCGTGGGGTCAGCCTGGCCCTCTTTACGTCAGACGGCCGTCGAGCAGAGGCCAAAGTCAACGGAGTTACCTCTCTTTCTCTGAAGCCAGGGCATGTCAACTCCACAGTTGATGTGCTCATTGGGGCTCGGAGGAAGAATGCCGACAATACAGGGATTCACTACGGCCTCAGAGGCGTGATCGCCGAGATACTGGTCTACACGCGCGTCTTGAGTGGTGCGGAGCGTTTGGCACTGAACGATTACCTGGCGACGCGATATGGGATCAGGATGGCGGCGAACGTGGTCCGGCAGGCCCGGCGGCTGGGAGCGGGAGGCGATGCTCTTGGGGCCGCAGAACTGCTGCTGGGGGAGGCTAGGCGCAACAAGCTTGGGGGCGACGGTGCGGAGTTCGCACGTGAGCTGTTGCTGCACGAGGATCCGTTCGTGCGCGGCATTTCTGAGTGGACTCTCTCGATGAAAGCCGGCGGGGAGAATAATGGACAGGAGGCCGTGTGGCCGGGAGAGGACTCGCCCGAGTGGTTTCGCGCTTGGCAGGGGCTTGGGCCGGACCGTCTGCGGGAGGCCGATTATGTCCGGCAGGCGGTCAGTCGGGAGTTACACCACAGCGCTCAGTCCATGGTGGCTGATATCCGTGATATGGGCGCCCGTTCCGGGCGGATGGCTGACGTGTTTGGCAGTGACCTCGAGGGCGAGGCGGCGCTTGCGCTCAGGGGGTGGATCAGCGAGCTGGCAGGGCTGGAGGAGAAGGGGCGGCAGATGTTGGAGCAGAGAGCGGAGAGTTCGACTCCTGGGTTGAGACGATTGTGGCTCGACGCCCGTCGAGTAATGCGGGGCGTGACGTTCGCCAATCCGACGTTTGACCTGGAGCGTTTGGTCTTTGTCCAGCAGTTCGCTCCGCACACGGTTCGTAATATCACCCGATCGTATCCCTGGAAGCACAAGCCTGGTGGGGACATAGCCGTCCTGGCTCAACTGCGCGAAGGCGGGACGGCCAGTCCGTTGCTTCGCGGTCGGCTGGGGCCCGGCTTTGTGTGGGGGCTGGACCTCTGGTGGGCGGGGGACCGCGTGGTGTTTGGCTACGCCCGGCAGCCGGATTGGCCACCCCGGATCGATACCGCCAATGCAACAGCCGAAGCGATCCATGCATTCGCGCTGCGCCGGCAGGTCCCCCCTCTGCATATCTTCGAAGCAACCCTCGATGGAGCGCAGTTGCGCCAGCTGACCAACGACTCCTACTGGAACGATTTCGAACCTACCTACTGCCCGAATGGGGATGTGGTTTTCTCGTCGGACCGCTGCGGACGTTCCGCCCAATGCGGGCATGAGAGGTATGATCACAGCAATCCGAATCTCTACATTCGGTCTGCGGGCGACAGTCGCGTACGGCAGTTCACCGACAACAAGGACGTCGATCGTTACCCCCACTGTCTGGATAACGGCTCCATCGCGTACACCCACTGGGAGTATCAGGAACGGCACTTTATGGAAGTCCATGCCGTCTGGACGGCCCGGGCTGACGGGCGCATGTCCGATGCGTTCTACAAGCATCATATGAAGGCGCCGCTGGGGCTGCGTGATGCGCGTTCAATTCCAGGGACTCAGGAGCTTGTGGCGATCGCGACAGGGCACCATACCTTTGCCTGGGGGCCTGTGATGACCGTTGATGCACGTCACGGGCTGAACAGCCCGGCTGGGCTGCGGCTACTCACGCCGGGTGTCCGCGTACAGGAAGGTAAGATGGCCGGGACTCCTGTCGTGGGAGGCGGGGTGCGCGATGCCGGAGGGCTGTACCAGACCCCCTGGGCCCTATCCAGGGATTGTTTCCTGGTGTCATACGCCTATGCCCGCCCGGCGTGCACGGCGCCCGGTGGCGTGGACTCGAATGGATTCGGCCTGTACTTGATTGACAGCTACGGGAACCGGGAGCTCCTGCACCGGGAACCCTTGTTTTCGTGCACGTACCCCATTCCACTTAGGCCGCGCCCGGGCCCGACAGTGGCTCCCGTAGACGACCTGACGGCTGGCCCCCACGCTGTTTGTTTCATCCCGGACGTCTACGAAGGCATTCCGGATGTGGCGCGAGGGGAGATCAAATACGTGCGGATAGCGCAGCACGTGGGGTGGCCGTTCGATGAGGAACGCGGCGCGATGCACTACCTGCCGAACGCGGCCGGCTCCAGACACCCGGCGTTCAACAGTTGGTCGCCAGTCCGTGTGTTGGGGACGGTTCCGGTGCTGCCTGATGGATCGGCTTGCTTCCGTATTCCGGCTGACACGGCGGTGTATTTTCAGGCGCTGGATGCGAAGCAGATGGAGATCCGCCGGATGCGGTCAATGGTGAGTCTGAAACCCGGGGAACAACGGGGATGTGCCGGATGCCACGAATCCCAAGCCCGGGCCCCCGCTATCCGTGGTCGCGGCTCTCAGGCGGCAAAGCAGGCCGTTGCAGTTCCCACGCCGCCTCCATGGGGCTCAGACCGTTTGCTGGGATATGAGTGGCTTGTACAGCCTGTCCTTGATCGCCGGTGTACTCGCTGCCATAGCGGAGCCAAGCCAAAGTCGGGAGTGGACTTGTCCGGGACGCGAGTAGAGCCCGGGGGGCTGCTGCGTTCGTATCGTACACTTCTCGGGCTGGATGTCTCCACGGCAGGGCGAAGGCGTCCTTTGGTGAGCACAGCCAGTCGCTTCAGTGGAGCTGAGGTCAGCAAGCCCAGGCAGTTCGGTTCCCATCGAAGTCGCCTGATTCAGGTGCTGATGACCGACACCCGCCATCGAGAAGCCGTGACACTCACAGGAGACGAGTGGTTGGCGCTTGTCACTTGGGTCGACGCCAACGCTCCTTACTACGACGCGTTCGTTGACAAGCGTTCTGCCGGAACAGGGGCGAAGCAGCGGAATGTCCGCCCCAGTCTGGCGGCTAGTAGGCCAGGGGATTGAGTGAAAGGGAGAAGCGGGGGCAATTCATCCCCCCGTAGCGCGGAACGCCTGGGGTGGCAGGGGGACGAGCAGGGCGCATCCAACTCAGGTCGCGCAATGCCCTGCGAACTTCTCACTTCCCAGCTGCAAGTATGTCTTTCAGGTACTTGGCTACGGCTTTGCCCAGGACGTTGTTTCCGGCTGCGTTAAAATGGACCCCGTCCGCCCCGATGAGCTTGTCTGTACCGGCCGTGTCAACGACTGCATAGAGGTCATCGATTTGAACGCCATGTTCTTTGGCGACTTCCCGGGCAATGGCGTTGTACTTGGGGATGTCGGTGTTGTAGCGGACGATCCGGCCGTAGTTCGAGGTAATCTGGCGGTCCTGATCCACAGGGGTTGTCAGGGCGAACACAATGGTCGCCTGCGGGGCGAGCGCCTTTAGCTTGGTGAAGATTCTTCCCAGGTTTTCCCGGTAGAGGGCTTCCGAGTGGCGGATTGAGCCATCAGCGTTCCGCCACATATCGTGCAGTCCACAGTTGATGTGAATGATGTCGGGTTTGACGTCTTTGAGCCACGTGTCGATGCGTGCCAACGTGTGCTTGGTGTGGGCGCAATTTTCATCCGGTTTCCAGACGTTTGCCACCGTGGCCAGCTCGCGAATCGCGACGTTCTGGTATCCCATCCGGATCGAGTCTCCCAACAACATGATCAGTGCCAACGCTGTTCCTGTTGTAGTCACCATCTTGTGTGTTCCTTCGTCTTGTTCATGCACATTTCGAGGATGGTCTCCGCATGCGCGCGGCGGCCTTCTCCGGGAATCTTGATTTCCCACAGCTTCATGCGTACTTTAGTTCACATAAGAAGGGGTGCTTCTTGTCTCGCTGTCGGACTGTGTTTGGGATCACTTTCCGGTGCTCTTGAAGTAATCCCTTCTTGACATACTTGCCTACCTGGGTGTCTCTGTTTGGAGGGAACGATGAGCAGTATCGGTACGCGGTTTTCCTTCGCGGTCGGTCTCCTGGCCCTGGGCTTCTCCGCTTTCGTGCTTTGCCGTGCCTGGCAGACGACAAATGAGCACATGGAGGAGTTGACGGCCCAGCAGGCTGCCCTCGCATTGGAATTCGATCTTGCCATTCGGTCGTACGCTGCCGAGTCGATTCGGCCCGAGATGGCAAAGTGTCTCCCGCCAAATGCGTTCGTTGTTGAGGCGATGTCGACCTCGTACATTGCCCGCAACGTGTTCGAAAAGGTCCGGAAACGCTTCCCGGATTACGTGATCAAATTCTCTTCCGACAACCCCCGCAACCCGGTCAACAAAGCCGGCTCCGAGGAGCTGCGGATGTTGCAGTATTTCCAGGATAACCCCAACACGGACCGGTGGGCGGGAAAACTGGTCATGGATGGGCGGGAGTGCTTTGCGCACCTGAGTCCCATGCGAATCACGAAAAGCTGCCTGCGTTGCCACGGCAATCCGGACGACGCTCCGGTTGAGATGCTGGAACGCTACGGTCGGACGGCATCTTTCCACCGGACGGTCGGGCAGGTTGCGGGCATGGACACCATTGCCATCCCGATGGATGCAATCAAGAAGACCTTGCGACGGGGTGCCACGACCAATCTCCTGACCATGGGCGTCTGGTTGGTCGTGTTGTTTGGCGCCATCCTGATTGCGTTCCGGCTCCTGGTCGGGCAGCGGCTCGCGGCAATGGCCAATCACTTCCGCTATGCCGCCAGGACCCCCGATGAATCTCCCCTGAGCCCAATCGCCGTGAAGGGAGATGACGAGATCGGTGTTCTGGCGAGCAGTTTCAATAAGTTAGCGGGGCGCTTAGCCGCCGTTTACGACTCACTGGAGCAGCGGGTGGCCCAGCGGACCGGGGAGCTGGCAGAAGCCAACCAGGATTTGGCTCGGGCGAAAGATGCCGCTGAGGTCGCCAGTCGCACGAAGAGTGACTTTCTTGCCAACATGAGTCACGAGATACGGACCCCAATGAACGCCATTATCGGGATGACACAACTGACGCTGCAGACGGACCTCTCTGAGGAACAACGCGACTATCTCACGATGGTGGATGATTCCGCGGAGTCCCTGTTGCGCCTGTTGAACGACATCCTTGACTTCTCCAAAGTGGAAGCTGGAAAGCTCGAGCTTGAGGCAACGCCTTTCCGTCTGCGTGACACACTTGTGGGCACCACTCAAGCATTGGCTCTGCGGGCTACCGAAAAGGGGCTGGAGCTCTCCTGTCACATCCATCCTGACGTGCCCGACTGTCTGGTTGGGGATCCGGGACGCTTGCGCCAAATCGTGGTCAATCTGGCCGGGAATGCCGTGAAGTTCACTGAGAAAGGGGAGGTCGAGGTGAGCGTTCAGAATGTGGAGCGTGGCGACAGAGCGGTGACGTTGCGTTTCGGCGTCCGCGACACAGGCATGGGGGTTTCTCTCGAAGCGCAACGCCGGATCTTTGAAGCCTTCGAACAGGCGGATACATCAATGACACGGCGGTTTGGGGGCACGGGGTTGGGGCTGGCCATTTCGTCACAGTTGGTTCGTCTCATGGGGGGAGAGATCGAGCTTGACAGCGTCACCGGGGAAGGCAGCACCTTCCACTTTACACTGCAGTTCGGTCTGGCTGACGAACGGCTGCTGGAGGCGTTGCCGACGGCCGAGAGTCTGGAGGGACTGCACGTACTTGCGGTTGACGACAATGCCACTAACCGGCTCATTCTCGAGGAAATGCTCGTGTCTTGGAACATGCGTCCCTGGCTGGCTGCAGACGGACGGACTGCCCTTGAGGAGGTCTCGCGAGCGGGGGCCGAGGGAGACGTCTACCGGCTCGCGATTCTGGATGCGATGATGCCGGGGATGGATGGCTTTGCTCTGGCTCGAGAGGTGCGGGAAGATCCTGCTCATGGTGACATGCCGGTCATTATTCTGTCTTCGGCCGGGGCGCACAGTGATGACCGTGCGGAGGATGTGAGCGCAGTCTCCCTGCACCTGACGAAACCGGTGAAGCACTCGGCGCTGCTGAATGCCATCCTGGAGGTCGTCGCACCGGAAACGTCTGCCCCGAGAGTGGGGCGGACGTCGGAGCGTGAAGGGGAGACGCCCAGTCCAATCCGCTCGTTAGACATCCTTGTTGCCGAGGATGAGAAGGTGAATCAGCGCTTGGTGAAGGCCCTCCTTGGTGCTCGCGGGCACCGAGTGACCGTCGTTCAGAACGGACAGGAGGCCATCGACCGATTGCGGGAACACCCCGTGGACCTGTTACTCATGGATGTGCAGATGCCGGTGATGGACGGGTTGAAAGCCACTCGGGCCATACGTGACGAAGAGGCGTCGGGCGGCGGCCATCTGCCCATCGTCGCGATGACCGCCCATGCCCTGAAGGGCGATCGTGAGCGGATTCTGGCCGCCGGGATGGACCGGTACGTAGCGAAACCGATCCGCCGTGATGACCTGGTGCAAACCGTTGAGTCGGCGGGAATGGTGGCGACTGATTCTACCCGACCTGACGTGCCGTCTGCGGCGGCAGAGGAGGAATCCGCCTTTGACCAGGCAATGCTGGCGGCGAATGTGGGGGGAGAGCGCGGGTTGGCCCGGGAGTTAGTCAACGTCTTCCAGCAAACGTATCCCGAGCTGCTGACTGACTTGCGGAGAGCCGTTGTGGAGAGCGTTGCCGGTGAGACGGCTACGGTTGCGCACAGGCTCAAGGGGATGGCCGGCAACTTCTTTGCCGGGCCGGTGTGTCGTCTGGCCCAGGAACTGGAGACCAAGGCCAAGAGTGGACACCTTGAGGATGCGGAGTCGCTTTGCGCGGCAATCTGTGCTGAGATGGGGCGGTTGAGCGCGGAACTCGAGGTGTTCCTGAGAGAGGAAGACTCTGATGAACGTCCTGATTGCGGACGATGATCCGGTCACACGGCTGCTCCTTCATGCCTACGTCAAGGATTGGGGGCACACTCCGACGATGGCAACGGACGGCCTTGAGGCCTGGGAGTTGTTCCAGGAGGAGTCGTTCCCGATCGTGGTCACCGACTGGCAGATGCCGCGGATGGACGGGATGGGCCTAGTCAGCCGGATCCGCGGGGAATCTCCCTCACCTGGGTATGTCTATATCCTCGTGCTCACGTCGCGTTCGGACAAGCAGGACATCGTCGAGGGAATCGAGACAGGAGCCGACGATTTTGTATGTAAGCCTTTTGATCGGAACGAACTCCGGGCTCGAATGCGGGCCGGCGAACGGATTCTGGCGCTGGAACAGGAACTGGCCGAGAAGAACCGGCACCTCGAGGACGCGAATGCGCGCATTCTGGCCGCGAACCAGCGCATGACCGATGACTTGGAGGCCGCGGCCCGAATTCAGCGGGCTTTCCTGCCCCACTGCCTCCCAACCTGTGCTGAGGCGTCGTTTTCCTGGCACTTCAGCCCCTGTGACGAGCTTGCCGGCGATATGCTGAGTGTCCTTCGTCTTGACTCCCGGCACGTGGCTCTGTATGTCGCTGATGTGTGTGGGCATGGAGTGGCTGCCGCGCTGCTCTCCGTGTCCCTGGCGCGAGCTCTCTCCCGCCTGTCCGGGCCGGACGCGATTCTGGTTGAGGGTGGGGCACAGGCCCCGACTTTGGACATCGTCCCTCCTGCCGGTGTCGCGGCTCACCTCAATACATGGATCGCTGGAGCAGAGAGTGAACTCGAGTATTTCACGTTCCTCTACGGCATCCTCAACCTCGAAACAGGGCGGTTCGTCTACGTATCGGCGGGCCACCCAGGCCCGATCCATGTCCCGTTCGCTTCGGGTTCTGCCACGTTCCCGGCCGCTTCCCCTCCCGCGATTGGCCTGTTTCCCGAGAGCGGGTTCCTGGAACACGCGATTACCCTTGGCCGGGGGGATCGTCTGTACATGGTGACGGATGGCGCGATTGAGGCCATCAATTCCTCGGGACAGGAGTTTGGGCAGGAGCGGATCAGGGGCGCGCTCGAGAAGCACAGCCGTCTGCCCCTGGAAGAGAGTGTGGGGGAATTCGTCACAGAGGTGGCGAGATGGCGAGGCGGCGGACGGCAAGCTGATGATGTGTCCGTCCTGGCGCTGCGTTTCGGCCCTGTCAGCTGACGGGGAACGGCTTCGGCTGTTCCTGGGGAAGCATGGCGGCCGATCACGCCACGATCCAGTCGGCTGTTTCGAGCCAGATGGGTGAACTCCAGCCCCGTCCACCCAGGGCGTGTGCGGCATTTGAGCGGTAATCGGGGATTGGTTCCGGCGAAGTCACTTCCAGGTAGTAGTAGTGTTCTCCCGGGCGGTGTATGACCAGATCTGCGTCAATCAGGGAGCCTTCTGCGTTGCCGGTAAAGCGTTCCCTATGCATGGGCCGTCCGTCCCGAAGGACGTTCAGGACGTACTCCTCGTCCTCGCGGCCTACCACTCGCCAATGCAGGCATGGGTCTTCTGAGACGACCAGACTGTCTCCCATGAAGGTCTCATTGATCGTGAACTCCAGGACGATGCGTTGCCCCGCCGTGGCATACGTTCGGCGAGCTCTCAGGGCGTCGAGCACGGCTGCTCGGGTCAGTTCAGTCACCCAAAGCCCGGTAACGGCTCCACCGAGACCGGGATTGCGGTAATGGCTGTCGCTGCTGCCGGTGAAGCCAAACTTCATCCCGCGATTCAGGTAGCTGTGGTAGATGTCGAAAACTTCGATATTCCGCATCCAGGCGACCATGACATCGCAGCAGGTCTGGACCGATGGATCAACCAGGCGCCACCAGTTCGAGTGCGCATGGGGCAGGGGGTAGTAACCCTTTTCCTTAGCCCACTTCACGCATTCGGTGACATCTTTGCAGGAAGACCTGCGTCCCTCACGTCGGGCGGCCATCACGGCGGGACTGAAGTGAAACAGATCGCGGGTCATGCAATCGTCATCAGCCATGACCGATGTGTGGTTCCGCAACAGGCGTCGGCCCATGCCTGGAGCGTCGGCGCCGATGGTCTGTTCGTAGCCTGGGAACAGAGCGAAGACGCCTGACTCGTTCAGGGCCTTAGCGTTGCCCAGATTGCTGTCCCATTCGAAATCGGTCAGCCAACGTTGGTTCCCGCGGATTTTTGGACTCCAGAAGTGGTCGTTATCCGAGATTGTGAGAGCATGAAGTCCTCCCTTGTCTCGGGCATAATGGGCGATCTGATCCAAGTCACCATCGCACTCGACGGATCCCTCTCCGTGGACATGGAAATCGCCCCAGATCAGCCTGAAGCGTCCCTTTGCCGGTCCGGGCAGCTGTGTCCGCTCGGATGTATTGCCGGCGAACTCGGGCAGCGGGAGTTCGATCGTCTCCCAGTGTGTGAGGTCGACGTCGATGCGGTCCCCTGGGACGGCGGGAAGATCACTCGTGAGCGGAACGCGGTTGAGGACCAGCTCATCGGCGTCGGTGTCCGAGTCTTCCAGGTCGATGCTCCGGGCAACGAGGGGAAGCGTATCCCCGATGCAGTCATCTTCCGGCAGTCCATAGTAAACGAGCCCTTCCGCGATGGACATCGGCGCCGACCATTGTTCCCGGGCGAAGCAGAGCCCCACAAGCCGACCCCGTGAGCCGATGGTCTGAGCAGCATCGTCAGCTTTGGCCTCATAGAAGAGCCAGGTGCGTCCGTCCTGCGACGTCCGCAGCATAGGGTGAAGCCGTCGGCCCTGGTGTCCCAGAGCGGGAGGCTTACGGTCGAAATCGGTGAGCAGGCCATAGTGGAGAGGAGCGATGTCGATTGCGGCGTCATTGCCTGTCCACGGGCACCATGCGGTCCCATCGTGCCAAGCGCCCCTGATCGAGAACTTCTGGTGTACCACGCTCTGTTTCCACATCACATCCTGCCAGTTCACCCACACACACCGCAGGCGCCCTTCCGGGTCACGGCAGAGACTGGGGTTCACGGCCCAGTCCTGTTGCCGGCTGATCTGTTCAACCGGTTCCGTACCGTCAGTATGTGCAGCACAACCGTAAATGTCATAGGAGCCGTCCACGTAGGCGTCCCACGCGACGTAGACATTTTCTGAGCCAGTGGGGATGATTTGCGGGCGGTAGTCCTGGCATGCGCCTGCCGTGAGTGTGAACTCGTCGACTGCACCATGAGGAGGAATGTGCAGGAGCTGCACCGTGCTCTTCCCGGTTTCGGTCTGGGCCCAGGTCAACCACACCGCGCCCGTTTCAGTCCGGGTTGCGTGCAGGGCGGCCGGTTTTGCCTCCGGTGGGAGGCAGTAGACGCGACGCGGTGGCGAAAGGCGACCATCCGTGCAGTCTGCGCACCAGATCGAGTACGCATTGTCCTCCGATTGGAGCCAGGCCACCGTCGGCACTTCTCCGGGGATGAGAAGAGGGGATACCTGGGAGGCCGTCGAATCGCTTACGGGGCAGATGTTGCCACGTACGTTACCCACCACGCGACGCGCGAAGCTGCGGGATCCCTGAGGGCCATAGGCAGACCATGTGACCCAGGTTGAGTCATCGGGGCAGGAAGAGAAACTGAACTCGTGGTTGTCGCGGGAATACACGCCCTCGGTGACTTGCGTTGGAGCGACAGTGCGGTGCATGTCAGTTCCTTCGTTCATGCTGTGAGGCAATTCAGAGCTTGGGAACAGCGGTTTCTGTCCCCATGGGAGTTGGAGCTACGTCAGTCCCGTTCACTCGGCAGCGACTCGACGTCTGGACGTGCCACTGTTCAGGCTTGGTTTTGCTTGACCGCAGGACGACACGTCGCTGGCGGCGGACCAGTGCCTTCCCTTTGGTGGTATTGAACGGCAGGAAGAGCTCTTTGAGCGTTTTGCTGTTGAGATCGTATGAGAAACCGGGGTGGCGCGGGCAATGGAGGAATGTCTTGCCATGCCCCTCTTCCAGCCTGTCGACAGGGAACGCTCGGTGGTGGGCAGTGTCCTGAGTCAGGAGGACATGTTCCACGCAGCCATGTTCAGCTGGGGAGGATGCCGCGCATCCCGGCCATGTTCCTTCCAGCACGACGTTGTAGCCACCATTCTCGTCGGGGGCGAGGCTCAGCAGGGGAAGCTCGGGTGGATCTGGCAGCGTCACCACGCACTGTGGGGCGACGAATGAGTCGACTCCGTAAAGGGTGATACTCATTCCTGTTGGCCCCTCTGAAAGGACGGCGTAACGGCCCGTCATCTCGATGCCTCCCGGCAAGGAAACGCGTCGATCCGGGCTTGGGCAATGAAACGCGCGAATGACCTGGTCTTTGGCTGTGGTCCCCGTGCGGATTTCGACGGCCACAACGTCTTGGGAGTTTGGGGCGAGGTCTCGAACAACAGATGCACGTCCCAGGCCGGCGGAAGGCTCCCAGAGAGCCACAAATCGGGTTGTCAGGTCCATACCTTCCCGTCTCACGATCAGCTTGGGCATCCTGAACTGCTCAACGCGCTCGTGGACCTCCCGCCGCGCCGTTGGCGACCAGGTTCTCCGAAGGCTTGGGACGGTGCATGTGTAGACGGTCGCATCCAGAGGCTGCAACATGCGCAGGTGCAGTTGCGGAGCTCCAGGTGAGTCGTATGTGAAGTTTGCCGCGAGGCGACCCTGTAATCGGCCTTTGCAGACATCGCGAAACACGCCATACCAAGGGTCCTTTTCGTCGGGCGACAACCACCAGGCGTTCAGTCCCTTTTCTCGACGTTGCTTCATGTACGCGCTGCTGGCAGGCGGCGTGAAGGGCGCCCCATCATCTGCATAGCTTTCGGCAACAGAGGCGGTCGGGAGGGAAACGGCAAGATCTCCCTGCACCATGCAACTGCCCTGGGCCATCCATTCATGGGTGGAGCCGCCGTCTACTTCAAAGACGTCCAGCACAACGTTCCGGGCTTGATTGACCGGCAGGAGGAACAGGGTTCGGCGGTAAGACGAGCACTGTGGGTATGCGCTTGGGGCGGAGACATCGATTACCTGTGGGCCGTCGATGCTTGGGAACCAGGCCACGAGTTCGCCCGGGGTGTTGAGATTGCGGGTCTGGTAGCGGCGGTCCACCACGACCAGGTTGTGCCCTGAGGTATTGTTGGCGAACATGCGGTATGTGTGGGCATAGCCGATGTCTGAGACCATCTCAGTACCGTGTGACCACAGGATCAGGTTGAGCATGTCGAGGTGAGCGTGCCCCCAGTTTCCGGAGTAGTGCAGATGCGCCTGGAACTGATTTCCTTTGGCGTGTTCTCCACGTCCCAGTACACCGTGTCCGAATGCGGGATAGAGGAGCGGGCGCGCCTGCTCGGGGGCGGGGAAGCCTCGGCTGCGCAGGCTGCCGTAGGTGTCATGGATCAGCATGTTCTCCCCGTCAGGATAGGTCAGTGTTTCGAGAACCCTGATGGCCTGGGACAGTTCGGGTAGGTCGCGGAGCATATCGAGGCTGTCGAACCTGGTGTTGTCGATCTGTGAAACGAATCCCGGGGGATCGCTGTAGCCCTCCGAGAGGCGGGCGGCGCGGGCCATACCGTAGACGTGTTGTCGTGCATAGGATGGGCTTTCGGGGAACATCGAGTCGGCCATGAGTGTCTTGCGGGCCAGTTGCTGCTCTTTCCAGTAGGCATAGTGCACGATTTCGGCGAGCCCGATGGCTCGACCAATGGCCAGGAAACCGTTGATCTGATAGGGAATGTAGTTGCTCAGTGCCGACGACGGTTTCGGGTGGTGAATGTCATACCTGACGGCGTCCCGAACGGTGTAAAGGAAGAGCTTCTCCTCAATGTATGCCCGGGCATTCTTCTCACCGATCATCTGGCCGAGTTGTCGCCAGACGGGGGCGCTGGCGACGAGGTCGTAGGCTCTGGCCAACTCCCGGGGGAACGTACCGGTTCCGGAATGGTATTTATCATACCAGATACCGGCGTAGACTCTGTAGTCGCCAATTGGACGGAAACGCTCCTTCCCTTCCAGCCCACTGTGGATGCCTCGGGCGATTTTCGGCCAGTGGGCGATGGCCCGCGCGAAATCGAGCAGGATTACGGCTGCCCGCTCAGCGTAAGGCGCTGCCCCTGTGACCGCATAGACGGTGGCGAGGTCTCGGGCAGTTCGGACCAGGCCGGCAACTCGCAGCGGAGTCATGTATTCACCGGTCAGGTAGATGCGCTTCCCGCCGTCAACCGTGTCGTGGTAGGGGTATTCCTGCTCGCCTCCTGCCGGGCTGGTGATCCTGATCACACCTGTTGGCGGGAAGGTCTTGAACGGGTCGACGGTGTGCCCTTTGCTGCAGCGGATTGTGTCGGGCTCGTCCGCTTGCCACTCGAGCCGTCCCCCGTCCCTGTCCGGGCATGGAATCCGTGTTCCCGACGGCATGACCCGTGCGTTGCCGGCGATTCGGTTCCGGCGTGGGACGAGCCCGAGAAGGGCTTGTGAAGGCGTTGGTATGAGCCGCTTCGCCCGTGCCTGCATCGCCGCAAAGTCCTCGTGTGTGAGGGAGGCAATGGGGCCGGGCCAGCGTCCTTTGGGATCATCCGGTAGCGTGTTGACTATGCGGACAGACTGGAAAGCGTTCTGGCGGGTCCTTGCGGGCGTCTTTCCGAGCGATGTAACCCACTCTTCGGTCGGGTAGAAGCCACCGTAGAAATCCTCCAGGGACACGCCTTCGGGAATTGTCGGGGCGCCCCACAGGGGAATGGTGAGGGTGAGGAGCATGGTTGTCAGGCGTCCCCTGTTCCAGGCCGTGACCGCCGTCCGGGGGCAGAGACTCAATGCGATTAAGCTCCTCCGAACCCCGTGTTGGCCGAAGAGTCGCCGGGTGGCACCGCCTCCCACATTGTGTGCTTCGAAAAGGTGGTGGTGGGCGTTTCGACGCGTCCCACGGTTGTGGGACTTGCTCAAGGCCCTGAGCTTAGTCGAAGGGCTGCCATGCCGCGACCGTCTTCCAGGGGAACTTAATCGCATTGGGCAAAATCGCCCGGGTGATCGGCTTGTTGCCCCGTTGAGTCTCATCGCGGCATGGTCCCCGGGGGAATTACTGAGCCACAGGGGGAGGGGGAGGAGCGGACGCGGTCCGTGTCGTTTCCGCCAACTGGATCTCGAGTCTGACGTCGTCGGGGACGAGATCGACTTCAGCACCGGATTCCAGGAGCTTCTCGATCTCCATCACGTCAAGAACAGCCTTGAGGATGTCTTCATCCTCCCGGGAGATGTCGTTCAGGGCCTGGCCCACGATGGCCGGCCGGGCCGCCGCTGCCTCTGCCATCTTCTGGGACACTTTCTTGGCGGTTTCGCTTTTGATCAACCCCACGCGGTTCTCGCCATCCTGCTTCATGGCACTCGTAACCTGGACGAGTCGTTTGACCACCTTCTGGGTGATGTTGTCGACCATCTGCTGATCGGTGAACGCGACCTTGCGGATGTAGACGGAACCCAATCGGTAGCCCCACTTCTCGGACAGAGGCGAAACCGCGCCGCGGACGGTGCGGCTGAGGCTGTGCCGGTTTTCCAGCATCGTCTCCATTTCCAGGTTGCTCAAGGCCGAGATGGTCGAACTGGCGACGTTCGCCTGGAGGGAGCCCTCAGGGTTGGTATTGGTGAACAGGTAGGATACGGGATCGTTGACCTGCATCTCGTACCAAATACCGACTCCCATGGGCGTTCCTTCCTCGGAGTTCACCATTTGGCCGCGAAGGTAGTGTTGGCGCAGGGCTGTATTGACACTGTAACGTCTGCCGAAGAGCGGGACGAGGAAAACACGCGCCCCGAATTGCCCCATGGGGAAGCACAGTCCCGGCGTGTCGATCGTTCCCAGGACTTTGCCGAAGAGGGTGAACACTCGGGATTCGCACTCCTGGACCGTGGCGTAGATCCCGACTGCCCGGGCGATACCCAAGACAATGGGGATGAAGAACAGGCCAACGACTGCTGCGATGGGGATTGCAGGATTCATGCTGTGGCCTCCTTCCGGATTGCGGTGACCGCTGCAGCGGGCTGGACGATACGTCGTGTGCGGGCGAGCAGGGGAACACGCATGTTACGCAGGTACGCATCCATGGCTCTGGCACCGCCCTCGGCCTTTATTTTTGTCATCGTCGTGGCCAACTCGATAAGCGGGGCCACTTCAGCTTGAGCGTTATTGGTCGCGATCTCGACCGCCCGTTTGCTCATCGTTATCTGCTGTTCTGCGTCAGCGCGAGCCGTACTGATGTCTGCCGCCACCTGATTGCGCGTGCTGTTGATGGCCGACAGCGCGCGGTCGACCTCGTGTGGCGGATCAATTTCGGTGATCAGGGCTGCGTCAAGCTCGATTCCGTACCGACCTGCTGTAGACCGGCATTGGCTCTCCATGTACTCGTTGAGCAGCGGGAGATTCTTCCTCAAGTCGTTGATCGAGACGCCTTCGGACAACTCGACCGCGGTGGTTTGAAGGCCGTCCTCAGTTTCAGGTGGGGCAATCAGGCTTTGCCCCTTGGGATCGACAAAGTTGGCAATCCGCTCGCGAAGAACGGAGATGAAGTAGCCCATGACATGCTCGAGCGGGCTGGTGACGCCGAAGAGGTAGGCGTAAAGGCTGTTCTCGCTGACCCGGAAGCGGATCTGACCGTTCACGCCCGTGGTGAGGTTGTCTTTGGTCACAGCTTCGACGGTCGCCTGCTTCTTGGTCGGATCCCAGACGAGATTCACGGCTTCGGTTGCGACGCTGACCTTGTGGACCTTCTGCCACGGCCACTTGAAGTAGGGGCCTCCCGGCTTTATCACTCGGATGTTGGGGTATTGGTAACGCTCCAACTCGTCTGTGGACAGGACTGGATCCGGGGACTGCTCACCCTCGAGCCGCTGGGCCCGGCCAAAGCTGGTGACCACGGCCCGCTCATCCGGGCGCACCGTGTAGAAACCGGTAATCAGGACCCGAACGACGGCGTAAAGGGCAAGACCACCAAAGAATGCTGCGAGCGTCATGCTGGTACTCCCGGTTGAGAAGGGCACTCGTGCAGACCATCGGTGGCGCGCCGATGGACCGCGACTGTCCGTACTGTAAACCCGTCGAGAAGAGTATAGGCTCGCCTTTGTGAGGGGCAAGCTCTGCAAACCGTTCACTGCCTAGAGGTCAGCCGCGCATAGAGAAGTCGCAAGTCAACTGCGAGTTTGCGGACATCGCCGAGGACGGCGTCATCCGGCGCATAGAGCCACTCCTGCGGGACGGCCAGAATCGCCTGGAGTTTCTGGTTCAGGGCGGCATTCGGCTGCTTCTTCAGAGCGTCCTTGGCTGCAAGGATAATCTGCGCATCCTGCCAGCCCAGACGCATGGCTTCCCAGCGTATCGATGGCACCACGATTTCTTTCGCCGGGTTGAGCGCGTGGTTCAGAGGGTGGTCTTCGAGGCCGTTGTAGACGAAGAGGTAGTCCAGCAGTCCTCCGTCTGTGTCATCCCACGTGCTTCCGCGTCCCACGTTGTAGGCCCAGGTGGAGACGCCGGTGAGGCCTGCTGAAGCAGCAATAATGGGGTATGCCCTGCCGCTCTTGAGAACGGGACTGCTCTTTCCCGAATCGATATGGTAGCTCCATATGTGCAGGCCCCGCTTCCGCCGTTCCGTTTCGAGCATGGGCAGTATTGTGGTCCGGAAGGCCTCCCTCGGGCGGTAGTCCTTCGGGGCCCAGCGGGAGAGCTTCTCCCGGTAAGGCCACAGGGGCATGATGGCGTCAATTTCCGGGGCCAGCACCGCAACATCGGCCGGCCCGGCATAGTCGCTGAGTGTGACGGCTATCTGCAGGTCCGGGGCTGTTTCCCGGGTAAGTTGGTAAAGCTCAAGTGTTCGGCGGACTTCCGCGCCCGGTGCGGTTTTGAACTCCTCCCTGCTGCTCGGCTCGTCGTCGGCAAGCATGAGGAATCGTTCGGGGCCGAAACCACGACTCTCGGCGAAGCTCAGCCATGCGGCCAACAACTCCGCATACGCACGCCGGAACTGCGGTGTAAGCGTACCGTCATCGTTGGTGTAGGGCAGGAACGCGTCCGGTTGTCCCTCGATCGGGAGGCGCTTGTACTTCCCTTCCCAGAAGATAGCGAGCCTATCAAGGTGCTTCCCGTAGGCTTCGAGCCACACTGCCTGTTGGGACGACACGATGCCGTTCTTCGCGATGCCTCCCTCGGGAGTGAACGTCACGTTGGGGATGTAGGGGAACTCGATGCCTGAAACGCCGTGCGCCGCCAAGTCACGCGCGACGTCTTCCGGGTGTGTCGCCGCGGGCAGCTGGTCCGGGTACATGAATTGGATGTGCTCAAACCGTGGCTTGCGCGGGAAGGCAGTTGGGAGGACGTCGATACGAGCCGTGAGTTCGGCACAGTCGACGCCCTTGACCGACACGTTGGCTGAGATTTGCTGGAGGCCGGAGGCATTGCTCGTCGCCTGGGAGAGGATGAACAGCTTCTCGGCGGCTCCTGGGCCCAGTTCCAGCTGGTACGCTCCAGAGCGGACGGGGACCAGAGGCAATGGGTCGGACAGACGTGTTTTGGCCTTCTTGTACCAGGTCTCCATGAAAGCCTGGCGCCGGACGACAGGAGGAAGGAGGCCCGGCGTGGACTGCAACGTCAACATGGCGGAGACTTGGTGCGGCCGTGGGTTCAGGAGGAGTACTCCGAATGCCGTATACTCGTCGCGCAGGGCCGTCGTATGGCATTCCCGGTGCAGTTCAGTCGGCACGGGGACGTCCGGTTCCAGGCGTTCGCACGCCGGAGAGCATGTGGCAATGAGTGGGGCATTGCCTGCCAGGGCGTTGATGAACGCATGGTCGCGAGCGACGTCTCCAGTCAACTCCTCTCGCTTGGCCAGCACGGCGGGATCGTCGCTTCGGGCGCGTTCGGCCAGGGCCTCATGCGTGGATTGGATGCGTTGCAGATCCTCGACGGCCTTGGGGAAAAGTTGGGCCGCCTGCTTTGCCCGGGCAGCGACATAGCTGCTTTCCCGGGCAATTCTGGTCAGAACGATTTGGTCCTCGGGAGGGAGATCGTGGTCTGTCGCGGCGACATGATCGATCCACACGGCGCCTTGACGATTGCTCCTGTAGAAGGCGATCCAGAGTCGGCCTTCCTCCGTGGCTTCCGGGAATGTGTATCGCAGCGTAATGCGTTCGTAGTCATTGGAGAGCGGTTTGTCCCAGGCCAGGCGCGGGTAGACGAAGGTGCGTTTGCCGTCTTTCCGGAGGCGAAAGCACCCTGCCAAACAGCCGAATTTGGCCCCGTCCGTGCCCTTGACGTCGACATGGATGATGAGTTTCTTTCCCGCCAGGTTGCGTAGATAGAGGTTCTGGGAGGCGAGGACGTATCCGTCGGAAAAGACGGCTGCTTTGGCTCCATGAGTTGCATCACCGGTCAGGGCAACGGTTGTGGTCTCCGGGATGTCCCAGCGGTCTGGAACGCCATCGTTCTCGAAGTCCTCGTCGAAGCTGGGGTTTTGGAGGACAACGTGGTCAGCCAGTTCCTGCTCCTGGGCTCGGGCAGTCGGGGTGACGATTGGCAGGAGGAGCACGGCGGTAGCGAGGACGAAGTAGTGCATCGTGGCGCGCAGCATGGGATGTTCCTACTCTCCTTGTCACAGAATCCTGTCAAGACTCGTGCCGTTGATACCAATGGGCCTGTTGCGATGGGGGCAAGCACCATTGCTGTTCCACGCATGGGCAAGTATCGTTGGCTATTCTCAGGGAAAGGCATGGTGATGATAGCTTTCTTTGAGGGCCGTTTCAATGTGTGGCTGAGGGTGGTGTCTCGAGGTTCCGCCCTTGCCGTGTGAGAGAGAGCATGGCATGGCGAGACTGGGTGTCGGTGTTCGGGACAGGCTGCGGCGCCATTTGGTCGAGCTGTTGGGCCCGCGTATTCGTGGGGAGGTCCTTACCGACCAGCGGACGCTTTCGCGCCATTCGCGTGATCAGAGCATGTATTGCGAAGAGCCGTTGGTTGTTGTCCGGGCGGAGGACGTGGGTGACGTTGTTGAGGTGCTTGAGCAGGGGCGACAGGAGGGTGTGCCCATAACCGCACGCGGGGCGGGCAGTGGGACAGCGGGAGCCGGGATCGGTTGCGGTATTCTGCTGGTTCTGAGCGATGATGGTGAACTTGGTCAGATTCTCGCTGATGCGCTAGGAGCCGACGGACCGACCGTGCGAGTGGGGGCGGCCGTACTGCATGACCGTCTCCAGCGACACTTGCGTGACGGCGGGTACTTCCTTCCGGCTGACCCCTCGAGCGGGGCCATGTCTCTCATTGGGGGCAATGTCGCAACAAAGGCCAGCGGTCCCCATGCCCTCAAACATGGCTCGATTGATCGCTACATGGTGTCAGCTCGGGTTGTTCTGGCCGATGGGACGCATGTCGATACGGCGCGCCCGGAAACGTTGCCTCGCTGTGTCCGTGACGGACTCGAGGCCCTTCGGCGGAGCGTTCTGGCCGATGACGAGTCACGAGATCGTCTCGTCGCCCGCGACGGCCGGAAGATCGCCAGCGGGTACAATCTCTTCGGCCTACTCCGCCGTGAGTGTCCGGCGCAAGTGCTGACGCAACTTCTCGCCGGCAGTGTGGGAACGCTTGGGGTGGTCACTGATGTCACACTCCGAGCGGAACCGGTTCAGGAGGGGACAACGACAACGCTCGTGCGACTGGAGCGACTGAGTGACGTGGGGCAGGCCGTGCAGCACCTGCGTTGTCTGGATGTTGCGGCCATTGAGCTGATCAATCGGCGCAGTGTGGCCATGGTGAATGCGAAGCGCCCCAAACTGGCCCTGCCTGGCGGGGATGCTCACACATTGCTGATCGAGTGCACCGGGGAGGGCCGTCTGGACACTGTGCGTCAGGTTGAGGCGCTGGTCGAGGGAAACGACTATTCGCTGGCATCACCTGTTGTCACAGTTGCATCGCCTGAGGAGCAGGCACGGCTCTGGCGGGCACGGAAGGCCTTGATGCCTGTCGTGCGCAGGTGGGCACCGGATCAGGTGGCGCCCTCGTTGGTCAATGATGTCGGCGTTCCCCCGGAACACCTGGCCTCTTTCCTGAGTGATATCGAACGCCTGTTCGAGGATCTCGGGATCGTGGCGGCGATCTATGGACACGCAGGAAGCGGGAACCTGCACCTCCGTCCATTGGTCGACCCAAATCGCCGGGATCTCGCCGGCTGGTTGAAGCGCATTGCGGATGCCGTCTACGAGATCGTGCTGAGCTATGACGGGACCATCACCGCTGAGCATGGTATGGGCCGGTTGCGGGTTCCCTATTTGGAGCGGGAGTGGGGCGTCGCCCTTGTGGAGCACATGCGAACGGTCAAGAGTCTCCTGGATCCGAGCGACATGCTCAACCCAGGCACCATGTTCTCCGAACGTCCGTTTACGGAGGGGATTTGCCTTTAGTGACCGTTCCCGGTAGTCGCGGCTCTGCCGGACAGCCGCTCTGAACCGAGCCGCGCACAACGTAAGCGGTCCGCTCCCGCTAGTCGCGGCTCTGCCGGACAGCCGCTCTGAACCGAGCCGCGCACAACGTAATCGGTCCGCTCCCGGTAATCACGGCTCTGTCGGACAGAGCCGAGTTACACACGCGTGAATTGGCCGAGGAACTCAGCGGCCTGGCGTACGGTCTCTTCCAGTTCCTCGATCGGCGGTCGCGGTTCGAGCTCATTCACATAGCCGTCGAATCCCACGTTCCTCAACGCGGCGAAGAAGGTGGCGAAATCAGTCTGCCGGTTTTCATGGTAGGCGACTCGGTCATAGCGGATCTCGGTGCCGTCTGCCAGCTTGAGAGCGTTGGCAGCGTCAGGGCTGACCACGAGGGTCTGCACGTGGACGCCAAGAAGTCGTCCTCGCAGCGGCTCGAACATGTTTTCCGTGAACGCCTCGCGTCCCATGACCAAGTTCGCTGGTTCAGGCATCACCCCGAAGTTCGGCTCATCGATCTCAGCGATGGTTGCTGCCGCGGCTGTTATCGTCTCGAATGGACCGCCGGTGTGCATTTGGTACAGGATTCCGACCCCGTGGGGTGCCGCGAGCTGCGCGGCCTTCTTCAACACAGGAAGAGCCCCGCCGACACGAATGCCTTCGCCGCCGAGCTCGGCAATCACTGCCGCAAACGCTGAAAACGCCTCGTCATCGGCACCGTCGAGCTCGCCACGATAGGCGCCTTCGAACAGTGCCAGACCGTTCCTCTCGAGTCCGGACTGGATGGCATCGAGTTCCTGCCCGGACGTCTGCGGGTTGAGTTGCGAGGCCCGCAGGTCGACCGCTTCGTAACCGTAGCGACCGGCGAGATCGAGGAAATCGCCGACGGGGATGACCGTCTCAGTACCTGATTCCACCAATCGTCCTGAAAGTGACAGTTTCATCTGATCTTCTCCAATCGTGATTCTATGACGTCCGGTATGTTGGGTTCGGGATTTAGGGGAACGAGTAAGCCGTAGCGGACCACACTACTGCTGGGGTTGAGGTGTGCCTGGGAACATCGCTTTCTGGCGCTTGGCTGCGTATTGGAGGGCCTGGATGAGCAGGGGCTGTCCGTCTGGAGTCTCAAGCAGGTTTCCCCAGAGCCAGACCAATTCCACACTGCGCAGTTCGTGGCGTTTGTAGCGGATAAGGGCGGCTGCATATCGACCGAAGGAGTTGCCTTGGGCATCACGCAGTTCAGCAAGTGGGACGATGGTGGGGCCCAGGATTGGGTCGACATCGACGCCCCGGTACTCTCCCCATGAGAGATGATTGACATCCATGGGACCGGGGAACGTGATCACATCCTGCCCCGGCAGACAGTGCAGGTACTTGGGGCGGTTGTCCTGGAACCGTGATGAGCCGATCGCCAGCCGCAACTCATTCTCGATGGGACGGACGGGATCGGGCTTCTGTCGCCATTCACCATCCTTGCCCAGACGTGAGTGGTAGTAGAACTGCCACATCGTGCCGCAAGCGACGAGGAACCCTCCTCCGCGGACGTAGTCAACGTAGTTCCGCCAAAGCCCGGTCCGCGTGCCGATTGCGTCGATGAAGTACTCGCCATCCACGGCATGGATCGCGATTGGGAAGTTGGCGGGGTTGAAGATGGCGGGGTCGGCGAACTCCGCAGGTGTCAACACGCGCTTTGGGAGACCTGTTTGGACACAGGCCTTCTCGATGGCCTGTGCGTGTTCGGCTACGTCTCTTGGCAGGACGGCGATGGCGGGTGCGGAGACCGGTCGATCCGGGATGATGGCAGTCCGGATGGCGTGACTCATGACCTCGAGCGCGATGGGAAGCCCCTCGTCCATGCGAAGGATGTTGGCCCAGAGAAAGACGACACGTCCGTTCCTGTACTCAGTGCAGCGGTGCTGGATGTCGGCCACCACTGCCCCATGATCCCTGCCGGACGCATCACGCAAGATCAGAGCCGGGGTGAAGATGTCGCCTTCGGGAAGACCCGCGGGGGTTGCCAGCCGGTACCCGCCTCCCACAGCTCGGCTGAACGGCATGGGGGAAGACAAATGGCGGAGGACCGGTTGACCGGGGACCAGCTCGAAGTGTGGCAGTTCTCGCGGCGCCGGACAACGAGCGGAGTTGATGCCGATCTTGAGTTCCGCACATGTTTGAGCGTTGGGCAGCCCCTTGATCCGAGTCAGGGTCTGCCCCTTGGCTTCGAGGGCGTAGAAGAAGGGCCAGCCCCACGCGGCGGAAACGAGACAGCCGCCAGCTTGGATGTATCCCTTTAGCGTGTTGACGGCATCCCCGGGCTTGTGAACG
Organism: Lentisphaerota bacterium; assembly: GCA_018676675.1. Lineage (GTDB taxonomy): Bacteria > Verrucomicrobiota > Lentisphaeria > Oligosphaerales > JABHEG01 > JABHEG01. The sequence continues at coordinate 73,087 of JABHEG010000295.1, forward strand.
GTGTGCAGGAACGTCTCGGGGCCGGCATGGACCACAACGGCATATTGGTCAGGATTCAGCTGGGCCGGATCTGCGGCTTCCTGAGGTGTCAGTATGGCAGGCGATGTCCCCAGAAGAGCGCACGCGAGGCGCAGCGTTTCTGCGTGGTCCGCCAACGGAGGGATGAAGGCGATTCTCAGGGCCTTGCCACGTGTGGCGTTGCGCACTTCGGCGCGCAGGGTTCGCACCAGGGCTGTGAGTTTGGGAGTGGTTCTTGCCTCCCGTTCGGGGCGCTTGTTTCGTGCCCTTATGCGGCCAAGAAGTTTGGCAGCTCGATCAGTGGAGGGATGTGAAGTCGCGGAAAAAAGCAGCGCCTTTCCCTTCAGTTCGATGGCGGTTATCCGTGGGGCAGGATGCGGGGAAGCAATTGGGTACATGTCTATCTTCCAGGAGCGAAGGGGGGAGGATTTCAGCGCCGGCAGTGACGCGTCCAGATGCACCTCTCGTTTGGTGCCGTCAGCGTAGCTCACGGTGGCTGCAAGGGGTGCCGGTGTTCTCTCAACGAAAAGGAACACTGAGCGGGGCAGGCTGGGCATCCTGAATGTCCGAGGACGCTGGGCCAGGTCGACGGCAGAGACAGGGCCGGGCAGAAGAGCAAAGGGGATCCTGTGAACCGTCGTGTGTTGGCCGGGGGAAAGCCCAGCCCAGGAAAGGCCGTTCTGCCAGGAGACATCAAGCGACGTGCCGCCCGACAGCAGCACAAACTCGAAGCCGTTGGCAAATGGGCGATCAAGGGTGACCGGGACGTCACGTTCGGACGTTGGGCGGAGATCCAGTCGCTTTCCGAGCGTGACCGTGTCTCCCGCGGCGAGGGCATCGATGGTCACGTTGGTATCGTCCGGACTGATCGTGAGGGGGAGCCGGGAGACTCCGTTTACCCGCAGCTCAAGATTCCGGAGACCACCGAACGGGCGGGTCACGGTGATGGTGGTGTTCGGGGCGGCTTGACCGGTCAGCCTGAAGCCAAAGCTGTCGCTCGATCTGAACGTGTAGTCTGCAACGCCAAGATGCGCACCCTGGCTGAAGGCCATCGCTGCGGCCTCTCCACACAGAATCCTGAGTTCGCTTGCCCCAACCGGCTGCAGGTGTTCTGCCAGTCTGCTGGAGTGCGGGATGCGGCCTCGGCGGGCGTGTCGTTCCCCGGCTGCGGTCAGATCGAGTTCCTCGATCGTGTGTGTGCCGCTCTGCGAGTAGCCGACATGCCAGCGCTGCAGCGCACCGCGGAGCAGGCGTCCCAGGGTGGGGTCGCCTGTCTCGACATGGTACATGGCCATTGCCCGGAGCAGGTGCGATGTTTCTCCCCAGGCGACGCGTCCGAACGATCCGTGGCGGTTATCTCCCTGGATGAGGAAGGTGGGGTCGAACGCGTCCTCGGGGTTCGGATCATCGACGTAGATCGCCAGGTGTCTGTAGATGAGCGTTGTCCCAAGCTCAAGGGCTTCCTGAGCCTTCTTGTTACGCTTGCGAGTGCCCCTGAACTGGTGGTAGAACTCCAGCAGGAATTGACTGCCGGCATTCGCCGCCGCTGCCGACGTTGCCCAGGGGGTGTGCGGGTTCCCGGTTCGCGTGCTGACGCAGGTTCGGGTCCAGTTCAGCACACCGTCGATGTAGGCAAGGAAGTCCTTGTCTCCGGTGGCTGCGTACAGGGCCAGCGCGTAGGAACCTACTTGCCACGTCACGGGCGCTGTTGTCGAGGCCGCTGCCTTGCCGCCGAGAGGCCGGGTGTAATCGCCTGCAAGAGGATAGCGCCAGGAGATGCACCTGGTGCGGTTGGATCGAGTCCGAATCGCCATGCGTTTGAGTCTCTTCCAGTCCTCAAGCAAGCGTTTCACTCGATCTGGATCTCCAGACACGAACGTCTTCCGTATGGCTTGGTGCGTGGTTGTCACCGGCAGGACAGCGTCATCCTCAAAGAGGAGCGACTCAGGGTTGAACGAACTCCGCGACGGAGCTCGCAGTAGGGCCAGAGCAGGTGAAGGGGAAGGAGGGACGTCATCGCGCTTTGGCATCCAGCCCACGTCGCAGGTTTCGGGTGTCGGCGGCAGGCAGGCAGGAGTCGCCAGCCACGTGCCGCGCAGGACAAATGCGTTGGGGGTTCCCGTTTGAGGCAGGTCGGTTGTGTGGATCAGGGCAAACTGACAGTTCGTCCCAGACGCGGGTGCCGTAAGCCCGAAGGACGGATGAGATGTGCCGTCGGAGGCGGACCGGCACGCTGTCATGAGCTTGCGGCCGGAGCGCAGACCGTCGTTCCCTCGACGGAAGCAGTAGGCAACGAATGTCTTCCGCGCCGGGGACCAGAGTCCCAGCGCCGGTATGGGGAATTCGGACAGTTCGACTCCAGGGAGCCAACCCCCTTCCTGCTCGCCTCCGACTTCCGCGGATGCGAGTGGGAACGAATCCAGATTGGCAAGTGGAGTCTGCAGGCCGCCTCTGTAGAACACGTCGGCTTTCTCGATGTCACACAGCAGCACTGTCCGGGCACGCTCTGCCATAGGCAGGACTAGTCTGACTGTCGGGAAGGGATCTGCCGAGCTCAGACTGACGGTAATCAGGGCCCCCTCTCCCAACGGGGCCGAACTGGCATCCGGCCCCCCACGGAAGTTCGTGAACGATAAGCTGGCCCCGAGGGCATCGCTGCGGACCTCGCATCGTGCCGTCAATGGTGCTTGGGCAAGGGCAATTCTGGCGAGTTGCTTGCCGGACGTCTGGTCGGTAAGCGCGAACCCCTCACTTCGCCCCTCAGTTCGCGCGGCCGTGATGCCCATCGTGCCGTTTGAGAGCCGGGCGATTTCCGGCGTGTCGGCGATCTGGATCTGGGCTGCAGCCGGGAGCGCGGTTGCCAAGAGACAGAACCAGAACGCGACCCGGTTGCTCGTTTGTGACTTCACGCGATCTGAGCGCGCGACCCCCTTTTGGAGGGGCGGCGTCCTCGACGACCGCGGCTGAGAGAGGCCAACGGTCTCCGAAGACGGCCGCTGAGGACATCGGCCCTCCAAATGGCCTCGGGCAGTTACACTTCCCGATATGACGGCCGGACCTTCGGCCGAGGCTGGGGGCGTGTGTGAGCTCCGCATCACGTTACTCCCGGACCACGACGTTGTAGGTCTTGTTGAGTCGGCCGCCGTAGACCACGTCTCCCCGCTTGCGCAGAGCCCGGAACGGGGGCTGGTGCAGGGCCTGGGCTTTCAGGTTCAGGCCGGCCACGCCCTTCCGTTCATGGCAACCAACGCAGCTCTTGCGTTCGCCCGGGCGCACGTACTGAAACTCCGTCTCGTGGACGACAACCTGGCCGGCACGATCGAGCAGGGCAAATCGGAACGCTGTGTCGGCGGGGACTTCGACGTGGAACGAGCCGTCTTCGGCAATGGGCACTGTCCCGAGGATCCGCGTCTGGAAACCGAGATTGCCGTTGAGTGACATCCCGACTTGTACAGCTTCCAGCACTCTCACCGACGCCACCTTGGAACGTTCGAACGGCAAGTCTGAGTTGAAGACGGAGCTGCAGAAGACGAAGCCCGTGTGCGGGTTGGATGGTCGCCGAAGGGGAGGGATGATCCGTGGTCTAAGCCGTGGGCGGACTGCCACGGGATCGACATCACTCATGGTGGGATCGTCGTAGACCAGGCGTTTCTGTCTGGTCTTGAGGTCAAAGAGGTACAGCCCATAGCCATTAACGCGCAGGTCGTGCCACGGGGCATGGGCAAGCAGGACCCAGCGGTTGTCAAGAGGATATGGGGCGGTGTACCGGCCGACGGGATTCTGGTCGTCAAAGCTGTGGATATAGACTTCCTCTCCTCCGGCCAGGTTCAGGACTTCAGGGAAAATCGGCTTTTCGCAGTCCATGGGATTGGCCCCGGGGTCGAGTACGGTCAGGCCGGCGGGGGTGACGCAGACAATCTGGCCGTTGGGCAGGCAGCGGGGGAAACTGACGGAGACGCCCATCATCTGGTCTGTGCGAGGCCAGGCTGTCGTCTGGTATTGGTTCGCGTATGGCATGGGGCGGAGCGTGCTGTAGAAACCGCCGCGCATGCTGCCATAGAAGAGCTGCTCCTGGCTGCCGTCCGGCATGACCGTGTGGAGCACGGTCTCGATTCGGCTGATCCCTTTCCGGGGATCGTGTTTGGGGACGGCTGACGGGCCGCCATCCCAGCCGTAGAAGCGGTAGCTGCCGTAGAGGATCCGGCCATCCGGGAGCACGATTGGCTCAAAGTCAGCGTTGGGATTGAAGCTGATCTGCTGGATGTCGGTACCGTCTGCGTTCATCGTGTAAAGCACGCGTGAGCGTTCCTGGTGGTAGTACTCTCGGTAACCTGCCCGGTCACTGCAGAAGATGATGCGCCCGTCCGGGAGATATTGCGGATCGACGTCATTGCAGTCGCCTCCGGTGATCTGGCGAAGGCCCGTACCGTCAACACTCATCTCGTAGATGTGAAATCCATCGGTACCAAGGTCGCGTCGCATGGCGAACAGGATTCGTGCTCCGTCGTAGGAGACTTCCGGTGCTTGAACGGCCCCCGACGCCAGGTTAGTGAGATTCCTCAGTTTTCCATCAGGGCGGGGAGGCGTAAGGGAGTAGAGGTCCTGCCCCCATCCGTACCAGGGGAGACGGGGGTAAGGGTACGAGTCACGGTAACCGAAATTGGACTCCGTGCGTTCTTTGGTCTTGACGAAAACAACGGCGCTCGGGAGATTAGGGGCAGGCGTGGTTTCCGGCTTCAGTTTTCCGGCAAGGCGTCTCGCTGCCTGTTCTGCTGCCTGACGCACGATGAGAACGGGATCGTCGGCTGCCATCCGGAGGAGTTGTTCCTCGGCTTCTGCACAGCGCATCCGTCCCAGCGCACGTGCGGCGCCCTGCCGGATGAGATAGTGGTCCCGGCCAAGTTCCCGGATCAAGATTTTCCTGGCTTCGTCACCACCGATTTGACCAAGTGCCTCCAGAGCGGCATAGGCCACCCGGATGTTGGGGGTCCCGACGGGTGCCCGAGCCGGACGGCGCACTCGGCGTCCGGAGTCGTTCCGGACGTAGTGGAAGTAATACTCGCGCCAACGTGCGTTCCGAGCCCCGCCGCTGACTTCCCAGAAGTCGCGCGCACCTTCCGGGAATTGGTTTGCCAGAGCCGGGATGCTGGCCGGGGAAGCGATACTGCCGAGGGCTTTGGCGGCCCAGTAAGCAGCAACCTGATCTGCTGAGAAGAGTAATCCTTCGAGTTCCTTACGCAGTTCCGCGCGCGGGTACTGATGTATGGCCCAGGCAATCAACGCGGGGGCCGGTTCCGGAAGCAGCAGCAGTGTTCGGAACTCCGTGATGCCGGTCGTGGAGGACCGGGCCAACTGCAGGGCGGCCGGGGAAGAGGGAGTGGCTCGGAATGCATCGGCCACGCTGGTCGGTGGTGTGGCGGTGGCCTGTGCACAGGCATCGAGGGCAAGCGCAACACACACGCAGCATGCTGCCAGAGCGGAAGCGTATTTCATGGTCGTGTCACTCCGTGGGTGGGGCGCTGTCGGGTTGTTGCAGTTCGGGCCAGCCACCCCCACCTTTGCCGTGTCTGATTTCAGTGTGGGAGGCGGTGCCATACGACGACCTCTTAGCCGTGCCGATGCCGTACTGATCGACTCTCCAGCTGTTGCCTCCTGCGTGCCTACGTCAGGGCGTGCCCAATCTGATGTTTTCTACCGTCTGCCCGGCCACGTCGCGGATCATCCAGATGATGTCATTCCGGGCCACGCTTTCGAGTGCGGGCAACGACTTCCGGGAGCCCAGAACCCCGAGGGCAACGACACTGCCATAGCGCACGTCACGAGGGGAATTCGAGGCCCTGGCGAATTCTTCCAGGGCTACTCTAGCGTCTTCACTGCCTATGTGTCCCAACGCGACGCACAGGTAGCCAAGCCAGCGGACAGTCTGACTTTGTCTCACCCGCTTCCCGGCGACCTTGCGTACGTCTGCTGTGTGCTTCGCGGATGCCATGGCAGTAACGTCTGAAAACGCATAGCCCTTCCGGATGACGGCCAGGATGGGGGCAACACCTTCTCGTGCTTGGAGTCTGCCCAGGGTCAGGGCCGCGTAGATACGGACAAGGAGGCACTCGTTTGAAAGCAACGCAATCAGTCGGGGAGTGATCGCGGGATCGCGGGCAACGTCGTGCAGGGCGCCAAGCATGGGGTCGCAGCCGCTGTAACCTTCGCGCAGGAATTCGGGGTTGAGGATTTTACGGAGGTCGGCAAAAAGTGGCTTCAAACCGGCGGGGATTTCTTCCGGCTTGAGCTCCCTCTCCATTTGCCTCAGGGTCATGTCCACCAGTTCATCCCCTCGACCTGTCCTGCGGATGAGGTTTGCGGAGACACGGCGCATGGGGGACGGGGGATAGCGTATGTCTTCGCCAAACCCGGCTCGGATGACGCTGTAGAAGTTCCGGCAGAGGCGTGGAATGAAGGGCGCGCAAGCCGTCGAGTGCAGGCGATCGAGATTAAGCAGGAAGTCAAGTGAGTGGCTTCGGCGAAGACCCTTGAGCAGAGCTGCCTCAGAGTCCGGTCCGGGCCGTGTTCCCAACGCCCAGGCGGCGGCACGATCACCGACCGAAGCACGTTGGCAAAAGTAGGGCAGGGAAGCCTTTGAGCCAACTCGGTCCAACGCTTCGGTGAGGCTCTTCCGTTGTGCTCCGGGAAGCCCCTTCGTTCCAGTGAGGACGGCGAGAATCCCGGCCTCATCTGCTTGCGTGGCAAGAGCGCGGATGGTCTGGGCCGCGCCGGGAGGTGCTTGTGGGGCGTTCTTGCTCAGCGCAGCAAGCAGTTTCTGAACGCTGGCCTCCGGAGGCGTCTCACTCCACCACGTCTTCCACGATCCCGCGTCTGCTGGCATTTCCGTTTGTCCGGTGAGGGTGCGCAGCGCCTGTGTGGCGCGTTGCTTGAGGGCCCAGTCGGACTCCTGGAGCATGGTCGCGAGGGGGAGGATTGCCCGGGACGTGCCGCAGACGGCAAGGGCCTGGGCGGCTTCCCCCCGGACGGACGGGACATCATCCCGGAGACGGGGAAGGATATCGCGCTCAAAGCTCTGCAGGCGCAGCAAACGAGCGCCCTGGATGCCCTCAGTTCGGAGTTGGGGGGACGCGCTTGCCATGAGCCGACGGAAACGCGAGATTTCCTCGGTGAGCACATCCGGCAGGGGCGATGGAGACGGAGAGGGAGCAGCCTGCCCAAGTGGCAGTGCGAGGAGCAAGAAGCCGATGAAACTGCGCATTCTTTCTGCTCGCTCCACTAGTCGGCGGGATGGCCTGGGCGCGTCATATGTCGGGACGTTACCGATATGATGCGGCGACACGATCGAAGCGTTTGCGGAGGCTGAACATGAGGCGATTCCCTCCGAAGCGATCGATCTCACGGCCATTTGAGAAAATGACCGTTGTTGGGTAGCCTTTGACACCATGTTTGTATGGCGGATAGGGGGTGCGTCCGCCGTCTACGGTTGCAAACGTGATCCCGGGATATTCACTCGCGAGGGCGGGCAGTTTCTTCTTGAGTGCTTTGCAGTGGGGACATGTTGGCAGTTGGAAGATGACAGCGAGAGGCTGTCGACTGCTCCGAATCAGTTCCTGGAGCTCGTTCCAATGCCGGACAGGCTGGATGCGGGGGGCACGTCCGGGCCTGCCTCCGGTGGTGTAGCTGGGGGTCGAGTAGCAGCCTCCCGCCAAAGCGAGCACGAGAACGGCGAGGGCAGGGCGGAAACTAAAGCGCATCTTCCAGGTCCTCCTAATGCGTGTTGCTGCATCTCAGTGTCCACGGTTCTTGGCGGCCGACATGAGTTCCCGTGGCGCAATGGACCGGGGACTGACCAATACCGCGCCCCTGATGGGACGTCGTCGCCTTGACGTTGTGCGTCATTGATTGTAGCCTCTCACCAGCCGAGATGCCAGAAGAGCCGTTGAGAGGGGCATTGGCGAACGGGAGCTCAGCGGCTATTGTCAGGTTCCCATGTTCGCTTGTTTGGTACGTGTGTAGATATATCGAGGAGGATTCGGTATGGGTTCGAGAACAGTGTTTCATTTGGCCCCCGCTTTTTTCGGAGAGAGTGAAAAGACGCTGTTGGAGCATGGTGGGATGACCGTTTCCGGGTTCCGCTTCAGCACTGGCGTGTGCGGCTTGCGCGTCACGAGCAGCGAAGGGGAGCTGGTCGTGTTGCCTTACCAGGGCCAGCAGATTTGGTCGGCCAACTTTCGCGGTCGCGAACTCACGATGCAGTCGATGTTTGCTGAGCCCCAGCCGACTCAGGAGTATCTGGATACTTACGGGGGGTTCCTGTTGCATTGCGGGGCGACGGCCATGGGCGTACCGATGGGTGAGGATACGCACGCATTGCACGGGGAATTGCCCAATGCTGCGTATCAGAAGGCATACCTTGTCTCCGGCGAGGACGAAAAGGGGGCCTTCGTGGGGGTCGGCGGATGCTACCAGCACACGGTAGCCTTCAATCACAACTACACGGCCGAACCATTGGTCACGGTCCGGCAGGGCAGTCCACTGTTTGACGTTGACATGGCGTTGACGAACCTCAAGAACACCGACATGGAGTGGATGTATCTCGCACACATCAACTTCCGTCCTGTTGACGGTGGGAAGCTCGTCTACAGTGCCCCGTGCACTCCGGCGAGTGCCCGGGTACGGAAGAGCGTTCCGGCGCATGTGAAGACGAAGCCGGGTTACCGTGAGTTCCTTGCGGAGCTCGAGGAGCATCCGGAGAAGCACAACGTATTGACGGATGATCAGATGTTTGATCCCGAGGTCGTCTTCTTCCTGGATTATCTGGCGGATGATGTGGGCTGGGCTCACACCATGCAGGTGCATCCGGATGGAACTGGCGACTATGTCGGGCATCGCCCCGAGCAACTTGGGGTCGGCGTCCGCTGGATTTGCCGGACTGAGGACCAGGCGGCGATGGGCATGATTCTCCCTGCGACGGCGGAGCCAGAGGGCTACCACGCGGAGAAGGAGAAGGGGAACATCAAGATCCTGCCTGCCAAGCAGACGGTTGTGCTGAATATGACCATGGGCGTTCTGGACGCTCAGGATGTCGACAGGATGTCCGCAACGGTCGATGGCCTGCTGCAGGGGTGAGTTTGCCCTGTCCGTTGTTCATCCGGCGAGGCCTGACGTTGTTGGGCCTCGCCGTTTCTATGATGTGATCTTTCGAGGAGACGCGCATGCCCGGCGTTGTTCACCGCCTTTCGTTCCATGGGATTCTGGCCGTGGTCTGTGTATCCATGGGAGCATCTCTCCTGGCGCATGAGGACGATGTGCCGGTACTGGTGAACGGCGGCTTCGAGCAAGTGCTGGAGGAGGGGTGGTGGCTCTATGTCAATGAAAAGGGCGCGGAAGCAGTTGCCCGATGCGACAAGGCGGTGGCGCACGAGGGGGCGGCCAGTCTTCATCTCAATGTGCGTCGACCCGGGGCACCGCATCACATTCAACTGATCCAGGCGGGGCTGCCCTTGGTGAAAGGTCAGCGTTTCGTGATCCGTTTCTGGGCCCGGAGTGCAGAGCCGGATACGGGGTTGCGCGTGTCGGTGATGCGCAACTCTGTGCCCTGGCGGAACCTGGGGCTTGCACAGGAGATGAGACTGCAGACGGAGTGGAGGGAGTATGCCCTCGTCTGCACCGTGACCGAGGATGACGAAGACGGGCGAATAGACTTCATGCCGAGCGGCAGCCTGTGGCTGGATGACGTTCGCCTGGAAGCCGCTCCCGATGGGCAACGGGCGATGGTCAAAGAGGCCTACGCTGTGCCCGCGACCGGTTGGTTGCGGAACCCCCAGGCGGCGATCGACGGCGATTCTGAGACGTGGGCAGGGACGACAGGTTACCCGTTTCTGCCGGGGTACCTGGTGGTAGACCTTGGGAGGCCAAAGGCGGTGGTCAGTGTCAGGCTTGTCGCTACGGACAATGAGCGCACCAACAAGCTGAAGAGTTTCCGCATTGACGTCTCTGAGGATGGAGAGGCGTGGTACATCCTGGGGGTGGACAAGGCCCGGGGGTGGGTGCCCGAGCGCAAAACACGTGAATGGGAGTTTGGTGCTCCCGGTTACAGCCTGCGTTACGTGGCTGTGCGGATCGAGAGTGTCGGTAATATCGGGCGGATCCGTGAACTCGAGGTGTTCTCATCCACGGATATGGACCCGGTTTCCCCAGCCTTGCTTGCACGTGTGCCGGAGACGGATTTCGCGCAGTGTCTGGGGCCGGATTGGGAGCAGATCGGCTACCGGGTGTCGGCAAGCGAGGGCATCCCGTTTCGCCTGCGTTCCGTGCATCCTGGTTGCCGCACCGTGTCAGGCGTCTTCAATGGGCAATTCACGGACAGCGCGGGGGTGGAACGGGGGAGGTGGTCTTTGCCGGTGGAGCTGGGTGAGGAGGCGGGCCCCAGCACGATGGTAGATGTCCCGGACACAGCGGCGTCAGGGCATTGCGTGGTCGGCACTCAGATGACGGTCGGGGGCGTGACGGGGGCCACAGAGACCTGGTCACTTTTCGTGGATCCAGTGGCTCAAACCGGGCTTTTCCCTACGCTGCAGGTCGCCATGGCCCTGGATGCGATCGATCCGGAAGGTGCAGGAAAACTGCTTTTGGGGCCGTGGCGCTGGCAGGTGGAGCATACGCGTGGAGTTGTCGCGTCGACACATGTGGCCGTGGTCACCAGCGAGGCACCCTCCGACACTGTGGCGGCGGCGCAACTGTCTGCTCTCCGAGGTCTTCTGGACAACGGTGGCAGCGTGATTTTCTACGGCAACGTCTCCGAGGCCTTCGACGACTTGCTGCCGGTCGACTTTGACGGGCAGGAGTGCTTTGATCCACGTGCTCAACGAGTGACAGAGTTTGCTGAGGATCACCCTGCTTTTGCAGGGCTCACGGCAGGAGACTGGCAGCACGCCTACTGGTGCCGAGGGCAGCCGAAGCCCGGTGCAAATGTCCTGGCCCGTACGGACGGGGGCCTTGCTGTCGTGGTCGAGAGAACGGTTGGGAAGGGACGCGTGTTCTACGTGGGCGCAGGGCTCTTTTCCGAACCTCTGCGGCAACCCTTCGGCTTCGAGGGGAATGCCTTCCACATCCGACTCCTCCTTGCTGCGTCGGGGTATGGCGACGCGATACCCGCCGTCATGCAGCGCGTTCGTGGTACCGGGCCCGGGCTGATCTCGGAGAGGAACACGGGACGTTTCGGCTGGAAAGCGCTCGGCGCAGGTTTGTTGACCGCAAGTATCGACTCGGGGCTACGCATTCTGCCCACAGGTAAAGGCGCCCGACCAGTGCGAGTGGCTTTCGGCTCTGACGTCGAGGCCCATGCGGGCACTCAACCGACGGTGCGCTGCCGACGTGTGAACTGGCTGGCAAAGACACTTGACTGCTCGCTGGCCGGGGCGTCGTGGGAGTTAACGGCTACTCTTGGGAGCCCGGTGATCATGCATGAGTCCAGCGAGGCGACAGCGGTGGTTGATATCCCAGGTGCTCGGTTCGTTGCCGTTCCAGGGGAGGACGGGATGGATCGCCTGAGACTTGAGGTCCCGGATTCCGGCGAAGCAGACCTGCCTATTCCCACAGAGAACTGGCTGCTTCTCTGGTATGGTGACGCAGGGGAGGGAGGGGACCCCGTTTTCCCCGAGCACCCCATCCAGCTCGTGTTCTCGCATCGGCCGTCCCGCCTGTTTGTGACCGGGCAACGGTCAGGCTTGCGTCGTTTAGTGGCCGACTTCTCCGGTGGGAAGGTCGGGGTTGGGGTGAGCTTCCCCGAGGGAGTCGCAGGGGTTCCCAGCCCTCTCACCGAGACGTGGCTGGAGACGGGAATTCCCGCTGAAGTGGTCACGGCCTGTCGGCAATGGAGCCGGGCAGGTCTGGCGATTCCCATCGCGTGTGTGGAGGAGCATCAGATCGACGACCACGAGGTGCGGCTGAGCGACCGCTTCTCCTGGCGGATCGTGGACAACGACTACGGGGTAATGCCGCAGAGGCTGGCTCCCATCCCCCCGCTGGTGTCATTCGCGGCCGGGAAGGGCTTCCCGGTGACTCTTCCGGACGGGTTGCTGAATGTGAACTGTCCTACCCGTTACGGCGAATTGCATGTCGTCCCGGACGTGGATGACGTGAGCTATGGACTGCCGGTCCCCGTTCAGGATCATCTTGGCTACATCTGCCCACAGGGGTTCGAGGCGGTCAGGAAGAGCATGTCTGAGCACTTCCTGCTGGGCAACGAGGCTACGCAGCACACGTCGGGAGGCTTCCTCAGTTCTACGCCGTACGTGGAGGACTTACGGGGGTACCAGCGGTCGGGAGGTAAAGACTTTGCGGCCGAGTGCATCGACCTCTACAAGTGGCTGTACGGATTCGGCAGTGTTCTCGGGCGACCGATGATGGAGGCTTCGGCCCAAAGGGCTCTGGATGCACGACTGAGGACCCACTATTGGCAGACGTTGAACTTCTATCAGCACAAGAGCTTTGTTCGCTGGCGAACTGAACCGTTCACCGGCCACGATTACCTGGTCACCTTTATCTGGCCCACCAACTGGCAGCAGGGCGTTCGCTATTTCACTGACCAGAACGAGTCCTCTGCTCTCGTTCTGTACTGTCTGTGGGCTTATGCCCAATACACTGGGGATTGGGACACCATTCGGTCCAACTGGACCTTCATCCGAGCGCTGGGCGTGTACTTGGAACGGGTGCACGACTGGGCCTTGCTGGCATCATTCAACCGGGAAGAGGGAGCTACTGTCGGGATCGACATGCTGAATTCGGAGTATCCGGGGATGATCGCTTTGGCACGGATGGCTGCGGTTGTCGGGGATCAGGCTGTCAGCGAGAAGGCCATTGCTCTGGCGGCCAAAGCCAGTGTCCCGATCCTGGCCAGACGATGGTTTCCCGAGTATCTGCAGGATCTGGGACGGCGGGGTAACCCTCAATGGGAGGAACTGCCCTATGTATTTTCCTTCAAAACGAACGGAATTGCAGGGCGAAAGGCTCTGGTTGGGCACGGGATAAAGCGGGACTTTTCGGTCCGCATCGGGGCGGATTACTACGACACGTCGAAGGGAACATCGCCGGAGATCGTCGGCCTGTACCGACGCTTCGCCGCTGCCCCAACGGCGTTCTATGAACGGGCTGTCGAGGCCGAACGCATCCCTGCGGATCTGCGGACCGGATACACCCACCTCTTCATGCGAAGGTTGTTGGGCTGGCCGCGAGAGGAACTGCTTGAGGGCATCGCCCTGGCTGACGAGCGCTATCGCAGGAAGTGGTGGTCCTCAATCCACTATGCAAACATGATCGGCGGGACAGTGTACGATGCCAGCAGCATGTTCCTGTGTGAGTGGGCGCCGTTAGCCTACCGAAGTGGGAGGGTTACCGTTGCCGGCGATGCGGTGGAACTGGTCTTCGTGCCTCTGCGGGAGAGACCGGGCAGCGTCCCTGTCCGTCTGTGGAGCCGTCGCGTGGTGACCGATGTGACGTGCAATGGGAGTGCGCTCCCGGGGTGGCGGTTTGAAAAGAAGACGGGATATGTGCGCCTGGCACTGCCTGGAGATGCCAAGAGCAAGGTAACAGTGGCCTTGGGGAAGGTCTCGCGCGCTCCGGTGCATCCCTTCTATTGGCCCGCGGCTCGGCCTGTGGGATGGCCCGGAAGTGTCGGGGAAGACCGCTCCCGGTAGATTGCGGCTCTGTTCAGGACCGGCCGCCGGCTCGGCCGGGCAGGGGCACCGCTCCCGTAAGTCGCGGCTCGGACGGACAGGTCGTGGCTCGGTTCCGGCAGAGCCCTGACCAACGGGAGGGGGGGGGGCAAAGCCCGCTTACGCTGGGCGCGGCCCGGATGGAGAGCACGGACGCTGAGGACATCGTCGCTCCAAGGGAAGGGAAATCATTAGGGCGAGGTCGCCAGCTGTTCCAGAACGCCCCTGGCCGTCTGCAGGATCAGTTCTTCGCTCTCGGGAGCCGGCATGGTGGTGCCGTAGTAACGGATAGCGGACAGGACCTCGTACCCACCTTCCGGGTATGCCGCGGCTGTCGGGATGTACCCGACGTTGCCGTTGGTGTAGGCTGCCACTGCCGTGACCCCGAACGGACTCTCAGCGTCGATGTTGAGCCCGTACTCGATGAACACCTCTCCGGGCAGCCCCAATGCCACAAACTCACCGACCCTGATTCCCTGAATCTCGAATGGGACGGTGCGGTTCTGTGAAGGAGATTCCGCCAAGTCCAGAAGGCCTTTGGCCCAGCTGAGGAGTTGTTGATCCATCATCTGTTTGCCGTAGTTGGCAAGCTGGCTTTCACCCGTCTGTTCCCTTTCCAGGCGGTCCACTTCGGCTTGAGCATCAGCGACTGAAGGAGGGGGCAACAGGGGTAGTGCGAGAGGTTCGGAGCAAGCACAGATGGGGGCCTCTGCGATCCAGGCTGCCTCGCTGTCCGCAGCACAGACTGCCTCGGCGATCACGCGCCCCTGACTTTCGGCGTGTTCGAAGGTGCCCCGTGGATGGGAGTTGATATTGCCGCAGCATCCCTGCATGAAGAGAGCCACACAGGGTGTTCCCAGTTGTTCCTCGACGGCTCGCTGAGCATATCCTGGCCAATCGGCACTGATCAACAGGTTGTCGCCTCCCAGAGTCACCGCATGTGCTGCATGGCAAAAGAGGCGCGCGATCGGCTGATCGTCCAGCGCGTTGACAGCTAGGACGTCGACATAGGGGGCCGTTGTTCCGGCTTCGTTGAGCCCGATGACCATTTTGCCGCCCCGGACTTCTCGTCGATTGATCCCGACTGAGACGGGAGTCGTTCGTACCGAAGCGATTCTTGCGGGTTGCCGGCTTGTCCACGCTTCTTCGGCGAGGTCCACGAGTTGATTCTCAAGGCGTCGGAGGTAGGCGGTGTCCTGCCGGCCAAGGCCGTCTATGCAGGGGGTGACCGGCCCGGAATGTGTGTGGCTGCAGGAGAACATGATGCGTTCACGTTGAACGCCTGTTCGAGTTTCTATCCTGTCTCGCAGTTGTGCTACGTCATCGTGATGAAGCCCAATCAGGTCGAGAGTCAGGAAGAGCACGCCCTGGTCGCCGCCCTCGAGTGCGAGTGCGCAGGCGCGCAAATCATCATGGACGCCTTGCGACGGCCCGGCTCTTCCGCCGAACCCGCAGAGATCCGTGCCGGCACGGGGAGTGATCGCTGCTTGGGCTGCACCTGCTGAAATCGGGCTCATTGATGGCTCCTTCCGTTGGCCTAGTGGCGGCGGGCGTGAACAGCGGGCCCACCCCTTGCTGATGCTTGGATGTGGAAGTGCTTCGGGCACCTTGGTGCGTACAGACGTACGTACCGAGGAGGCCGGAATGCTCCCGCGCCAGGGATCGGTAAGCCGCAGGCCGGGCACTGTTTCTTCGCTCGGCGTTCATCATTCGACGAATGAGGCCTTTCTGTTTCCTGGCAACCCTTACGGGCGGACCATTCTTCGCGATTCTCCGCCCGGGGCGCCAACGACGATACTCGGCATCGCCTTTTGCCGGCCCGGACGAAGCCTCATCGGTGACTGGCCCGGGGGTGGGCTCGCCATTCGCGCCCGACGCCACTGGGGACCGATTCCGGACCGGGAGAACAGTTGGCCTTGGCTATTCATCCTAACGCCGCTAATCTACGTCAGACCTTGCGTCGGTCAACGGTACGACCTGACGCCGTGTGTTGAGCAGATGGGATGGGAGTACTGCTGATGGTGCGGATTGCGGTTGTGGGATGTGGTGGTATCGGTCAGGCGCATCTACGTGCGTACACTGCGCTTCCTGGCGTGGAGATCGTTGCGTGTGTCGACCAGGATCTTGAGAAAGCAGCGGCGGCGGCAAAGGCATTCGGGGGCTTGGCGGTCGACTCGGTCAAGCAGATCCCAGCCGAGACGAACGGCGTGAGTGTGGTCACCCCGCCTCATCTCCATTTCGGTTTGGTGCGTGATCTTCTGAGACGCCGTTTTCATGTGTTCTGCGAAAAACCCCTGACCATGGATGTGGGCGAGTGTCAGGTTCTGGAGGCGGCGGCCAGGGAGGTCGGATGCACGTTGCTGGTGGGCTTCAAAATGCGATTCGAACCTGTATTCGCGAAGGCGCGCGAGTTCATTCCGGAAATCGGTCCCCTGCACTCCGTTTCTTCAGTCAAACAGCAGCCTTACACTCCCCATCCTGGCCTGAACTGGATCCCCGCCGTCGGGGCTATGTACGAGTTGTCCGTCCATGAGTTTGACCTCATTCATTGGTTGACGGCGACTCGGCCGGTGGAGGTGCTGCATGCCAGGCTTGAGCATCGCTTCAACTGGTCGCGGGAGGATGCGTTTGCCCTGACTGTCCGCTACGCAAATGGAATGATCGGCCAACTGCAGGGCATGTACGCGACTGACAGCACGTTCAAATACCGCGATTTGACGCTGACTTTCATGGGAGAAAAGGGATACATTCGGATCGAGCGTCCGGACCGGATTGTCATTCACACTGATGATGTTCGGGTCGAGACCGCAGACCCGGGGACGGTGAACGCTTTTGAGGCCGAACTGGCGCATTTCTGCCAGGTGATCCGCGGTGATGCGTCGACGACGATGGGCGCTTCAGCCGGCGTGCTGGCCACGGCGCTCATTGAGGCAGGGAACGCGGCTGATGACGGGCAGCGGCCTGTACGGATTGGGTGTGACGGTTCGCTGGGAGTCGCGGACTGAGTCGACTGAATGATGAGTGGACAGAGGACGCACGTTTATTGGAAGTGGCAGGTTCAGAATGAAAAAATGAAGCCCTGAAAAGGGCTGATTGATGTTCGTTGTTGCTACGGACGTGCGGATACCGCGTCGGTCGCTGCAATCAAGGAGGAAAGCCGGCATAACTCCGCCCGCGAAGGCGGGC
>JABHEG010000344.1 GCA_018676675.1 Lentisphaerota bacterium
GAGGTGTGTTAGATCCCAGCCGTCTCCCGAAAGAAAGTCGCGCTTCTTTCACAACAACGTGAAATCGGGCTTGACCTCACCCCCGTGAACGGCTACCTTGATAGCTGTCTCGGGAACTCTCATACAGCAGTTCTTTGAGGACGTAGTCACCAACCCGCCGGGCGCTCTGTGATGCGCGGACCCCGATTTGCTCCAGCGCGCGTGCTATGGCCTTCGCCTGCGGCTTGTTGACGCCGGACACGCCCTGCTTCAGGCCCTGCAGGTTCCGCCGTGTCAGGGCGCCCATGATTCCCTTGGACGTACTGCTGTCGTCACTGTCCCGCACCGCAATCCGGTGCCCGCCGTTGCCATAGAACGTCGTCTTAAGGTCAGTGGCGGAGCAGAACACGATCGACTCAAGAAAGGGGCAGCGGTGCTTATTGAACGCGCTCTGGTGCTTCAGCATGGATGCAAGCTTCTTGGCCTTGCGGTTGCAGAGCAGCAGTGGGTTGTCCTCGGTGATGGTATGGGTCTTACCACTCTGCTTCGTGGTCTCCCATCTCCAGGTGCCGGGATCCCCACAGAGCTTGCCAGGACGGCTCTTGATCTCGACCATGAAGAACCCCATGGGCGTCACCACGAGCAGGTCGACTTCATTGATGCTACCGTCATCGGCAATGAACTCGAAGTTGGCCCACGCCCGGTACGGCTCATGGTCCGGCAGGCGGGTACGGATAAACTCCAGCGCTTCCCGTTCCCAGGGGAACTGGGATTCGGACACCTTCTCCCATTTGTCCAGCGACATTGTCATAGTCGAGTCGCCATTCCTTTGATCACCCCGTTCTCGGTCATCTGTCCCCCCGTCGAAGTTCCCCGGCGCTGCACCAATCAATCAGCGGGAGTGCGTGTCCCCCTGAAGATGCTTCCTTGCCCATGTCCAACCCGAAGTGCCAGAATGGACACATGATAGTCGGTATCCGTGCGAGTTCAACTGCAGAGCAGAGGCGTTCGTTCGTGTCTGCTTGCCATGGACTGATGCCGCTCAGTGACACAGCAATCCCGTTGCGACGACGTCAGGAAGGGGAGGCGACCGGTCTTGGTCTTGCGTGGGACTGCCTCAGCGCATTCGCGCCGTGAGGATCGGGTGTTGTTTTCATCAGGGGTTGCCTTTGCCTGCGGTGCGGCTAGTGTTCCATCGGTAAAGGTAGAAGAAGGGCCTCATGTCGTTTAGGTGACTGCTGTCCCTTTGCGTACGGGCGAAGAGGCGCGACGAGGGATTCTGACTAGGGGGTGCCTGGCATGGTTTCAACCAGGAAGAACGTGCTGTCCGCATTGTGCCTGGCCGCCTGCGGCGTCCTGAGCTTGGGGCTGGAAGCCCGTGGTCAACCAAGCGACGATCCCTATCATCGTGCCTGGACCCGTCTTGCTGATGCAGCCGCCTGCGTAGCCGACCAAGCCCTGCAGAAACCAGGAGGCCACGAGGTCGCCGAGCATCTGGCGCGTTTCGCTCTGATCATCTCTCCTGAGAGCAAACAGAGTTTGGCGTTGCGGCAAGCAGTTGAGGGACATCAGAGCCTCAATTCGCAGAAGCTGAACGAAGGCCTGGAAGCGAGATTCATAGAGACCGTAACCGACTTTGCGGCCGTCTCGACGAAGAAGCTCGACAAGCTGGTTCTCTGCTCCCTCATCCTCAGCCTTGATCCCAACCACGCCACCGCAAAGGCCGGACTGCAGCAGGCGAAAGCGGCCCTTTGGGACGTCCGTGATGAGAATCTGCTGGTTGCGTTCGCCCAAGACCGCGGTGTCGCTTTGCCTCGGGCATTTGTCCCGGCAAACAGGAGAGGGCAACTCGGTGGGGATAACCGGCTAGGATTCCAGGTTCCGGATGCGTTGCGCGGGACTGTACTCATCAAGAGAGATGACGGGGGCTTCGGTAGCGGGGTGATTCTTGCCCATGATGGACTCATCGCCACTAACTACCACGTTGTCAGAGGATCCCGAGCTGTTGTTGTGGAACTCAAAGATGGACGCTGTTTCGAGGTTGCCGAGCTCTTGGGGACAGCTGACCTCCTCGCGAAGGATGTGGCATTCCTGAGGATCCCGGCCCTAGGGCTGACAACACTCGGTTGGTCGGAGCCTTCGGAGGCCAGCGTGGGCGCTCAGGTCGCGTGCATTGGGCACCCTCACGGGCATAAGTGGACCTTCTCAAAGGGGTTCGTCGCGGGGGTGCGGGAGGAGTTAGGTCGGTCGGAGGTGCAGATTTCCGCAGACGTGTCCTCTGGCAACTCCGGCGGCCCCGTGCTGAACTCGTCCGGTGAAGTGATCGGTCTCGTCACATCCCTGGAAAGACAACAGATCCGCTGGTCTGATGGGAAGATCACTGTCGATCCCTCGGGCATCCTGAAGTTCGGCGTCTCGACTGCCGAACTTGCTCCGTACCTCAGGAACCGGTTGGACCTAAGGGAAGTGAAACTCGCCAGGCTCGCAGTGTCGAGTGCGAAAACCGATGCGGGGCTTCTATTGGGCAATCTCAATGTCGTGACGTTTTCACTTCTCTCTGACCTTAGGCACGCAATCAAGGCCCTTCGCCGCAGCTTCACTACCACCTACGTGAAGAAGCACCGTAAGCTGTACACAGACCACCACGATCGCCGTGGCCGACTGGCCTTTTCAGAACCCTACCAAGCGCCCTATTCAAAGGCTCTGAAGCGAAGCGTCATCCACAACACGGCGTTTTTCGAGCTCGTGGGAGCAGCACTCCTCGAGCTCAATGCGCGCCGAGAGCAGATGTTGCCTCAGGAACCTGCTGATCCGGCCCTGAAACAAGCCTGCCTCCGGTGGACGACGTGTGTCGAGGAGGGCACAAAGTCCGTGGAACAGATATTTGGGGCTGAGGGGGAGTCACTCGAGAATTCCGATTTGGCCAAGGCTCGAGCTTTCTATCATCTGGATCAAGCCTGCTACGAGCTTCGCGAGTCTCTGGGAAGCCTACGTGTTTTCTTCCGGCGACACAGGGGCGATCCCGGGCTGTCACGGGAGGCCGGCGTGGAAGTCGATGCAATGTGGCGGGAATGCGAGCAATACAGTCAGCCGCCGCGTGACTATCCCTACTGAGGCCGTGGCCGTCCTCCCTCGTCCCTGTTACAGTCGAGGTCTGCGCCCGTCTTCGGGGACTCACAGCACCCATCTGAAGGGTGCAGCGGGTGAGAGAAGTCGCCTCCACAAGCCACCCTTCCGCAACCAACCAAGCACAGGCGAGGGACATTCCGGGAAGCTGCTGAGCTTCGAGCCGGCGGGGGCGGGCGCCGAACACAAACCTGCCGCGTGTGCGTAAGATCGAGCGGGTTCGGCGCTATTCCTATGAAAGAGGACGAGGGCATCCCTCGTCCCTTGCTGTCGCCTGTCGTTGCCTGGGTGGGGTGAGGAGGTCCGGGGCTTGGTGGGCAATTCTTCTTGGTTGCATGGCCGCGGGGGCGCCGCTATCATTGAGCAGAAGAAGGAGGGTGAAATGGCACGACGATATTCGGCCTCTCAGCTTCGCAGTATAATTCGTCAGGCCGAGCAGAAGCGACGGCAAGCGATCAGCAAGTACAATCAGGAGGTCCGCCGCTACAACCAAGGTGTCAAGAACGCGGTAAGTAAGTACAATCAAGCTGTGCGTACACACAATTCCCGGGTTCGCGCCAACCGACAGCGTATCAAGAACGAATTGGCTCGTCTGAGTCGCCAGTCAACTACAACGACAAGCCGGTTCGTTGTCTACCGGACGTCGGTTGAGACTCTACACCACTCGTACGCACGCCTCGAGAACGTTGCCGAAGCCCAGCATTTCGATCCGCGTTACAACCGGATTCTGGACCTTTCCGAGCGCGAGACGGCCAACAGCTTGGTTGTGACGAATCGTATCCTTGGCGATGAAGAGGCAGGCGCCACGCCCGCCCAGGAACTTGAGAACGCGGAGCTTCTTGATGGCCTCCGGAATATCTCGCCTGATCTCGACGACCGCTGGAAGGGGGCCGTGTTCTCATTGAATCCCCGCAACCCGGATGCCGCCCGACATTTCTGTACAAGCGCACGGGAGATAATCACGCAGATTCTCGAAATCAAAGCCCCCGATTCCGAGGTGTTCGCTTTGCTCCCCGATTGCGCTACGACTGACCGTGGCAACCCTACCCGACGCTCCAAACTTCGGTATTTCCTCCATCGCCAAGGCATGTCCGATGACAGTCTCGAAGAGTTCGCGGAAAACGACATGGAGAATATTGTTCAGCTCTTCAGCGTCTTTAACGACGCCACACATGGCAAGGCGGGCACGTTTGATCTCCCGCAATTGGATGCGATTAAGACTCGCGTTGAGGATGGCATCATGTTCCTCGTCGAGATCATCGGAGATGCATAACACTGCCTTCCACGCGCACGGGGATACCGCGATCTGGGCTTGTACAGTCTCGCATACTGGTACCTGCCTTCCACGCGCACGGGGATACCGCTGTGCGCCATCCCCGCCGGTGAAGGCTACGTTGAGCAGGAGGAGTGACACAAGTGAGCATGGCCTGTAAGCCCGAGTGCAAGTGGCATGTTCCGTTCAGAGAGCGGGGAACTTCTGCCTCGCAGACGCTCAACTTCCTTTGGCAGTACGATCGAGTCTACCTCATGGACAACCATCTCGCTGCGCTCTGGTGTTGGCTCCGCCATGTCTCCCCAGACGGGCCAACTTCAGTGTTTCACATCGATCGTCACTACGATGCCCTTCCGCTACCCCCTGATCTGGCAGGCATGACTCCCGCAAGAGTTGCCAGCATGGAGATCTCGGACTACTTGGGGGAACGCCGTGTCGACCGCAATCAGTCAGTGCCAGTTTTCCGCTGGGACAACTATTTTTCCGTGTTCTTGAACCATTCGGCGAGTGAAAGTCGATGCCGTTGTGTCGCAGCAACTCACAAGAAGGGAGATCGCCCCCCAGACTGCTGTTTGCAGGAACTTGAGACGTGGGACCTCCAGCATAATGTGGAGTTCTTCTTGCGGCCTTCGGGA
Source organism: Lentisphaerota bacterium (assembly GCA_018676675.1). Taxonomy (GTDB): domain Bacteria; phylum Verrucomicrobiota; class Lentisphaeria; order Oligosphaerales; family JABHEG01; genus JABHEG01. Next base: position 5,014 of record JABHEG010000344.1, read on the forward strand.
CAGTGGATAGTGAACCTCGACCTTGACTACTTCTTCTGCCGTGCGAATGGGGACAGAACGATACGGTTCCAGTCTGAGGAGTACGTTGATGAGGTGTTTCAGGCAATTGCTGCATCTTACAGGGACAAGGCCATGGCCGTGTTGACTGTCAGCCTCAGCCCCGAATGCTGTGGGGGCTGGGAGGAGTCTGAGAAGTTGTGTCGCCGCTTCTTCGAGGCGATGGCGTTACCGTACCCATTGCCACCGGTTGACAGGCAAGGAGGGGGCTAAGGCGAACACACTGTCAGCGCGGTTTGAGGCGCGAACGAACTGAGCACGCCGGGTAACGTCGGCAGCATAGCAACAGCTCCGGGCTTCCTCGGGGGGATTCTCGAGGGTTGCGGGGGCGCGGGGGCGCTGGTATCGTGATGACAGAATGAGGGAAGCCCGTTGATCCCAACCCAACGGGTACGCGGACGTTTTGTCTCTTGAGCCGGATCAGGAACAGACAGAAAGGACTGTCATGCACATTCTCGCGATTCTTGGCAGCCGCAACCCTGAAGGCCAGACTGCATGCGCGTGCGACGCCCTTCTGAGTGGCGCCGCGTCCAAGGGCGCCACCTCGGAGAAGGTCTTCCTCGCGACCTGTCAGCTCGAACGTTGCCGGCAGTGTGAAGATAACGGATGGGGGCTTTGCCGAACCGAGGGCCGGTGCATTATCGACGACGAATTCGACCTCATCACCGAGAAACTGCGCAACGCGGATGTCGTCGTTTTCGCCAACCCGGTGTACTTCAGCGGACTGAGCGAGAGCATGCATGCCTACCTGCACCGGCTTGGGCGTATCGGCTGGATCAGGGAAGACGCCCGGCCCGGCATCGAGGGCAAACCCGTGATCGGCATTGCCGTGGCAGGTGGCGGGGGCGCTGGCGCGCCCGAGTGCGTCCACCCTGTATAGCCGCGTGCGCGGCACTGGAACACGCTGCCCTAACGCTCCAGGATGATCTTGCTCAGACCACGACCAACTACCATGTCGCCCTGGCCCGGACACTTGATCAGGCTCAGCAGGTCTGCCCGGACCTGGCCACTCCCATCGACGGTCTGGTTGCCGACGTCGCCACGACATTCCCGCAGTTCAGGGAGATCGCCACCGTCACCGCGACCGTTCCCCTGTCCCTGGCTCTGGACGTGGCTTTCGAGCTGAGCCCAAGCGTCCTTGGGGGGAAGAGCGCGAAGAGTCTGGCGACCTCGTGGATTCCCCTTGCTGACGGGCCTTTTCCCCTGTTCGATGTGGCCTGGGGTGCACTTGCACTCACCCTCGCTGCCCGTGACATCGCTGCCTGGAATCAGGCCCGGGGCCCCAAACGGGATGAGCTCCGAGACGCACTCAGCAACGCAGTTGCGACCTTTCGCAGCCGGGCTCTCACTGAAGTTGAGGGGCGTCGAGCGACACTGCTCAAGGTCCACAGCGCTACCCGGATCAAGCAGGCCGTTAAGATCCTCAACGGTCTGGGTGTTCCCAAGCAGGACTGGCCACCTGCCTGCCTCCCGCCCCAGGGAGCTGAATGATGAAGACGATAATCATAGTCCACGGCCTTCTTGCTGTGTCTGTGCTGTTGATAGCCGGCACAGTCTCACGCCCTCAAGCAACGTTAGTCCGACCAATCACGAAGGGGCTGTTACGCTACGCGGACGAGGCCATTGGAGCGGCTGCTCGACTGAGCGGACGACACCTTGATGACGCTGCTCAGGCAAGTCTTCGCAGGACAGTGGCCACAGCTGCACGACGACACGGGGACGATGTTCTGGTTGCCATGCGGAACGGAGGGCTCGAGCTCGCCGAAGCTGCAGCCAGGCATGGAGACGATGTGTGGAAGTGGAGCAGTCGTGTTCCGGGGGCTGCGCGATCCCTGGCGTTGCATGCAGACGACCTTGTACCGATGACGCGTCGACTGGGCCGTAGCGTGCTGCGCATCGAAGCCAAAGCCCCGGGCCTACCGAGAATGCTGACCGGTCGTTACAATGACGATCTTGTGTGCTCGTTCGTGCGCACAATCCACCCCGATGATGCCACCAAAGCCGCTGGGTTTCTGGGGAAAGCAGACGGACCGGCCACTCGGGCGCTACTGCTCAAGCGGTACAAGGAAACAGAAGGGAAGATCCTCAAGTGGCTGGACTGGAAGACAGTCATGGCTTTCGGTCTGACAGCTGCTGTCGTGACCAGCGCCCATGAGGTCAGCGATGGGGTCCAGGAAGGCTTGAAGACGGTATCCCAGACGTCCCCGGAGACATTCGGTCGAACTCTGACTGACCTGGTTACCCCTGTGACCGGGCCTCTGGGCTGGTTGGGGCTGGGCGCTGTTGTCTGCCTCATCCTGGCGATCATCCTCGGGTTGCACCTGCCCAGCCGTATGATTCGGGAAGTGAGACGTGTCCGAGCGGGGGAACCGAAGGAAGAGATTTCTGAGCGCCGGACGCATCAAGACGGTGACCCGCCGGATCCAGCGAACCCGCCGGAGGAACCCGGCCCCGTCCGAGATTCCCACCCTGACACCCCCACTCAGGGATAGGCAGTCTCTGAGCCTATCAAGGCCGGCTATCGCTGTCCCGGCAACTGCGCGACTTGTCGCACGTGTTGGGACGAGCCGGAACTCTCCGTAGGCTTCGAACGCCGCTGATGACAGCGCCACCATCAATCACCGAAGCAGGACCCCTCCTTCGATGGGGCCCCTGCATTCCTCTCCGAGGAGTAAACAACCGTGACAACAACGCCTGTCAGCAACGGCAAGTCCGTTTGGGAGTATTCCCTCAACCGACGCAAGGTACTCGAAATCCGGGAAGGAGAGAAGGCCAAGTGCCCGGAAGACATCGCCCGGTTCCTGCGGGCCCTGGAGATCCAGAACGAAGAGCAGGAGCGCTTCCTCACCATCGTCCTGGACGTGAAGAACACGATCAAGGGCTTCTTCACCGTGACCGTGGGTCTTATTGACAGGGCTCCGGTGGCTGCTCGCGAGGTGTTTCGCCTGGCCATTCTGCAGGGGGCCTCGAAGGTCGTTGTGGCTCACAATCATCCCAGCGGGGACCCTACGCCATCCGCCCAGGACATCGCCTGTACGCGAGAGGTCGTCGCTGCCGGCAAGATCATCGGAATCGAGGTCATGGACCACATCATCCTCGGCCTCCCAAGCCCAACCCGAAACCGGGACTACATCAGTTTCCGCGAAGAGAACCTGCTCTGATTCGACCGCCGGCTCCGCCCCCCCCATGGAACACAAATAGCGACATACGGAAGGGACATGAAACATGCCAAGCCATGAACAGAATGAACACCTGCTCGAAACGCTCAGCCGGGAAGGCGTGCTGATCAATGTATCGGTCCGCTACTGGCGGGCAGCGAAGAGACTCACGCCCGAGGATCTCGGGCTTGACCAGCAGACAATCGCCAGTGACCTCATCAGCCTCGGACACAAGAAGCTCCTGAAGAAGGACGCCCTGCGCCCCTTCTCCCTCATCGAGAGCCGTGCCCACGCCCTTATCGAAGCCAACACGTTCCCCTTTCTTGGTGGGCTGGGACACTTCCTACCCAATGCCAAGCTTGAGGAAGTGACCGCCAGACTGGATGGACTCGAACAGGAGTTCACAGAAGCCCGGGACACCTTTGTCTCGAGCTATGCGGATGTACGGGAAGAAGCCCTGCGGGAATGGGGCAACGTGGCTGCCTCTCTGGAAGGTGATCCCGAGCGACTCCTGGGCACCATCCATGCCTCATTCCCACGGCGTGATCAGGTGTACGACCGATTCAGGTTCAGCACCTATCTGTTCCAGGTTGTGGCCCCCCAACAGCTCTCTCTGGAGCTTGTTACAGCCGGAGATCAGTTGGCGGTATCCCAGGCTCGGGAGCGCGCCGCTGCGAGGGCTGCCGAACGAATCCGTGCGGGCGCCGAAGGGTTCATCACCGACTGTGTAGCATCCCTGCGACAGCAGACCGCCCAGCTGTGTGACGAGATGCTCAAGAGCATGCAGAGCGGAACATCCGGCGTCCACCAACGCACCCTCAATCGCCTGGTCCGGTTCATCGACCAGTTCAAGAGCATGAACTTCACCGGTGATCGGCAAATGGAGGAACAGCTGGATCAGGTCCGCAGGGAGTTCCTGAGTCGGAGTGCAGAAGAGTATCGCGACGACGCCTTTGCCCGGGAGCGTCTGCAGAGCGGACTTCAGGACTTGGCCAGGACGGCCACGGACCTCGCACATCAGGACTCCCGCGATCTCGTCGGGCAGTTCGGGAAGATGGGACAGCGCCGCTTCCACCTTGCGGCATAGCAGTGGCAAAGGTGCGTCTCACCGAGAACCGGCAGCACAGGAAGGAGAAGGACAGTGAGTCATTTTACCGAAATCCGGACGCAGATCCGGGACATCGAAGCGCTGCGTGATGCCTGCGTCGAAATGGGTATTGAGCTCTTGAACAACGCGGTCGCCCGTGGCTACGGCAGCAATCGCCTGGAGTGTGAGCATGTGATCCGTCTGCGCGGTCCCTACGACATCGCTCTGAACAGGAATCGTGACGGACACTTCACCCTTACCACCGACTGGTGGAAGGGCCACGTGGAGAAGGAGGTCGGCAAGGACTTCGGTCGGCTCCTGCAGATGTATGGGGTGCACAAGGCCACCCGGGAAGCCAGGCGCCGTGGACATGCCGTCAGGCGCAAGCAGCTCAAGGACGGCTCCATCCGTCTCAGCATAGGAGCCGCATGATATGAAGCGCAGGAGCATCGAACTCACCGTGGCCCCCAACGGCCAGATCAACATCGAGGCTGTTGGGTTCTCCGGGCCGGACTGCGAGAAGGCGACTGCCTTCCTCGAACAGGTCCTGGGAAAGACCACGGACAAGCGGCGCACCCCCGACTACCACCGTCGGGCGCGTGTCCAGCAACGGCAACGGCTGGGATCATGACGACTCCCATCGCCACGATCCGATTCGATCGAGCTGGTCAGGGACACTGCCTCTACACAGAGGAGGTGGACCTGGCCACCA
>JABHEG010000194.1 GCA_018676675.1 Lentisphaerota bacterium
CCGCCGACCGCCGCATGCCGCCCGGAGGGCCGTGCGGCGTACAAGCGGAACCGTAGTTAGACACGAGCGCGTCCAGGCACTCGTCCGGTCTGGTACCTTGCTTTCTGCTCGCCGGTGCTACAGTTGTTCCTATCGGCAAGGAACCGTCAACTTCGCAGGGCACCGAAACTCACGCCCTCTGCACCAGGACACGAGCAATGCCTGAACACCACAGGACTCCTCTGAACGCCACAGTGTTGGCCGGCAAACACGGCGTTCTTCTGCCGAAGGCCAGGCACACTCAGCAAAAACTCAAGCTCCGCATCATCCCGCTATCGGTGTGCCTGCTCCTGGCCATGCCTGGGACCATGTCAGCCCAAATTGTGGACATTCCCCTCAAGAACCCGTCGTTCGAGCAAGGCACAGACCAAGCCGGTTTGCCTGTGGGCTGGACCCGCTACTCTGGAAATGGCGACGGCCTGCGGGTGAGTGTGATCGAGGCGGGGCCGGACAATGCCAAGGCCTTGTTCATCGAGGACGACGACCCCGGGTCCGAAGTGGGGGTGACTCAAACGGTTCCCTTGAAGGGAGGCCTGGTCTATGAAGCAAGTGTCAGTGTCCGCGGAGTGGAGAAAACAGCCCCCTGGGGCGCTTACCTTCAGTTACGTTTCCTGCCCTCCCACAAGTACGTACAGACGGCTTTGGGAACAGACGAGACAGACGCGTTCGACCAGATATCGATAAGGGGCGTTGCCCCGCCTGGCACGGAAAAGGGGACCATCTACCTGTACACGCACAAGGGCCCAACACCGAAGATCGTCGTCGATTCCGTGAGACTCGTTTCCGGGGTAACTCCTCCTCCTCCCCCGCCGCCCGACCCCGTGCCTCCTGTCTACAGTCAGCTGAAGGATCTCCACCTGATCACGGCTCTTGTCGAAGACGGCAAGCCCACGGTCACCATCGTCGCCCCGGCATCGGGCATCTACCAGACGCCGGCCACCGACATCCAGCAGAGCGTGAGAAAACTCACCGGTGTCCAAATACCGGTTGTGAACGATCGCGGAGCTTTGGCGGCCGTGCCGATCGACGCGAACCTGATCGTGCTGGGAAACCGCTCAACCAACAGAACCATCAGCGCACTCTACGATCTGTACTACAGCTTGCTGGACCTCAAGTACCCGGGCCTCAATGGCTACGTCGTCCGGACCCTGCACAACCCATTCGGCAACGGCCACAACGTGATCTTTGTGGGCGGCAGTGACAGCGCCGGAGTGACAGCCGGGACGAACGCACTGATCACGAAACTTGAGGCCATTGGCGCGGCACAAGGACGTCTGGCCCTCGGCCGGACAGCCGAGATAAAGCTGGGCAAAGGCGTGGAAGTGCCCACAGACTTGCGGCAATTCGAGACTTGGGAGGCCTCGGACATGTACGGGTCATCGGGCTACTTCGGCTGGAACAGCATCAGCAAGCGCATGGCGATGCACTATATGACCGGCGATCCCTTCCACGCCCGCGAAGTTGTCCGCCTGGCGTTTCCGGACGCACAGGCGATCAAGGAGATCGACCAGATCGACGGTGAACGCATTGAGAATAAGAAGGAGCCCCTGCGCGGTCCCTACCACTACAATGCACATATGATGGTCCTTTTCTGGGACCTGATCGAGGAGAGTCCGGCCTTCACCGACGCTGAACGGCTCCGGATAACCAACGCTTTCTCCACGCAGCTGGCCAAACGCAGCCCGGAAGGCATCTACCGGATCACCACCCCGCTGGCTCACGTCGGATCCCGCCACGGTCAGTGGTCCGCCGTGTCCCTGTACTGCCTGGGGCGCTACTTCCAGACGTACTACCCCGACCCGATATGGGACCAGTGCGTCCGGGGGGCAAAGCTGCATTTTGCGTCTCTCAGCGAACACGCCTGGATCTATGGCGAGAGTGACAATCTCTTCTGGTACAACACGGGAATCGCGCCGATACTCACGCACACGGTGCTGACGGGCGATCGCAAGCCGGTCGACAGCGGTGCACTGCAGACCCTCCTTCGAGGGCAAGAAATGCTTCTGTCCGGCAAGCCGAAAGACCGGAATCTGCACGGCGCCTCGCTTGGTTTCCTGCACAAGGCTGCTCACGTCACGGGTGACGGCCGCTGGATCCACTACCGGCAGCGAACGCAGCTGGATACTGATATCTTCCGTTTAGGGCAGTCCTTCTGGCCGAGCGAAAGGCTCAAACCGACCCCACCCGAAGACCTCGTTGGCAAGTGGAGTGTCAACCCTCTCCCCAAGCCGCTATGGCGCACGCGGGGCAGCGGCATTCCGCTCAACCGATCGTTCCTGTTCGGCAGCTTCAGGAGTGCACCTGACGCAAGTGGCGACTTCATCCTCCTCGACGGCTACAACGGGGCTTCCAGGAACCCGTACCACACCTTCAGCATCCTCGAACTGCGCCTGGACGGGGCCACGCTCCTCAAGGGGTACCGGAACCAAGTGCTGACCAAAGCTGACGGCATGGTAGAGCCCAAAGTCGCCATGGACGCAGGCCTGCTCTGTCGCGATGTGATTGGCCAAACCGTCGTGGCTGTGGCAGAAGTCCCGAAAGCCGCTTTCAGCAGCTGGCGTCGCGCCCTGATTCAGCGCCTGGGCCGCTATGCCCTGATTGTCGATGACCTGACGTTCCGAACCGATAGCGACAACATGCAGGTGGAGTTCAGCTGGGAAACGGCAGGCGGGACCTGGGACAGCAAGAGCGACGCGATCATCATCCAAGGCGACAAGCAATCGCCCTACGAGCTTCGCACGGCTGACCCCCTCGACGTCCGCGGTCGCGGGGTGATCAGGATGTTCTGGAACGGGGCGGTCAACAAAGACCAGCACGGCATGTTCTTCCACCTCCTGCGACGGCGGCCGGATGACTCGCAGCAGGTCCCGGCCTGCACCAGGATTGCCGAGAATGCCGCCGTCCTCGGCCTGCCGCTGCCGGCCCTCGCGGTCGTCGGCGAACACGATGGGGTCAAAGCCGACCTGGCTCTGGTCGCCACAGACCACCTGCACGGCCGGCGTCTCGCCGCCGCCGCACTGGACGGAGCAGCACTGCTCTCCGCAGATCCGCCCGTCAATGTGGACTGGGATTTCTCGTCCGGAAGGCTGCGCGTGGTCGCCCCTGAAGACACTCAGATCCGCCTTGCCATCGGCCAGGGGCCACTGACCGTGGACGGAGCCGGCGTGAAGCACGAACCAGGCCCCGATGGGCAAACGGTTCTCCGTCTCCGGGCAGGACGGCACACCATGGAGGGAGCCAAACCGCACCCGCAGATCCTCAGCAGAACCACCGGCCACTTGCGGAGCTTGTTGGCCCATTCGAAGGAACAGCGCCTGCAGGCGACAGCGGCTGCAAGCAGCACGCAAGCTGGCCCGGTGGTGCCCGAGCTGCCTGTTGCGATGACGGTAAAGGTCACCCCCAGCAAGATCGTGCACCTGTCAACGATCCCGTTGGGCAAAGGGTCTCTCATCTGCGCGGTAGCCGGGAAGACGGCTCACCTTCTCACCGCCGAGGGCAAAAGCGTCCGCACGTTGCAAGCGGATGCGGACATCCGCATGGCACACTGGTGGCCGGAGCACAAATTGCTCCTAACCGGGTGCGTTGACGAGAAAGTCATCGCCTTTGGCGAAGACGGAGAGCGTAAGTGGGAATTTGTCTCGGAGATGGATCCTGCGGTCTACGCCGCCGCCAAGACCTACTGGTTCAAGTCCGCACGCGGACACGGTGGTATCCACGGATTGAGCACGGGCATCTTCCTCGACGGCACGTCACAGTGCTTTGTGGGCAGCGCCTGCACCCTTGAGATCATTGATGAGAACGGCCTGATCGTCAAGCGGAAACCCGTGTTCTGGGGACCTGGATGGAAGTTTGCGCTGACCAACGGCCCGGACGCCAGCACCAATCTGCTCATTGCCAGGCAGCCCACTGACTCCCATGCTCTGGCGGTGCTGAACAACAAGACCATGAAGCTGGGACGCAGCTTCCACGGCGTGCCCTCAGGCCACACCTCCGTGAGCGGTTGGGCCTGTATGAGTCGCGGCCACATCTTCTACCAGGACCTGGACGGAGACGGAACCCAAGAGGTGGTTTCGGAGATCAACGGACGCTGGAACCGGGTGACGGTCTGGGACGAAGCAGGTAGGCCCTTGCACAATGCCCAGTTCGGTCCCGGCGCAACCATCCCGAACAAGAACATGCGGGATTTGGACGTAGCCGATCTCGATGGCGATGGCAAGAAAGAGATCGTTGTGGGGACCTCTGCCGGGCTGGTCGTTGCCCTGGATCACACCTGCGAGAGACTATGGTCGCGACGGCTGGCCTCCTCCCCGTTGGTGCTCGGGTGTTACCGTCCCGCGGGGGCTACCGAGCCCTGGGTCGTGGTGGGCTGTCACGACGGCACTGTGCTGGCTTTGGACGGCGCAGGGAAGACCGTCCGTGAAGCAAGCGTCACCGGCTCACCGACTGGCATCGACTCGATCGAGACGCCGGCCGGGATGATGGTCCTGATCGCATCCAGCAAAGGCGAGGTCAGAGGTCTCCGACTTACTGCTGATTAGCCTGGATTGTTCGTCAGGTTGGCTCGTGAGTACGGACGGTCAGGTTCGTAGTTCCGGCTTCAGCCGGTCCAGGACCGCTTCCCAGACCGCCTAAAGGCGGAACTACAAGCCACTTGTGCCTCCAGGACAGGCGGTCGTCCCGCGGTTCGTGAATAGATTAGGCAGGATTGAGTTAAAGGAGCAGTCTCATGCCAAACGCTCACCCCATCAGCCTTCTTGCGATGTCCGCCCTCGTCTTGGCTGGGGTGGCCCGGGGACAAGCTGTCCAGAGCGCCCCGCTCAATCTCACTGACGTAATCTCACTTCCGGCCCAGACGATTGCGTTCAACAGCGCGTCTGAGCTTCAGCTGCCGTCGTTGCCGGCAAAGCCAGGGCACACACTGGCCCTGCGTCTCCGAGCCGTGTCGCGCACCGAACAGCCCGCCGGCTGCAATTTCAATGCAGCCATCGCCATCAACGGCACAGGGCTTGGCCGCTACACCGCGGGGGGTGGAGAACGGCTCATCGGTCGGGCGCCGATGTTCACGTTCGTCGAGGGGCACAAAGGCGCGTTCCAAATCTTCGCCGGTGACACACTCATGGTCCTTTTCGCCCCAGACATCGATGCCGGTGATCGAATGACCACGGACGGGTGCGGCGCGACGTTTGCCTTCGACATCTCAGACGTGGCCCGGGGTGTCGACGGGAACACACTGACCATCCGCAACATCCGCAAGCGTTCGCATCTTGGCAAGAACATGGACCTCATCGTCCAAGACATTGAGATCGGGTGGGTGGACAAAGCGCTGCTGCCGAAGCCGCCCAACCGGGTGCCGGAGCGCGGCCAGGTCGAGACGTCGGTGACGCAGGGCCCGCTGCGACTGAGTGCAGGACGGAGAGGCGGATTCGCCCTTGCCTCGGGTGCCGCGGAACTGCTTGTGGAAACGGGTATCGGCGTGCAGCCGAAGGCCGTATCGGAACTCATCGTCGCGGATGAGCCGGATGCAGCCGCAAAGGTGACCGTGTCTGTCGAGAGTGCGGGGGCGGAGGGGCTCAGGATTGAAGCTGTTTGGTCGGGTTTCCGACTCGTCCGCAAGCTCGAATTGCGCGATGGTCTGTTGCATTGGCGAGAGTGTTGGACGAATACCGGTACGGCTGTCGCCGGACTGCCATTTCGGCATCGCGTGTTCCTTCGCTCGGAGACGGCACGGTTCCGACTCGGAGGCGACGCCGATGTCGGCGCCGTCGCGGGCAGCCCGCAGAATCCGACTGTTTTTCTCCAATCCGGACGGGCGAGTGGACACGGCTTCGGGATTACCGCGGAGAGTGACTGGCTGCGCCTTCTCATGGGGTTGCGCGCCGACGGAGGAGTGGGAGAGCTCTTCTCCGACTGTCTTGCCTTGCCGCCCGGGGCGTCGATCGACTTCGCGCTGACCGTATCGACGGTCAGGGATGGCGGTGGCTACTGGTCGTTCATCAACGCGGTGCGTCAGCGGTGGGGCGTCAACGGCACCTGCGTACCGCGGCCCGTTTTCTGGAGCTATGCACGCGCGCCGGAGATCCCGGATCGCGAAGAGCAATTGCGGCAATCGCTCGGGCATCTCGGGCCGATTGTCTTGGCACTCGGACCGTGGGTGAGGCTGAGCTACGACGTGAGCGAGGTGCGACGCGGACGGTATCCGAAGCTCGCCAACGGTGAGCCCCCCACGCCAGGCGGTACGCCGGACCTGGATGTAGGTGCTTTCGTCAGCTTTGCTCACCGGGAATTGCACTGGACGGAGTACAAACGGCGCGTCGACATGATCCATCGTGTTTGCCCCAACGTTCAGGTCATTCAGCTCATGCATCCGGCAATGGAGGTCGCCTACAAGCCACTGGCCGAGCGTTGGCCCTATGCCGCAGACGCGATCACGGCGCTTGATGGCCAGCCGTTCGAAAGCTCCCATTACAGCCGAGCGCACCTGGGCGACTGTGTGCAGAAGGGCTGGGGTGTTCTCTATTATGTGCCGCGCGCCGGTTCGGCATACCTCTCGGCTCTGCTGCGAGACGTCCGACGCAGTCTCGATGACTGCGGCTGCGACGGCGTCTACTTTGACGAATTCAGCTGGGCCGGGACCAGGCGCGACTACAGCCGCTATGATTACGGCCGTTGGGACGGGTATTCGGCGGATCTTGACGAGCAAGGGAATGTGGTGCGGTTCAAGTCCGACAATGCGGCGGAGGCCGAGGTCGCACAGCTCGAGATCGTGCGTGAAGTCGCTTCCCGCGGGAAGCTCTTCCTGGGCAATGGTACGGGCACGCTGCGGAGTGTCAGCTCCCTACCGATAGCGCGGTTTGTGGAAGGTGGGAATGGCTACGGCAGATGGGCGGGGGCTCATCTCGCAACGGTACCGTTAATTCTGGGCAATTTCGGCGACAAGACCACGGTTCGCGGCGTGTTCGACGCGGTGAAGAGCTGTCTGTCTAACGGCTGCATCTACTCACCGTCATCCGTGAATCTCGTGCTGGATGACCCCAATAACTTCGTCTGCAAGCTCTACCCGATCACGATTTGCCGCATCGCCCCCGGCACCGTGGTCGGCGAAGAGCGTCTCATCACGACAGTGACCGGGCAGTACGCATGGCCCGGAAGGGACTGCCGGCTGAAGCTCTACCAGTACGACAAGAACGGAGCTCTTGTCGGTGTATCCGCGCCGCGCACGATCGAGGACACCAGGTCCCTTGAGGTCACGGTGCCGGACGGCGGCCTGGTCATTGCAGAGATCTGTCAGCGGCAGCCCCCCATTGATGGAGGAGACAAATGACGAACACACATCCGAACTGGCGTGTGTCCGCCTTCCTGCGGTTCGCGTGGGTTGCGCTCGCGGTATCGCCATTGCTCCCGGTGCATGCCCAGGAACCAACCCCGGCCCTCATCTTTGCCGAGGATTACAGCAAACCGCTGACCGTGTCGAGGAAGTGGGACCCGACCAAATCCAACATCCACGACGACACAGGATACGCGGGTGTGAAGCCGGAATACACGATCGTCGATGAGCCCCAGGCATCCGGAGGCAAGGTGATGCAGATCGAGGTCCCCGGCTTTCTCCAGACGATCCTGGGCAACGTCACGGCTGTCAAGGGACGGACCTACCGCATCCGGCTTAGACTGCGCTGCCTTGGCCAGCAGTCGGTAGACGTGATGGTGCGCCGGAAGCCAGCCCCATACCGTCGGTATTGGACAACGACCGTGCAGGCCGGGGAAGCGTGGCGTGACTATGACCTCCTGGGTCATGTCCCAGCCGTCTACAAGGGCACGGAAGACAACACCGCGTGCCTGATGCTCATGGTCAAAGCCACGACGACACTGTGGATTGACTCGGTAGAGGCCACGGAACTGCCACCAGACTACACGCCGCCTCCCGATCCCGAACCGGCACCGGGGAACGTGCTTCACAACAGCGGTTTTGAGCTGGGTTTCGAGGGTTGGTATCACCACGCAGCCGCCGAGGTCGTAGCTGGTCAAGGGCACTCGGGCGGCGGTGCCCTCCGTCTGACCGGACGCCAAGGACTCACATCCACGTGGTACAAACTCGCCCGGGGCAGACCATATCGGGTGAGTGCCTGGTGCCGTTTCGAGACCGGCAAGGGCCACGTGCGACTTGGGCCTTGCCGCTACGTGTGGCCCACAGGCGGCGTGTCGATACTCAAGAGCATCCCGGTGGGAGCGGGAGAATGGAAGAAGATCGGCTTCGATTTCACTGTGCCGGACGCCTTGCGAGCTTCGGAACCGTTCTTCTATCTGCGGATCTGGAATATTCCCCGGGAATCCACCGGGCCGTTGCTCGTGGATGATGTCGTGCTCTGTCCAGCCGAGACCGATCCGGCATACACACCACGGTCCGCCATAGAACTGAGTGTCCGAAGTCGAGCTCCGAAAGGCGTGTACTTGCCTGGGGAGGACGTGCAGCTGGATGTGCGTATCTGGAACCCAGAGGGGCGCCCCCTCCCTGACGGCGTTCAGATCGCGCTGTTCGACGAAACGAATACGGAAGCACGTTGCGAGCCAGTGGCCTTGGATGGCACGCAAACTGGAACATGTGTCATCAGGGACCTGCCCACAGGCTACTGGCGCGTGGAGACACGCACGGGGCTTCCCGCCGCTGACTGCGCTGAGGGCGAGACATTCGTGGTCAAGACCCCGCTCACGCCGGAGATCCACGACGCCGTGTTCTCTCTCGGATCGCACATGTCCAATGACGACGCGGCCCTGCGCGCGGCTCACCGGCTGGGCGTACGCTGGGATCGGTTCCACGACATCATGGGCACCCCCACCAAGTGGGTTTCGCTTGAGCCGACCAAAGGTGAGTGGAGGACCGAGGAGCCGAGGCAAGTCACTATGCGTCGGAGCTCGGGCACGCAGATGCTGGGGCTGATCGATCGCTGTCCGGGATGGGTGCAGGGAATCGAGGGGAAGGATCGCCGGGGGCGCACCAGGCACTTCCATGCGATGACATTGAGGCAGGAGGACATTCCTGCTTGGCGTGCATACGTCCACCGAACGGTCACACAGTTCCGCAACGACATTCGTGCCTGGGAGATCACCAACGAACCTCAACACAGCGCTCGAAAGAAGCTACCGGCCGGCACGCCTGGCCAGCAATACGCCATGATTGCCAAAGCAGCAGCCGAAGAGATTCGTCGCGCCGATCCGATGGCCAAGATCATCGGTGTTGGCGGAACGAACACGCACCACAAGGACTTCCTCAATTCCCTCGGCGAAGCAGGCGTGTTCTCGCTGGTGGACACAATCTCAATCCACTCCTACGGCACGGGAGCAGCGCCTTGCGGCCAGAGCCCTGCGTCTTATATGCGCTGCGTGGAGAGTGTTCGGGAACTCGTCCGCAGCTACACGGGCAAGGAGGTCGAGATTTGGGACACGGAGAGCGGCATACCGATCGACAGCGCATCCCGCAAGTTCCGCACACTGCCTGGTCAGGAGGCCTACAGCGGCGCGATCCTGTTCGCGAAAATGTTGGTGGCAAGACGCGCGGCAGGCATCCGGAAGTGGTTCCTGTTCCATGCGAAGGTGCAGCCGGACTGCTGTGCCCGAGGATGCGGACACTACTTCGAGCTCAACAACACGGTCACGCCTGCCGGCCTCACCCTTGCGGTCGCCTTCCACTTCCTGCAGACAGCCGATTTCGACAGGCTCGAGGAAAAGGGCGACGCGGGGCTCGTCCGCGTGCACTTCCGCAGACCTGAGGACCGAATGACAGTCGTGTGGAGCAACCAGGGCGACCAGTCAGTGCCTCTGCCGAAGGGGGCCTCCGCATTCTCGGTCTGGGGACGCCCGGTCGAACCAGCACCGAACGGGCTCATGGTCAACCGCGACCCCGTGTACATCGTGCAGTGACGGCGCCAGTTCACTGAATTGCCGCCCAATCGTCCCGAAGCCTTCCTACTGCAGGTGTGCCGGGGCGTCCTTCCGCCAGCGCGCGAGCAGCTTGCCGTAGAAGCGCTTTCTGAAAAGCTGGAAGCGTTTCCGGGTGACCTCGTCTGCGTCCCTCAGCTTGCCCTCCGCGGCGCTCATCAGTTCGCCCAGCTGACGGATAACGTCCCGGGTGTAGACCTCCTCCCAGAGCCCGGTCAGCCCTCGCTCCTTGCCCCAGCGTTCGGCTGGAATGTCGACAATATCCTGGTAAGCAGCGCCCCGGTAGCGACCCTTGTCGCAGCGAATGATGCCGTTGACCCACTTGTCTTCGCTCACCCTCAAGAACTCGACGACGTCATCGGCTGCGGCCCCGTACATGCGCCGGGCATACTCCCGGATCAACGCTTCGGCGTCAAGCGTCGGATCCCACATCATGCGCAAGTTCAGATAGACGTCGAGATGCGCCTGGAAGCCTTGGCTGACCAACGTTTCGAGGAAGATACCGTCCACATTGAGACCATCCAGTTCGTTGTAGAAGCGCCCCGCGGACCAAAGTCGGGGCTGCGGGATGCCGTCGTATTGGGGGCGATCGATGTGGTAGCTCCAGAGAAAGATCGGGCTCTGGCTGTAGGTGCTCCACCTCCGAATATCGGCAAATACGGTCTCCATGACACTGTTGTCACGGCTGTTCCCCAAGTGCACGGCCGTCGCCCCGATGAGCACGTTCGGGGGTAGCCTCTCCATGTCCTTTGGGACTTGGCGAAAATGGGAATAGGCCAGCATGGTGAAGCGCCTTTCAGGGAACGCCGCGTAGACTCTCGCAGCAACCTGGCGAGCATAGCTCCAGACGATGGCCGAATACTCTCCGTATGGCGACTCCGGGTCAACGAGCGCCTGACACCTCTCGCAATGGCAGCCCTTGTAGTTGTCGCCCGGAAGCAACGAGAAGTAGATATCCTGCATGCGATCAGCATCCCATCGGGCGTTCCACGGGGCACTTTCCAACTCCGTCGCCTTCCTGCCGGAGAAATAGGCGACGGCGTCGTCACCGATCTTCCGGATGACGTCCGGGTGGCTGTAGCAGAGCGAGCCATTCTTGGTGTCCTTCCCCCAATAAATGTCGCGCGTGCCATCCTCTTTGAGTGCGAAGAACTCCGCGTTCGTCTTCCGGTAGCGGTAGTAGAATCTGAGGGTCAGAGGCAGATGGTTGACGGGGCGGTGCAAGCTGGAGAGGCGGCAGCGCAATGCCCACCGGGTCGATTCCGGCCGGGTGACCCCCAGCTCGGTATAGTCGGTCATCCGCCAGGTTGTGTGCCCCGGGATACTCCAGTCCCCGAAGCCCGGCATGCAGCGGACGACCATGCGTGGTTCGTCGGTCACATCAAGCGCGCCGACGGTCAGGTCCCGCTTCTGTGAGACACTGGTGCCGAGCTCGCCTGGGTAGTACCAGCGAACCCCGACGACCCGTTCGAGGAACTCGTACGCGGCGAAGAGCGTACCGTGTTCGGGTTTGATCTCGCGGGAACGCCAACCGCGCCCACGGTGCGGGGCCTCATCGACATGATCGGCGTAGTTCTCGATGTTGTACTGCTTGTCGTCGCGCCCGGCGACCATGACGAAACGGCCCGACCGGAGCAGCCGTAAGCCATCACGCCCAAGTTCACTCACATCCAGTCCACGCTCCCGCGATTCCGCCGTATCACCGACGAGGATGACCGGACCTTCGGCCGGGACTGCTTGCGAGATGGCTATATCTGACC
Source organism: Lentisphaerota bacterium (assembly GCA_018676675.1). Taxonomy (GTDB): domain Bacteria; phylum Verrucomicrobiota; class Lentisphaeria; order Oligosphaerales; family JABHEG01; genus JABHEG01. The sequence continues at coordinate 11,730 of JABHEG010000194.1, forward strand.
TGGTGGCGAGGTCGAGGAACTGCTTCAACTCCCTTGCCGCGAAGTCCGCAACCTTGCCCGCGTCAGGCGGGACAGCAATCACGGCATGTGCGTAACCGTCCCTGACAAGGTCGAGCCTCTCCTGCCCGGCAGAAGCACCGGCAACCATCATACCGGCACACAGCAGGGAGAGGCACCAAGGCCCCACCGTCCTGCCTCGGCCCGGGTTCGGACGCGCAAGTAACATCTGCTCCTCCTTTGCCACCGCTCTCGACCGCGATCTCAGACGGTCATGCGCTCTACACTACTCCACCTGGCCGACCGGTCGAACACCCAACACCCCGGAACTGAACAGAAACTCCCGGGACGCGCGACGGCTGCGCCACCCGCCTCCTGTTTCTGCCCTCCATGGGCACACTTCTCCGCCCCCCAGAAGGAAGCCTCTTGCTCCCAAGGCATTCCTGATGTACAATGAACCGGTCGTAACACGCTCGGTGTCAAGCCGATTATACTGGGGCAACGTCCCGAACCAAAGGAGTGCAGGGCATGGCAGTGCGAAGGAAGGATGAAGGGTTCACGCTAATCGAGTTGCTGGTGGTAATCGCGATCATTGCCATCTTGGCAGCCATGCTTCTGCCCGCTCTGCAGCAGGCGCGAGGAAGAGCACTTACGGCCAGCTGCGGGAGCAACCTCAAACAGCTCGGTTTGGGCCACACCCAATACCGTCTCGACTATGACGGCAACATCCCCTACTGGAACTACACCAACCATCGGAATAACTCCATATACGGGGAGAAGATCTGGTTCTGGGCCATTGAGCCATATGTGGGCGACCACAACATCTACTCATGCCCGGCGAGA
>JABHEG010000163.1 GCA_018676675.1 Lentisphaerota bacterium
AGAGCAGCAGAACGCCGGCTTCAACATGATTCAGGTGAAATCTCCTACGGATACCCTTGTTCTCGGTGATGCTCGACATGTTTTGGGCGGCTGGGTTCGGAACGGCTACCTGGTCCGTTATATCGCAGTGAACAACACCAGCTGCTTGACAGCGTGCTGCGGTACCTTCGTTCCTGCGGGTGCGACCGCATCAACCGTCCACTCGCCCGGGGCGAACATCGCGTTCTTCGATGGACACGGCGAGTTCCTGCCGTATACGCAGCTCAAGCGCCAGACCGACGGCGGCAGAATCCGCTATTGGCGCAGCGAGGCCATGCGGCCGTAGCCGGCCGTCCCCTGCCCCAGCCACGCCACGCACAACCTAAGCGGGCTTCCTTACCCGGACCGAGCCGCGCACAACCTAAGCGGTCTACTCCGAACGGTAAGAAGAAATCCCCTCCCGTTGGCTTGTCCCGCCAAAGCCCTCGAGGGCGACGGCGCATCAGGGCTCTGACGGACATCAGCCGCGCACAACGTAAACGGCCTTCCCTGCCCATCCGAGCCGCGCACAACGTAAGCGGTCTTCGTTGAGGGGAAATCGGGGTCAGTGCAATCGGGCTCAGACCTTGCGGTCTGCAGTTCCCGCGGGGAAATTGGGGCCAGAAATGCAAACCGCAAGGCCTGACCCCGCCCACACCGCCCACATTGACGGCGACGACAGCGGCAGCCTACTCGTTACGCCTTCTGCCACTGCTGACTTGCTCCTCAGCGTGACCAAAGAAGATCCCGGTTGGTATACTGGGAACGTCGAGGTTACGCTTCACTATGAGAACGGCACGACGGACCTGGAAGCTGACAAGGTGGTGTTGCACCCACTCAAGGTGCAACTGAAGAGCGTGGCTTTCGCCAGTGGCAAGCACACCTTGTGGAAGCAAGAGACCGATACTTGGAAGAATGACAAGTACGGGAACAATGGGAACGTCATGGTTGGCGGTCCCGAGTGGGAGGACGCCGACCTTGATGGTAACCCAGAGATCAGGGATCCGGTGTGCTACACGGTCTTCTCATATCCGGAAATGACTGCGGTGTTGGCGGTGTCCCCCAACATTCCCGCCTCGAGCCCGTTGGATGCCAAGCTACGCGTCAAACGCGTATCGGATGGCAGGACGCTCTGCACTGCCGACATCAGCCTCACCGGATCCACGCTGCCGATTCCGAGCCTCGTGTGGGCAGGAGCCGGTTGCCACGTGGGTACTACGCTCGACTACTCCGCGTACGAGCTGGAGTGGAGTTACTCCCTTGACAGTGGCGCGACCTACAAGTTGATTGGGAACTCGGACAACCAGTTCTTCGTGGTTCTCGACACCCCGAAGCAGACCAGCTCAGCGGGCCACGACAACTGGCTCACCTGCCAACGTGTCTATCAGACGCTCTTTTGGGCCACGAAAACAGACGATGTCGGGACTATCGCCAAGAGAGTGCAGACGTGGATCGACAATGCGGGAATCGACAATTCTGGCCGGACAGAACCCATTACCGGACAGACGCTTTGGGCGTTGCTCGACATCACAGGGAAGGGCCAGTGTGCAGAGGGTGCGATGCTGATGGACCAGGCCGTTCGGCTTTTGGGAATCGAAGGCGAATACCAGCATGTCCTGGCCAGTAAGACGACGCCCGCCCGAGTCTATACCGTCACCGATCCAAAGACCCCCCTCACGAGGCCTCACTGTGGAGTTGACGAGGAGCTCTTCCTGTTCTTCACTGCGGCCCCCGGTAATCATTTCCGTGGCTTCAACTATGGCGAGGGTTGCTGCCTTGTTGACCATAAGCTCTATTCTGCATTTGCGGGTGGAGACGTCGGGGAAACTGGAGGGGTTGTGGGAAACAAGACGGCCCAAGACGCTGCACATCACATTCTTCTTCAGTTGGCTGATAGACACCCCGACCTCCAAAGGTGGCTATTCGCAAGACCCGACGTGCCATGCGGCGACGGAGACACTGTTCCGGTACCATGATAGCCCAACAGCGCCTAAGTGGCATAAGGGAGACCGCTAGCATGCGCGCCTCACTGATAGCATCTCTATTTTTTCCTGTTCTCGCCTTCTCTCAACCCCAAGGTGTGGCGAGTACGAGGATGGTCATTGATCTGTCCAGCGTATCGATTCCTGAGGCAATCCCAGGCACTCTTGCGCTTAAGCATTGTCCATACTCAGGCAACGAGCGCCTGATCCCGCGGGACGATGTCTCGCCAGAGGCGCTTGCTCGTGAGGTCAGCTACACTTGGCACTGGCTCGAGAAGGCGCTCCGAAGAGAATTCTTGCCAAGCAGGTCGAGTCGCTGGCTCGTGCCGATCGCCAAAGTGAAGGGCAGCGACGACGGCATTGGGGGAGTGTTCTCCACTGACAGATACCGCTTCGAGGTACTGGATACTCGAGTTCTCACTGTACTGGTTCACAACCAACTGAGACAACCAATGTCTCCGTTGTCCCTATTTCGAGAGGTGGTGAACTACGACCGGTACGTGACGAGACAACGCGGCGTCGATACTGAGATTGCGGAGCAGACCGACCTAGCCAAGGGAGTCTCATTCGGACGCATCCGAGTCACCTACGTCTCCGCGACGGGGGGGTTCTCTCGTCCGATTGAGTGGCTGTCCTCCGGGAACGCTGTTCTCTTCCTTTTTCACAAGGAGAGCATCCCTGCGGTGAGCAAAAGCCCCCCCGACCCCACAATGATCGTGGGCGGAATGCCCTATTCCGATGGAAGGCCCTTCTTGCGTTTCCAGGGCTGCAACAGAATGGAGATGGCGAGAGAGTACTTTGCCCGCATGCAGGAGGAAAGGCGGGAACACGCGCAGGGAACTGAGAGTGCCAGAGACACCAGCGACACGAAACACAATCCTCACGGGATACTCAACCCTGACGGTACGGTCAGAGGCGGCGTGTTTCCCTGATTCTTTGCTGGCCCAACGTACGTGATTACGGGACGGGCTTTTTATGGTTGACCTGATCGGCTCGGGGTAGTAGGTTCTTGGTTAATGGTGGGTGGTCGTTTGCTTGGTGGTGTGAGGGGGACTCGGTATGTAAACCTGCACCGGCATTCTGCGCATCCGCCCGTTGCTTTCGGCGGCGTGGGGTCAGATCTTGCGGTTTGCAGTTCCCGCAGGCAAGTCGGGAGCCAAAGCTCCAGACCACAAAGCCTGGAGTCTGGCCCACACCCAGTACCGTCTCGACTATGACGGCAACATCCCCTACTGGAACTACACCAACCATCGGAATAACTCCATATACGGGGAGAAGATCTGGTTCTGGGCCATTGAGCCATATGTGGGCGACCACAACATCTACTCATGCCCGGCGAGA
>JABHEG010000099.1 GCA_018676675.1 Lentisphaerota bacterium
AGTGGCATCGGGCGCGAATAGCGAGCCCACCCCCGGGCCAGTCTTCGATGAGGCTTCGTCCGGGAGGGCAAAAGGCGATGCCGAGCATCGTCGTTGGCGGCCCGGGCGGAGAATCGCGAAGAATGGTCCGCCCGTAAGGGTTGCCAGGAAACAGAAAGCCTCATTCGCTGGATGATGAACGCCGAGCCAAGAAACAGCGCCCGGCCTGCGGCTTGCCGATCCCTGGCGCGGGAGCATTCGGGCCACCTCGGTACGTACGTCTGTACGCACCAAGGTCCCCGAAACGCTTCCACATCCAGGCATCAGCAAGGGGTGGGCCCGCTATTCGCGCCCGCCGCCACTAGGAAAGGCAACACAGATGTCCCAACAGCTCTGGGCGACTATTCGGGAACTGCGGCGCCTGGCGGACGAATCGCTGAGCGTCCGTGAGCGAGAGTGTCCTGCGCTGCGGTGTGCCCGGCAGTTCGCCCACGTGGTAGAGGCCCTGCCGATTGTGCTTGACCCACATGCCCGTTTTGCCGGGAGCATCGATCTGGCCGCCTTGCCGGAACTCCCTCTTCAGTCCTCCGCGGATTCCTCCTCCGGTCCGGCTACTCCTGAGCAGATCATGCGGACATTGTTCCATTGTTTTGGAGGCTATTCGCCTGCTCACACCTGTGTTGATTACGCGCGTGTTCTCGGCGAAGGATTGGCGGGGATTATCTGCTCGGTCCAGGAACGTCAGAACCACGTCTCCGGTTCCGAGCGGGACACGTTGACAGCGATGGGGATCGCGTTGGAGGCAGGCTGTCGCTGGGGGGAGCGGTTTGCGGAATTGGCCCGTGAGCTGTCTCAGGAGGCAGGTGATGAGGACGCTTGCCGTGGACTCCGTGAGGTCGCAGAGGCCTGTTCCCTCGTTCCCCGGGCTCCCGCCACAACGTTCCGTGAAGCTCTCCAGTCGATCTGGCTCATCCATGTCCTGGTCGGACTCTCCGAAGACAGCTCTTCGTCGCTGAGTCTCGGGCGACTGGATCAGTACCTTTTCCCGTTCTACACAAGAGATCTCTCGGACGGTGTTTCGGCCGCGGATTTGAGGTCGCAGATGTGCGCGTTTTTCCGGCAACTGAACACGTTTGGCGATGCGGCCTGTGCGGTGAATATCGGGGGACTGGATGCCAAAGGGCGTGACCAACACAACGCGCTTTCGGAACTGATCGTCTCCGTTGTCACCGAGCTTGGCCTGGCGTCGCCGATTCTGGCTATCCGAGTTCATGACGACGTGTCTGAGGAACGCTTTTCCGCATTTCTGGATCCTCGCCTGCTCTCGATAGGCCAACCGACGTTCTACGGAGAGCAGGCATGCCGGGCGGCCATGCGTGAACGTGCGATAGCTGATGGTGAGTGCCATGACTGGGCAGTGAACAGCTGCATGGGGTTGGTGGTTCCGGGGCGGGAGATCAGCAACATGTGGGGCGGCGTTGTGCCGGTATTGTTGTCGCTGGAATTGGCCATGAACGGCGGGGTTCCACTCATCCACGCCCTGCCGATCGAACTGGAGGTCGACGTGCCGGCCTCTTACTGCAGTTTCGACCACTTTTACGGTGCGTTCCGGGCCTGCCTGGTGGAGGTCGTCTCATTTGCGGCACTGCACTGCAAGGCGGCGACGGCATGGGCGGGATCCCAGCGACCCAACCCTTTCCTGTCAGGGCTGATCGGGGATTGCATTGGCCGAGCTCGTGACCGAGCCGATGGCGGAGCTCAGTACCACATTGCGATCATCGAGGCGTTTGGTCTAGTCAATGCGGCGGATGCTCTGTACGCGATTCGGGAACTGGTGTTCAAGCAGCAGCGCTGGACGCTGGCGGAGGTCGTGGATGCCCTGAAGGCCGACTTCGACGGGGCCGAGGACTTGCTTCAGGCAATCCGGGCGCTGCCGAAGTACGGCAACGGAAACACTGAAGTGGACACCGTTGCCTGTGACCTCTCTGCTCTGTTCGCTGAGATGGTCGCCTCCTACAGTGACACCGGCCTCACGTTCGCCCCCTCGTTCCACACGCTCAATGCACACGTCCACGCCGGATCGATTGCCGCGGCTTCCGCAGATGGACGCCGACAGGGCGACCCGTTGGCAAAGAACATCGGGGCGCGGCCTGAGAATCTATGCAACAGCCACACCGGATTGACGTTGTCCGCGTCGTCGATTGATCAGTCCCGTTTCTTTGGGGGACAGGCCCTCGACCTTTCGCTTGATCCCGCGATCGTGGGGACACCTGAGGGCAGGCGAAAGTTCCGTTCGCTCGTCGATACCTACTTCTCCCGCGGTGGCCTCCAGATTCAGGTGAACGGGCTTTCTCCCGCCCTGTTGAGGGCCGCGCGTGAGCATCCGGAGAAGCATGGTGGCCTGACTGTCCGAATCGGTGGGTACAGTGCCCGTTTTGTGTCCTTGTCCTCAGCCGTCCAGGACGAGATGATTGCCCGTTTTGAGAACGGTGTGTAGGCACCCGGTTTCTGGACGCGGCGCCGCAGGAAAGGTGAGTTGTATGGGGCGATCCAGGGTTTCCTTCGTGCTCACTGTTGCGGCATCCTGTTCCGTTCTGATGGGATACGCTCAGACACCTACGCCTTCCCCCCGTGCGGGGACTCCCGGTGGCCGGCGCATTCTCACCGGCTGGGGTGGCGGGAAGGCGGATGATGTTGTGCCGAAGGCGGCGGCGGTTGGCTTCAGGGAGTTGGTGGTGCACCACGAGAATGCGGGCAATTTTGCCCGCTTCATCGAACTCGGGAAGCAGCACGAAATCGACATCTATGCCTGGCTGTACCTTGGCGATCTCCCCGCCTGGAAGAAGGCGTTCCCCGAGCACCCCCCACCGGTCCAGGTCATGAACTCGGAGGAGAATGCGGCGCTTGAGCGCATCAAGGCAGACCAGAGCGTCGGGAAGTCGCAGTACCAGTTCGGCGGCGAACCGGTGGGGATAACGGAGGTGTTGCTGACTCCGCTCTTGTGTTTCCACGATCCGCGCGTGCTGGAAGCGTTCAAGAAACAGATCGGCGAGATGCTGAGTGTGCCGGGCGTGAAGGGAGTCGCTTTTGACTATATCGGCTACCAGAACTATCGGTGCTGCCGGTGCACGCAATCGCAGAACCGGTTGGCCACGTATCGGAGGCAACATGTTGAGCTAACCGAGGAACAGAGCTTGGCGCGGTTCTCGCTGGAGACGTTGGTGGCATTCAACAATCTCCTTTCGGCCCATGCGCGGACGGTCAAGCCGGATGCCAAGGTGATCACTCACGTCTACCCGGTGTATCTCCCTGAACCGCTGTACGGCAACCGTCTGGACCTCGATGTCTGCGGGCAGACCGCGGCGTGGTTCTTCGCTCCCTTCTGGTCGTTGGACAAAATCAGGGAATACGCCCGGACTATTTCGGGCGAGGGGAAGCGGTACCACCGCCGGCCCGACGGTGCTGCTCTGATCGGCTACTACAACTCGCCGGAGAAATACCCCGTCAAGTCTCGCGAGCGCCTGACTGCTGAGCTTCAGGCCATTCTTGACGGGGGCTGCCCACGTGTGCACGTGTGTTCGTTCAACCATGTCCTCAAATCGTCGGTCGCCGAGGAGGTCTTCCGGGCGTTCTTCGGCAGATCAGCGGAGCGCTGATAGCGGCGCTCGGGGACCATTTTCGGCAGACGGAGCCCGGCACGTCACTCGGCACTCGCCCGAGGAGCGTCGCGCCATGGGGCGGCTTCAGGGGAACGCCTTCTGCCGCGCCTCCGTGCTCTGCTCAGCCTGCCGCGGTTGCCCCATGGTTCATCCGACGATGGTAGTGTGGTGAATCTCCCCATTCGCCGAAGCCGATCGACTCCCCGATCAGTGTGATACGTCGATTGAGGCAGCCTTTGCACATGGACGAGTTCTCGTCTGTGCATGGTTTGTTGTCGTAGAGCTGATAGGCTGCACGGTACTTGGTGTCCGTGACGTTCGGCATGATGATGTTGGCCCCCGCCTGGAGTCCGGCCTCACGGCCCTGGTGGTCGAGAGCCTGAAGAGCCGTGGTGGCCGCGATGTTGACGTCCCGCAGAACGAGTCGCGTGACGGCGATCATCTTGAGCCCCATGAGCAACTGGTGTCGCTCGTCGAACGTCTCCACTTCGCTGGCCAAAGGCGTGTCCTGGTGGACGATGTAGGGCCCCATGCCGATCATATCGATGTCGTTGGCCAGGAAGAACAGGATGTCCTCGATCAGGTCGTCAACGGTCTGGGAAGGCAACCCGATCATGACACCCGTGCCGACCTGGTACCCGACCTTTCGCAGGTCCTCCAAGCAGGTCAGCCGCGCATCCAGACGATGGTCTTCAGGGTGGAGTTTGGCGTAGAGGATTGGGCTGGTCGTCTCGATGCGCAGCAGATACCGGTGGGCCCCGGCGGCGAACCAGCGCCTGTATGTCTCCCGTTCCTGTTCTCCCAGGGACAGAGTGATTCCGAGATCCCCGTTGGTGCGTTCCCTGATGCGCAGGAGCACGCTCTCGATCCGGTCAACAAAGGCTGCATCACACCGTTCGCCTGATTGCAGAACAATCGAGCCGTAGTCATTGCCGTGTGCCCACACCGCGGCATCGATGATCTCTTCCGGTTCCATGTCAAAGCGCCGGACGTCGCCATTGCTCTTGCGGATTCCGCAGTAATAGCAGTCTTTTCGACAGATGTTACTGAACTCGATGATTCCCCGGAAGAACGCCTTCGTTCCAACGTATTGGCGTTTCACTGCGTAGGCTGCGGCGAACAAGGCCTTCAGGTCGGCGTCGTCCGTGAGTTCCAGCAGGTAGCGCATATCTGAGACCGCGAGAACGCCGTCGGTTTCAGCTTTGGACAGGATGCTGTTCAGCATGTGTTGATGTCTCCTCTGCCGGGTCCTCTAAAAGAACAGATCGCGTTCCCCGTCACGGACGCGATCGAGGCGTTCGAGCAGGTGCCCTTTGAGGCTTTCGGAGTCCGGCATGGCCTTGATCTCGGCTGTCATTCGCCGGTGACCGGCGACAACCGTCTCGGGGCTGGCATAGTCCTGCAAGTACTCCAGGAAGGTCAGCATCGCATTGGGGGTGCAGTAGCGCTTGACGAAGCCCGGAACGGCGAACTCCATGAAGTGTTCGCCAGTGCGTCCGACGCGGTAGCACCCGGTGCAGAATGAGGGCAGAAAACCTGCGTCGCAGAGCTCGCGGATGGCCTGGTCCAGAGAACGTTGATCGCCAAGCACGAATTGGCTCTTCTTGTGCGCTTCCGCGTCCTGGGAGTAGGACCCGATGCCGATGCTTGAGCCGGCGTCGATCTGGGAAACGCCAAAGGCGAGGGCTTCGTTGCGGAGTGCGACCGGTTCTCTGCATGTCAGGATCATGCCGGTGTAGGGAACGGCCAGCCGGATGATGGCGATCAGCTTCTTGAAGTCGGCATCAGAGACTTGGTTGGGCGGCCTGTCGGCGAATGCCGTGCCGAGGGCAGGCTCGATGCGTGGGAAAGAAATCGTGTGCGGCCCGACGTTGAAGCGGTCCTCCAGGTGAATGGTGTGGTAGAGCAGAGACATGACCTCGAAGCGCCAGTCGGCCAGGCCGAGGAGTGCCCCGATCCCAACATCGTCGATCCCCGCCTCCATGGCCCGGGTGAGCCCGAAAAGCCGCCAGAGGTAGTTGCTCTTCAGACCACGGGGGTGCACCTGTTCGTAGGTCTCGCGATGGTAGCTCTCCTGGAAAATCTGGTAGGTGCCGATCCCCGACTCCTTGACCGTCCGGTATCCGGCGTGGTCGAGCGGAGCCGCATTGATGTTCACCCGACGGATTTCGCCGTTGCCATCCTTGACGCCGTAAACGAGACGTACGGTGTCGGCGATGAACTCGGGAGTGTAGCTGGGGTGTTCGCCGTAGACCATGATCAGGCGCTTGTGGCCCTTGCGGACCAGGGCGATGATCTCGTCATGAAGCTCACCGTCCGCTAGCGTTTTCCGGACAACTTTGGGATTAGATGAGCGGAATGCGCAGTACTGGCAATCGTTGACACACGAGTTGCCCACATAGAGGGGAGCGAACAGCACGATCCGGTTGCCGTAGATGCGTTCCTTGAGTGCCCGCGCCCCGGCAAAGATCTCCTCCAGAAGTTCGGGTTCCTGGGTGTTGATCAACACGGCCATTTCTTCGGGATCCAGCCGGCTTTTTGCCAGTGACTTGGCGATGATGTCCTGGACCTGGCTGCGGTCAGGACTGCCGGTTTCCTCAAGATGACGCCAGATTTCGCCGTCGGGAATGAACGAGGTTAGCCCCTCGGTGTCGATGGTTGGCAGGTAACGCGTGCGTTCCGTGCTTGCCGGGGGAGGCGGAGCCAGGGCTTCCATGGTCATGCTCGGGATTTCCTTTGCTTCTGTTGTTCTCGGTTGAAGGCGTCTAAGGCGGCAGGGAATGGGGCGAGTGCCCGTTTCAACACTCCCTGCACCAGGGAAATGCATATGCCGTAGTTGGTGATAGGAACGCCGGCTCGTCTGGCCAGCTGAATGCGCGAGAGCATCTCGCGGCGATTGGTCATACAGGCGCCGCAGTGAATGATGAGCCGGTAGTCGCCCACGTTCTCCGGGAAATCGCGTCCGGCGTAGGTGTCTACCTGCAGCTCCATGCCCACGTACTGGCGCAGCCAGCGCGGGATCTTGACTCGCCCGATGTCGTCTTCGGCGGCATGGTGAGAGCAGGACTCGGCGATGAGAATGCGGTCCCCCGCCCGGAGGCCATCGATGGCGGCCGCTCCTCGGGCCATCTCCTGTAAGTCTCCCTTGAGTCGCGAGAAGAGGATTGAGAAGGTGGTGCACTTCACGTCGGGCGGGGTGTCTGCGACCATCTTCATCACAACCTGGGAATCGCAGACGGCCAGATCCGGTGGCGTCCGCAGATTGGCCAGCATGTGGGCGTATTCGCGCTCCTTGACGACCAGGGCCGCCGCATCGTTGTCCAGGGCATCACGGATGCTCATGACTTGCGGCAGGATGAGGCGCCCTTTGGGAGCCTGCAGGTCGATGGGGACAACCATCGCGACCAGCCCTCCCGGGCGGAGCAGATCGCCGATCAAGGGAGGAGGTCTGATGAAGTCTTCCGGGCAACAGGCGATCAGCGCACGCTTGAACTCGGAGAGTGTGTCCTCGCGGCGTTCCAGGTCAGTGCTGCTGCAGGTCAGGATCTGGTCAACGCCGGTGGCGCGAACGGCCTCGATGAACTCTTCACTCGGAGGCGCCTGATCTGCCTTGTTGATGATGGCAATGACGGGACTCTTGCGTTCCTGAGCTTGACGGATGATGTCATGCTCAACCCCATCCCAGCGCTGTGTTTCGCACACAATCGCCACCACGTCGGCCCGGTCGAACACAGCACGCGAGGCCCGAATGCGCTCGGACCCGAGGGCACCCGTGTCATCAAGCCCGGCGGTGTCCAGCAGGACGATTGGCCCAAGCGGGAGCAACTCCATCACCTTCTCCACCACGTCGGTCGTTGTGCCCGGTACAGGTGACGTGATGGCGGCGGCCTGGTTGGCGACCAGATTCAGAAAGCTCGACTTGCCGACGTTCGTACGACCGAACAGGCCGATCTGGAGTCTAAGAGATTTGGGCGTCTTCTGCATGGATCAGTCTCGGTATCCCAGGGACGTGAGAGCTTGCGGATTCAGGTGCCGGTCAACGGTCTCGGCTCCCAGCTCTTCGACGAGGAATTCACGAAGATCGGGCTGATCGGTGACGGCGAATGCCTTCAGAAGCTCAGAGACGCGATCATACCCGAGTTCAGGGAGCAGGGCTGTGGCCAAGGTTGGGCAGGCAACGAGGCGAGCCATACACCGCGCGGGGTCGGCTTCGATGCCGTCAACGTGCTCGGCCAGCATTGTGCCCACCTTGCCCAGCATGCTGAGTGACTCGAGCAACGCATGCGCAAGCAATGGGAGAAATTCGTTGATCTGGAGGCTGCCGCGGCTCGCGCACTCTGAAACGATTCCGTTGTTGGCCTTTGCCTTGATTGCCGTCTGCATCGCGCACTCGAGGATGACAGGGTTCACCTTGCCGGGCATGATCGAGGAGCCGGCCTGGACGGCGGGGAGCCGGATTTCGCCCGCAGCGTGCAACAGGCGCAGGTCACCGCAGATCTTCAGCAGATTCGTGGCGAAAGCGTTGACCGTGCCCGATACCTCAACGAAGGCATCGGCGTTGGCCGTCTGGTCAACCGTGTTTTCTCCGCGGCTGAGACCCAGCCCAGTGACGTCACGCAGCTTTTCGATCACGAGGAAGATGTAACTGCGCGGTGCTGTCAGTCCTGTCCCGACCGCTGTTCCTCCCAGGTTGACAAGCCGGAGGCGCTCTTCGCATTTGAAGGCCCGCCAGCGGTCCCTGGAGAACGCTTCCGCGAACGCCCCGAACTCCACACCCAGGGTGATGGGTACAGCGGGTTGCAGCTCGGTGCGTCCCATCTTGACGATCTCCGCAAACGCCTTCTCCCGGCGCTGGCAGCTGTCCTGGAGTCCGGCAATCCGGGTGCTGAGTTCACGGACCAGGGAGATGGCGGCAATTTTCACTGCAGTGGGGAAAACGTCGTTGGTGGACTGGTGTAGGTTGACGTGTTCGAGCGGGTGGATGGCGTCGTAGGAGCCGGGAGGGAGGCCCCGGATAGCGAGGGCCCGGTTTGCGACGACCTCGTTCACGTTCATGTTCGTGGACGTTCCGGCCCCGCCCTGGAGCGCGTCGAGGATGAACGCGTCGCTGAGCTTCCCGTCGATGACATCATCGCATGCCTGAGTGATTGGTCCGGCAGTTTCGTCAGGCAGGTATCCCAGCTCGTGGTTGGCCTGGCACGCTGCCTTCTTGACCATGGCCATGGCGCACACCAAATCGTGCGATGTCCGCAGATCTGTGACCTGGAAATTCATCTGGGCTCGGGCTGTGTGCACGCCCCACAAGCAATCTGTCGAGAGGCGGTGTTCGCCAAGGAGATCGGTTTCCGTTCGCCAGTCCATGCAGCCGTTCCAGTGGGGCAGGGAGAGGGAGCATGGGGGGAGGAGAGGAGGGCGTAGAGCACCCGTATCCCGCACGGCATCGGGAAGGCAACAAAAAAAACCGCCTCTACCGATTGCGGCGGGGGCGGTTACCTCAGCACGTGCGACTGAACAGCGCAACATGCATCGTATCCTCGTCTAACCCCTAGGCTCAGGATCCTGTGTCCCTTACCGCAGATGTTATCGATGAACTCGATTGTCAGTACGTGCTCCCCCCTCTTTCCGGTCGGTGCCAGCCGATGACGGGTCAAGTCAGGAGCAATTCCTGTTTAACATAGCCTCGGGCTGAGTAGGCGCAACCTGACCGCGGACAGGTTCTCAGGTCAGGGCGGAGATGGCCAGGTCGGCGGCGGAGAGGACTCCGATGATCCACATGACCGGGTTGATCCTGCGGGCCTTGCCGCTGGCTACAGCAATAACGATGTAGGAGAGAAACCCAAACTGAAGGCCCGTGCTGATGCTATAGGCGAGAGGCATCATGACGATGGTCAGGAAGGCGGGGACGGCGACCTCGAAGTCGGTGAAGTCGATCTCGGTGATACTCTTGAACATGTAGACCCCGACGATGATCAGGGCCGGCGCTGTCGCAAAGGCGGGCACGACGCCGATGATGGGGGTGAACACGAGCGCGCCCAGGAAGAGCAGCGCTGTCACGACTGAGGCCAGCCCGGTGCGGGCCCCCGCGGCAATGCCGGAACCCGACTCGATGTAGGTGGTCGTTGTGCTCGTCCCCAGGACGGCACCGACGGCCGTGGCGATGGCATCGGCTCCGAGCATTTGTTTCACGCCGCGAATCGTGCCGTCTTCACGCACGATCCGGGCCTCGTACGAGCAGGCGACGATGGTGCCGATGGAGTCGAAAAGATCGATGAACATGAAGGAGAAAATCGTGCCGCACAGGCTCCACTTGAGGGCTCCCATGATATCCAGTTTCATGGCCAATGGAGCGATCGATGGCGGGGCACTGAGTATGGCATCCGGCATCTTCACTTCCCCGAAGAGTGCCCCAAGTAGTGTCGTTGCCAAGATTCCGATGAGGATCGAGCCGGGGATGCGGCGGACCTCGAGCGCCGCAATGAGCAGCAATCCAGTCAGGCCCAGAAACACCGGTTTGGAGAACGTCCCGAGGCCGATCAGGGTGGCCGGGTTGTCGACCACCAGGCCGAGGTTCTGGAGTCCGATGAAAGTGATGAACACGCCGATTCCCGCAGCAACGGCCAGGCGCAGCGAGAGAGGGATGGCGTTGACGATGCGTTCGCGGATGCCGCACAGCGTCAGGACCAGGAAGAACACTCCGGAGAGGAAGACGACGCCCAAGGCGGTTTCCCAGGACACCTTGTTGCCCAGGACGAGCGTGTAGGCAAAGAAGGCATTCAATCCCATTCCGGGAGCCATCGCAAACGGGACATTGACCCACAGACCGACGAGAAGCGTCCCGAAACAGGATGCCAGAGCGGTTACCGTGATGAGTGCGCCCTTGTCCATTCCCGTGGCACTGAGGATGCTCGGATTGACGAAGAGAATGTAGGCCATCGTGAGAAAGGTCGTGATTCCCCCCACGACTTCGCGTTGGATCGTCGTCTTGTTCGCATCAAGCTTGAAGAAACGTGCGAGTGCTGACGGCATATGCATACCTCCTCTGTGTGGTCAGTAATCCAGCCTGGCCTTCGCCAGTTGTTCTATCGCTCATATCCGAGGTCGTGACTTCGGGGGCCAGGCACGTCGCCGTCCGGAGGCCGCCTCCCACACTGAAGCGGGTGCCCTCCAAGGTGGGAGGCGGCCTCCGGACGGCGACTGATTCGCGCTCAAACGGGGCGAAGTTGCACACGAGACGACACGCTGCAGCGTGAACAGCGTACAAGAACAGGATTCGTTGCGCGGCTCTGCCGGACATCCGCTCCCGTAAGTCGCGGCTCTGTCGGAGAAACTGCTCTCGTTAGCCGCGTTTTTCCGGATACATCGCCAGCACGGTGTCTTCGTTGACCGGGCGGATGACACCGCGCTCGGTGATCAGTGCTGTCACCAGGCGCGGCGGCGTTACGTCGAAGGCAAAGTTCGCGGCCGGGCTACCCGGTGGCGTCAGCAGCACGTCGGCGATGTTCCCAGTTGCGTCCTTGCCCCGGGCATACTTGACCTCTTCGTTGCCGCGCTGCTCAATCGGGATCTCGTTGACGCCGTCGCGCATGGTCCAGTCGAAGGTTGAGGACGGCAGAGCAACGCAAAATGGCACACCATTGTCGGCTGCGGCGAGGGCCTTCAGGTAGGTCCCGATCTTGTTGGCTGCATAGCCCGTGTAGGTCACCCGGTCAGCGCCCGTGATCACCAAATCGACCTGTCCATGCTGCATCAGATGGCCACCTACATTGTCCGCGATGATGGTGTGCGGGACGCCGTGTTGCCCCAGCTCCCAGGCAGTCAGCCGGGCGCCTTGGTTCCGGGGGCGTGTCTCATCGACCCAGACATGGACATCGATGCCGGCATCGAAGGCGGCGTAGATGGGGGCTGTGGCGGATCCGTAATCCACGAAGGCGAGCCAACCGGCGTTGCAGTGCGTCAGAATGTTAACGGTTTCGCCGCCCTTGCGTTCGCTGATCTCGCGGATGAACTCGAGCCCGTGCTGGCCCAGCCGCTTGCAGAACTCGGCGTCTTCGTCCGCGATCGTCGTTGCCGTATGGAAGGCGATGTCGCGCACTTCAGGGAGCGTCCCGGCTTCGAGGATGGCGTCGAGTTGGCGGTCCACGGCCCAGGCCAGGTTGACTGCAGTGGGGCGCGTGGCTTTGAGCTTGTCGCCCGCTTCCCGCAGGAAGGGCTCCGGTTCCTCGACGTCACACTGGCGTGTGGCGATGTACATGCCCCAACCTGCCGTGGCGCCGATCAGGCCGGCTCCCCGCACATGCATGTCCTTGATGGCCACAGCCACCTCATCCACAGTTCGGAGCTGCTCTACCACGAATTCATGGGGCAGGTGCCGCTGATCGATGATCTCGATCGCATCCGAATCTGTATCACTCGGCCAGATTGTCCGGTAGTGTTTGCCGTCTACGTTCACGCGTCTACTCCCCCTCGAACTCGATCAGGTTGAAGGCGGCGTACCCGGCATCGGTGAGCTTCTTCTTGCCTGCTAAGTCGGGCAGATCGACGACAAAGGCACACTCGTGCACTGTTCCGCCGAGCTTCTCGACCAGTTGGCAGGCGGCCAGCGCCGTTCCGCCGGTGGCGATAAGATCATCGATTACCAGCACGTTCAGTCCTGGGGTGATGGCGTCGCTGTGGACCTCGATGGCGTCCGTCGAGTATTCGGTCGTGTACTCCACCTTCTCGGTCTTGCCGGGAAGCTTGCCGGGTTTGCGGAGCATGATGAAGCCGATTCCCAATTCGTGCGCCAGCGTGCTGCCGACCACGAAGCCGCGGCTCTCCATGCCGGCCACAGCATCGAGACCGGAGTCCTTGTAGCGTTCGACCAGCGCCTTGGTCACCAGGCGCAGCCCATTGGGATTTTTGATGAGCGTGGTGATGTCCCGGAACATGACGCCTTCAATGGGGAAGTGCGGGATGGTCCGAATCATGCCTTTGATCTCGTCTTGCAGAGCGGCGTCACCGGCGCCCGGTTCAGCGGCGGCAGCGATTTTCGGGATGGTGGTCAGCAGCAGGTTCTTGACATTCTCCGCGTTCCGGCCGAAGATCTCGAGGATCTGCTCCCAAGTCACCGGTTCCTCATCCTCTTTCCAGCAGTCGTAGTCTGTGCTCATTGCGACGGCTGCGTAGGGGATACCGGCCTCGTTGGCGAGGATGGCTTCCGGAGCAATGGACATGTTGATGATGTCGGCGCCCCAGCTGCGGAACATGTGCGACTCCGCCCGGGTGGAGAAACGTGGTCCCTCAATCGTGACCACCGTGCCTTTGTTGTGGGCTTTGACTCCCAACTCCGCGGCAGAGCTGAGAAGCATGCCCCGCAACGACTCGTCGAATGGGTCTGCCATGGGAGTGTGGACGGGACCCGAAGCGAACTCCTCGTGGAACGTGATCGTCCGATGGCGGGTGAAGTCAATGAACTGATCAATGATCACCAGATCACCGCGCTCGATTTCCTCGCGCAATGAGCCAACCGCCGTCGTCGCCAGAATGTGTGTACAGCCGGCAGCCCGCAGTGCATCGATATTGGCTCGGTAGGGGACTTCGGTCGGGGGCAGGGCATGCGTCTTGCCGTGGCGCGCCAGGATGGCGACATCCACGCCCGCAATTTTGCCCACGGTCAGTGGAGAACTGGGACTGCCATACGGTGTCTCGATATCCAGTTCGGTGGGGTTCTCGATGATCTGGGGATCGTCCAGACCGGATCCGCCGATGATGCCGATTTTGATCATGACAAACTGTCCTTACGCTTGGACGAGATTATTCCTGGCCAACGCACGTGCGCGCGGACACAGGGCCTTTGAGCGACCCATCGCGCGACAGCCCCTCAGTGGCCTTCTTGTGACAAGAATGAACGTAGCGACTCGGAGCTCGAGGTCAAGGTTGTAGGCGGACTCAATGCGGCGGAAACAACGGGGTGTTGATCAGGGGGCCGGCTCGACAGTAAGCTCGACATTGTCCCAAAAGGTCTCAGAGCCTGTCGCTTCCTGCTGGTAGTCGTAGTTCTCAATGACGAGGTGTATCCAAGCGTTCTCCGGCCAGCCCGGAGTCGGGATGTCATGGGCAATGCGCGTGCGAACGGGGGCCTGTCCCGACAGGTGACGGGTGATGAAGGCATCGTAGACTCCCTCGATGCGTCCGTTCTCGTTCCCTGCGTTCCATCGCACCGCAATCTCCAAGGTCCACCAGACGCCGTAACCCGCCTTCATTCCTGTGTCGACCCAACGACCGCGCCATTCATTGCCGCCGGTGCAGGACCAGACCTGGAACGTCCCGTTCGCCTGGGCCCAGATGCAGGGCTTGAAGCCAGGCCAGCCCATGGGGCTCAGCATCAGACGTCCTGCCTGATTGGGATCAGCGCGGTACAAATCCGCTCGCAGGATCATTGAGCAACCTGGTGTCAGCCTCGCCGTGCGCGGGTCGGTCTCGCCGCGCAGCACTTGCTTCTCGCCTTGGACTCGGGTCAGCTTCAGGGCGTTGCCGGAGCGTGTCACTTTCGACTGGACGAGCTGTCTTTCGAACGCGCCCTCTTCGACCGTCCAGGAATCGCCGATCTCCGGGATGGCCCCACCAAGCGATGAACCGTCGGCGTGCCGGTCAAAGCTGTCCCGGAAGGCCGTGCCGGCAAGGAGGCACGCGGGGGCCAGGCACAGCGAGAGCGTGAGTCCTGCGACGATGTGTGGCTTGCCGGGGCGTCGTCGGTGCTTCATGGGAGCTCCAGGAAAGGCCCTTCTGTCTGTTCCTCAAACGGGCGGTCGCCCTCAAGTTCTACACTGATGACGTGCACGTTCTGAACCTGATCAGGCGGAATGGCGATCTCCACGATCGTGCCCGGCCCCCGGATGATCTGGTACCCGTCAGTGGGCGACGGTGTGAGTAATCTGCCGTCCAGGCGCACGTCCCGGACCTCGGGATGTCGGTATGGGAACAGGCAACGGAGGTTGAGGCCGTTCTCCACAGGAGTGGCCGCTGTCGTGCGCGGCGAACCGTGCGGTCGAAATGTGTACCGCGAACCGCGCCAGTGACGCGCGAGCACGCCCCGCACAGGGTCGAGCGTGCCGGGCTCGAAACGGCCCGAGGTCTCCAGGTTCTCCAGTATATCAAACACGGCGACAGCGCTCGTGCCTGGATGGCTGCGTGGTCCGGCGGCGAACCACGTGTTCGCTTCGCCCGGTTCTGTCATCACGACTGCGACCAGTGCGTCCGGGTGCGGATCGATCGCATAGTTGACGACGATCTGCGCCTTCTTCTGCCAGAGCTCACACCGGCTGGCACGCTGCTCAGCGGCGTTCTTTCCCCAGGCTGCCACCATCACCGGTCCCGCCCCCCCCACGACGCGGGTGGGATAGCCTGTCGATCGCTCTCCTGCCCACGTAGCGTTGCCAATCCGGAAGAGCTCCTGCATCATGAGCAGGAGACTTTCACGGAAGGAGGCGATGACGGGGAGTCCGAGCGTGTGGTGTTGGCGGTAGGCGTAGTCGGTCGGCAACACTTTCCTGGAACCGAGGTAATAGTGGGCGTTTGCCCCGGGAAGCGGGATGGGGGATGGAACAAGCCCGTGCCCGAAGTGCGGATGCATGCTGTGGACTTGATAGCCTCCTCGGGCCGCAGCGCTACGGAGGCGGGAAGGGATCTCTGGCACATAACAACTGCTCAACGCGCTGCGCGCGCGCAACCCGATCGCTTCCATGACCATGGCTTCGCGATGCACGACGCGACTCGACAGGTCCACAAACACCTCAGGCTTCCACGTGTCGAGGAGCTTCTGAATGGAAGCCGACTCGATGTTGGTCGCTGGATCCCGCACGCCATCCCAGTTCCAGTGATCGTAGAGTGTCTCGGAGACCATTCCGCCGATGATCTGGTAGTAGGGCCTGGCTGAAGGCACAAAGATCACATGCTGGCGTCGCCGTGTTTCGATGGCCAATGGATCGCTCCCCAACAGCCAGCGTGCCGAGTGCAATACGAGGCTGGGCGCAACCGAGAACACAACCCGCATCCCGACGATGACGACCACTTGCTTTTCTGACTCGGGGACCGTCGAGTCGGTCACGTGCAAGGCGAGAATGTCGCAGGTCGGCGTGTCGGGCTTGAATGGGGGACGGCTCTTCCAGGATTGCCCGATCACCTCAATCCGGGCCTGATCCGGCTTCCGCTCAACCCACCCCTCCAGTAGCGCGCGCATTTTCGCCGGCGTCGCAAACAGCTTGGGCTCGTGGGTTGAGTCGTGGTACGAACCCGCCGACGCGATCGAGGAGAAAGCCGCGACCAGGAAGACGACGCCCATGCGACGGCACAACGTCTGGAAACGAGGAGAGCACAACACTGTCAGAAGGGCTTCCACAGACAACTCCTTTCCCACTTGTCGAAGGAAGATACCCCCACGGCAGCTCTGCCTCAACACAGAAGGTCGTGGTAAAGGAGATTGCCTATCACAGAAGCGTCCAGCCACGTTCAGGGGAGCGCCTGACATCGCCGTAGTCCGGCGTCAGCGTGCATGCTCTGCTATGGTGTCCTGCCGCCTCCCTGCTGCCGTCGTCCTTCCTCCTCGCCGCAGGCTCTCACAGCGTCGAAGAAGCTGTCCGCGTAATGGGTGGCCTTCTGCCTGACGTAGGCTGGCAGAAGAACGAAGGCAAATGGGTACGCGAGGAGGGCCACGAGCGTGGACGTCATGCACCACGAGACATGGGCCTCGGCCCACAGGTGAGTTCCCCAGCTACACGATCCACTGCGCTGTCTCAGCGATGATGGCTTCCTCCCGCTTCTTGGGGACGACGCCAAGTGTCTGGATCTCCTCGGCAGTGGCCCACAAGAGTTCACCACCACCTCGATTCCTCAACTTCCTCAGCTCACGACGCTGTGCTCCTGTCGGGATCAGTTCGAAGATCTCGGCGATGCGACACTCGAAACGTGCGCCGTTGTTGGCGTGTCGGGCCGGCTGAATACCGGTGTTGTGCTGGCGGACGTGCTGAACCTGGATATGGGGGAAGGCCGCGGCACTCAGGTGGCCAGGGGCGACCAACTCCTCATGGAACTCGCGCCACGGGGACGCCTCTCGTCCCTTCCCGGTCGCGTACCAGTTGAGAAACGGGATGACGCTCGTCGCGGGAACCTGGACGCGAAGATCGTCCCTGTTCAGCTCGTCGGGAGCGAACATGTTGTCTTCGCGAAGCCCCATGTCACGCAGTCTGCCAGCGGAATCACGTAGACGCTTCAGCACGCCCCCAACAGGCTGGAACTTGCTGAACTTCCGGTTTCTGACGAGCAGAAACGCGTCATCGATCTGTATCCGAACCATCGCCGAAATCGAGTACCGCACCAGGTCGCGGCGGTGCCAGAAGCTCCACAGGCCCTCACGCATGCGGCGCCACACACCGGGGAAAGACCTGCCGTCGACCGTTACCGGGAACAGATTCACCTTGATGTCGAACATCGCCTATGCCTTTCAGTGTTTCACTTCCGCGCCAGACCACACCCCCGTTGCCAGCCACGTCTCGTAGTAGAACAGCCAGAGCTGAGTCCAGGGGAGCAGCGTCTTTGACAGCCACATCCAGGGCTTCCACTCACCGTGTCCAAGACGGCTGTCGAATGTGCAAAGAGAACCGTCCTCATATCTGTGTGGTGGCGGCCGGCCTGCGCGGGACCGCAGCGCCGGTGCCAACACGTAGACGCATGGCCATCGCCCAAGCACATACCGCAGTTCGGCGTAATAGGTTGGGGAAAGCGGACAAGGCCGCACGTTCCCTTGCCAGACGAGGGACTCGGTGGTCTGCCTGCAGATGGCGGACCCGGGATAGTCACGGAGAAGACGATCCGCCTGCTTCGGGATTGGTATTGGCTTGCCTTCTGTCTGGGGTGACATCATCTCGTCCCGTATGATGTCGAGGGACGAACCGGTTCGCGTGGTTTGCCGACGATCATCGGTCCTGTTACAGCAGTGACTTCGAGTCGGTGCTGCTGGTGTGCGTCGCTGATCGCCTGACCTTCCGCGCGCAGGACAGCATTGGCCTCTCGCTGACCGAGCCTGTCGGCCAGGAACTCACCGATCTGGTCCAGGCCCCGCAACTCGAGCAATTCATCCAAGTCCTGACTGGCCTTCACGAGCCACGCTCTGAACGCCCCCAATCGCTCCGGGTGCTCCTGCCATTTTTCGGCGAAGTTCTCATTGGGGTTGGTGGGGTTCAGGACAACCGGAACGCCATCCGCAGAGAGGTCGACTTGGTGCGGCATCCCAGTCACGATGGCCCTGAGCGCGTCCAGGAGGTCGTCCTGTTGGCCGTAGGCCTTTGCCGCCAGTGTCGTTAGGACTATCGACGACGGGCGTAGTTTTGGTTGCCCCTGGAAGTGTTTGTCCCGATGCCGTTTTAGGATCTGAACGGACACCTGGAGCGGGGTCTTGATCTGCTGATCCGGGAGTTCCTCGACCGAGGCATTGAAGACCGATCTGTACTTCTGGCGAAACGGCACTTGCTGCTGATCGAACCACCGGGCGAACGGTCGGGGCGCCGACGGCACCCAGGACGCCAAATCCCTATCCGAGACGAGGATCCCGTCGTCGGCTCGGCTGATGTCGGGGACCGCCGGCATAATGTCCATATGGAAGTCCCCGGCATAGTTCAGTCGCCAGCATCGGTTCTTTTCTCGAATCATCCGGTTCGATCGGTACGTGCCGTTCTCCCGGAGTCTGTCGCCAACCATCTTCTTGATGTCGGATTGGTTCCCTGGCTGTGCTGCGATGTTGAGGCGACAGACGAAGTCCAGATCGAACTCATCGTGCCCCAAAGGACGGACCACCGTGCGCAGTTGGAAAGAGCCGTGCGGGTAGATTTCGGGCTCGTAGCGAGCCAGTGCCGACTCCGGTTTGCCCAGCCAATCCGCAACAGCTTTGTACTTGTTCTCCACGTCCTCACGCTTGCTCGGGGGCAAATCCAGCTCTCCCGCGATCCCCGCCAGCAACCGACCGAATCCTGCTCTGATCTCGTCCGTCATCATTTGCTCCCGTCGCTTGGCGACCGGTCTATCGCTTCCTCTGGCTCAGGGCGCTGCCGGCGGCGGATTTGCTGGCTTTGGAGGTGCGCCCGTCACGCAGGACACTCGACGCAGCTTTGGCCGCTTTCGGGCCGGTTGTCTTGCGCGGGGCTTTTGTCTGGCTGAGCGCGCTGCCCGACGCGGTCTTGCTCTTTGATCCTGTGTTGGTGCTGCGCAGCACACCGGACGACTTGTTCGCAACCCGCCTACTGGTGACTCGTGACTTGGCCATGACCTGTACTCCGTTCTCGCTGATTCTCGGACTCCATCTGACGACGAAGAACAAGAGCAATGGTCATGCCAAGGCGGAGAGTTGTCAGGAAAAAGGACACGCTTTCAGCTCGCCTATAGGAGGGGTCGAGCACTATATGCAGTGGTCCGCGAGTCACTATGGCCCGTATATAGTGCCATCGAGAGACAGAATGGCACTGTGTGATGGCGCAGCGAGACAATGGAATATGTTAAAACACAAAGGGGGATGTGCCATGAATGGTCGGCGGGGGAAGAGGGAGGCGGTGGTGGCGGAGAGCGGAGCGGCGGCATTGCGGGGAAGCGCCCTCGCTGACCACCTATGCCGTGACGCGAGAGTAGCAGGAAGATGGCACGCTCAGAAGAGTCAGTTCGAGACGACGAAGCTGTCCAATTGCCTGTGTGGGCCTGCGGGACGGGCAACGGGCTCCCCCTGACCGCGGTCTGTTCCATGGCTGCCGAAGGGCCTACGGAATCTGCCAATGGCGATCGGGCCCGAGGGCGGCATCCCTCAGAGCGTTCTCCGTATTCCTAACCAACCGATCCCGAAGATGGTACTTGAATGGGCAGTTGCGTGGCACGCCACCTTCGTCCAGCACTTGGAGGCCAGTATCAAGCTGACAGACTGCATCGCCGAACCGCGCATAGCGCCAATGCGCATCTCTGGCGAAATGGGAATCGTCGGGCCAGTAGGCATGACAGAGCGAGATGCCACCCTCAGTCAGGTCGCCGAATAGGTCGTTCAGCGCTGTTCGGATCTGGGCGCTGGTGAGGTCATCGACTTGAGCTGAGTAGATGGTAAGATTGACGCCTACGCCATCACGGTCCAGGGACTTAACGAACGTTCGCAAGCCTGAACGCGGATACCTACAGAGCTCCTTAATGGCATACCGGTCCACGACCACAATGGACTTCTCAGCGATCGAGAGTCGCTGGAAGTGTGCAGCCCAGACGGCGTCACAGGGCTCGTTCTTCGGGATCATGCGCTCGGCCTTCGCAACAATCGTGCTGGTGCAGTGAGACTGATCAACACTGTGGTATGGGCACGCCTCCATCGTTTCGTTTACCCAAAATGGGGTAGTCTCCCCAAACTCAAGCAGGTCGAGCATCTCATCATCGAGGACGGCCAGTTCCACGTTTCCGAGCTGCGCAAGATCTTCCTTCGCATCGACTGCACGGAACCCCCGCCAATCGCTCAATGCGTCAACCTGACGGTAGCGGCGTTCTTCGAATGCGGATTTCCACAGCTTCCGTGACGACTGGGGAAGCTCCTTGATCGCCTGAAGAAGGTCGTCCCTGTCACGTGCGTGCAGCATGAGGATGCCGTAGCGTAGCCACACGTGCAGGAAGCGCCGGTGGTTGCTGTCCTTTTGACGCGGGCGCACACCAGGTTGAGACAACGAATCAGGATCGACTGCGAATCGTGCAAGCACTCCTACTCCTCCCCCCCGAAGAGTTCGTCAAAACGTTCCTCGAAGAACCCCTCCGGCCATTCTGTGTCGAAGTCTCCCCCCGCGTTCACTTCGAGCCGTGTCAGTTCCACGCCGTGGTCTGTGGGGCGGACATAGACCACCGAGAGTTGGTCGGGGCTGAGTGTCCGCTCCTGGGCATCCTGCGACTCTCGCACACGACGGAGAAGGCGCAAAAGCAGGTGCTCGGAGTGCGTCTCGATGAGCATCATACGGTCAGAGTTGCTGACCGCCTCGATGAAGGCCTCGCCTAGAGCGACTTGAACCGCGGGATGAACGTGGAGTTCCGGCTGTTCGATGGCGAAGATGCGGCACGGGGATTCTGCCGTGCCTCGGTCCAGGGCGCCAACGGCAACCGGCAACACTTGAGAGACCCCGACGCCGATATCGGAGGGATCGACGTCAATGCCGTTTCTCTCGTCGTGGAGTTGGATGGCCGGCGTCCTCTTCCTGGACTCGAGAGGAGCAAGGACCAGCTGGCGGTACTCCGACTCGGTCATCTCCTCATACCGGGCTCCGAACATCCTCAGAGCAGCCATGACATCGCCATCGGCGTCGATGTGGATGCGATCCTCTCGCCGCAGGCTGTATCCGAGCCCCAGGACATCCTGCAGGTAATGGCTCGTTTTCTCAGCCAGGGCGGGGTCGCGGATCAAGGCATCCCAGGCTCCCAGGCCGTTCGCCCAGCGCGATTCGTCGGGGGTCTTTGGGGATCGGTGATTGCGCGGAGGAACGCTGCGGATCGGACCGGTGTAACGGATGCCCCGCAAGTCGCCCAACAGAACGGTCAACGGACCGGTCAGTGTCTGCCCTACGATGCTCCAAAAGAGGAACCGGGTTGCAGTGTCTTCGTCGTCGGGGCTGGAGCTCGATTCCTCGTACTCCCAGTCGAACGTTTCATCGACCAGGTATGGCTTCCCGTGCTCCGGGACCAACGACTGCTGTGCCGACAGGAACACAGGTTGACTGAATTGTCCGGGAACGTCCGACTCAACGTCATCCTCGAATAGCGACCAAAGCTTGTAGCGCTGGCTGCAAACGGGGGTGTCGGGCTCTTCCTCATCCAGCGCCAGCAGCAAAGGATGATCGAAGTCCATTGACACGATCTGGGGTACCATGCCGGGCGGTTGAGCGAGCCGAATGATCTCATGGCCATTGATCCCGACCCCGTACTCCGCAATGTAGGCTGCGTTTTCCTCTGCGTCCCAAGCGGTCACGACCTCGATCCAGGCGCTATCAAGTTCCCCGAGGCCGTTCAGGTCAACAGCTCTCCCAGAGGCAAGTCCCAAATCAAGGAGATGCTGGAGATCTTCCCTGGAGGCTTGCCTAAGCCATCCACGGCGAGACACCGAATCGTCACGCCTGCCGCCGGCGGTCTCGACCCCCTCGAACGGAATGCCGTCTGCATCGAGTGCGAAGGTCGCGCGGATGCGGATTCGGCGCTCCGTCTCGTTCCGATGGACCAACGCGTGGAATCCCCCCAGGTCGACGGTGTCGCCGCCGACCCGGGTCCGGTCCGGATCCGGTCGACGGTGTTCCAGTATCTCGCGCAGATAGTGCAGTGCCTGCAGGATGGTGGACTTACCCGCGCTGTTCTTGCCGAACAGCAGCGTGATCGGGCGCAGGGACACCGTCACGGGAGAGCCGATGCCTTTGAAGTTCTCGATGGTGATGGATGTGATCACAGTCGTGGAATCCTGCCGTAGTCTGGTTGGCGTCAGAGTTTCAGTTCCCGCTTCCCTTTGCGTTTCCGCTTGGCGGCGACGCAACTGGGTTGCTTGGGGAGTAGGTCGTGGATCCCTAATGGCACCCCCCTCTTCTCGTTACCGATCTTAGTGACACCCATACGTCGCCCGCTGTCCAAGTCGTTCTTGGTGAGCAAGTGAACCGAGATCTTGCTGTCGCTGGCGGACCTCGCCAGGGAACGGATCGCTGCGGGGTAGCGTTGGACCAAAGAAGCGAGGACTACGACTTCCGCGCCGCAGTCTCGTGCGGTCTCAATGAGGGCGGAGAACTGGTCTTGGATCTCGGCCCAACAACCGGGGCTCGGCTGCCCGGCGCCGGATAGACTCTTGCATTCCGCCATGACGAAATGGCCGTCGCACAGAGCCATGATGTCGATGTCCTGCTCTCTTCCATCTCTGACGACATGGCAGCCAGGAACCCACTGGAAGCCTCTCGATGTAAGATTGTGCAGGAAATCACCTGTCAGTGCCACCGGGACGAATCCGTCGTCCAGCGCTGCAGACACCATCGGATCGAGTCGGTACCCGACGTCGACAGAGTTGAGGACCGGGACGGAGCGACCACAGTCGCGGCAGAACACGGGCCTGGAGATGTCGATGGCCTCCATCCAACTCCGTCGACGGCAAGCGGGACACTTCGGTGTCAGGAAGACCTGGGACGCGATCCCCTTCTCGCACCAGTAGTCAAGCGCGTTTAGTGGTCTATCAGCGTTCGGATGCGAGATCCGGGCATATTCGCGGAAGCGCTCCTCCCAGACTCTCCCTCGGACCGGCTGGTCCTTGAACCAGCGGGTGGTTTCTGAGGCGTCGACAGGTGAACGCTTCGACTTCCCGAGTTTCGCCTTCGCCTTGATCTGTGCCTCAAGAAGGTCTCCATCCTTCAGGGCCACCAGCATGGCTCGGAAGGGCTCACGACAGGACAGTGCGGCCTGGTAGAGAGACCCGAAGCGATCGATCACCGACTCATAGAGTGGCCGCTTGTCGTCTTCCTTGGTCTTGAGGCCGCATGCTCGTATGTGTTCGCCAATCAGCTCTGCCCCAGTCGGGATGCAGAATCGGAGCTTCCTCTGTTTCTTCCCTGCCCGGACAGACACAAAATCCGTGCTGTATCGAGCACCATCGATGACGGCTTTGCCTGCCATGGGCGGACTCGGTGCATTGAGCACTTCATGCGCTGTCAGACGAAACGACGGCGGCATCCCCTCACCGGGGGCACGGCCAGTCTCCTCGTCCTTCACAAGGTCGACCATCCAGCTGTCTCGTGTCCTAAGGAAACTGACGAAGGCAGGTCTGGGGGCCGCCAGCTCATAGGTACGTCCCATTCGAGTGGCTGGGACACTCAGCGACTCCTCGCTGCACAGCACAACGGGCGGAGCCGTGCGTTGGCAATGGACATCAACGTGCTTGATGCCAGCTTTGGTCACCCGTGGGCGTAGCTTCCGAGCGAGCAAATCAGCCGTGTCCGCCAGGTCCGGTGTGGCAACCACTTCACAGTAGTTCGCTCTATCCGCGAACGTCTCAAGCCACGTGGCGATCTCGTCAATGTCTCCGCTCTCTGTGGCAGACGTCACCGGAAGTGGGAGGATCCGGCTCTCGGAGTTTGGCGGCTGCACCATTCGGCGGGCCCAGAACGTGGCAAGATCAGCTCCGCAGTTCGCGAGCAAACACACCGTGGGCGGCAACACGCTACGGAGAGGCCCGTACACATGCCCACTCAGGCCAGTGGAGGCAGAATCGAGAAGCGTCAGGCGATCTGGGGCCAGCAGATGCAGAGGCGGGGGACACGTTCCGCCGGTGTGCGTTGCGTACATCCCCTTGAGCTTTTCCACTACTCCCTTCCCACCACGGTCAGGGGCAAACCCGTAGGTTGCAGCTACGGCCACGCGTTGCAGATCGTCGCCCATGGGCTCGGCATGAAAAAAGCGCGACGTGGTCATCCCTGGGTTTTGTGAGAGGATGTGTCGGTTCACGGCATCGGCCGTGATGGGATCGGGTGACACGCCGCGGAACAGGGAATGGAGGGTGTCATGCCCGACCTGGTGGTAACGGAGCGGACGACAACGCTTCAGAGCGACGCGGCTCCAGAGACCATGCTCCACATCGATACCACAGACAAAATCGGGTGACAGGTCAGCCAGCCACTGCTTGCCGCATTCGATCTGCTCGGGCGTTTCTCCACACGGGATGATGGGACAGTACCTGCCTCCCCAGACCACTGTTAGTATGTGGATGCCTTTCAGCGCCTGTTCGACCGTCGCTTCCCACGGAATCAGAACGGCGAAGCGTTGGGGACGGATACGGACCTCCAGGCTTGTCTGTCGAGGTCCGTTCTGGTCGCACATCGCCTCAAGTGCCATGTCACAGCTCCCCGCGGAACGCGCGTTGGACGAGGCCCCCGAAGAGGTCATTTGCTGCTGAACTGATTGCTTGCAGGTCGCCCGATAGACCAACGGTCTGGGCGCGCAGATCTGCGTATCTCTTCTGCAGGGAAATTCCGGGAAGCGGGATCCCATAGTCCAACAGCATCGACTGATTGATGAATGGCAAATCCAAGTGTTGCACCGTGTTCCGGAGAGGCGACATCTGGAGCGCTGTCGCCAGGTACACCGCGTTAAGCCTCTTCTTGTCCATGATCTTAACCACGATCGCGTTGTCCGTAACCCAGCAGGGATGCTCAACCAAGGTGGTGATCCCACACTGCTGTCCCACTCGCCCAACGGCGACGACTGGCTCGTCGTGCAGAGCTTCTGATGCCCAGCCGTTTTGGCCGTTCCCTCCATAGATCGGAATGCCTGTGTCGCTATCTGTCCTTACGGCCTTGCTGGATTTCCCACTCGAGGCGGTGACAAACTGCCGTATCGTCCCGAACGGATGCTTGGACTTCTTGGCTGCAATGTCCCCGAACATCTCCAGGAATGTGGATTTGAGGAATTCGTCGGCGAGTTCGAGGGTTCGGGCGCGCTTGCGGCGGACGGCGTCCGCCTTGTCCAGAATCGACGCAATCCGCTCCTGCTCCGGGAGGGGAGGGAGGGGGATCTTGAGCTGCTTTAGCTTGCTGGCATTGACCCCTGCCTGCGCAGACCCAGTCGATGCTGAGATGATTTGCCGCCAATACCCAGGAGAATCGAAAAAGTGGCTTAGGTAGACCGGGTCAACACTACTCCTGTTCGGGCGAACCCGGATGAGATAGGAAGCGAAGACGGTGTCTGTGGGACACGAGCGGATCAGGAAGCTTTTGCCGGTGGTCGCCCCGGTCCGAGCAAACACGAGATCCCCAGGCAGCAAGCGGTAGCGTTCCCTTCTGTCTTCGGGGCACTGGCAGAACGGGACCCGCGACCAGTCCACAGCATTGTCCTGGATATCCGCGATACGAAGGAACGTGGGCCCGACATGTTCGTGTGTGGATGATGCAGTATGCCCGTAGTCGATACGTTCTGCGATATCTGTGAGTGTGACAGGTGGACTCATCCCAACATCCCCTCTAGCTCGGTCAGGTCCTCACTGATATCTCGTTCAAGTTCGCGGAGGCGTTGGAGGATGACTTTGGGCGGGGCGTACTCGATCTCCTCGTACGTGATCTCTGCGTAGCGGCTGAAGGAGAGGTCGTACTTGTTGTCCGTGATCTCCTGCTTGGGCACGGTGAAGCACTTGGCGGCGCGGTCCTGGAAAGCGGAGGTGTCAGGTGTCGGGTGTCGGGTGTCAGGGGCGGAGCTGGGGAGCGAGTCTGTGGTCAGTTGTCCGTGGTCAGCTTGGGGGGCGGAGTCGCCGTCCGGAGGCCGCCTCCCACATTGGGTAGCCCATTGCTTCCAGTTGGCAAGCAGATCGGGCAAGTCATCATCCCTGACGGGGGTGCGTTTGTCGTCGAGGCTGTAGCCGTCGTGGTTGACTTTGTAGAACCAGACGTTGTCGGTGCGGCCGCCTTTGGTGAACACGAGCACGGCGGTGCTGACCCCCGCGTAGGGCTTGAACACGCCGGAGGGCAGGCTGACGACGGCTTCGAGCTGGTTGTCCTCGATGAGCATACTGCGTACGGCGCGGTGCGCTTTGCTGCTGCCGAAGAGCACGCCGTCGGGCACGATCACTGCGCAGCGACCGCCGGTCTTGAGGATCCGCGCCATCAGCACGAGGAAGAGAAGCTCGGTCTTCTTGGTCTTGGCGACCGAGGTCAGGCCCTTGAACACGCTTTCGTGGTCGATGCTGCCTTTGAACGGGGGATTGGCCAGAACGACATCGAAGCTGCCTTCGTAGTCCTGGGCGACCGCCGAGCGTTCGGAGAGCGAGTCTCTGTACTCGATGGCCGGGTTCTCGATACCGTGCAGGAGCATGTTCATGGCGGCAATGCGGAGCATGGTGCTGTCGAAGTCGAAGCCGTGGAACATGTCGGTCTGGATATGGGTGCGGTACTCCTCCAGCTGGTCACCCGGGTAGACCATGACCGGCCGGCCGCGGTCATCCGTCACAACGTTTCCATCGTCATCCTGTTCCTCGTGGATCAGCTCCGCCGAGGAATGGGCGCGCTTGAGGCATTCCATGGTCTCGATGAGGAACCCGCCGGTGCCGCAGGCCGGATCGCACACGGTTTCGGTCGGTTTGACGTCCAGCATTTGGACCATCGTGCGGATGACATGGCGCGGCGTTCGAAACTGGCCGGCCACGCCGGCGGTGGTCAACTTGCTGAGCAAGTATTCGTAGAGATCGCCTTTGGTGTCGCCCTGGGTGAGCGGCAACGCGTTGATCATGTTGATGGCGGTCTTGAGCAGGCCGGCCTTCTGGATGACGCACTGCGAATCCTGCAGGTACGTCCCGAGCGTACTGTTCTTGACCACATCTTCACGGAAGAACTGAAACAGGCCCTTCCACTCCGGCGGATCGGAGGACTGCCGGTTGCCCTGCACGATGCGCAACTGCTCTTCCGCACCGAGGTTGACCAGGTGTGACCAACGCAGGTGTTGCTGGTTCTCGGGGAAAACCCGGTCGCCACTCGTTTGGGCCGTACGCTGAGCGCGCTTCTCCGCTGCCTGTTCCCGCATGTCCAACATGCGGGCAAACATCAGGAAACTGATCTGCTCGATGACCGTGAGTGGATTGGTGATGCCGCCCGAGTGGAACTCGAGCCAGAGCTTGTCGACTTTGCTTTTCAGGTGACCGGTGATCATGCCTCTTCTTTCGTATTCGCGATGGCGGTCAGCACGGCCCTGCCTTTGGCCGTGAGACGGTATTTCTGCTTGCTGCTGCGCGGCTTGTCGGGGATGGTCATCTCGATGAGGCCCTGCTCTAGCATTGGCACAACGTGCCGCTTGTAGTTCAGGTAAGCGCTGGACAGCCCCATCGCTGAAAGCAGTTGCTGCTTGTTCGCTGTTCCTTCTGCGAGCGCCCGCAACCCGACCCGAACTTGCTCACTGACTTGCTCACCGACTTGCTCACTGACTTGCTCACTGACTTGCTCACTGACTTGGTCGGTGACTTGTGCGGTGACTTCCCCGGTAGACTGCCCATCGACTTGTGCGGTGACTTGCGGGGTAATCCCCGGGGCGGGGCGGAATGTGATCACGAGCGTACCGCAACGTTCTTCCCAATCGGGTAGCGGGTTGCCGCTGTCCGTGCAGATGTCGGCGATGCGGGTCGTGCCGGTGCCCCACTGCTCGATCACGCCGGCACGATAGAGGACGTTGGCGATGAGTGGGTTCCAGGGCTGAGACGCATGCGGTCTCC
Organism: Lentisphaerota bacterium; assembly: GCA_018676675.1. GTDB lineage: Bacteria > Verrucomicrobiota > Lentisphaeria > Oligosphaerales > JABHEG01 > JABHEG01. The sequence goes on from JABHEG010000099.1 coordinate 27,874, forward strand.
GCAAGTCCTCGATGGTGATGCCGAAATGCAGTGCGCCGGGACTGCTGATCTCCAGTCGGTCGTTGAACATGGCCACGCCCACGGTCTCGCCGGCTGTCGCGTAGTTGCGGTGGCAGAGCGCGTTTGCCAACGCTTCGCGAGTGGCCGGCGGCGGATAGGCAGGGGTGTCTGTGCGTATCATGGCGCCTGTGCCGACTTCGGAGGCAATCGGGACATGATCCAGGAGGAATTCCTCCGCGTGACGCAGGAGCTGGAAGATGTTGCCTTCGTATTGGCGGTTATCGCTGAAGTTGGCCGTGAACGTGAGGCCGCGGAATCGTGCCAGACGGATGCCGAGCTGCATGTAACGGGCGGTCAGTCGATCGCGTTTCGCGAACAGCGCAGCCGCGCCGTTCATCAACACGCCACTGTCGTCCGCGAGCCGGAATCGTTTCAGCACGTTCAGTGGGTCAGGATCAACGTCTTCCGGTAGGCGTCCGAGGCGCTGACCGGTGCGGACACACCGGTCGATCTCGACTGTATCAAGCGCGTCGAGGCCCAGTCCTTCCGCCGGCTGATTCTCCCAGCGTATCGTTCCATGGAGCTTCTCGGCCACGCGCAGGTCGTACTGGTGTACTGACATGATGCTGGTCGTCGGGCCGCGGCGAGTGTATGGACGGCCGTCGAACATGAACAAGCCGGTCTGCCCAGGCACGTGCACGACGATGATAGCCCGTTCCCCGCTATTGAGGGGCACGGTGTCCAGCTCGATGAGGGGGGACGGATCGATGCGTGCGAGCTCCGCGGACAGGGCCCGAAGCGTGTCGTCGGACACTTGTTGCCCAGCCGGTTCGCCATCCGGGGTCACGCCGAACAGGACATGGCCGCCGCGACCATTGAGCATGGCGCACGCCGTCTTCGCCCCAGCCGTCCGCTGCCCTGTGGTCTTCTTCCACTCAACGGTGGCCGACTCACCAGCCGCAATCAGATTGTGCAGTTCCGCCAGAGTCATTGTTACCCCACCGCCAGGTCGTTGACATCTGTAATGAGCTCCAGGAGATCGTCAATCTGCCTGTCGATCGTGAAGACACCGTCTACACCTTCGACGTGCATCTGTGTGAAGGGCGGCTCGTAGAGCTTGCCGATCTCAAGCCGACCGTAGTTGACGATGTGCTTCTGGATCAGGGCGAGGAAACGCATCTGATGGGATGTGAGGCCCGGGTACTTCTGCACGAAGCTCGTGAAGTGCCTATCGACTGCTTCGGCATCGAGGCCGATAATCTGGCGGATGGCGAGGTCCAGGCGATTGGCGGGATTGGGGAAGTGTAGGAGCAGGTCATCCACGCACAGGCTCGGATCCGTGGCATTGATCTCGTTAATGAGCGGTTGGATGTCACGGTCGTCAACGGTCTGTCCGGCCTTGATGCGTTGGAGCACCGGCGATGTGTCGAACACCTTGCGCAAGGCATGCTCAACACGATGCCGGTAGGCCGCCAAGTCCAAGCCTTCCAGCTTGACGTCTTCCTGGCGGGAGTGCTCCTCGGTGTCCGTGACGTCGATCTCCAGGGGAGTGGGCTTGGCGACCTTCGGACGATTACGGCAGTGCATGATGCCGCGGAGTTCGCGCCGGATGTGGTCGAGCTTCGCCAAGGGCGTTTCCCCTTTGATCGGGCTCGCATCGTAGACACCCGGATCCTCCGCGACCATGCCGAGCTCAACGGTCGGCATCACCAGCTGCCAGAAGTCGGGTCTCTTGACCTCTTCGATGATTCGGATCTTGGATGCCACCTGGGCGACGTTCACGGGTAACTGGCTGACCTGGGACTGCAGATCATCCCGAAGGTCATGGAAATCTCCGGAGATTCTCAGGGCGCTGGTCTGCATGCGTGCAATGAGGAGGTCCATCCGGTACGCATCCTCACGTCCGTCCAGACTCCGCCATTGCATGAGAGGCGCGATTTCCATGCGCAGCGTGGCGGCTGTGGCTGCATCGAAGCCCTGGATTACCCCGGTCTGCAGCACCGTCTTCACCTGGCGCCATTTCTCGCGAACGCCGATGGTGTCTTCCGGCAACGCCCGGACATCTTGTTCGATGAGAGCGACCGCACCATTGAAAGCCGATATGTCTTGCTGTGCGAGGGCTTCGTCGGCAAGGCCCAACCTGGCTTCGAACAGTGTCTGCATGAGCGACTTTTGAACGGAGGGGCTGACCTCGGGCGGGTTCTCGCCGAAGTACTCGAAATTCCCCCAGTGGTCGAATATCCGGAAGGTATCCTTGTGCTTGCCAGGTCCGAACAGCCCCTGGCACAGGCGCGTGCCGCGGCCGATCATCTGCCAGAACTTGACGTAGGACTTCACGGGCTTGGCGAACACCAGATTGACGAGGGCCGGGACATCGATGCCGGTATCCAGCATGTCCACTGAGATGGCCACCATCAGGTTGTCGTTGTTGCCTTCGCCCTTGAAGTCGTCGATCAGTTGCTCGGCGCGGTCCACGTAGTTGTCGATGACGGCGCAGAACTCGCGCTTCGGTTTCATGTATTGCGGGTACATCTCCTCGAACAGCTTCTGTAGCTGCAGAGCGTGTCTGTGATCCCGGGCGAAGACGATGGTCTTGCCGATGTGCTGGCCGGTGGCTTCGCGAACGCCGTTCTCCATCAGGTTGCGGAGAATGCGGCGATCGGTGTCCTTGTTGAAGACCGCTCTATCGATTTCCTCTTTGCTGTAATCGACCAGCTCGGCCGCGTCAACTTGCTCCTCGAGTTCCTGCTTCTGGGCGTCCGTCATCGTGTTGTAGTGGATACCTTCGCGCAGGAACTTCGTGGTATGGCTGGTGACCTGGAAGTGGGCCAGGTAGGGGGGCACATGCTCAATCGCGTCGTTGTACGAGAAGTGTGCAGTGGGGTCGTTCCCCTCGCAGTCAAAGATCTTGTATGTGTCGTGGGTGATGACGTTCCGTGGGGTGGCGGTGAGGCCGACCTGCAAGGCATCGAAGTAAAGGAACAAGTCCCGATAGCGGTTGTAGATGCTGCGGTGTGACTCGTCGGCAATGACCAAGTCGAAGAACCCAACGTCGAAGTTCTCGAAGCACTTCATCATGGCGGGGTATGTGGCGAGATAGATGGACTTCTTGCGCTCTTGAGCCGTAGCGGCGGTCACGTACACGCGCGGTTCGGCGTCGATGAACTTCGCGTAGGCATTGTTGGCCTGCTTGCGGAGTTCGCGGCGGTCGCACAGGAAGAGAACGCGCTTGACCCAATGCGCGCGGATGAGGAGATCGGAGAGGGCGATTGCCACGCGTGTCTTGCCGGTGCCGGTGGCTTGAACGACCAGTGCTTTTCGCCGGTTCTTCTCGAAGCGCTCACAGACACGCTTGACGGCCTCGATCTGGTAAGGCCTGTCCACGATTCTCGTCTTCGGCCCAAACTCGGACAGGGCCTGCCTCTCTCCTGTCTGCCAGAGGCAATACTGGAGGCTGTCCTTGCTGTAGAAACCGTACAGGCGACGGGGAATCTCGCCTTTCGCGTCGTCCCAGATGGTGATGTCATACCCGTTGGTGTAGAAGATAACGGGCCGTTGCCCGAACTGTTCCTCCAGGCAATCTGCGTAGAATTTGGCTTGGGTCCGGCCCTTCTCCGCATCGTGCGCTGTCTTCTTTGCCTCGACAACGGCCAACGGCTTGCCGGTCGCTTCGTCCCACAGGACATAGTCGGCCCGGCCTTTCTCTTGCCCCTGGGATCGCGCGACCTGGACCTCCTTGCCGACTTGGTCGGTGCTTTCTTCGCCCGGTGCCACGTCCCATCCTGCCTGCACGAGGAGTCGGTCGATGAGGAGTCTGCGGGTGGTCTTCTCATCGAACTGGAGCACATCAGCGGCCTGATTGGCCTGCGAGAGGATGGCCTTCTGCTCTTCGGCGGTTCGCTCGACGGCCGCCGCCTTCCGGCGGGCGACTTCGAGTTCCTGGAGCAGCTTCTGCATTTGAGCTTCCTGGGAGGCAAGTTGCTGCAAGACGGCGCGTCTCTCTCGCTTCAGAGCTCCCTTCGTATCCTCCTGCTTCGGCGTCTGGAAACTCAGAGCTCTCACGGCGGCGTTTGCATGGACGGTCAGCGCGAACCATTTGGCCAGGTTGAACGCCTCCTCAAGGATCCAGAGAGCGATCTGTGGGCGGCACTCGGAAGAGCTGCTGTGGGCAGCCTTGTTGCCTTGCGTGCGGAGGGCATGCAGCTTGTTCTGGACCACAGAGGGAACCAAGCCCTGCTGCTCCATGCTCTGCAGAAGTTCCAGGAAGCTCGCCTTGGGGTAACGCGGGATCTCGTAGTGCGTGAAGAAGTCGGCAACCAAGTTCTCGCCGAAGAGTCTCAGCTTGACCAAGGCGCCGGCCGGATCTGAGAAGGCGTAGTGCTCCGCGAACCCTCCGAGGTCGGCAAGTTCGCGGTTGTGCCCTCTGAGAAACTCGAAGTTCCCCGACTTCATGACTGTGTTCCTGTCCATGTTGGCGGCACAAAGCACACCGTGTGCCACATCGTGCGATCCGATGTTGTTAATCGGATTCCCAATCCACCTGCAGCCGCTTCAGCTGGGCATCAAGGGTCTGATAGTTTTTCAGCCCCAAGAGCCTTGCGGCTTCGACTTTCACCCCCCGGGCTTCGCGCATGGCCCGTTTCAGGAAGTGACGTTGCACATCGGCCAAGTGTGCCTCGATGCTGAAATCATCGCCCAGCGGGCGTTCCAGGACGTTCCGAGTTGCCTGCTCAAGAGATGGCATCTCTGCCACGGCTGACTTCAGATCGACCCCGGTCAGCTCATGACCACCGGACATGACGGCAGCCTGCAGAAGGCAATTATAGAGTTGCCGTACGTTCCCAGGCCATCCCTGTGAAAGCATAAACGCGTTTGCGTTGACAGAAATTGTTTTGTCTTGGTATCCCGGTTCGCTCTGTGCGAAGTCTGCGTTGATGCTTGCCAGCAGGGATTCGGCAATTGCGGCTATGTCGGATTTGCGCTCCCGCAGGGCAGGCAGTCGGATGGTGATAACGGCAAGTCGGTAGAAGAGGTCCTCACGGAACGAGCCCTCCGGGATCTTGGTGATGAGATCGCGGTTCGTGGCCGCAATGACCCGCACATCCACACACAGATCCTCTTCTGATCCGACGCGGCGCAGGTCCCTTACACACGGTGGGCCGCCGTCGGGGGGCTGGAGTACGCGCAGGAGCTTCGCCTGCAGGTCAAGAGTGCACTCCCCGATCTCGTCGAGGAAGAGCGTGCCGCCGTCTGCGCGCTCGAAAGCTCCACGGTACTGCCGGTTTGCTCCTGTGAAGGCGTTCTTCTCGTGACCGAAGAGCTCGGACTCAAGGAGCGCCTGTGGCAAGGCAGCGCAGTTCACGACGACAAACGGCTTTTCGCGACGGTGGCTGGAGCCGTGAATTGCCTGTGCGAACATCTCCTTCCCGGTACCGCTTTCTCCAAGAAGCAGGACGGGCACATCCCGCATGGCTGCCTTGCGGGCGCGACCCACGGCGAGGCGGATGGCCTGACTGTCTCCCGCGATCCGTTCGAAGCCCGGGACTTCAGCGGGTGGCACTGCAGCCAGGTGCTGTAGATTGCTGTCGGCCCCCCGGAGCAGTTCAGGCACCACATCGACTGTCAGATCAAAAGGGATCTCGGTCAGCCAAACATCGTCCTTGTACGACTGGTAGAACGATGCCGGATATCGGGTCTTCCCCAGCAGCACCCAGACTGCCGCCATCGCCGGCGTCCCGGGGCTTAGATGAATGGCGAGCTCGTACTCCGTCCCGCGCAGTTCCTCGGCGAGTCTACCCAACTCAGCATCTGCGGCGCGAAAGATGGCGCCGTAGTCGGTTGGAGCGTCAAGCGGGAGGATCCGACACTCGGCCTCTATCGGCAACCACGTGAGGAAACGCCGTGTGATGGGTTCTGCGTAGTTGCTAAGGACAATGACTCGGTCGAAGGACTCCGCATTGAGCAAGCTGTGAACGGGCCCCACCCCCTCGGGGAGTGGCTGGAGCCTGCCAACGGCATCAACGACCTGCTCACGTGTCTTCTCGTCGTCGGAGCAGGCGGCAAGCGCGCGCAGATCGGTGTGCCCCACCCATGTCACAAGGATTCTCATCAAGGCCCCAGATTTGCCGTTGTGTCGGTACAACCAGAATTGTAGCGTGGCAATCGGCAACTTCAACGCCCTGTCGCTGACCGCAATTCCCTCCCATCATCGGGGAATGGAATGTCGGTGCTCAGGGTTTCGACGTGTCGCCCTTCCGCGTCATAGGCAAGGTGGGGGCAAGCTGTGGTCGCCGGGTGCTTGTCACTGGCGGGAAATTGGCTTCCGGCGTATGGTGTGGACTGCTTGTGATCTGCGGACCCCGCAATGGAGGTGTGCCCGATGGACAGACTCTTCTTCTGTGTTCCTCTCATGGCCCTGGCTGCGAGCGTGTCGGGGGAGATGCTGATCAAGAGCGATTTTTCGGGACCGTTCGTGCCGTTGCCGACGACGAAGCACGAGGTGACCGGGGGCTTGCCAAAGGGATGGTCCGACGACTCGGCTTGGGCGCCGATGACGATCCACTACAGTCAGGAGGAAGAGCAGGGCCTGAAGTACCTACGCATGGAGTTCACGGAAACTGACGAGGGGCGGGCACAGCTTATCTTCTCCCCGTTGCCGGATGCGGTCAATGGTCCCACACGCTACCGCCTGCATTTGACCATGCGCAGCCCCACCGGGAATCGGGTTGAGTTTGGGCTTCGGCAGCGCGGCAAGCCTTACACGTTCTACTGGCGGACCACCACCAAACTCAGAGCAAGTTGGGACTCGTTCACCCACGAGTTCACGACACCGAAGAACGATCAGCCCTATGGGCTCTGGATCAATCTTCCCGAGTTGGGTACGCTGGAGATCTCTTCAGTTGAGCTTCAGCGGCTGTCTCGAGAGGAACGGCTGGCTGAGATTCGCGCTGCTCACCCCGATGGCGGACCACGCAATCTATTGCGTAACACACGCTTCCCGATGGGATTGCCCAATGGGTGGGCCATTGACCGAGACGCGTCCGATGGCGACGAGGTCCAGGTTGGCCCTGCCACGGATGCTCCGGGGCCCTCCGGGGCTCCTGCTCTGCGGTTGCAGACCGACAGCACGGTCAGTCTTCTGGCTGAACCGTTTGCGCTCGCGTACCCACTGGTCCCACATGCCGTCGTTGCTTCCATGAAGGGGACCGGCGAGTGGACCTTCGTCGTTCGACAGGAGAGGCGGCAGATTGCATCCCACACCGTTTCGCTGACGGATCAGTGGCAACGCCCGTCGCTGACATTCAAGGCCGACCTCGATGCGATGTTTTACCAGTTCACGCTGTCCGGGAGTGGGACGTTGTTGCTGGATGGCGTCCACATTGGTCCCGAGGAGGCGACCACGGCGTACCGGACCAGCCACGAGTGCGAAGTGGCGGTCGCAGTTGCGCCATCTCCTCTGGCGTCCAGCCGCATTCTGTTTGAGGACATGGAGCCAGTCGTCCACTGGACCGCAACGGGCCTTGAGGCCCCCGCCTTGCTTCAGGGGAAGCTCACCAATGCCTATGGTGACGAGGCGAAACTCCCGAGTTCCCGGCTGACGCCAGCCGCGGCGGGGCTCACTCACGAGATGCGTGTAGATCGTTTCCCTGAGCGTCCTCTGGGGGCGTTCCGGCTGGAGCTTTGGGTCGAGCGCGTCGGGCAGCGGATTTCACCGACGGCCGAGCTTGTCTTCCATCGCCTGCGCAAGCCGCGTTACTGGGGACGTGATGCGCCGGAGTCACCGTTCGGTGTTCACACCAACTCGACCACGCGTCACATCCTGATGGCGAAGGCCGTAGGCATAAACTGGACGCGGTTCCACGATGCAGGGCTCCCCTACATCGGCTGGTGGAACCTGGAACCCAAGCCCGGGGAATGGCAGTTCTTCGACGAAGACATCCACCGTTTCCGTCAGCATCATGTCAAGATTTTCGCTGAGCTGGGGACTGCCCCGCCGTGGGCCAGTTACTACGCAGATACCGGACTAAAGAGTTTTGGCTACTTTGACAAGTTCTTCCAACCCAAGGATCTGAAGCAATACGCCAATTACGTTCGTGTGGTCACTAAGCGTTACAAGGGCGTGATTGATGCGTTCGATGTGTGGAACGAGCCATGGATTCATGCCTGGTGGGGGGTCGCGTTCGACCACGAGAAGGGCGGCAGGGCCGGCTACATCACCAGCAAGGAGCCGCAGAAAGACTTCGCGCGTCTGATGCAGGTTGCGCGTAACACGGTGCGGGAGACGCTTCCGGATGCGATTGTGGCGGGGATCAACACGACCACCGGGAAAGGCACTGGGCCGACCCGATTCGGCGGAGATGAGTGGACCGAGGGCGTGGTGGCTGCCGGTGGACTGGCACACTGCGACACCATCGCTTACCATGCTTACACCGGGGGCTCTGTCGGGCACCCTGATGACACGATTGAGAAAGGGCTTGAAGTGGCGTTGGGGCCGATTCGGGAGAAGGTAGGGCGCGTCCCGAAGCCGGTCTGGATGACGGAAGGTTCTCCACTCACGCACCGGATGGGGAACGGGCTTTACAAGCACACGCTTCCCTTCCCGAACCATGATCCCGTCCTGGAGAGCTCGGACCGTCTGGCCCGTTACCTCGTGAGCATGCGAGCCAACGGGGTAAGTCGTATTTTCCTCTACAGCATGCACTCGCACGGAACGTACCGAACTGAAGCGAAACAATGGAATGCTCTCACGACGGACGACGGCGCGCTGCACCCTTGTGGCGCTGCCCACTCAGCCGCTGCCTGGCACCTCGAAGACAAGCGCTTCGTGAAGCGGCTCGATGCCGCGCCCGGCATCCATGTTTACCTGTTTGAGGGGCAGGGCGGAGGCGTGGCTGCGATCAGCAGCTCCAAACCTGATGCGGAGTTCGCATGTCCGCGGGGCGGTGGTCTTCGACTCGAGGATTTGTTCGGGAACGTCTTGCCACCCGGTGCGCCCTTTACCGGCACGGTCGTATACGCCAGCACAACGCGGGATGCGGCTTGGTTAGAAGCACAGTTCAGGGGCGCTGGACCTCGGTGAGAGTCCTCGCTACAGGCGAGTGGCCTCCGCCACGTTTGCTGTCGGCTCTATCTGGGCAAAGCAACTCCGGCGTCCACTACTCGATAATCGGCGGAGTCCCAAGTGAGTATGGTGAGACGGCATGGAGCCGTCAGCCCGGGAGAGACCAACAGGAAGTGCACGTATCGTGACAGCCACCACATATGGATCCACACGAGTGAACGCGTTCGCCCTGGTGCTGTGCTGCATGGGCGTCGCTACGGCGCAGGCTGAATGGAGCAGACGCTCCCAATGGGAAGCGACTGTAGATGAGCAGGGCCTATTCCGTGCCTACTGCATCCTCCTCGTGCGGCCTGAGCAGCGTATCGTCACGGTGTCGAGTACCACTGAGCGTCAGGACTGGGCCGAGTGGCTCTTACATGGCAGTCAAGGCGCTGACACGCGCGTCACCTGGGTCCACGCCCCCGACGATGGTCGCACGTTGACGCGCTATGACCACGTTTCCGGCGAGTGTCTGCCCTCTCTCGACGGCGAGGCATTGACGTTTGCCAAGTGCGGTCGCACCGTTGCGAGCGGGGAGGGGGTCTACCCACCGGGGCAGAGGCTTATCGACGAACTGCAGACGCAACCCAAGATATGGACTGGTTTGTACGCGAGACGCAAGACCGAGTTGGACACAGAGGCGTGTCCGGCGACAATGGGGCTGGCTCCCTATGTACTGGGCGTTGCGAGTCTGATCGATCAAGCGGAGATGAGGGTTGGCGATGTGCTCGTGAAGGTGTGGCCATGGGATTACGACGGTGCCGTGTTCAATGGCTACCTGAGCATCGGCAAGGCCGTGAAAGACCGATTCCTGGTGGGGGATCCGGCGCGTATTGAGTACTTGCGGGCTTTGCCGGAAGGCGGGTGGGAACTTGTCAAGAAGACCCTCGTCTGGCCGGTCGTCCCGGGCATGGATAAGCGTCCCAGCCAGACATTGCTGCAATCAGAGAAGCGTGCTCTGGAGGCCCAGGCAGCGCCTTCGCAGGCGCTGCTTGGGCTCATGGCCGCTCAGGCCGGGAAGACGGCTGACAATGCCGATCTGCTGACGCGGCTGGCCCGGACAGAAGCCGTGGTGGATGTCTACCGTCTGGCTTGCTTCCGCACTGTCCACAAGCATCCATTCTCTATGCACGAGCAGGCCGGGGAGCTGACCGACACGATTCCGCAGCCGTCGCCCGGGCGTGTGGCAAAACAGATCGCCTGGCTGGACAGAGCCTTTCTGACCAATGCGCCCGGAACGATGGCGCAGCCACCGGCGCCAACGTATGCAGGCAGGGATCTCGACGCTCACCTCGACTTCATCGAAGGTGTTCTCGAAGACGCTGCGCAGCATGCCGAGGCCGCTTTTCGCCGCTTTTCGCTGGATGATCGCAGGTTCATCGAGAAGCAGGCGGATGGTCTGATGGCCGGGTTCCTGAGCGCGCACATGATGTGCTTTGATGACGATCTGGTGCGCCAGCGCGCGAATGTCAAGCTCTTGAGCATGGCCAAGCGGCTCGACACCGAGGCGCTGATGCGTCAGGCTCTGACCACGGCCCGGATCGTGGATGGCACGTTCCTCGCCTCGCTCAAAGAGCAGATGGAGCAGACGCCGGACGCTCGACGGATTGCCGACCGAAAGACGCCATGGGGCAGGATTGTCCTCGCCGGACGCGGGGATGATCGCTACATCAACAAGAAAGACAACGTTGCTGTGCTTGTCGATCTGGGCGGCGACGACTTCTATGCCAATAACACCGGTAGCGCCATTCCGGGTGCCCTGGCCACGGCTGTGTTGATCGACTTCGCGGGGGACGACCGCTACGAGAACTGGCACTCCATGCGTCAAGGCTGCGGCTTTTTCGGCGTGGGGATACTGGTTGACTGCGGGGGCAACGATTCATATGTGGGTGTGCGTTGCGCTCAGGGGACGGGGTTCATGGGGGTGGGTGTACTGGCGGACCTGGGTGGCGACGATATCTACCGCGGAATCGATCATTGCCAAGGGGTCGGTCAGTTCGGGGCGGGCTTGCTGCTGGATGACGCAGGAGACAATCGCTACGAAGGTCGTCAGTCGTGCCAGGGCGTGGGGTTCACGTGGGGGGTCGGCTTGCTCCACAGTGCGGGAACGGACGGCGACGATGAGTACTTCAATAAGGGCAAGGTCGGCAGCGGCTATGGCGATCTCGGCTCATTTGAGGGGTGGGGACAAGGTTTGGGGTGCGGCCACCGTCCTTATGCCAGCGGGGGCCTCGGCGTACTGCTGGATGGTGGCGGCAGCGACCGCTATGAGGGGGGGACATTCAGCCTGGGTGGGGGGTACTACTACGGGCTGGGAATCCTGCGTGACCGCGACGGCCACGACCGCTACCGTGGGAGCCGTTACAACATGGGGTTTACTGCGCACCAGGCTGTGGGTGTGTTCATCGACGACCGAGGAAACGACCACTACGCGACCAGCCATTTTGTGGCGATGGGGATGGCCTGGGATGAGAGCAGCACGCTGTTCCTGGACGGTGAGGGTGACGATACCTATGTAGCGCCCGGGTTCGCGTTTGCTGCCGGGGCGATGAACGGGTTTGCGCTATTTGAGGACAGCGCAGGGGCTGACCACTACGTGGGGGTGCGACCAGCGAGCAAGTATGGTAACCGGTACCATGACGGCACCAGTGTGGGGCTGTTCATGGATCTTGGGGACGGCGAGGATGTTTTCAGCGGGGGGCGCCAAGCCGGCGAGATAGATGCAGGCCCCGAGCACACGTTCTTCGTCGACGCCCCAACCGTTGAGGCCGCGACCGAACGACTGAAGGTGACGCCCCTCAAGAAGGCGGCACAGTAGACCTGATTGTTGAGGAGGCGACTGCCATGATTACGTACATCGTCACCGAGAAGCGAAGCAACTATGAGCGCAATGGGGCGCATGCCAACAAGCTCAAATTGGAGGCCATCAGTGGCGTGCCCTGTCTGGTGCAGTTCTACGAAGATGTCCGTCTCGAGCAGTTGATCGCTCTGGGGATCCAGGCGGTGGTGTTCAGTGGCTACGGCACGGGGCTGGACGACCATGCGTTGGAGAGCTTCAAGGGGATCTACGAGCTGGCGCGCGAGGGTGATATGCCCATGATTGGTTTCTGCGGCGGTCACCAGTTGCTTGCTGAGCTGTGGGCGGCGCACAATGACGTGGAGCTGACGCGCATGAGCAGTTACCCCATCCGCAAGCTTCGCGATGGGGAACCCGATCACAACGCCGCGTATAATCCCGGGCAGTTCAAAGAGTGGGGGTTTTACCCCATTCATGTTGTTCGTCAGGACCCGCTCTTCGAGGGTGTCCCCAACCCCTTTATGGCGTGTGAGCAGCACATGCGCGAGGTCAAGGAGCTGCCCGCGGATTTCCAGTTGCTTGCCTCCACCGATGAGGTCAAGGTGCAGGCCTACCGACACCGGACCAAGCTCATCTACGGGACACAGTTCCACTGCGAAAACTGGGTGAAGCACTATCCGCATGGCCGGAAGTTGATCGAGAATTTCTTCCGCATCACGGGAGTCCTCTGAGACTGAGATGCCGGTCACGCCGGCGTACCAACGGGAGGGACTCAGTGCGAAGGTGGGTCCGTCGTCTCTCCGCGCCCGCAACTGCCTCCTTCTCCATTAGCGCTTGTCTCTACTTCTCGCCACGATCGCCGATCTTCCACACGCCCTTTTCGAGGAATGCCTCAATCGTTTGCCGTTTGGCCTTATTGAGCAAGTTTGAGTGGGAGAGCCTGTACTTTCTGGCATAGTCAGCCAGCAAGATGATGGGTACGCCTTCCAGGTAGGCCAGGCGCTTGTGGTAGCTGTTGGTCAAAGCCCTCCCGACGATTTCCTCCATCGTTCTCGTCCGTCCCCCGCTGTCAAACTCCCGGAAGGCCTCGTAGTACTGAGCCCGGTCCACAAACTTGATGTTGATCGGGACGTATCCCTCGCGATTGAGGACGTAGTTGTTGAGGGCACGCCCGATGCGACCGTTGCCATCGACAAATGGGTGGATGTGCTCAAAGGTCAAATGGAGTTTGGCGACCCGTTTGATGGCGTTCTCGTGGCTGGCGGAGTGGTAGTCTGCCAGCATTCTGTCCAGCAATCCGGCGACCTGCTCCGGTCCGGGAGCAATGTGGCTCCCAACCCGTACCCATTCACCCTCTTGGCGGAAGCGTCCCGCGACGTCGTCCCGGATGTTGGCCAGCAGCATCTTGTGAAGAAGAAGCAACACGTCCAACGAAAGCGGCTGCTCAACAGCGCGGGTGTCTATGTAGGACACGACTCCGGCTAGATTTTTGGCCTCAAAAAGTTCTCGTTCCGAAATGAAGCGATCCAGATCGATTTGCAGGAGGATCTTCTCAGTTTCGTCGAGAGACAACGTGCTGTTCTCGATGGCGTTGGAGTTGAAGACCTGCTCTGAGACCTCGGCTTCGGCAATCATCCGGATCAGCGATTCCTTGCCGGAAGCCACAGCGTAGTACCGACTCCGCAGGTGCTCTATTGCTTTGAAGACATGGAGTGACTTCGCCATTGATGTCCCCGATAAGATCACACAGAAGACACGGAAAGAGATGAACCCATTCCGCTATCATAAACGTGAATATGCGCTGATTCAATCGCTAGATTCACGATTAGTGCTATGATAATCGTGAATATAGAGGGATATGTCGACCATTTTCACGGTTATCGAGTGACGCGCTTTCGCCTGTCTCCCCCACGTTGCCTACCGCCAGTGCCCGGGGACGCGCTTCCAGCCCTCTGGTGCCTTGACCTTGATCCTGCTGGCTCCCGTTGGCTCACCTCGCGTGCTAACCCGCATTTCTCATGGGCAGGACACTTTGGCGTTTGTTTCTCGCTCTGGCAGAGACCATTGAGAATCAGTGGTCGATCCTCGGGCGGAACACTGTGTTTCCGAGACCAGAAGGCAATGCCCACCCGTTGGGTAAACTCGGGGCACGCCGATCCTCGCTCTCACCGCACGGGGCAGTGGTTTGACATTCGCTAAGGCCTCATTGCCCCACGGAAGCCGTGGAGCCCGTCTCGCTCTGCTCGGCTCCACGGCACCCGCTTGCGAAAGCAAGGCTCGACGCACCCCGAGTCTATGAGAAATGCGTGCTAACAGAACGGACCGACGCAAGATGGGCGTGTCCTGTTCACGACATCTCTCGCATCATGCTGTAGCGCGCGGTTTCCAGGTCCCTATTCGGTCGGAGGGGAAGACCGCTTACGTTGTGCGCGGCTCGGATGGAGAGAGGACCGCTTACGTTGTGCGCGGCTGGGAGGGAGAGAGGACCGCTCCTGTGAGCCTGTCCGCCATAGCGCCCTTGGGGCGGCGGTGGATCGCGGTTCTGACGGAGAGAGGACCGCTTACGTTGTGCGCGGCTCTGAAGGAGCGCCGTGCTCCGCTCCGCGCATCACCGTGGCGAGAGGTCGCACCATTTGAGGAAGTGTGCAGTGTCGATGCTGGCGATGCCGACCTGTGACCGGCCGGGCTTTGCGTAGGCCTTGGTGCGGTCGAACTTCAGCCCTTTCCAGCCCCATCCCTCGTAGAGCATGTAGAGACGTCCCTCGTGTTCGAAGACCTCCCCGAACCAGATGGCGCCCTGGTCCCACTGTCCGGGAGGCCCCCGTTGGAACAGAGGCTGCGCATTCTTCACCTTGGTCCAGTGCACCAAGTCGGTGGAATAGGCGGCGTGGAAGCGATCGGGGTAGTCGAAGTGGGTTGCACTCGCCTGGTAGACCATGAACCAACGTCCCTCCAGCCGGAAGATCCGCCCCCCATGTACGGACCGGGAGTCGAACGTCCCGGGCGGCCCTACATCGATCACCAGTTGGCGCGGTGCGCGGCTGATGTCGGAGGGATCAGGCGTGATGGCGAGGTAGGTCTTCAGCCGGTCGGTCACGCGTCGACGGACGGGGTCGTATTTTGCATCACCATAGAACAGGTAGTAGTGCCCCTGGTGGTACACGGCATCGCAGGGCCCCACGCGCTTCTGCAGCGGGTTACTTCGGAACTTGCGGAACGTCATTCCCCCGTCGTTGGACTGTGCTCCCGCCAGGCAGCCGCCGCTGTTGTATGGAACGCCTTTGTAGAACATGATGAGAACGTCGTTCAGTCCTTCCCGGTCCTTGCCCCAGACGGGGCAGCAATCGAGGAGGTGTTTGCCGTCATAGCTGTCGCCTGGGCCGTGGAAGAGCACAGGATTACCGGGGTGCTCCTGCCATGGACCGTATGGGGAGAACCCGTCCGCTTCCTGGGTGAAGAGCCCAATGCTGTCATGGTAGTTCCGCTGCCGGTCCGTGCTTTCGCTGGGGAACCGCCCGGAGCCGCGCACGTACAGCCGCCATCGGCCATCGGGAGATTCTGCCGGGGTCAGCACAGCCGCGTTCGCGACATGGATTGAGCGCCAGCGTTTGTTTGGCGCGACGGCGAGAAGTGGGTTCTTCGTCCAGCGAACGAACAGCGCGTCCGTTGGCTGTGTCAAGGGTTCGCAGGTCCCGGTCATGCAGACCAGGAGGCAGGGGAGTACGCGTTGGAAGCTCCAGTCGCTCATGTCCTAACAGTGGCACTCCGGGGGCGAGTTGTCATGCGGGCGGGTGAGTGTCTGTTTGAGCACGGTCTTGTGCGGGTGTAGACTTTGAGTGTCCTTCCCGTGCGCGGCCAGCGCCCGAATCGTGAAGAGACCCGTGGAGAAGCCCATGACAGGATCTGTGCGAAGCGTGCTGTTGCTGCTGTTGTTTGCCTTCTCGGCGAATTCCCAGGCAGCGGGACGGCACCCGAACATTCTCGTGATCCTGGCCGATGACCTGGGCTACGGCAGCGCGGGTTGCTACGGCGCGGACGGCAAACTTCTTCGGACGCCTGGGATGGATCGGCTTGCCCGGGAAGGGCGACGCTTTGCCGACGCCAACGCGACCTCATCGGTCTGCTCTCCGACACGTTACTCTGTACTCACCGGCCGCTACTGCTGGCGGACGTCGCTCAAGAAAGGCGTCCTCGGAGTCTTCTCCCCTTTGCACGTTGAACGCGAACGCCTGACTCTGGCAACCCTCGCTAAGCGGAACGGTTACAGGACGGCTGCCGTCGGGAAGTGGCATCTTGGCTACGGCGACGGGAAGGGATCTTTGCTTTTCCAGACCGATTATGCGGCAGAACTCTCGCCCGGCCCGCTCGACCTGGGGTTCGACTACCATTTCTCCGTGCCGGCCAACCATGGGGATATTACCGGCGTTTTTATCGAGAACCGGTTCGTCTACGGGTTACGCAAAGGCAGAATCCCCAAAGGAATGACCATACCCGGTCCAGACCCGGACGATGAGAATTACCAGGCCACCTACACCGCGACTGACCTCGAGAACAAGCGTGCCGCGTCGAGGATCCTCGACCTCGATGCGCCGCGCCGCAAGAACCCGCGCGTGATGGCTACGTTGACCGACAAGGCTATTCGCTGGATCGAGACCCAACCCGAAGAGAAACCGTTCTTCCTCTTCCTCACCCCGGTGGCCGTACACAACCCTATCACTCCGGACAGAGACTTGGCCGAAGGGAGCGCAGCCGGGTTGTACGGAGACTGGATACACGAACTTGACCGCAGTGTTGAGCGAATGCTGGACGCCTTGGATCGGCTGGACAGGAGCAGGAACACTCTTGTCATCTTCACCAGCGACAATGGCGGCGTTTTCAAGCCGTACAGGGAATCCCTGCAGACCGAAGCCTACAAGGCCGGTTTGAAGATCAACGGCCCGTTCCGAGGTGGTAAGCACTCGGTCTGGGAAGGTGGATTCCGCGTGCCTTTCCTCGTGCGCTGGCCTGGGCATGTTCCGGCCGGTACGGTCTGCAGCGACATGGTCAGCCTGTCCGACATCCTGGCCACCCTGGCGGCCGTCCTCGGTCATCCACTGCCACGGGCGGCCGAAGTTGCCGAGGACAGCTACAACCAGCTGCCGGCGTTCCTCGGGAAGGGGATTGCCCCTGCACGGGAAGACATGATTGTGCACAGCTCGGATGGTGTTTTTGCCATCCGCAGAGGCCCCTGGAAGTGGATCGAGGGTGTCCCCGCAGCAGGGGTCAAACGGGGGGCGCTCAAGATTCGTGCGGCCGAGCACAAGCCGCAGCTCTACAATCTTGTGGAAGATCCGGCTGAAACGCGCGATGTCAGCGCCGACCACCCTAAGGTGGCAGCTGGTCTCAAGGCGTTGCTCGGGCGCTATCGCCGGGGTGGCTACAGTCGTGAGTTGCCTCCGCCAATGCCTCCCGAAGTCGCTGCACCGATTCCACCACTTCCGCCACTCACAGGGCAGGTCGTTCTCAGAGAGTCTCTGACGGCTGCATCCAAGGCGCCCTGGGCGGCCATCTCGGGGACGTGGGCGGCGCAGGACAGCGGCCAGTGGGGCACGGCTGTGAACGCGAAGCGACCGGCGACCCTGCGCGGGCCTTTGCCGATCACTGACGGTACGCTGCAGTACGAGTTGAGCTTTGGTCGCGCAGACCGACACTCTCTGCGGATTCATGCGGCCGGTGAGGGGAATCGTTCGTTCCGCGTTACCGTGTGGCCCACCCGACTCGACATCGCCAAGAACCCCGAGAAGGGCGAGACAGCTCCGACTTTCCTCGCGCGTTATGCGCTGGAGCTCAAGAACAAGACATGGTACACGCTGAGAATCACGTTCGTGGGAGACACGATCACGACACAGTGCGGCGGCGTGACAGCAACGGCAAAGCACGCGATTTTCGCCGAACCGAAGGAGCGTATGTTCCTCCAGTGGTATGACGGCGATGGCGGTCTCCGCAGCGTCGTAGTAACGCGGTGAATCTGAGGTGTTCTCCCGGCAGGAGGAAGGAAGTGCTCGCATGACGTCGCGCGAACGCATTTTCGCCGCGCTGGACTACCGGCCGGTTGACAAGGTACCGTTGCGCATCTCTGCCGCGGCTGGTGGGCTGCACGAGCACGGGCAGAAACTGCTCGATCTGTTCCATGGTTGCGGGCATGATTTCGGCTCGCTGGCCGAGGCGACACTGCCTGACCCGTTGCCGGCGACAGATTTCGAACCGGACGGCACATACCACGCCTTCCGCACCGACGCCTGGGGTACGCGATGGGAGTACAGGATCCCGGGCATTTGGGGGCATCCGGTCGCCTGGCCGGTCACTGATCTTGACGCGGTGGAGGAGTACGCCATGCCGTCCTCTCCAGCGCCGTTGGACGGCGACGCCCTGGCCTCGGCCAGGCGCACAGTGAAGGCGCACCAGCGGAGATCGTTCCGGCTGGACGGGCTCGGGAGCCTGTTCGAGAAGCTGCACTCGATCCGGCGCTTTGAGGATGTGCTGGTTGATCTCGCTTTGGACGATCCGCGTCTGAACCGACTCGCCGACCGAGTGCTGGAGCACATGCTGGCCAACGCAGAGCGCGCCATCGCTGTCGGCAGCGACGCCGCGATTGCCGGCGACGACTTCGGCACGGCGACCGCGCTGATGATGTCACCTGAGACCTGGCGACGCTTCTTCAAGCCCCGCTACGAGAGGGTATTCGCGCCGCTGCGCCAGGCCGGGGTGCGCGTCTTTTTCCACATCTGTGGACACCTGGAACCCATTTTGCCCGATTTCCGTGACTTGGGGGTGAACGCTATCTGGCCGCAATTGACGTTGTGGGTGCCGGCGGATCTGCACGCCCGCTGTCGGGACTTGGGGTTGGCCATTGAGATCCATCCAGATCGTGGGGATCTCATGCAGCGCGGTACACCCGACCAGGTCCGCGAGTACGTCCTGCGGGCAGTCGAGGATCTGCACACTCTCGATGGTGGCTCCTGGCTGTACATCGAGATCGATCCCGGGTTCCCCTGGCCGAACGTCGAAGCATTGTTCAACGTGGCCACGGAACTGAGGGCTTAGAATCGTCTGGGCATCAATCCATCGGCGGGCGATGGACGACCAGGGCCTTGATCCCGGCTGGAGCGTCGCCGTTCCAGGTGAGGGTTAGGGTATGGGGGCCGTTGCGGAGTCCGCTGAACAGGGTCAGCCGTCGATCAATGCTGCGGTCCAGCGCAGGCTTCAGGGACACCGGCTGCACAAAGCGGGGGTAAACGTCCCACGTTACCTGAAGACGTGGTGGGCAGTCCATCTTCCGGTAGGTAAGGGGGCGAATCAGGAAGCAGTCCCGCTGGTTGATACTGATCTGTCCTGACTTTGATAGGAAGTCCGACTGGTTGGAACCACTGCCGTCGGAGCCTGTTACGGAACCGTGGAGTTCGTACTGGAATGTCTTGGCTGCTATGTCGCATGCCGTCACTGTGGCGACCCAGGTTTGTGGCAGAGGCGGCCTTTCAGTCGGGAGGGTCACGCGTTTGAACACAGGCCACGGATGCCCCTGGGTGACTCCATTGGTCTTGGTGCACGCGAACAGCTCGGGGAACTCAGCAGGGGGACGTCCATCGATTGCCATGGTGAATGTGCCTGCAGCGCGATCCGGGTGTGGCACCAGGTCGATTCGGGTACCGTGGAATGGCAGCGAGAGGGAACACGCGCCTTCTTTGGCGGTGATGCCGTAGGAATCGCTCGCCCAGAGACCGGTCAGCTGAATCGCGCTGTGTGCCTCCTCAACGGCGGCTCGGGCCTCGACCCAGCGCACGCGGTTTGCCCAGCCTCCCGGGAGATGGGCGTTGTACTGGAAGTGCCGTAGACAAAGCTCCGCGAGGAGCGTGTGGCCCTCGCTGTTGGGGTGGACGTTGGAGCGGACCTTGTCGCCCATGTACTCGTTGATGCCGATGTCGTGCAGGTCCAGGAACTGACTCCACTCCTCTCGCGCCTCGACGAGTTCGCAGTTGTACTTCTGGACGAGGTATCGATTGAACGCTGCGCTGATGCTGTCGCCTCGCGTTCGGCCCTCCAGACCCTCTGGATTGTCCACCCAGGCGACCGTATGGGTGTAGACCATCACCTCGGCCGTGCTGACGCTTCGGAGGGTGGCGATCATGCGTTCAAGCTCGCCGGTGTTCTCGCCTCCGTAGTCGTGGAAGAGCACCAGGTCTGCGTCGGTGGTGTACAGATCTGCTTCCGCGGTGCGACAGAGGCTGGGGGCGGTGAACCCGCCAATCGCGCGGTTCTCGGTGTCGATGATGGCGTAGGGAAAGCGTTGTCGCAGCACGTTCGTCATCTGCACCCAGTGCATTCCCGCCGTGATGGACTGTCCGTAGAATAGGATTTTGACCCGTCGCCGCATGGATCGCGTGCTGGTGGCCAACAAGGTCATGGTCCGCTGGATTCGGGAGCCAAGTGTGTGCGGGGCTGGGTGGGGTGGGAGTTCGGGGATTTCGGCCACGCGAACGTCGCGCGCCAATTCTCGCAGGAAGCCCATGTCGACGAGTTCGGCGTAGACGCTGCGCACAGCCGGAGTTTCACTTCCCGAGCCGATCAGGAACACCGGTTTGCGGAGTCCGCCGGACGCTGAGTACGCCAGGACTCGGATGGCGAGGTCCAGCGGGGCATCGCGTGTCGTGCAGCTGCTGGTGACGTCGATGAGGATAGGGTCGTTCCAGAGCTGTCCGGGGGGCAGACCGGTGCTGGACGTGGTGTGTTTGGCGACTTTCTTGCCCCCCAGGTAGATCTCGCACTGTTCGTCTACGGCCGGAAGAAGCAGCCAGACGCGTTCTTCCTGCCGGACATCTGCGGGAAGGTTCACCTGCTGGCGCAGCCAGGCCCATCCCTTGTAGTTCCGGAATCCGTCCATGCCCCAACCACGCCGGAGATCGATGCGGTCCGGGACCCATTCATTGCCGAGCTCGTCAGTCACCCAGTCCGCCTGGATCCCGCGCTCATCCGGATCGGCTCGGAATTGCCAGGTCGAGTTCAGTTGGTGAACGACAAGGTGACTCGCGTCTTCCTCGACTTCCACGTCCCCGAAGAGCAGTCTCCCGGCCGTGTCCGCCATCCAGACTGGGCCTCGGGTCCGAGCCCAGACCATCCAGGTGGCGTCACACATGCGGCGGATGTTCAGATTAAAGCTCAGCACCTGGAGATCCGACGGGGCGATGCCAACGTGGGCCAGGGGAATCGCCAGCTCAGCAGTCCAGCTTCCGTTGCCGACCGTCGCGGCGTAGGACATTGCCTTGCCCATCAGTTCCACGGGGGTGGCCCGGGGCCCACCGACTGATTGCCCAGTGAACGTGCCGTCCGGATAGCAGAGGGCACTGATGATCGGGGGCTTCTCGATTCGTGAGTCGCACAGGGCGATCTCCAGCCCATCGCGTCCGCCCCAGTTGCCGTTCATCACCAACGGCTTGTCCGCGGGCACGTTGACGTTGATCAAGAGATAGAGCGATGTCTCGTCAAAGGCGGCCCACGCGTTTGTTTCGTAGGCTGAAGCATCTGCGCTTACGGGAATTGCGCAGGGCATTGGCTGCACGTTGCCGGTCGGCCACTCTCTGGGGGTCGACTCACCATCAACTGTGATCTGTCCGGGTGGAACCTGCAGGACTCGGTGTTTGGGCCCGGCCAGGAGATGGTGCGATGCGGCAAGGACCATCAGCGTACCCAGTGCCGAACGGCGGAGACGTGGGCGGATGCTTCGGGTGACTGCGGTATGAGAGAGGCGAAAGTGCATCGTTATTGCTCCTTTGCGTGCATTATTGGACAGATAACCCAAGAATGCAGGAATGGGTTGGCGTGCGGATAAACCAATCGGCACACTACCGGCGACAGCCGGCTACGGCAGAGCGGCCCGGGCTCGGAAGCGGACCGTCACCTTGCGTCCTCTCTGGACGCTGATCGTCTGGCAGAAGCGGTGGTCGTGGGAGACTCTCACCATGTGGCTGCCGGACGCGGCAAGCGTCGCGTTCTCGACCAGTTCGGGCTCGCCGAGGCGTCGTTTCCAGCCGGTTGGAACGCCTTTGTTCTGTCCTCCCTCGAAGTCACCATTCGTGGACTCCGCGCCCTTGATTTCGAAGGCGTCGTGGTAGGTCCACGTCGTGGGTTTTCCTTGCGTTCCCATGAGCTCCAGCGTGATGTCGCCGTCTGCTTGGGGGGTGAAGTCGAATTCACACGGCTGCCAGCGAGCCGCCGAGACATGTCCGAGGCCAGTGGTCAATCGGTAGCCAAGCGGCTTCGACCATGTGGCCAGGATGGTCTTTTTCCCAGGGGTCAGCCGAACTGTCTTGTCTGCGCTGCGGACGTCAATCCGGGCTTCAGCGGGAAGCATGCCGGGAACGAAGGGCAGTTCGCCGGCGGGAATCAGCCACAAGGCGAACGTTCCGTGAATTTTCCAGGTGGATGCCGTGCGCTTGCGCCATTGCACCCACATGTTCCCGCCTGTTTTGCGTACGCTGAGGTGTGCCAGGATCGGGCACGGTTTGGTCGCGGGATCGATGCCGATGGCAGCGAACGGGATTCGCCATTCGGCAGACCACTCCCCGGGGCCGTTCACTCTCGCTACGTAGGTCACCCCCTTGGCCATGACACGATCAACTTCCGCCTGCAGCCATCCCGGCTCCGTCGAGCATTCGGCGTGGCCATTGGCGTACCCACGGAAGACCAACGGGACCTCTCCTCCCTGGTGGGCGACGTCCGGTACCGGGGCCAGGGCAATCTCGACTGCATCGTTACGGCCCCAGCGTTGTCCGTCGGTGACACCGTGTTTGGGATCGACCGGATTGATGAACGCGACGTATAGGTTGGCGCTGTCCATCTCGATATACGCTTTGCTGGGGTAGGGGACTTCGTTTTGATCGAGCCCCCAGCGGATCGTGATCTCTCTGTGTCGGTCCGGATCCACCGGGTCATAGTCAGGAGGGCTCCACTCCTCGGGAGTGACATTGCCGTCGATGTGGATCGCTCGTCCTTCCCTAAGGCTGTTCACGGGAAAGACGGTGACCGGGAAGCGACTCTCCGTCTGCCGACGTAGCACCCAGTTGGGACTCCACTCTGCCGGCGTGGGGGCCGGCTTCACCGGCCAGGAAGCCCGTTCCGGCGACGCACGGAGTCCAATCTTCTCGAATGGCAGCGGTTGGAAGCCTTTCTGGTAGACCGGAGCGTCCGGTTTCAGGCGGAAGTCCATCTTGGTGTGGTCCGGTTCAACGAAGCCCGGATCCTCCACACGCCAGTTCTGCGCGACCGTTGACCAGCCCTTCTTCATGGCGCTGCTGACGTCGATTCCCCGTTCGCCGCCCACGATGACGTTGCGAGTCATGGCATTGAACCAAGGTGCGGCGATAGGATCCCTGGTGAACAGTTCTGCCAGCTTGGGGTATCTGGTCGACCAGGGAGGCGTCTGCCAGGGCATTCGCCGCAGCCGTTTCAGGAGGCCGTAGCCCATGGTGCTGCGGTCTGCCACGACTTCGCCGTTGGCATCGCGGCTCATGTCGTCCTGGCCACGTGGGCCGATGGAACCGGCGGATTCGCACTCGATGAAGAGGTTGTCGTGGATGAGGTTCTCGTTTCCTCCGCAGACGGCGGGTCCGGCAGACATCATGTAGGACACGTTGCCGTGAAGTTCCGTACCGGATGCCGAATCGTCGAGGTGGGCGAAGCGTGGACTGCCGCCGACGCCGTCGATGTGGTGCAGGAAATTGTAGCGGATGACATTACCGCGAGCTGTCCAGTCGTAGCCTGTGTAGAACACGCCGCACTCCGAGGTCTCGTAAGCGACCTGATAGATCTCGTTATACTCCATGATGTGGTCATTGCCGTAGAAGCGGACAGCGATGTGCGGGATGTGGTGGATGAGGTTGTGTGAGGCCCGGTTTCCCGCGCCCTTCAGCAGGAGGGGCTCGGTGTAGTTCCGGACCACGTGGCTGAGGTGATGGATGTGGTTGTTTTCAGCGACGTGTCCGGACGGTGTGAGTGTCTCCCGGTCTCCGCCTGAGAGGATGATCCCGCCGAAGCCCAGGTTGTGGATGTCGCAGCCGGCGACTCGCACGTTGTGCCCCTCTTCTACCACAACGGCAGACCAACCGCAGGCTCGGATTTCGCAGGCTGTGATCCGGTTCGACTCTCCGTCCCTCACCGCAATGGCATCCTGGCGTCCGCCTTGAATGCCCAGCCCGTGGAGGGACACAAAAGCGGCCCCGTCGATCGAGATCATGGGCCCATTGAGACCGGTCAGCATGACCTGATCATCAGCTTTGTTGTCCGGGGGCCAGAGGCAGAGCAACCCGTTTTTGCGGTGCAGGATCCACTCGCCGGGCAGATCCAGTTCTTCGGGTAGATGGTGGGCATAGAAGCGTCGTGAATGGTGGGCTTCGTCGACCAGCCCTTTCGCCAAGGTGATGGCCGAACGTTCCAGGTCTATCGCGGCTACCCGTGCGCTGAACGAGTAGTAGTCTCGACGGAAGTATCCGTGCAGGATGAGTTCCTCGGCGTTGGCCCAGCGTTTGAGCCGTGCAGGGTCCGGCGTGAAGGTGAAGGCTCCACCACGGCCCCCTTCAACACGCGGATGTTCACCCAGCTCGAGAACGTCGCCGAAGTGGGTGAACCCGTGGTTAGGCCAGCGTGCCTCGTACAGTGGCTTGTCAGCGTAGAAGAGCTGCAGTTGAGCCAACGCATTCAACCGTTTGCTGTAGCAGTTGAAGTAGTCCGGCAGTTCTTTGATGTAGCCGATACCGAGTTCGTTCAGATCGATGCAGCGCACGTGTGGCCGAGCGACCTCCGGGAGACGGGCGAGGATTTCCGCATTGGTCAAGGGAACGAGGTCAGTCAAGGACACCGCATGGCCACCGTCGAGCCACGCCCGCTTCTCCGGGGCGGATCGGTAGACGATCGGACAGTTCGCCGTGCCCGAATCTCGCCGGTCGAGGGCGAACGTCTCGTCGAGGCGGTACGTCCCCGGCGCGATCTGCACGGTCACGCCGGCTGACGGGAGGGGACCCCGTTGCTTCAGACCCCGGATCTTGTCTCGGGCACGGGTGAGGGTGGCAAACGGCTTGTCCGCCGTGCCCGGTGCGTCGTCACTGCCCCGGTGCGAGACGTACAGCGTGAGCTCCCCATGGGCCGGCACCGTCGCCAGGATTGCCAGAACACCGCAGATGGACTTGATGAGCATTCGTCCTGTCCTTGCTTCAGAGTGGGGGACATGGTCCTTCTTGCTCACTATACTGCCCTGTTCAAGACGCATGATGCCTGGACGTCCTCCGAACCCATGCTTGCCGTTCTGGAGCGTGTCGGTCGCGATGGCGTTGCCTGCTGCTGGGACGTCAAGCACACCTACTGGGTTGGCAAAGAGACCCCGGAGACGACCTGGGGGCGGCTTCAGGGCTGGGTGCGCAACACCCATTGGAAGGACGTCCGCGGTTTCCGCGGCCCAATGGCGACACTCGGACGCGATCTGAGCAGAGACGGTCTGCTCTGCCCGCTGGGGGAGGGGATCGTGCCGTTGGAGACTGCTACGGCTTGTTGGCCGCTTCAGACTACAACGGCTGGCTCACCTTGGAGTGGGAGAAGCACTGGCACTCTCACATCGAGGATGCCGACGTGGCTTTCCCAGGATTCGTTCGCTACATGCGTGGATTGGCGGAGCGTTTTGACCACAGGAACTGACCGCGGGAGACACGTCTTGACGTCGTGGAACGACGGCATTCCGCGCCCGGGTTATTTGGCCAGTGACCCGGCAGGCGGCAGGATGAGCTCACCGGTCCGCGGCGCATCGACTGAAGACCCCAGGAAGCGCTTGATGAACTCGTAGGGGCGCAGCACGGCTCTCGCCTGGCAGTAGGCCTCGATCCGGCCGCCACCCACCACTTTTCCGTTAACAACGATAATGTCGGGGGGCGCGTTGGGGAGTGTCCACAGGACTTCCAGTTCCCCGTCCGGATCCGTCACGACGACGCGACTGCCGCCGGCCGGATTGAAGTTCGCGGCTCTTATCTCGATGGGATTCAGGGGGGCGCCGATGACGCTGTTCTCTCCGGTGACAGTCAGCGCGAGGAACTCCGTCCAGATGTCGATATCCACGTCCCCGGGCTCGGTCTCCAGGATGCTCCCATTGAGCGCGGTCAGGTTGATGGAACTGCCGGCCACGCCGAGGGTCGTCAACTCGTCGATGACGACGCCGCCGTCGAGATCGATCAGCTCGATCCGGCCGCCTTGGGTGAAAGCACTCAGGTTGTCTACCTGTAATTCCAGGGGCTGTCCCGCTGCCCCGATGTCACTTGTGGCGCCGGTCACTGTCAGCAGCAGCGATGCCGCGATGAGGTCCGCGGCTTCGTCAGGGGCGGATTCCAGAATGTCTCCTCCGGTGGCGGTGAATTCAATGAGGCTGCCTGCGGTGCCGGTGGTGGAGACGAGCCCGACGCTGACGCCGTTCGCGGTGTCCTCAATCCAGATGCTGCCGCCTTCGGTCAGAATGTCGAGCACGTCGGCGTCCAGCTCGAGCGTGTCGGCTGCCGTTCCCACCGTGCTGGTTGCACCGGTGATGTCGAGGTCGATGTGTTCGGCGATGATGTCGGCACCCGCGTCGGTTGCGGCGGCTTCGGTGATGGCTCCTCCGGTTGCGAGCAGCTCGACGACGCTGTTGGCCGCGCCGGTGGTGGAGACGAGGTCGACAGCAACGCCGCCAGCTGTGTCCTCGATCCAGACGCTGCCGCCTCCGGTCAGGATGTCCAGCAGATCGGCGTCCAGCTCGAGCGTGTCGGCCTCCGTTCCTACCGTGCTCGCGGCGCCGGTGACGTCGAGGTCGATGTGCTCGGCGACGATGTCGGCCTCGGGATCGGTTGCGGCAGCTTCGGTAATTGCCCCTCCGATGGCGCGAAGTGCGACCACGCTGTTTGCGGCGCCGGTGGTGGTTACGAGCCCGACGATGACACCACCCGCGGTATCCTCAAGCCAGACGCCGCCGCCTTCGGTGGAAGCGTTCAGCAGCGTGGCATCGATCTCAAGCCTCTCGGGGCCGGCGCCGATCGTGCTGGCCGCACCAGTAACGTGAAGCTCGACGGTGGAGCCGACAACATCGGCTGCTGCTCCCGGGGCGATCTCGACCATGCTGCCGCCCGTGGCGGTCAGGGTCACGTCGAGTCCGGCTCCCTGGACGAATGCATCAGAAATGCCGAGGTTCCCGGTCGTTGTCAGGGCGATGGCCCCGCCGGTGGCGGACAACGTGGTGACCCCACTGACCGTCTGCAGGTTGAGATCGCCTGTGTTGTCGATGGTGACGCCGCCCGTGCCGCCATCGGCCGCTAGGTTGCTGACCTCGGTTTCCAGGGGATCGGCTGCCGTACCGACACCGGCAGTTCCTGTCAACGCCAGGTCGGAGGCCAGGATATTGCGGTCACCGGCGTTGGCGTCGGTGATGGCTGCTGTAACCGTCCCAGTTGCGGAAATTGTCACTGTTTGTCCCGCAGCCTGGATGTCGGCCAGCTGGATGCCGTCGACGGCAGACGTCCCTGTGGAAATCGTCGTGATCCTGACCGGGCCCGTGCTCACAATGCTGCCGCTGTGGACCAAGTTGCCGCCCGTGATATCGACGCTGCTGCCCGTGATCGTTCCGGCTGCCGTGACCCCGCCGGTAACTCCGTCCGCAGCGCCGTCGCCGGCGTTGTCGGCGATGATTGTGATGGCGGTGCCGGACACGGCGGAATTCGCCGCGAGCGACACATGGTCGCCTGCGGTCAGGCTGACTGCCGCTGTGCCCTGAACTTGGACTCCGTCCTGCACGGTCAGGTCGTCGCCGGCGCTGTTGCTGTTCCCCGCGACCAGATCGATGGCGTTGCCGGAGGTTACGTTCTGACTGACGGTCAGAGGGCTGCTCGTCGCGATGCTCACGCTGCCATCGCCGGTTACGCCGGAGGTTCCGTCGACCGTACCGATGACCAGCGCCTTGTCGTTGGCCAGCCCTACGCCGCCCGTTCCGGCTGCTGCTGCGAACGTGTCAACACTGGTGCTCAGGCCGCCGCCTGTGCCGACGCCAGCCGTGGCCAATGCGAGGAGCTCCGGACTGGTCACGCTGCCACCGCCGTTGATGATGGCCCCCCCAGTGGTCTCGATGCGGATCAGACTTTGGGCAGAAATCGCGCCGTCCACGGAGATGTCACCGTCGCCCAGTACCTCAATCTTGGCGTTGCTGGCGGTATTGCTGGCGTTCAGTGTCCCCAGTTTTCCTGCGCCCGTGAGGCCGATGTAGATGTCGCTTCTGTCGGCGACCGCATCGATTGTTCCCGTGATCTGAGTCCCGAAGTTCTGGCTGCCCGTGCCGATGGCATTGCCGATGTCTTCGGCGGCTACGGCTTGGCGGGACACTTGCCACGCCAGGCCCTGGGCAACGACGGCGGCTTCATACGCGGCCGAGCTGATGGAGACCGCCTCGTCCGCGGCGCGCGACGCCTCGACTGAGTAGTCGGTCAGCTGCTGGTGCGTATAGAGCTGTGCCGCCAGTTCAGCTTGCGTGCCCTCCAGGTCCTCGAGGTCTTCCGCCAGTACCTCGTAGGCGATGTCGGCATAGAACAGGGACGTCTCGACGACGCCGATGCCGGTCTCGAATGCCGCGGCTGTGCCCAGGAGGCCGCCGTCACCGGTGAGGGGAACCGCCTGGGCGATCGAGCCGACCAGGTTCAGAACATCGGCTACGACGGTCATCCCTTGTACGGTCCTCTCCATGACCTCGATGGTCGTCGCCAGCGGTGCAACCCGGGCGGCCAACTCGTCGACCTCGACTGTGATGTCGTCCAGCTCCACCTGCTTGGCGTCTCTCATCTCGATTTGCGTTTGCTCTGCCTGTTCCAGAACGACTGCCGTCGCATCGGTCGTCTCGTGTAGCGTCTTCTTGGTTGCCGCTTCTGTATCGTGTGCGTGTGCGTCAGCAATGGAGTGCGTGGTGTGAAGCTCGGCTTCGCGTGCGGTCGGCAGCCTGCCACGGAGACTGAGATTCCGGGCGATGATGTTGCCCAGGGCACCATTCCCGTCGAGAATGACGCCGGTGTTGGAGAGCACACTGACGTCGCCGGCACCGGCGTCCAGGAGGCCGATGGTGATGTGGCTGTCCGCCTTGATTGTGATTTCGGTGTCGGCTGTCTCGATGTCGCCGATGATGGCGACGCCGCCGCTGTCGGCGGTTGCGGAGCCGGCATCGATGCTGACTGTTCCCGTTCCTGAGGCCACGATCTTGTCGTTCCTGTCGAGGAAGACGATATGCCCCGCGGGGGTGCTCAGGTCGAGAGAGACGTCGTTCACCAGGTCGGCTTGGTTGTCGGCAATGTCCAGAATTGTGATTGTCTGGGCGATGAACGCGCTGCTGCCGCCTTCCAGGGCCGCCTCGGTGAGGGCGAGGGGGCCGTCGTTGGCAATGACGGCGTCGCCGCTGGAGGAAAGCTGGTTAACTTGAGTCTCAAGAGGGTCGGCCAGGCCAATTCCGCCAGGCCCTGTGATGTCCAAGGTGTCGGCGACAACATTGACATCCGGGCCGTTGGCGTCGGTGATTGCGTTCCCGCTCACGATCACGACATCGTCACCCTTGGCTGAGACCAGTCCCAGATTGATGTCCCCGGCGGCCGTGAGTTCGACGTCCGAGCCCGAGCCGACGGCTTCGACGGACACCACATTGAGCGCCGTCGCTCCGAGATGGTTGATGTAGACTGCCCCATAGGTTGGGGGAACGTTCAAAGAAGCAACATCGACGTCTATGGCGTTGCCAGCGCCCGGTGCGCCCACGTGAAGGCCGCTGCTGAGGAAGAGAGTGTCAGCGAGGATGTTCAGAGCGGCGCCATTGCCGTCAGTGATCGTTCCATTGCTGTGAACGGTCGCCGTCTGTCCGGCGGCGGTGACGGTATTGAGAGTCATTGTTCCGCTGTTTCTCAGCTCGAGGTCGTCGCCGGCGGCCGTGGCAGCAGTCAGGGTCAGATCACCGTAGTTTTGCAGGGAGAGGCGGCCTGCGTTGGCCGTCGCCGACAGGGTTGACACCGCTGTATCGAGCGGATCGGCGACCGTGCCGATCGCGGCTCCCGCCGTGAGGTCGGCAGAGGCGCTACTGAGCCGCATGGTCTGGGCGTCCGCCAGGATGGAGCCGCCGGCGTTCAGCTTGATCTCATCGTCAGCAGTGATCTTGACCACACTGATGTCGCCTGCGTTGCTTGTGGCCAGGTCCACATTGCCGTTTTCGCCTTCGGCGACAGCGGTGGCTGCAAGGCCGTCGTTTTCTCTGATGAAAATGCTGCCTTCCCGCGTCGTGGCGTCGAGGGTGTCGACGTCCGTGTTGATTTCGCTGCCGGCAGCGCCGATCCCGGTTCCTGCGGTGAGGTTCGCTTCTCCCGACGTGATGCTGGAGGTCGAGTCGACGATCGCTTTGTCGGCAATAATGGTGACACGCGTTGCGGCGTTAACGGTCGCCACCTCCACATCCCCGCCCGTGTTCTCGAGCGACACGATCGGGGCACCGAGGGAGGAGAATTCGCCTGTGTCATTGGCGGCGTTGGCGTCGAACTCAAAGGTGCCCCCCGCAAACGTGAGATCCGCGTTGCCGTTCTTGACCTTGGCCGTGACCTCGTCGAGTGTATCCGCCTCCACGATGTGGAAAGACTTCCCCTCCTCGAGGACCTCGATGCTCAACGTGGTGAGCATGGTGTCGATGGGGTCGGCACCCGTCCCCACACCATTGCTGCAGGTGATGGACGCATGTTCACCGGTGATGTTGACGGCCGCGCCATTGCCGTCAGTGATGGTGCCACCGCCACCGTGCAGCATAATGTCGCCGCCGCCGTTTGCGGTGACTGTTCCGAGTCGGAGAATGTCTTGACCATTCGTGAGGGAGATCTCGTTTCCGCCACCCGACGTCAGCGTCACGACGTCGGTTGTGCCCGGGGCAGTGTTTCTGAGGAACACGCCCCCTCCGGTCGAGGTCGCCCTCAGCTCGTTGGTGGCGATATCCAGAGCCAGACCTTCGTCTGTCGGTTCCTGGCCTAACCCGTCCGGTCCGGTGAGGACCAGATCCGGCGTTGTGATGTTCCCCGACTCCTCGTTCAAGTCGTAGATGGCCTTGCCGCTGTTCAGGGTCATTCCTCGCGTGGAGGTGATCACGTCGACACCGATGCTGCCGCCGGCCGATATGCTGACATCGGTGTGGGCCGAAACGCGGTTCCCGTCAGGGTCCCTGGTCTCGACTCCCGATGGGCCGAGTCCGGCGACGCCGCCTTCGCTCATGGCGTGGACAGTGCTGATCGTGATGTCGTCGGCTTCGCTGATGTGGATGCTGTTGTTGTCCGACGACGCGGAGAGGATGTCGAGGTCAGTCCGGATTGGGCTTCCGGACGTGCCGATCCAGCCTGCGTCCCTCAGGTTGCTGGCGTCAGCAGTCAGGTTGGCGGCGGTCGCGGTGATATTTGGCGTCGCGTCCGCATTGGCGTCCAGGATGTTCCCGTTCGTGACCGTCAGAATCAGAGTTGCGTCCCCGATATTCACCGTGCCAAGGCCAAAATCCACCATGGTGCCCAACGGGAACGGGGTGAAAGACTCCAAACCGGTACGAGGGCGGTGAACGGCGACGGCGGCGTCCACGGTGGCCATGTCCAGTCGGGTACCGACGTCGACCTCAATCGGGTCCGTGGCGTTCGTTCCGGGCGCCCCAATTGAGGCGCCGGCGGGATCGGTGGTTGTGAGTATGAGCACGTTCGCGCGTAGGTCCACATCGTCGTCCGTGTCGACTTCCCCGATCGCTCCAAAGGAGACGACGGTCATGTTCCCGTCGGTGGTGACGCTGTCGACCGTTACTCCGCCGGCGTCCCCGTGCCCGTTGGCAGCGACCGTCAGCTGGATGGTCCCGTTACCCGCGTCCAGTTCCGTGCCGGCTGCCATTTTGATTTCAGCGGTTCCTGCGTCGCGCTGGGCGGCCACCGCGTTCGGATCGTTCGCGGTGATCGTGACCGCGCCGTCGTCCGTGGTGATGTCGTTGTTGATCAAGACGGACCGTCCGGCCTGCAGCGTGACGCCGATTCCCACGTTGTCCATGTCGATTGGGTCGGTGACGGTCAGATCGTTGTTGGCCTGGAGGAGGACATCCGCGAGCTGGTTGTTGATGGTCAGAACGTTGATGATGGTGGTGTCTGCCGGATTGTCGTTGAACTCGTTGTTTCCCGAGTCGGGAGCGGGGTTGGGGTCGTAAACGACGCCGGTAAAGCCGGCCACCTCCAGGTTCCTTGGGTCGATCAAGAGGGCACCGCTGTCGCCCTCCGGGGCAGACGCATCGACCTGTCCGTGCAGCTCGACTTCGCCGGGGCTGGACACGTCGACGAAGCCGCCGTTGCCGCTCTGTGCGCCGCCGCGCGCCGCGATCTGCCCGTTGAGCGTGCTGCGGTTGTCGGAGAGCACGGCCACCGTGCCGCCGCTGCCGCTTTGACCACCACTCACGTCGATATTTGCCTCGGTTGTTACAAGGCTGTGACGTTCCGACAGGAGCTCCACACGGCCGCCGTCTGCCGCTCCGTTGCCGGCTGCGTCGATAGTGCCGGCAGTGCCGGCGAAGCGTCCGCTGATCGCAACTAGCCCACCGGCCGCGCCCTCCTCGGCACCGGAGACGTCGATCTGTCCGGAATTCCAGACGGCACCGTCGCCGCCGCTGAGGAGGATTCTGCCGTCGCGTTCGACCAGCGACTGGGCTTCGATGATCCCGTCGTTATTGACCACTTCGGCGAACACCTCAGAGCCGGTGTCGGCTTCGAGGATGACCTGGCCTCCGGGATTGCGGATCGTCCCGCTGTTTTTCACGAGCTGATCGACCAACTTGCCCGAGACGGCATAGGTCACCAGGCCATCCCCTCGGAAGTCAATCGTCAGCGTGTCGCCGGATGCCAGGGCAACTGTTCCGAGTTTCGCCACGATCAGACCTTTGTTGTCCACGGTCGGTGCCACAAGGAAGGCAAAGCCGTTGTCCGCCACCTTGATCTGCCCAGAGTTCACGACCAGCGACGTCTCGCCGTCCGCAGTCTGTTTGAAGGTGAACTTGCCGTTCATGAAGTCGCTGTCATCGATGCCCAGGGTCGTAGCCAGAAGCCCGCCCACATCGATTCTCGCGCTTGCGCCGAACAGGACGCCGCGTGGGTTCACGATGAAGATCCGTCCATTTGCCTTGAGTTGTCCGAGAATCTGGCTTGCATCGCGGCCCAGGACGCGGTTCAGGGCAACCGCATTGGCTCCTGGCTGCATGAACTGCACCAGTTCATTCGCCGCGATGTCGAAGCCCTGCCAGTTGATAACGGCCTTGGAGGAGAGCTGGTTAATGGCCATTGTCCGGCCCTGTTGCGTGATGACGGCTTGTCCGGCCGCCACCTGGCCGCCTTGGGGGGTGGCCCAGAGGCCGGGCGGAAACGCCAGAAAACCCGCCAGAATACCTGTGGTGATGGTGCGCATGAGAGTGCCTTTCATTGTCTGCATCAGAACCGCAGTTCCGTGGATAGATAGAGCACCGGTTCGTCGTCGACCGTGTTGTCCTCCGACCCGACTGGCCAGCCCACATCGAGGCGCAACGTTCCGGTGACGGATTCATGTCTGTGTGAGAGGCGGATGCCCAGTCCCGCCCCGGTCAGGTCTTTGTCGCGGGATTCGGACACGAATGTCTCCCGCCGACGGGCGTACCCGTGGTCGATGAACGCCACGACGGAGTAGGGCTTGGACGGCTGGGGCCTAATCTGCAGTTCGAGGCTGGCACTGAAGCCTTCGTCTCCGGCCACTTCCCCGGGATTGTACCCGCGCACGGAGTCGATTCCGCCGACCTGCCACTCCTGACTGGCCGTCAGGGCGTCGGTTGCCAGTTGTCCGTCCAGCCGCAGGAGCAGACCCGCATAGCGGGAGAGCTGCTGCTGCCGTGCCAATGAGAGGGTTAGCCGGGTGAACTGGCTGTCGCCTCCGGGGCGGCTTGCCACAGTTGGATCTTCCGAGACACCCGAGGCGAAGGCGCCGAGGCCCTGGGTGACGTTCGCGATTGCCGTCGTGCTTCCTCCCCAGTGTTCGTGCGAACCCCGCAGAGAGGCATAAAGCGCGCGTACGCGATCAATACTGCTAGCTTCGTCGAGGATGAGGAACTTGGCGTCCTCGGACTGGAGTCCGACCTCACCGGTCAGACGAAGCTCACGCTGTTTGATGAACGGGTGGCTGACGTATAGTCCGGCACTGACGTTCTTGCCCTTCATCCCGAGATCAGCAAACTCCTCGCTGACATCGAAGCCTCCCCCGCTGAGGCGGAGGCCCAACTGTGTGCCGTGGTAGTTCAGCGGGGCTCTGTATTCCAAGGCGCCTGAGACGAGGTCATGGGGTTCTTCGCCGACCGTACCTCTGACCTTGAGCATGTCGCCTTCGAACGCCACGCCGCTGATATCGCCAGCGGCGGAGAAGCGATGTCGACCCACGAAGTCGGAGCCGAGGTTGTTGTAGCCGACGCTTCCGTGCCAGCGCTTGTTTTCACGGACTCGTGCCTTCAGGTTGACCTCTCCCCGTTTCTGTCCGGGCGTCAACACGGTTTGCACGTCCAGCCCAGGGTAGTCTTCATTCATGATCAGGAGTCCGCGTTCGAGTTCCCGGTTGCTCACCGGGCCCGTGGACATGGCGGCCTCAATGTGTCCGCGCACGAATTCCTCGGAGAACCTTTGGTTGCCCTCGACGGTCAGCGTGCCGGGTTTGCCTTCGAGGATGGTCAATTCGACGCGCCCGTCGGTGATGTCCTGTGCGGGCAGATAGGCCTTTGCCAAGGTCATGCCGCGCCTCCGGTAGGCAGCCGTTACCGCGTCCGCGGCGGCTTTCAGTTCGCTCAGTGTCACAGGGAGGCCGACATAGCCGGCAAGAATCGGTTCCAGTTCGTGAGTCGGGATCGAGTCGTTGCCCGCAAGAACGATCTGCTTCACAGTGACTTTGGGTTCCGCCTGTTTCGGCGGTGCCGGTGCGACCTGGACGAATACGGGGGCCGTGTTCCCCACTCTGTAGAAGTTGCTGGCAACAACCGTGCTCAGGCCGTCTTCGCCACGTTCGGTTGCGGTGACCACAGCGCGGACGTACATACCGTCGTGTTCTTCGCGGATCCGGAAGCTCGTTCCCGTCGCTCCGGGAACGTCGATCGCATCTGCGTTGTTGAGCGACCCCGATATTTGCCACTGATAGTGGAAGGTGAAGCGGCCCTCGACACAGCGATAGCGGAAGGCCAGGTGGTTTTCTCGCCCATCACGACTGTCGTCCCACTCGCCGACGTCGACCGTGAGATTCTCGCCCACGTCCGGGCGCCCCAAGAGCCTCGGGGCTGTCTTGTTGTGTGGCGGGTCATTCCGTGGTTCCACGGTCACTTCTACAGCAATTGTGTTGCTTCCGCCGAGACCATCGGAAATCCGGATGAAGAAGCGATCAACTCCGTTCCAATCTGCGTCGGGTACGTAATGGATACGCCGTTTGGCCCCGTTTCCGCTGATCGATGCCTTGCCATGAGCGCCCTGCTCTGCAATGCTCCACTCGATGGCATCGCCATCGTTGTCACGGGCCTTGAGGGTCAGCGCGAATGGTCGCGGCGAGCCGTCCTCGTCCATGTTCTGCCGGATCATGCCCGTGATCGGCTCACCACTCGAGGACACCAGTCCCCCGGCGACCAGAACAAACAGTGCGTACAAGGGCCACTTCGTGCGGGTGTGGCTCAGAGTGGGTGGGTGCGGCTTCCGTGCCTTAAGAGCACACCGCAGGTAGCGGAAGGGTAGGAGGTGCATGCGCGTTTCTCCGGTAGTCGGTATGTGGCAGGTCCGAGTCAGGATCCCTTGCCGTTGGAACGGGTCGCACGATTCAATGACTCAGAAGGTGCTCGTCTACAGCGGACAACTCCGCTTTGACTCAGGCACACGCATCTGAATCAACGACACAGGAGCGAGTGCAGGACGACGCAGAAGCGTACGTCCGGTCTCCCCCCTGGCCCCATAGGGTCCTCTTCGCCCGGCCTGCTCTCGTCCAATCGGGGAACTCCCACAAGATTTCCCGATGTACATAGTACAGTCCTCCGGATGAACATCGTTGTCAACCCCTGGACGGACGTTTTCCACCCAAAGGCGCAGGCGCGCTCGCGTACGTGCACGTGAGACCGGACTGTATGCGTGGCGTTTCGGGCTGCGTGTCTGCATCGGTCGGGGACTGACTCACCGCCCTCCCCGGGCCGCGCACATCCTCACAGCGCTTCGAGGATTTCCTTGCCTTGACCGTGTGTGGCTCATTGCGCTCCCGCGATTGCCGTGGCCAAGCTGATCAGAGAGCCGCCCATTCTCTTGCGACTTCCTTCGCCTGATCTCAGAAACGGGTACGGTTCGGCCCTATAGTACTCTCAACGTGGCTCAACCCAACGGCGGCGATCATCTGATTGCTGGCCGAGGGCTACCAAGAGAGGCGGCGTCCAGCCGTGGGGACGAGTGGCCAGTACTCAGGGCGCTGTGAACTGATCGGCACAGAGGAGAGTTGAACGCGTGTTTATGGATGCATCCCATCGACCGGCACGTCTCCTGGTCGCGAGCTTTCTCGGATCGGTTGGGGGCTGTCTCCTGGCTGCGACGGTCCACATCGATCCGGGCACCCCGGCTGGTGCCAGCTCCGATGGATCGCGTGAGCACCCGTTCAAGACGTGGGGGAAGGTGCAGATCGCTGATGGCAACACGCGTGTCTTCTTTATCGCGAATGGCGAGCGCCAGACGCGTGGCATCCTCGAGCACAACGATATGCGCGGGCCACTGACTGATGGGGATGGGGGTGCGATCGTGTACTCTGGTACCGGCAGTGGACTCGTCGTGCGCCACAACACGTTCTCGGGACCCGTTCCCGGTGGCATCTACCACCACAGCAGGGATCTCCAGGTGTATGGCAACGTGTTTGTGGACCTGCCGATGGGGGTGGCCAACCACACGGATTCGCGTTGTCGGGTTTTCAACAACACCTTCCACAACGTGGACCTGTGCGTGGTCGGGCGCGCGGTCGCGGCCGTGAACAACATCTTCAGCCTTCCACGTGAAGGACAGCGGGCCTTCACGTGGAAGGGCGGGCTGGTTGAGAAGCGGAATCTGGTCACGCGTGGTCCGGCCGGTCCGGATCGCCTGATCGGTGATCCACTATTCAATGACGTGGCGGCAGGCGACTTCCGCCTCACCCCCGGTTCTCCGGCGATCGATGCCGGGATCGTCGTGGGCTCTGAGATAGATCGCGAGGGTACGCGCATCCCGACCGGCAAGGCTCCAGACATCGGCGCCTTCGAGTGGCATGGGGTTGATGTGCGCTGAATTGGTCGGGAACTCGGGCTGCCGCGCGATGCGTTCAGTTCTTCCCAGGCGGAGGATACAGATTCATGAGAGCCGTGATTGAGCGTGCGCTATCGCGTTGCAGTCCACTGGTGCTTGCAGTGGTGTTGCTCCACGTTCTGTGCTGGCTTTCAGGATCGCCGATGAGCCCGTGCCGCCATCAGCTCGGCCGGATCCACGGGCGTTTGACCATCATGACAGTTGGTCTCTGGGTGCTCCTGCTCGCCTCGCTCGGCCTGGCCGTTCTCTATGAGCGCCGCCTGCAGAGGGAAGAGACGGAGCTTGAGACGAAACGCAAGAAGAAGATGGCGACGACAGAGCGGGACGAACTGGAGGAGAGACAGCAGTTCCTCAAGAGCTGTCAGAGACTGATTGACGAGCATTTGCAGACGCTGAGTCGCAAACGGGGTGAGCTCATGCGTGCCGATGACTACGGCATCACCGATAGCTCACAGTGGGAGGACGAGAAGGGCTATTTTCTGGAGAAGATCCTCTTTGCGGACCCGGATTGGGCTCCGGAGTTGGTTCGGCTCAGGAAGGGATTGCGGAGTGCTCGACTGAGCTCTGAAGACGTGGCCGGAATCGATGCCCTGATAGAGGACGCAATCGATCACAGTCCCCAGGACGCCGAACCTGTGGCGTGACCGCCTTCCTTGCCTTTCCTGCGGGGGCTTCCCGCAATGCTCAGATTTGGGAATAGGCCGTGGGTCTCAGGAAGGTGTTACTGATGTTGGACACCGTTCCCTTGAAGCGTGGATCACTGCGCAGCTTCTTCCAGGTGGGGTGCGGCCCGAACTTGCCCCACGCCGCGGCCTGGGTTGCCATGTTGTCGAAGCCGAGCATGTAGATGAGGTTGGGGAGCTTTACTCCTGCCAGTGCTTGGCCGAAGAACACCGGATTCATCCCGCACTCCCTGAACACGGCGATCTCACCCGCATCGTTGAACATCTCGCGTTTCCTGGCCGCTGCTCTCTCGTTGTGACTTTCGTAGACGCGAAGCTGGAATACGCGGTCGCTGCTCTTGGTTGGGATCTCGATCGTGGGGACGGCATCGAACGCCAGCATCAGCCAGCTTTCCACGCGCCTGTAGACTGGGTCTTTGGTGGGAGCGGCGTGGATGGCTTGCCCATCACGCATGTACGCGTCATCTGCCGCGAGTGTCGAGGCCAACTGGGCGACCGACTCGGCAGATGCGTGCGGCAAAAGGAGCATCACATCATGCTCCTTCAGTGGTAGAGGTCTTCCTTTCCGCGGCACGTCTGTTGCGGAACGGAACGCGCCCACCGCTGAGATGCCCGCGCGATTGTAGGCGGGGATGGCTGTGTCCCGAAGGAAGGTGTCGAGTACCTTCGCCTTTTCAGGGGACGCCACCCGGTAGGTCCGAAGCTCAAGCCATTGTCTCTGAGCGGATTCGGGCTTGGCAGGCTGCTGCGCGGTGGTCCCCGCGATCGGCAGTGCGGCCGCACCAGCCGCTGTAAGGAAGGCGCGTCGCTGCATCATATACCTCCATCGTCCTGCAGTATCCTGAACAAATCACCCCGCCCTGAAACACGTTCTGACCATACCGGTCTCCGGATCCACGCGCCAGTTTCGGCGCCGAGGTCACTCAGGCGTGGGGACGAGAACATCTCGAACCGCCTCCAGGTAGCCGAACCGGTCCTGCATGTTGGGCTGGAGCGCCGGGCCTCCCTCCGCCCATTCCGCGATGTTGTAGCAGGTGATCACTCGCGGCAGATCATGAGCTTCAATGTGGCCCAGGGCATTTCTCAGTACTTGCCGAAAGAGCTCTGGCGAGTGTCCCGGGCACACCCACTTGCTTGGGTGTGGGGTGTGCGTGTGGCGAGCCGTCGCCACACTGACGATGGTGCCGGGTGACGTGGGCGGCGAGTAGGTCCGCACGCGGTCCGTGTAGGTAGGGCCTTCGCCATGGCTCTTGGCGTAGAAGGTGGTGTAATGCAGGACGCCATCTTCACGCATCTTCTCCCAGTCTACCATGCTGTCGCTGATCGCGTGTCGGGCGAACACCGCCAACCCACCGAATCCGTGCTCCTGGAGCAGTCGGGCCATCCGGATGTAGAAGGCCGTCGTTCCAGCCGCCCCCCGATAGTTGTCAAAGACCCCACGGACGGCCGCTTCTTCATGCACATAGACCACCGGGTAGACTTGGCCGTCGACGGTCATCGCGTAGAAATTGGGGTGCCGGAGATAGATGTCGCGGAAGAGATCCTGCCACTGCTTCTCGACCCATCCGCGGTCTTCGGCTGTGCAGTCCTTGGTCCATGGTGTGCAGGCGGTCATGACGTACCGCAGCTTGCGGAAGTTCGGCACATTGGTGAACAGCTGATAAATCCAGTGGTTGAGGCCGGCCGGATCATCCCAGGAGTCGGTCAGGCCGCGTCGCGTTTTGCCCAGTTTGGACGACGAATAGAGGATCACTCCGGTGGCGCCGTATTCCCGGAGCCAGTAGCACTGCCAATCGAGGACGACGGGGTCGTCACCACGGTAGAAGCCAAGCAGGGGGTGTCGAGAGGGATCGTAGCCATCACCAGCGGCGTCATGGTGATTCCACGTCCAGTAATACCAGCCGACCCAGCCCCACTGGTTGACCCGTTTGCACTCGAGGCCAAAGTCGTTGTACCAGAACCCGAGCAGGTCAGCCTTTGGGGAGGCGACAGCCGTGGAGAGTGGAGGGCGGACCAGATTGCCGCTACCGGCCACCTCACGACCACCCAGATCCGTGTCGTCTTCTTCGAGGTGGTTGTGTTGCAGTCCGATGAGGTTGCCCGCATCGTCAACCTGCAGGATGCTCGCCGGTGAGATGTCGTTGCGTACGCTTACGCCGTCCAGAGACTCGAAGCGCACGCCGCCGGACAGGTCCACGTGCCGACCGTTGAAACGGTAGATGCCGTTCGGGTAGTGGACTGCCTTGCCGGTGGCGTGCAGTTGTGTCAACAGCGCTGTGCAGTCTTCGGTCCCGGTGGGGTCGGCGCCGAACTCAACCACGTTGAGGTGTTCCGGAGTTGATCGACGGTTCACGCACGCTGTGCACACTGCCAGGAGGACTGCCCCGACGATCAACCGATCCGGCGACTTCACGGTGAGGGGCATAGTCGGATCTCCACTGACGGGCAAGGCAGGTGCGCATAGATCGGGGAATCAGTTGTTCGTGAGTGACCACTTTGTGGAAAGGTACTCGCGAATGGCGAGCAACTCGTCAAAACGGAGAGCCCGACCGAAGACGAGTATTTCGGCCAGGTCGCCGATGAAGACTTGGTTGTGCTCCTGCCCGGAACAGGCAAAGGTGACGTTGTCCAGCACCACTCCATCGGCATGCTGCGCCTGCAGGATTCGGGGTCCGAAAGGCGTCGGTTTGGCGCCGTTGGGGCGCATGATGATGAAGCTGGGTTTGACCCAGTTCGGTCCTTCACCGGACCACGACACGAAGAGCCGTTGCCAGGGCTTCGTGTCCGTGCTGTCCGAGCCTGCCACGATCAGAACGGTGGCCGCTCCCTTCGCTTTACGCAGTGTGCCGACATCGAGTCCCCGTTCACCAGCGCAGCGGACGACCGTTCGCCCCATGCCTGTCCTCGCGACGAGTCCTGCGCCCGCCTCTGCTGTCCGCCCGTTTCGCCGTCGGTCGTGCCAGCGGGTCAGGACACCGTCTGCCTGTTCCAGAGTCTCCGTAGCCGAGGCGTCGAGCCAGAGCAGCAAGCCGTCCTGGACCATGTTCTTCTC
Organism: Lentisphaerota bacterium; assembly: GCA_018676675.1. Lineage (GTDB taxonomy): Bacteria > Verrucomicrobiota > Lentisphaeria > Oligosphaerales > JABHEG01 > JABHEG01. The sequence continues at coordinate 68,903 of JABHEG010000099.1, forward strand.
CGTGATCCTGCCTTGCGGCGCAAAGGCGATGTCGGGGCGTTGGGTCGGGTTCGGATCCCAGTCCGCCCCCGGGCGCCAGAGGACGCCGCCTCGTTCGTAGGCCCCGAGGTCGGGCGCTGCACCCGTGAAGCCATCGGTGATGCCGGGGATGACAACACCTGCGTCGACCGCCGCGGAGTCCGCGGTGGGAACTCCGTCTGCGTCGATGGCCCCGACTCCGTTGGCTTCAAGTGTTGCCCCCTTCTCACCGGAGATGACGTGGCGGGGGTTGTTGGGGTCGAGTGGGGCGAGGCACAGGTTGTTGACAATTCGTGTGCCGGTCTGGTTTGGTTCATACGCGTGGTAGGCGAACGTGCCGAAGGCCTTTGGGCACCGCGCAATCGTGTTGTTGGCGACCAGGTGATTGAGCGCATCGCAGTTGAGCGTGATCCCCGACGACCCACAGCCCCAGACGACGTTGTGATGGACCAGGAAGTTGCTGTCAAAATTGTCCAGGTAGATGCCGACCGTATGATCCTGGACACTGTCGTGGACCCAGTTGTGGGCGATGACACTGCCTTTGCCGTCAGTGCCCCAGGCATAGGTGGCTCCCGCATCGTCGTTGAGCATGACAGCGTGATGCAGGTCACAGTAGGTGATGCGTATGTCCTCGGCTCCGTGGTGGAGAATCAGGTCACGTCCGGAGCGGTAAATGCTGCAGTGGTCGATGACAGTTCGTTTCGTCCGCTTCACCTGCACGGCGCCCTCGTAGGTGCCCATATAGCCGATGTCGTGGATCACGCAGTTGGTGATCGTGTTGTCTTCGCCTTGGACGTCGAGTCCGGTCCCGGCCGTGTAGGCAATGCGGCAGCGCCGCAGCGTGTTGTGGTTGCCCTTGATCTGGCTGGTCGGGTGTGGAGGGACTTTCCTTGCCGTCCGGGTGAAGTGATTGGAGTAGAGACTGGTGACGTCATCCAGAAGGCAGTGGTTGGCTCCGCTCAGGTCGAACGCGCCTCCGAAGAGTTGGACGCCGGTAACTGTGATGTTGCTGCGGTCGCGCAGGCTCAGGACTTGGTCTCGGACTTTGACCTCCAGCTGAAGGTCCTCGGGGCGCTTCCCCGGCGGAGGGATGAAGTAGGTCAGGCCAGTCGTCTGGTCGACGCAATACTCGCCGGGCGCATCGAGGGCGGCCAGGGAGCCGACCAAGAGGAAGCGGTTGCCCTGTTTTGGTTTGAACGCATCGCCTTTGTGGTACTTATCGCTGTGCGGTTTGAAGGGCGGATCAAATGCCAGCGACTCCCCGGGTCGGTAGTCCTTGATCCGGGCTGTCACATTGGTCCAGGCGCCGCCGCGCCAGATCAGCGCGTACCCTCCGTTGAAGTCTCCCGGAGGCAGGGCCGTGCAGACGATCTTCTCGTAGCCGGTCCCGGCTTGGGCTATCGCGCACGGCCGGTCCATGAGGTCCCCATAGTTGCCGTTTGGCCAATGGGCTTCCCGTGCCATCTGGCCGTCATAGAAAAGCTGCGCGGGTGGAGGATCTACTTCGGCCACATAGACGCCGTTTGGCTGCTTTCTCCAGACCACCTTGAGCGGCTCCGTCGCCGACAGCGTCACCTGGGTGCCGGGCAATGCCCTAATCCGGATTGGCTTGTCTGGTTCCCCCGACCGGGGGAGCGCCATGGGTTCGCGATAGACGCCGCCATGGATGATAAGGTCGTCACCGGGTTGGAGCCGCGAGGTCCCTTTGGCGAGCGTGCGGAAGGGGGTCTGAGACGTTCCCGGGCCGTCGTCCGAACCGGTGGTCTTGCTGACGTGGTATTCCGCGGCCGTCACGGCGGCAGTAAGCACCGAGAACAGGGCGAATGGCAGGCGAACACGAGTCCGGAACATGTCTACTCTCCTTCACGGTAGTGGCGTCTGGTCAGGCGATAGCTGGCGGCAGCTTCGCGTCTTTTCTCTGCAGGATTCCGTCGACCCAAACGTGCGTTGGTACGAGTTCGGTGTTCAGAACAACTACGTCGGCCTGCGCCCCCACTTCGAGGCAGCCCAAGTCACTGAAGCCCAGAGAGCGGGCTTGGTTCCAGGCTGTTGTCTTGGCCAGTTCCTGCATAGGGAGACCGGTGATCCTGTGGACTCGACGCACGGCTTGGTGAAACTGTGATGTGCTGCCTGCAACTGCGCCGTTCTCAAGCTGGGCTTTTCCGCCGACAACCTTCACCGGCAACCCGCCAAGGTCGTAGTCGCCGTCCGGCATCGCGGCCGCCCGCATCGCGTCGGTGACCAGCATGACGCGGTCCGCGGTCTTGAGCGTGAAGATCAACTCGATCATCTCGGGGCAGAGGTGGATACCATCGGCAATGATCTCCACGGAGACGTTCGGTGAGAGGAAGGCTCCGCCGACCATGCCGAAGCGCAGATGGTGCAGGGGCGTCATGACATTGCAGAAATGGGTTAGGTGCTTCATCCCCGCTTCACGCGCTTCAAGGAACTGGGCGTAGTCGGCGTCGCTGTGGGCACCCGAGGGCATGATGCCGCGCTCGACGAGTGCTTGGGTGAACGCCACTCCGCCCGGCAGTTCCGGCGAGAAAGAGACCTTCCTGACTGGGCAGATGTCGTTGAGACGGTCCACCAGGGAGATGTCCGGAAGGCGCAGGAATGCAGGGTTCTGGGCTCCAGCACAGGAAGGGTTGATGAACGGTCCCTCCAAGTGAACGCCCAAGAGCTTCGCGCCTGAGGGGCGGGCCATGTAGTCAGCGGCGGCCGCGAGCGTGGTTTCGAGTTGCTCGATGCCGACGGTTAGGGTGGTGGCCAGAAAACTGGTGACTCCTTCGGCCAGCTTCCCTCTGCCGATGATGTCGAACGCCTCCGGGGTGGCATCGCAGAAATCCGCGCCGCCGCGGCCGTGGCAATGGATGTCGATGAACCCCGGCATCACCAGGCAACCGTCGGCGTCATGGACTTCGTCCGCCTCGGGAAGCGAGTCACCGGCTGGGATAACCGCGCTGATCCGGTCGCCGTCGAGAAACAGAGCGCCCGTTTCCAGTTCGAGGCCGGGCGCCGCAAAGCAGCAGTTTTTCAGCAGGCAGGTCATGTTGTGTTCAGCTCGATGGTGTCGGCTGTGTAGACAACCGTGGCGTTGCCGTGGCCCAGGAGGCAGGAGGCCGGGAGCTCGGGAGTGGGCGTACCGTGCAGCATCTTGTTCAGCGGCTCGGCCTGCTCAGGGAAGCAGGCAAGGAGCAGGATCTCGCGGGCGGCAACAATTTGCTTCATGCCCATGGTCACGGCATGGCGAGGTACCAGAGCAGAATCGTCCCCGGCAGTAAGTCTGGCATTCGTTTGGATTGTGAGTTCTCTCAGGGCGATAGTACGCGAGGGAAGGGATGCGAACTCAGCGGCCGAGATTTCGGTTGCGTTCATGGGCTCGTTGAACGCGATGTGGCCATTGAAGCCAATCCCGAGCAGCTGGAAATCGAGCCCCCCCGCCGTTGCCAGATCCCGGTCGAACCGGTCTGTCTCATCCGGGGCTGGGAAATGGGCCTGTTCCGCCGTGAATCCCAAGGCGGGATCGAGAGCGTCGAACAGCTGTTCCTGCATGTACTTCCGGTAGCTGAGCGGATGGCTTTCCGGAATGGCTTTCCTATCCGAACCGACGTACTCATCGAGGTTATAGGTGTGTAGGCCACGCAAATCGACTTGGTCTTGGTTGAGCCTCTCAGCCAGGAGCCTGTAGAGCCCGATCATGGTGTTCCCGGTCGCGAGCCCCAAGTTGAGCCGCTGGCCTTCCGCGCATCCGGTGACCAGTGCAGCATGGATCTGATCCGCCGCATGACGACTCATCTGGTCGTAGTTCTCGACACTGAGCCAGTTCATCGCTGGACTAGCCCCTGAGCTCAAGCCCGGCTTCGTATTCGGCTCTGCTCTTGCGGAGTCGGGCCAGGACTTCTGAGAAACAGGCACTGGTACGGCCGAGCTCTCCGAGAAACTCCCCCGTGATTTCGTAGGACGACAACCAGCAATACGACTCGTCCTGCTCGATGGCCTCGGGTACATCGATATTCGGGCCGCCGTAGACGACCTGACGCCAAGCGCCCGTGTCTTTGAGGGGATAGAACATGTGCGGCCAGCTGCCATCCGACCTCTGCGACATCATGAATGTGGAACGCGCCACGTTTGCCGCGATCTTCCGGTGCACAGGGTCAGTTGTCAGGCGGTAGACCTGAGCAGCACCCCAGCCAACTTTGCACTTGGATGGCCAGAACAGAGCCCGGTGGGTGCATTGGGTCTCAAAAGGAACAAGGCTAAGCGCAGCGTCCAGGTAGCGGTTGGTCCCGGTCGCTGTGTACAGATCGGCCAGGTAGGCCATGCATGTTCCCGTGACCCATGACGGCTGTTTCACGGTCTTCGTGTCAACCACCACGTTCATGCGTCCGTCTGGCGGGATATCGGTGACCAGTTCGCCGGAGTCGCGCTTCCGAGTGTAATAGATGGCCGGCGATTCCTGCGCGAGGTACGGGGCGTTCAGCTCGATCATTTCGGCGATCCAGTCACCGGCTTTGATGGCTTCGTCAGTCAAACCTGCGGCAAGAGCCCAGTGGCCAAAGAACGTGGTGTTCAGGGGATCCAGGGCCTCAGGGAAGCCATCGTCGATGCAGTTTGCCACTCCGCCGGAACTGTGTTGGTACCGCTTGATGCGGGCGCGCACTTCGTCGTTGGCGAAGGCCGGATGGTGAAGGTATTCAGCGATCCTCCCGAACGTGATGGTTCGGTACACGCGCTGCATGTCCTTTTCGTACCACTGCTCTTCGGGAAAGTAATACTCGCCCGGGGCTTGTTTGGCGTTGGCGTCAAGCCATTCAAGAATGCGTACGACTTCCCGTGTACGCCCGGCTTCGTAGAGCCCCCAGGCCATCTTGTGGCACGGGCTCACGCTTTTGGTCGTGAGGACTGGTCCGTTTGGGGCGAGACTCGAAACCAGGAAATGAGCTCCCTCCTCAATGGCATCATCGATCTGAGGAATCAGTGCCTCCAGCGCATCGATTTCCTCGATGATGACCGCGTAGCTGAGTTGCTCTGACATTATCGGCCTGCCTCCGTCTGTGGCTCTGCGGTTCGTCACGCTTTGTCCATGGTTCGGCAACAGGCCGAGCCCTGCTTGTTTGTCCGCGCAAGATACCCGGGATTGTGGCGGGGGACAAGAGGGCGGGGGAGTGGCTTTGTGAGAGCGTGAGAGCGTGAAAGCGTCGTTTGTGGGGAACCCGGGAGGCAGGCCCAGCGTGTTCGATGCTATCAGACCATCACGCAATCACACCATCACACAGCAGGCGAATCTGTTGAGAGCGAAACAGCCATGAGCTTGGTGCCGCACCGCAGCCTTGATGCGGAGATGCAGGCACGATATCGTTCCGGATGCCCATCGAGGTGATGTTTGTGCCACGCGGAGGAGTACCAATGGCTATCTCGAAACTGCGACGGTTCATCTCATGCGGCCGCTGCCTTCCACTGTTGCCCGTGCTTGGTTTCTGCATCGTTGTTATCCACGCTCACGCTGACGTCACGGGGCTTACGGCCGGTGGCGTGGATTTGGCAACTCCACCGGACTCCACAGAAGAGGTCCGCCTCAGGTACGGTCTCGGCTTCCCGTTTCAGGTATCACCCGAGCGCGCCGCCGTCTTCTGCAACGTGCGCATCGAGGGCATCGCCGTGACTGATTACGAGAACGGGACAGACGTCATCATCTTTGAGGACCTGGCCACCATCAGTGCCGCCAACGCCGTTGCCATCTCTCGCAACGAGAGAAGAGCTGACGCTGACGGCAAGGCGCGTTTGGTCGTGAAGTTCCCGGTGATCGGGGGATTTGTACCACTGGGAGCGCTTCGGGCGGACGGCAGTGCCCACCCTCACGCGGGAACGGGCTTCGGCATCTGCCAGGCCATCTCCTTCCCCGTGGACGAAGCCGGGCACTTCAACTGGAAGACGGAACGGATACACCGTTGTGAAGTGCATCAGTTCGCCTACGATGGCAGACGCTTCTCAGCGACCCGGAGCGCGTCGGGTCACGAGCAGCCCCACCCATCGGTGAAGGACTCTGGGTGGGATATCATCTCCCCCGGCATCACGACCGCTATTCCCGATGGTGATGATCTGCTCCAGGCGGCTGCGGCCCGCAACGGCTCCGGGCAGATCTCCGGTGTCCTGCGCTGGACGCGAGTCGGACCGATGTGGGAGCCCGTGAGGTTCACACCGGTCACGCCGGCCGGGGAGTCATGGTCTGAAGCAAGTGTGATCCGCGACGTTGACGGGGCACTGCTTTTCTCGGCCCGCGGATCCGGAGGACCGCGATTCACGGAAGTGCGCGTTTGGCGTATGCGGGATGCCGGCCCGCAGTGGCGGCTGGTGTTCAGCACGCCCGATGTTCGAGTCCTTCACAGGGAGGCCGGCGGTCCGGAATGGAAGCAGGTGATCAGTGCAGCGAAGGCCCGGAACAGCGGCCCCATGTCGATCGGTCGGGCTGCTGACGGCACGCCATTCATCGGGGCGAATCTGAGCGGCAGCGGCCGGGACACGCTGTGCCTCTGGCCACTGAACCCTGCGCGTTCCGGGCTGGAGGAGCCACACATCGCCCGGGCCGCGCACAAAGAGTTCGGTTCGGGCCCGGCCGGATCCAGGTGGATGGTGGACCATCCGTCAGGAGCCGTGTTGCGGCTGCGTGACGGAAACTGGCACGGAGTGCTCGTTTACAGGATCCTCGGGCAAGCCGAGCATAAGGGAGTCGGGCCCGCCGTCCAGTCCGGGTGCTATGTTGAAGAGACGCTCTGCACCGGCTCTCCCTCCCCCCCCTGGCGCTTCGAGTGATGCCGCGCTGCGGGACCGACGCGCGTCTCACCCGAACGCTGCCCGTTCCCGCATCTTTGCGCTCTGCATGCGTGTGGTGCCTGAGTACATCATCTTTGACATTCCGCCGAAGTCCCTGTACCGTCTCATATCATGTCCCGGCGTGTAGGCGTGTTGCAGCGATGCTGTACCCCGGCATCCCTGCGCACCAACTGCCCCCGAAGGAACACCTCCGGATAAACGGAGTGGCAGATGGTCTATGAGCAATGTCCTTTGCCCATTGGCCAATGCCGGGGACCGTCAGACAAAGGAGTACTCAGACATGGAACGGAAGACGTTTACCCTCATCGAGCTCCTCGTGGTGATCGCCATCATAGCGATCCTGGCCTCCATGCTCCTGCCTGCCCTTTCAAACGCACAGAACAAAGCGATGTCCATAGCCTGCATGGGGAACGTGAAGCAATTGGCGTTGGCTGTTCTCATGTATTCGCAGGAGAACAACCACCGCACCCCTGGTGCGTATGGTCACAGCCCGAGGAACACGGGCCAAACCATCGGCCGTGGCGCGGTCACGGGATGGAGTCACTGGTGGAGCTGGGCGGACCTGGTGTACCCCTACATAGAGAACAAGGAGGTGTATGCCTGCCCCACTATCGGCACCGGCGTCCGCTACAATGCCAACCAAGACGCACTGAACGGTGCTCACGCCGCCTCGAACGGAACCAGCAGCGAAGGTCGGCCACTAGTCTGGTTCGTCCGCCCGACCGAGCATTTGATGCTGTATGACTCCCCGAGTATTCGGTCCTGCGGCCGGCCTCACGGCTATCGTGGGGACTCCAACGGTCCCTGGGGATTCTGCTACGGCATCCCGGCGGTGAACGAAGCGCGGTATGCAAACGCGTCCTCCTCCGCGAAAAACTATGATCGCCACAAGCAGGGCTGCAATTTCTCGTTCATGGATGGACACGGCAAGTGGTTGCCGAACCGCGCCACCTTCGCGGACAGCACGACGCATCCAGCCTGGCGCAGGTACTGGGGGCCGCGGTAGGCGTGGTTGGCGCTGAGGTGCGGCCCCAGCGACATTGGCTTCGCCCGTCTCGCGGTCTCGGCTGCATTGTTGATGGGTGAAACGGCGTCGGAGACCGCGGGCAAGTTGCTTCGGACAAAACCATGGTCTCTGGCCTCGACGGCGTGCGACTGTTGAGGCAGGAACTCGCCTCCGAGCGCTGCTTAAGCCTGCCATTCGCCCCCAGGGAGGGGACGGGGCCCGGCCTCGCTTGGATATTCCAGCCTCCGAATCCGTTCAGGACCTGCCTTCCACTCCCGTGTTTCCATAATCCGGTCTACATTGGTCGGTGTCCGAGTTGACCTCGGACACATCAAGGAGTGGGCACCATGCGTATTGATCGACGTGAGTTCATGAAGCGGATGGGGATGACGGCGGCGATGGCCGCGGGATTACGAAGCGAGAGCGCTCCGAATGAGGCCAACCCCCGCCTGAACATCCTCTACATCATGACGGATCAGCAACCGGTGAGCTGCGTCGGCTCCTATACAGATTCCCCGTTGCAGACTCCCCACCTCGATGATCTGGCTGGAGCGGGCTGCGTATTGGATCGGCTCTACATCGGCGCGTTCCCCTGCAGCCCGTCCCGGGCCTGCCAATTGACCGGACGCTATGCTCACAACCATGGTGTGGTGACCAATGACGTCTTGCTGGACCCCGCCTTGCCGACGCTCGGCACGGTCTGCCGATCGGCCGGGTATGCGACCGGGTACTTCGGGAAATGGCACCTTGGGGGGAATATGTATGTCACAGACACGCCCTCAAAGAGAGCCGGAGGGCTGAGCGGGAACTGGCACTACGAACGGCTTTCCACGCCCAGAGGATGGACATTCAGACCGGCGGCAGGCGGACAGGGAGAGGACGCCCCGCAGGCTGGGTTCGATACCTGGCGCGGCGGCTGGCGAGATTACCATGAGTGGTTGCGCCGAATCGGTCAAGGGGCGTACTTGGGCAAGCACAAGAGGCTGGGGAATCACAACGACGCACCGTCGGGCCCGGAGGGAACGCACATTTACTCGCAGGTGGATCAGAAGCACCACATGGCTGCTTTCTTCACTGAGGAAACAGTCCAGTTTGTGCGTGAGAAAGGTAGCGCAGAGCAACCGTGGTGTGCGGTGCTTTCGTATTACGGCCCCCACCTGCCTGTGGCCCCGCCGAAGCCCTGGGACACGATGTATTCACTTGAGCAGGTCCGGTTGCCCGCGAACCACAGTGACCCTCTGGACGGCAAGCCGCTACGGCAGCGGAACGGCCGGCGGAACTACAAGTTGGGGACGTGGTCGGACGAACAGTATCTGGATTACATCCGGAGATACTGGGGATACTGCAGCTATCTGGATGAGCAGATTGGCCGCGTCTTCGCCGCACTGCGGGAGACCGGGCAGTGGGACACCACCATCATCGTTTTCACCGCGGACCACGGGGATATGGTTGGCGCACACGGGATGATCTTCAAGTTGGGTTTCTGTGGGTACGAAGAGCTGTTCCGCGTTCCCGGTATTCTGAGGATACCCGGAGTCACGCGAGCAGGGAGCCGGGCACCATGGCTGGTGAACTCCGTTGATCTTCTCCCTACGCTCCTGGCATCCGCCGATGTGCCCGTACCCCCTGGTGTTGATGGACAGAGCCTTCTGCCAGCCTTGCGTGGCGACCGCTCAGAGCATCGGGACGTCGTTTTCAGTGACTCTCTGGGCAAGAGCATTGTCTGCAGGAATTCCCGATTCAAGTTTGTCCTGAACTGGGCAGTGCAGGATCTGCACGAACTGTATGATCTGCAGACCGATCCCGGCGAACTCCGCAACCTGGCCACTGTGAAGGAACACCAGGGCACGGTCAGGGCGCTGAAGGAGGCCATCTACGGCTGGTTGCGCTCGACTGGGCACACGTATGCCGAGGAGATTGTCGACCGTGTCGAGCATCCTGACGCCCACCGGATCGCCATTGTGCCGACAGTCGATCACTTCACTTATTTGGGAGAGAACGTGTTTGAGTGGTCGGTAACGTGGCGGGTGGACCGAGAGTTCAAGGCAGAGGGTGCGTTCTGGAACTACACCCATTTCGTCAACAAACAGTACGCGAAGGACGGTGACATCGCGTTCCGCTGCACGCCGTTCCCTGCGGTTCCGTTTACCCACTGGCAAGCTGGGAAGCAGTACCGTGTCGGCCCTGTGCGAGTTGCCATCCCAGCCGGCGCAGGTGCAGGTGACTACGCGGTTCGGACGGGATTGTATGACCCGAAGAAGCGGAAAGGGCCCGGGGACATCTTGAATGGCCAAGGCAGTGCGGTCATGCTTGGGACTCTCACCGTCAGGGCCGCCGATGGCCGGGTAACCGGTGTGGCGTACAGGCCGCCGGATAAGAAAGCGGGCAGATGAGTCTACGTAATGTTACCCTGGAGATGAGCCTGAAGCCGTTCGGTGACCCCAGTCCGGAGAGCCGGGAACGCGTGCTGGGCCACCTGTTCAGACAGTGGGACCCCTTGACGCGGCGCGCAGAGATGATCTCTGTTCTGCTCTGGACGGCGGATGGCTCTGAGATTCTCGACTACGCGGGGCGTCTTGAGGATACCTTTGAGTGGTGCCAGTGGCTCGGGACGCCGCGCTCCAAGCACACGTGGTCAAAGGAAGCGGACCCAAAGCGCGTCTCGATCCATTCTCGGACGTACGTTTACATGGCCGATCCACCCGCCATGACCTATGGGTGGCTACGCGAGCTCTGCGCCGACATCAAGCGGATCGGCACGGCGCTAACCGGGCTGCCGGTGCGCGTTGGGGCTACCTTTGATCCGGGCCCTGAGTTTGCCATTTCAGCCTTCAAGTATGAGCGCCATCCGGAAATCTGCACGGGGGCTACCATGGGTGCGGGCAGTATGGTCTGCTGCTACGGCAAGCTGCATGCTGACCAGCGCCCGTATGCTGGATTCCTGAACGGTATTCCCGAAGGCACGACCATGGGAGCATTCCTCGGTCGCCAATCCCAGTGTTTCATGGATGATCTGGGGTTTGACTACCTCTGGCTGTCCAACGGCTTTGGCTTCGGGCTGGAGACCTGGGGAGTGAAGGGAGCCGTCTTTGACGGGACGGCCTTCCTCGCGGATCGCTGCAATGAGGTCCGTGATCTGAATCTGGGGTTCTGGCAGGACTTCCGGGCAGAGTGCCCCGGCTACCCTCTGGAGACGCGCGGCACGAACCTCTCTACCGGCATGGACTTGGCCAGCGATGCCGTACCGTTGCGCGATATCTACCGCGCCGGTTTCAATCTGGAGCCGCCACCTAATTCCCCCTGGGCTGCGATCAACTACGATTTTGGGCAGGAAATGGTGGGCTGGATGAGCCACATCGCCGAGATTCCCGGCGACACGTTTCCGTTCCGGTTCTACACCCATGATCCCTGGTGGATCAACAGCCCGTGGCTTGACCGCTACGGCAGGGAAGCGTACGACATCTACCTTCCGTTGAGTGTGTCTCGTGTGAACGCTCAGGGCCGGACGTGTACGCCCGACAGCATCCTCTTCCTGACGGTGGATGATTCCTTCGGTCAGATGCCTGACTGTGTGCCGAATGAGGTCGTCCCGCATCTCCTCAAGGCGTTGGAGCACAGGCCGGATGCTCCGGGACCGCTCGTCTGGCTTTACCCTTTTGACGAGTACCACGACATGACGTACGAGGGGGAGCGGATCTCCGAGGTTTTCTTCGGTGACTGGTTCATGCGTGGAGCCGTGAACAACGGCTTGCCGCTCAATACGGTGGTCAGTACGGCCGTCTTCGCCGCAGCTGGGGAGACCAACGCTGAGCGCTACCGGGAATCTGTCCTGATTACCCCCGTGCCGGCTGTCGGCGAAACGGCCGAGGGGCTGAAACGGCACCTTCGGATGGGCGGGAAGGTACTGTTTTATGGCCCCATAGAGCATGCGGATCCGGAACTCCTTCAGATGCTCAACCTCAGCTCTCTGGGGCCTCTGTCCGGGATGCTGGAGATGGCCTTGACGTTGGCCGATGATGGTTTCCGCCAGTCTGCGCCTACCAACACGCTGATCCACAGTGCTCTGCTATCGGGCGGAGGCGTCAGCGTGGTATTTGCCGACTCCAACGATCCCGCGACCGAGCTTCTGGCGACACTCATGCAGGGCGTTGACTCGCGTGTGGGTGTGTCACGACGCAGCGCTCCCGACTGGGCCGGGGGCATTGCAGTGTACGTGCGGGGCACGGTGGCTTGCGACGACCAGCATCTGGGTGGCCACCTCCTTATTCCACTGAAGCCCGACGTCTCCTATCCGGGCGAAGCACTCATGCGTCTGGCCTTGCAGGCGTTTGGTCTGCGGATATCCTCCGAACGTTTCAATTCGTCACTGAAGCCGCCGATGATGACCGTAAACCGCCATCGGAATGGCTTTATCTTCAGCGGGTTCTGTGCGGACACGACCGCTCAGATCAAACTGCGGTTTCTGCAAGGGGCACCCGTTCTCTGCGAACGTGAGGCCATTCTCGAGGACGGCTGCAGCGTGCAGACCATGCCCAAAACCTGGCACCACGAGTGCCGCATCTTTGCGGAGCAAGACACCGTCTCCCACGTTTCCTGCAAAGAGCGGACCTCTGAAATGCCTGACTGTACGCGCCGTCTGTTGTTGACCGGCTGCCGGGAGGCAACGGTGCGCTTCTATGCCGTCCCCGGAAGTGAGGAAAGCGTTGCTGTTCTGCTCAACCCAAAAGGCCATTTCCTCGCAGGCGACGAGGTGGAATCAGTTTGGCGTGATGACGCGAACGGACGCTACCTGGAGATAGCGGGAGTTGATGGCCCCCTGTCCATCTCGTGGGCCGAACAGACCGGTGTTGGGCCGCAGGGCGTCAATTTGGCTATACAATCGTGAGGGCTCTTGTGAGGACGACAACGCTCTGCTACGGGGGGAAGTTCGCGTTCACTGCCTTTTGGTGGCTGGCCGTACTGTCTGCCTCACAGTGCGCGACCGGGGCCGACAACGGGCTCTTCGTCGGAGCACAGTTCGTGGATGCCGTTGCGGTGGAGGCCCAGGCCTCGGGAAGCGAGAGGGAAGCTACTGAAGCGTTTGTTGACTACATCAAGAAGATGAGTGGGATCACGTTGCGGCTTCTTCCGGACGGTGCGCCTCTCCGCAATCGTCAGGGGGTGGTATTCCTTGGGCGAGCCGCCGTTCGGACAGGCGGGTTCACAGCCGACGAACTGGCGGAAGCCGGTCATGAAGGATACCGGATCCGCGTGAGGAAAGGGAACGTGTATCTGGCAGGAGGGGAGTATTACGGCACGTACTTTGGCGTGTACGCCCTGCTTCAGGAACTCGGCGCACGTTTCTACTCACATGACCACGAGGTGCTGCCGCCGGTTGGCCGCGTCGCTGTCCCACCGCTCGACCTGTTGCGGAAACCTGTGTTCGAGCTCAGGACGATCAAGTACATGGTCATGCGCTTGGGGCAGCATCGTGGCGACCGGCACATGATGCGGCCGAACACTGTCGATCCGGATCTGTCTGTCAGAGTCAGTTGGGTCCACTCCTCGCAGTACTTGGTGCCCTTCTACAGGTACGGCAAGACGCACCCCGAGTACTATGCACGGCGTCGCGACGGGGCCCTTGATGCCCTGCGCATCAAGGGTTCGTGCAGCAAGCTGCACATCTGCATGTCCAATCCGGAGGTCAGGGAGATTGCCAAGGCGCGGCTCATTGGGGCGATGGAGAAGCAGCCCGATCGACGACTGTTCTCTGTCAGCCAATCCGATGGCTACGGCTGGTGCGAATGTGACGGCTGTCGGGCTCTGGATACGCGGCCGGGCGTACGTTCAGACCGCTTGATGGACTTCGTGAACGAACTCGCCGAGGCTGTTCTGCCGACCTACCCCGACAAGGTCATCATGACCCTGGCCTACTGCGAAGACACCGCACCCGTGCCTGTGCGCACGAAGCCGGCGCCGAACGTGAGGGTGGTGCTTTGCCCGTACACGCCGGAAGTGCAGGACAAAGCACACTGGTTCGATCACCCGCTGAACCGGCAATTTCTGCCCTGGTACGACGCCTGGACAAGACTGCTGCCAGCCGGACAGTTGTTCATTTTTGACTATCCGTATGCCGACTTCCGGAGCCTGACCTCTTTCCACGGGCACCATTTTGAGCGGATCAAGCGTTACGCTCGGGACGGCATCAGGGGCATCTACTACGACGGGCGGGACCGGTTCATGTTCTCCCTGTTCGAGTACGTCACCAGCAGGCTGGCCTGGGACCCCGAACTCGAGACGCGTCCACTCATCGAGGATTTTGTCAGCAGTTACTATGGGCCAGCAGGTCCGGCCATGCTTCGAGTCTATGACGCCATGGCCAAGGTAGCGGCCCTCGAGGACAGGAGTCAGGGCCCCACCATAGACATGCGCAAGTTCGTGACCTCGCGGGAATGCGAGTCGCTCTTCAAGCTCTTTGCCGAGGCGGAGACGCTTGCCGTGGGCAATCGGCAGTGCCTGGCACGAGTGAAGGAGGACAAGGTCTATCTGCTGCATACCGATCTCTCGAAACACAACCCCGTCTTGGGCACGATCTCGGACTTGTCCGTGTTCAAGGAACGGCTTGGCGAGTACGTGACGCTGTTACTCACGACTCCGAGCCGCAGCCTGTTCCGCCGTGACATCAGGCGCAACAGCAACGGCGCTCGGAGCTGGTTCTGGCGCGTTGCCCGGTTGAAGATTGCAGCGGAGACGATCGCAGAGGATCCCATCCTCCGGAACCTCATGGACGCCCCCCAATCCGTCCACGTCCCGGAGGCCGCTTTGAGGCCTCGCATCCAGCTATTGTCCGACGCTCGGGGGTGGCGCCTTCCCCTTGAACTGTCGGAAGGAGCACGGCGACTTGATGCGTACGCCTACGAATGCCCCCCGCGCAAAGACGTCTGCCTACTTCGCACGCGCAGAACCGATTACTCGGTGATGCGACTGACGTTCGATTTGCACGTGACGCCAGCGCCCGCCGCGCTGGCCATCGATGCCCAGGACGACGACAAACCAGGCGCAACGCGCATACGCGTCGCGGTCAACGGGACGGATCTGTTCCGAGGTCCAAATGCGTTTCCCGAAAACGACTGGTCAACGTGCCGTTGGCCGATTCCCGAAGGCGTGTTGGCAATGGGGGAGAACGAGCTGTTGATCGAGGACTTGGAGGAAGGCGATAATCTCTTCGCTCAGTGGCTCATCGTCGACGATGTTCGCATCGAGACGAAGGCTCCCGTCACGCCTCCTCCTCCGCGCACCCTCTTGCTGGCGCACTTCGACGTATCAGTCAACGCAGACGTTTCCGCCAATCCCGAGGGCAGGATTGGTGGGGAGCTCACTCTTTCATCGGAGGGCAAGTGGGGGAGAGCCCTTGATATGGGGTACGACGAGCCGGCGACAGGCACGCTGTATTTCGAGGGTGCGGGCAACATTTCTCCGCAGGCAGGCACCATCGAGATGTGGGTCAAACCTGCCTGGGATCCGGCCCTGGACACGACCTACCGGACCTTTCTCTACACCCGCCACGTGCATCATCTGCACCAGGACGGCCTGCTCTTGCACCGCTACTCGGGCCATCCCCTGCAGCTCAAGTACATGCCCTATTTTCAGCACGGGCGGACGCTCAAAGCGAGCATCGCTAGCTGGGAACCCTGGACATGGCACCACGTCGCGGTCACCTGGGACGCGGAGAAGACGACCCGCCAGCTTTTCCTCGACGGCGTGCTCGTGGCCCGGGATGAGCACGCCCAAATCGGGGCAGAGGTCCCGGATATCATCTATGTCGGTTGCATCGACGCCAAGCCCGAGAAGGCCAGAGCGATGGGCGGGTTGATTGACGAATTACGTATCGTCGACGGGGTGCTCTGGCATGGGGCGGAGGTCGGCGCAAAGGTATTTGATCCGCCTTCCGAACCGTACAGCCTACCCGTGGTGGAGCGTCGTCGAGTCGTGCCGGAATAGGCGTCGATGAGCCAAGCTCAGGGCCAGCGTATCGGCGGGGGCTTCGACGACCTTTTCCATTGTGTCTGCATGCGCTCGAGTTCCTTGAAGTAGAAGTCCACGTAGTCTTCCTGGTCGTGCTTGCGCAATGGCCATCCGGGATACGCCCAACGGCAGCGGCCATTCAGGCGCAGCATCACGTCGAGCTGTTCGCGTATTGGAGAGCCGACCTGCTTCCAGGCTTCGCGCTTCTCCTGGGCGGACAGTGGTTTTCCCGTGGTTGGTTTCGGAGTTTCGGCGCCCTCGCGCAGCATCTGGTCGCCTTTGAGGGTGGCGATCGCGTTGCTGATCTTGTAGGTATTGATGACGTAACGTAGGTAGGGATCCCTGGGGCCGCGGATGGTCTGACCTTCTCCTCGCAGGAGGAAATCCGAGTAGGAGTCGATGAAGGGGCAATACAGTTCGCACTGCCGTAACGGCGGGTTGAGGGTGCAGTGTGTGTAGATAATCCCGTTGGCCCCTACGTCATCGCGCATGGCTCGGATGAACCGGTAGGTCTCCAGCCATTGGCCGTTGTAGTACAACCCGTCGAAGTACCAGCCGTCGAAGCCGTATTCTTTACGGAACTGCTTCATGTCCGCTATCGCGTCTTCCATGGGGATCTCAGCCCACACATAACTTGTCGGGTGACGGTAGCAGATGACCTCCATGCCGTGGTCGTGTGCGAGCTTGATGGCGGCCCGCAGTGCGGACGGATCTTTGACCTCGTACGGGGCGTGTGTGTGACCGGGATCGTGTTGCCGGTAGAGTGGCCCAGCGAAGTAAAACAGGACGTTCGCGTGTTCGGCGTAAGCCTTGAGTGCATCTTCGGGCGGGAACTTGTTCACGCACACGATGCGCTTGGTGAAGGACCGCTCCCAGTCGTAAGGACGTGCCGGACAGACAGCGAGAGCAAGCATCTCTCTCGCTGCAACGCGATGGGCGACAGCCCAGCCGGGCCGCTGCGTTTGCTCGGGATTCCGGGTGATCGCGGACCCCGCGGATTCCAGGCGGGGGCGGGCATGCGTTACGAGCGAGAAGCCGCCGTCGTCGTCCAGGGCGAGCACATGGGGATCGACGCTGCGGTAATACGTGCAGCCGATGTTCGAAGCGAGCGTCGTCTCAAGGTCACGGTTTGTGGCGACGGTCACGAGCGAGTCGCCCTGGAACTCGAGAGCGATGCTGTCTCCGACGAAGATGGCGACATCCGCAGTCTGCGTCACCAGCTTCAGCTTCGGCAGGGGGGTGGGGAATGTCAGCGTTGCGACGAGGCGTTCCACGCCAATGCGTTGGCGGCACGCCATCGAGCCTGTGGTGTGGTTGAGCACGTACTCCGCGCCGGTTGTGCGCACGGTGAACGTTCCATCCTGTTCCTTCACCGATTCGACTCTCATGCCGAATGTGCTGGGGCGTCCGGGGAAGGCGACGGCGGTGCCCAGGTCCCAGTCCGGCGCGTCCGGGTAGCGCAGTTCACGGACCTGCACGTCGTCCACATAGACCGTATCCGCCCCGTTGGCGATCCAGATGACGAGGCGGCCTCCGGCCAGATCGGGCCGGTTGCAGCGGAACGTGCCGCTGAATGTCTGCCAGCGGCCGGTGCCCTCGCCAGTGCGGATTGTGACCGGAGTCGCCCGGCCTGCGCTCCAGTTCTCGCTGCTCATGAGCCGTCTCCCCGGGGATCCCATCCAGTCGAGCCGCGCATACACGTAGCCCTGCCCATTTGTGCGTCTGGCCACCATGGAAAACTCGTAATAGGTCCGCGGCTTGAGCGGCACGAACTGCTGCACGACCGCGACCCAGTCTTTTCCCGCGCTGTTGTCCAGCATGATGGCTTGTTTACCCTCTTTGACACTATCCGTGACGACTCTCGTCGTGCTGCTCCAGCCCTTTCGCCCCTCCTCGAAGTTCCCGTTGGCGACCAGATTGGGCCCAGTGGCCGTGGGGCCTGCTGCCCATGTGGTTGATGTGACAGCCAGAGCTGAGGCGAGCGTGTGGCAGACGCGGCGGGGAAGACTATGCATGGGGGGCTCTCCACGATTATGTCACTTGGGGGGAGCCCGCGGGTGTGTCTTGCGCACGATTGTCTCGTGCTCCCCACAATCAGGATGATAGCCTTTGCGTCACCCGTGTCAATGGCACACGCAGCACCGAAGCGCCTCTATAGGGGTGGGCGCACTACCATGTGGGCCCTCGGCGAGCAAGTTGTGTTTTGTCATCCCCTTTGGGATCTGTCGGTGGGCTGAGGCATTGGGGCGATGGGGATGAGTCGCGGGGTTAGACTCCCGCGAGTCCTTTTTCGTCGGGTCCCAGCTCGTGCATACTCAAGGCACGCGGCAATGGGGATCTTGCCATGCGCTGCCGGAATCGAGTGAGACCATCCGTTCTGCTGGTTCTACTGTTGTTGGCGGACGGCGCTGTTCGTGCTGACACGATGGGTTCCATTGGAGTGTCACCTATGAGACCTATGCCGGCGTTGCCATCGGCGAGGATCTCTGGATTGCGACGTCGGCCAGGCTCGCCCGGGTGACGTCCAGGTGATCATTGCTCCGCGGCACTGGCGCTTTCTGAAGACTGGATCATTGTTCAGCTACAGGCTGACATAGGCTGTAGCGCTGTCAGGGGCGAGAGACAGCTGGAGACTTCGGTTTTATCATGCAGAGTACGTTTCTCAAACCACACGCTACCCGGGCGACTCTCCTTTGTGTCCTGGTAGTGGGGTCCTGTCTTGGCCAAGAGAGCCTTGGGCCGGAGTCTGGGAGAAAGGGTGTCCCTATGCAGTATCGGGTTGAGGAAACTCAGTGTGGGCCGGACATCGTCTACAATGACTGGCGGATCCAGACTGGCCGCAAGGAACGGGCCGGTGGAGCCGTGCATTTCTTTGCCGAACCCAAGGCCCTGGTCAAGTGGGACACCTATCCGTACGGTGGCGGAGGAGACGTGGAGACGGTCTTGGCGTTTGGCTTCGATCGCTTCGGTCCGGATGGTCGCCTCTCGATCCGCTTCAACGACCGGAGGCGGACGCGGGATGTGATTGAGGGGTTCCGTGTCATAATCGATAGCCGGCATGTGACCGTCTACTGCAGGGACATCCAGATCGGCCAGCGTCCCACAGGCGAGATTGACCGGCACCGGGTCGTGCGCGTGCGGCTCGCCACGCTGGCCGAGTCGTATGCCCTTTGGCTCGACGACGATGTCCTGGCCCAAGGGCGGATGTCGGCACCGTTCACCGACAACGAGGGTGATTTCCTTCTTGAGCTTGAGAACGCTGACATGCGTCTGTTGACCTTTACAGAGCGCTTCATTGCCGCTGACCTGGATGTGCCGACTTGGCAGCGGGGGGAGTTGCTTTACCGGGAGGCGTTCGGTGCGCGTTCGCTTGCCGAGAACTGGATCGTCAACAAGGGGGAGCCCGGTTCGGGGGTTGACGTCGTAGACGGGGCGTTCGTTTTCCGGCACATGAGCAACAGCTTTATCGCGCAGCGATTCGAAGGCTCAGTTGTCATGGACTGCACTGCGACGCCGGTGCCGACATCGGAGAAGTCTGCCGGGATTACAGACGCGATTTTCATCTGGATGCTTGACTGCCCCGATGGGGAGTTGGCCGAGTTCCTGGCTGAGCAGGAAGGCGCCAGCCTGGGGAACCTAACCGATTTGCCGTTCTACTGGGTCGACTTTGGGGGGACGAACAACGTCACGACTCGCTTGCGTAAGAACCCTCGTCGGCACATGATTCGTCAGTTCACGGATCGTGCACGTCTGCTCGAACGTGATCGGAGCTACCGTGTCTCGGTGGTCCAGAATGGACACTTCGTTGAGTTCTGGGTCGATGGGAAACGTTGGATGGCGGCGTACGATCCCGATCCGCACAGCGCAGGCCACGTGGGGTTCCGGGCGTACTGCGCTGACCTCAGGGTCGAGAGCATTGAGGTCTGGCGTGTCGTGCCGCCAAGGCGCTAAAGGCCGCGCTGCCGTCCGGACTTCAGACGGTGTCCCGGTCACCGCCGAACCGTCCCTGCGTGTCCGCCTCCTGATCGCGAAGGAGGCGGCCGTTGTTTCTCTCTGAATGCCACACATATGGAGACAGCCCTATGCGCTGCGTCGCTCCCATTGTCCTGATTGCTCTCTTGCCATTGGTTTCCAGTCGGGCCCAGATTCCTCTCGTCAAGAACAGAGGCAGCGCCTACGAGATCGTCGTCGCGCCTGACGCGGTGCGCCCGGTCACTTTCGCTGCTTCCGAACTTCAGAGCTTTGTGGAGCGTTCCACCGGTGTGAGGCTACCCATCGTGGCTGAACCGAGCGCGGAAGCCGGGCATGTTTTCGTCGGCCCCAATCCTGCTTCATCTGCCGCCGGGGTGGTGGCAGCCGATCTGCCACCGGAGGGGTTCCACCTCCGCACGATAGGTCGTGACATCCACGTCATCGGTCGCGACACGGACGGGAATCCGAAGGTCGTCAAGCCGTGGATGGCCACACAGTGCGGCACCCTTTACGGCGTCTACGAACTGCTTGAGCGCCACGTCGGGGTCATGTTTTGCTGGCACGATGACTTGGGGACGGTGGTCCCGCAGCAGAAGGACATCGTTATTCCTTCGTTCGAGACCACTCAGGCGCCGACCTGGGAGTATCGGGCCCTGTCGTACAGCCCTGCAGGAGCGACCCGCACGCTTTTCGGACGGCGTCTGCGCCTGGGGAGCCCTTTCACGATCGTCCACAGCCACAATTGGTTCCGGATCTGCCCGGTCGATACCTACGGCAAGACGAATCCCGAGTATTTCGCTGAGGTCGACGGGAAACGTCAGGCCCGATACTACCTGGGGCACCATGGGGGGCAGGTCTGCACCAGCAATCCCGCCGTCATTGATCTCTTTGTGAAAGCTGCCTGCGACTACTTCAAGGAGCGCCCGACCCAGGGCATGTTCTCCATGTCACCCAACGATGGCGGCGGATTCTGTGAGTGCGCTGACTGCCGCGCACTGGACGCCGGAGATGTGGATCCGCAGAATCCCGAGAAAACCATCCTCACGGATAGGATGCTTCGCTTCTACAACACGATCGCCACGGAGGTAGCCAAGGTCCATCCGGATAAGCTCCTGGGCGCCTATATTTACGGTAACTACACACGGCCGCCTCTGCGCGAGAAGATCCACCCCAGCCTGTTCCTGGTCAACGCGACGAATTCAGCTCATACGCATGGCGTCGACTGGGCTCAGGAGCAACAGTTCGAGGAGAAATGGGCCGGGCTGAGCAAACACTTCGTCAAGTACGATATCTACTATCGCAGTCCATCCTCTATCCATCTCATGGCCCCGGTTACCGGGCACATGATCGAGAAGATCAAAGCGGAGCAAGCCAGCGGCCTGCAGGGCGGTTATCTGTACATCGGTCAGACCTACGAGCAATTGGGGGCCGGCCACTACCTGCTCGCAAAGATGATGTGGGACAAACATGCGGACGCGCGTGCTCTGGAACGGCGGTACTACAACGCACTCTACGGGGTGGCCGGACCCGATGTTCTCGCCTACTATGGTCTCCTTGAGAGGCGCTCCCGACAGACTCGCCTCAACGGTGTGGATGTGGACGAACCGGCGATCAAACAGTTGCTGCAGCAGAACTTCGGCGGCGGGTCACCAGCCTTCATTATTGCCGCGTATTGGCCGATCCTGAAGGATGCGGAGGCCTTGCTCAGTCAAGCCCGGAAACGTGATCTTCTCGACTTGCAGCGCCAACGCCTGCAACGCCTCCACGATCACCATCAGATGTTGGCTTCCACGGTCCGTGGTATGATCGCTTCCGGTCGCCTGGAAGCACAGGCTCGTTTCGATCCAGCCGATGTCGCCATGCTGAAGAAGGCAGTTGAGGAACGTGAAGCGGCCAAGCAACGAATGCGGCCCTACGCCCCGACGCTGATGGCCTATCTTGAGAGAGGCGACAAGAAGGAGACGGCCCGGGTATCGCCGGACGGCGCCTTCTACCAGCTGACGCGCAAAGGGAAGCGGGATTCGCTCCCGGCCGTGCGGTGTCCGGACGCCCCGGTGCTCGACGGCCTTGGGACGGATGACGCCTGGACGCGAGCTCCTGTCCACTACCTCGTGCTTGCCAAGAGCGCGGCCTCTTCGAGTCTCGGGGCCAGGGCGAAAGTGACCTATGACAATGCTCACCTCTATGTTTTCGTTGAAGGGCGTGAGGCGGATTCGGGCAAGCTGTTGTCCTCCTGTGCCGGGGCTGACGATGCCTCGGTGTTCAGCGACGACAATGTGGAAGTGTTCCTACAGCCGCCGGGCGATGCCTACTATCACATCGCGGTTGGCGCCGGGGGGGGAACGTTCGACGCGTCCCACCCAACGGGTGTCGCTGCGGTTTCAGATCCGGCCTGGGAATCCGGGGTGCGGTCAGCCGTGGTAGTATCTGAGCATTCCTGGTCCGTGGAGATGGCCCTGCCATTCTCGGCTGTCGGCGGTGTCCCCGGCCCGGGGTGGACATTGAATGTCTACCGGACGCGTCGCGGCAATGTCGAACCGGATGAGTACACCGCTGTTTCACCGACTTTCGGGGGGTACCACTTGCCCAAACGTTTCGCCGAGCTGGAGTTTGTGGATGCAGTGGATGTACCGGTTCTGCGGTATGGAACTCTGGATGACGTGTCGGCCGACAACGCCCCCAAACGACTGCGAGCTGGTGGCCGAGGGGCGTACACGGTCGAGCTGGTTTCGGATCAGGTGTTTTGCGGTGTGGCCGCTGCGCACCTCACCGTTGGCAAGGAGGGGCTCGGCCAGATCACGTTGACCGCGGGTGTTGAAGAAAATACGGCCTACCGGCTCGTCACCACACACATGAACGCCGTGGCATCGCTGCGTTCGGGCGTGCGGGCACAGGCCCCCATCACTCGAGTTATTTTCCGCGGAACCGACGGGAAAGCGGTGACTGAGACCAGGAAATACTCCTGGTACGGATCGAACGCCCTGGACAGTCCGGGGACGTGGCGCACGATGCCGCACGTTTTCACCACGCCTCCTCGCACGACCCAGATCAGCTTCACGCTCTTTTTCCACCATCCGGGCGAGTATTGGCTTGATGAGATGCGGCTCGAGAAGATGTAGGTGTGAAGAGAATGGCGTCTCTCGGCCAGACATGGAGTCACCCATTCGCCTGCCGACCCGACAGCGAAAGGTGGGCCACGGATGATACCCGGTAAGGGAAGCATAACCGCGGGGCTCGTCTTCCTCGCTTGGGCCCCGATGGCACACGACTGTGCATGCACTTGGGCTTACGACCGTGCGAACGCAGACGCCTCCGTCGGTCGAGGGCAGACTTGAGGAGTCCTGTTGGCAAGACGCTCCAGTGGCGACCGACTTCTCCGTTCTTGTCACCCCCGTCGCTGCTGCCGGTGAGACCGCGTCTACTTCCCGTCTTCTTGGGGCTTTACCAGAATCAGCCGATCGATGTAAACGCCGTTCGGGGCATTGGCACTCCCGTGCGGGTAAGCCGGCCCGTCCAGCTTGATCGAGACGTACAGATCCCATTCCTGGGACATGTTCGTTGGGTCGTGGAACTGCCCCAATTCCTGGCTGATCTGCCAGGACCTGGTGAACCAGAACCGGCCGCGAACAGGGATCTTGGTGCGCGGCAGCTTGTAGGTGTAGTAGCCTTTCCCCGGGACGGCGTCCCGAAACACTTGAAAGCCGACGGAGGTCCCCGCGTCTGGGTCATAAACGCCCATGGTGACGGGCATCTCTTCAGCCGTCATCCGTGCCGAAGCGATGCCGAACACCGAGTCAGGGTCGTCAACCAACTCAGGCACTTGAATGCGGTCCAACTGGTACCCGGGGATGTCGAAGACCCGATCAGGCGGCAACTGCCGGAACTGGGCGGGTAACGGTGCGTAGTCGTTGCCAAGAGCCAGCCGATTCACGTACGTCTCGGTCAATTCGGCCAGAGTGTAGTGAAACCGTGGTTTGTGTTTCGCAGATGTGGCCCGAGCCTGCCAGAACGGATTGCGGGTCACCTGCAATTGTGCGGTGGCACGATCTCGCACTGCGCTGCTCTTGAACGGGAATTTCTCGATCCGGTTTCCTCGCCGGACGAATTCTTCAGAGAGAGACGTTCTTGCGGACAGCGTAATGATGTCTGCCCAGATGCGGGCGTCCTTCACTCGCTCCAAGTACTCGGGTTGAGCGCGCACGGCCGCTTCGGCCTGGTCATAGAGTGCGTGCATCGTCTCCGCGAACGCGTAGTCCACCATTCGGCTCGGCCAGAGGTGCAGACGTTCACGCTGCAACCGGACGTACTCGAACAGGTGCTTACCAGCGTCTCCGTAATAGCCTTCCATGAAATCGCGGATGAGTGTGAGGATGTCCTGATCGGGGTCCTGCATCAGCTTGGCATACAGCCAGAGCCGCATCGCGTAGAACTCTTGGACCATGTCCAGGCTGAAATCGATCTCATCCTCCTCGAAGACCCCGGTGACCGCGCCAAGCCGTTTGCAGTAGCGAAGTTGCTCCTGGATACGGAAGTATATGGGGGCCAGGAAAGGGCGGGCCCGAACTTCGGCGTAATCCCAGACCTCGAGCTTTCTGCAGGCCTTCGCCCACTCGGCCAATCGTGGGTTGCTGTAAGCGATCCCGTTCTCGACCTTCTCCAGCCTGATGCGCTGTGAATTGAGCAGGCAGGCAACGATGATGATGTTGTCAGCGGCGCGGGTTTGCACTGGCGGCTTGGCCGCGAACGAATAGGCGATTGTCCGCAAGCGGTTGTCCGGGAACTCGCTGAGGATGCCGACTGCGAGTTCGTTCAGGAAATCGAGATACAGGTCCGTCCAACTGGTCTGCTTTGCGAACTCCGCACACGTGGCGCAGTCGCAGACCGTCCGATTCCCGCCGTCATTCATCGCGACCATGAAGACGTGGATATCCGGTGCGGCGCGCATGCGCTCTTTCAGCTTTGCCAGGTACGCGCGACGCAGTTCCTTGTTGGTCAGGCACAGGTGGTTGCCGTCCCGACCGTTGGAGGGCACACGTACGCCGCGGCGTTCCGAGTACCACGCGGGGTGCTGCTCGAAATACTTGGCAGCAGGGAGATCGGCGGCAAATGTGTGCGGCGCCCCCCGGTAGAGATACGCGCCGCCACCGTAGATGTCGCCGCCCGGAACAAACTCTCGTTGGCCGCGATTGTGGCGCCACCAGGTGTTGCGCGTTGGGCTGAGGCCGTTCCAGCGGTTGCGCACGCAGTATAGGGTCCACTGTTTCTTCTGCGTGTCCTCCCATTTGCGGCAAGGGAGACGGGCGTAGAGGTCGCGCATGGCGAACGCGGGTGCCTGGCGCACGTCCAGAACGGGCACCCGGCAGTCTTCCGCAGAGGGGACCACTTCACACCATGGTGCGTACCAACGGCAGCCCAACACATCCTCCAGCAACCCATAGACGGCATAGAGCGTGCCCCGGGGGCGCCCGCCTGTGATGACCAGATTGCCGTCTACCGTGCGCAGGACCGATTCCTCTTCGCCCAGTGCTGCCACGTCAATCTTGTGGTCTGCCGCAAAGCCCGTCTGTCCCAGGTAGATGTTTGGACTGTCGGTTGCCGCCCGTGATTCGTCGATAACCGCGAACTCCGCACCTGTGACCTTTGCCAGGTAGGTTTGGAGCTCGTCAGCCGCTGTGCGTTCGGCCGGAATGGCGTCCGCGTGAATGACAATGGACATCAGCGCCTTGCCGTCCCTTGCGAGAGCCGCACCGACCTCCGCGCTTGTCCGTGCCGTTGCGCCTGCCAAGAGCAGGATTCCGGCAACGACCTCGATCAACCCGTTTCGTGCCATGCTGACTTCTCCCTTCATTGCCGTTGGTCCCTTAACTTCACGCCCTCGTATAGTGATCTGTGATCTTGGGCAATCTCCCTCGGAGGGCCTTCGACTGATGCCACGATCTTTGCGGAGTGAATGCCCTGGCGCTTACTGGACCCGCCGCGGAAAGGTCGCGGAGGGCCCAGCTTGTGCTATTCCAGTTTGACTATCGCGTCTCGGATTCGCCCGATAAACGTGTTCGGGGGGGCGTACTCGCCTACTGCAGTCTGACGGTCCGCGCCAGCCTCCAACGGGTCCCCCGGCGTACGCGGGATAGGGCCGGGCGCTCTGCCCGTGGCGACTTGTTCGCCGGCAACTTCCAGGGTGAGGGCGCCGTTCCTTCCGAGCCGGCCTCGGACTTGGACCCAGCCTTTAGGCAATGGCGACTGCGCGATGACGCGACTCATCTGCCCGCTGTGGCGGGTCGCCATGGCCAGCCGTCCGTCTGTCAGGTACAGAGCGTACCCGTTTGCGTGGCCCCCTTGCGCCACGATCACGCCGTTGGGGGACTTGGGGTGAATGGTGGCGGAGACGGCAACGGACTTGCCCTCGATCGACGGGCGAGAACCGCGAGAAAGCGCCTGTCCCTGTTGGACTCTGAACGTGCTCTTGGGCGGCGGCTCCCAGTTCCGTCTGGGGGGCGTGAATCCCTCTGGGTCTTCGTAGCGAATCGACAACTCCAGACCAAATGTCTGCGGCCGATCCCCGCTGTGGCCCGTGCCGTCAAGGTAGAGAATCTCGTCGTAGCCCCACACGCCGATCGTCCGCGTCGGGACCTTCGTGTCGGGGCGGATGCGGAGATAGATTGGCTGGCCGATCTCGACTGCCTGCTCCAGCATCACGTGCACGCTACCGTTGTTGTGTATCGATTGCCGGGCAACGTTCCGGGTAGCCAGGAGCCGCCCCTGTGGGCCGTTGACCAGGAGTTCAGCGATCAGACCGCACGGCGCGGGCGACTTACCCCAGGTGGGCGTGCGGAACCGGAGAGAGTGGATTTTGTGGCCTTCGGCGAGGAACGTCTGTCCCAGCGATCCCGGGGTGCCAAGATCGTGCGGCGCGTCCCCGCGCTCGGAGGACAGGTAAACATCCCGGAAATGGCCGTATTCTTGCGGCTCAGGGGCGTTGTCCGGAAGTGCTTTTCTGTACCATTCCAGTCGTGCTCGAAGTCGTTCAAGGACTGCTTGATGTTCTCGGTCCTCCGCCATGTTCGCAAGTTCGTCCGGATCGTTCTTCAGGTCGAACAGCTGCTCGTAGTTGGGATTGGTGCCCAGGTACCGCACGTACTTCCAGCGCTCGGTTCGGACTCCCTGTGTCTTGGCGATGGTCCTCGGCGGCGCCAGCGTGAAGGTGTGTTCGTAGAACCATTCCTTGCGCCATTCGACACGCTCGCCACGGATCAGCGGTCCCAGGTCACGTCCCTGCATGGCCTTTGGGATGGTCACGCCGCCGATGGCGAGCATCGTCGGCGCCATATCGATTGTCAGCGCCATTTCCCGTCGACGTCGGCCCCGCAGTTTTGCCGGCAGTCGTGGATCATACACAAGCAGAGGCACGCGGATGGACGGTTCGTACATCAGCCATTTGCCGACGAGTCCTTGTTCGCAGAGGAAGTGCCCGTTGTCGGAGGTGAGGATAATTACCGTGTTCCGGTCCAGATTTCGGCTTCTCAGTTCGGCCACGATCTTGCTGACTGCGATGTCGATGCCTGTGATGAGGCGGTAGTACTGCGCGGCCAGTTCAGTGACCTTCTCCGGATTGCGCAAGAGCCCCCACCGTTCGTCCGTAGCAGGCCCGGACAGCCCGTTCAGGGAGGTCCGTAGGAACTCCGGCAGCGTGTCGAACGCCTTTTTCGTGAACGTTGGGGATAGGGGAGGCCGGTCCCCGCCTGTATAGAGGTCGGACAGTTTCGGATCGAAGTCGCTCCACGGTCCGTGGGGTGCCTTGAAGCTGATGGATAGGCAGAAGGGCTGCTCCGCTGAACAGCCGTCCAGGAACTCGCGCGTCTGCCTGGGAACCACGTCCGTGGTCAGGTGCAGACGCTTGCCGTCGACCTCGTGGAAGAACTGGCCCTGGCCGACGAATCCTCGCCAGTAGTCGAAACGGCTCGCGGGAAGCTCCAACGCTTTGAGGCCGCTGGCGCCCACGCCCCACTTGCCCATGAAGCCGGTGCGGTAACCCGCCCGGCGCAGCAGCACAGGATAGGTCTGATCGAGCGCTTCCGCCGTGAACGGCTTGGCGAAATCTCTGATCCCGGTCGTGCGCTGATGTTGACCCGCCAGAACGCACGCACGGTTGGGGGCGCAGATGGATGTGGTGACGAACGCGTTCTCGAACAGCACGCCATCGTTCGCCAGGCGGTCCAGGTTAGGCGTGCGGATCACGCGGTTCCCCATGCAGCCCATCGCGTCCCAGCGCATATCGTCGGCAAACAGGAAGATGATGTTCGGTTTCTGCCGTTCGTCGTGCTGGGCCAGAATCGTCGCAGGCGCCCCCACAACGAGGGCCATCCCGGCTGCACCAGACCGGGTGATGAACTCCCGCCGCCCCAGCCTCTGACTCCTGTCGCTCTCTCTCATCTCTGCTCCTCCAGTCTCGATACTCGCGCGTCAGGACACTCTCAAGCGGGACATCCGGTTGATTGACCATCACCACCACTCACCATCCGGTCACCATCGGGTTGGACCAGCACAACTGCTTGCAGTTGAACGCGATGTCGACAGTTTCATCCGTGTAGGATGCCTACAGCTCAGATTCTGCGTAACCGTTAAGCTGGGGGTCATTCTGACTCTTGGGGGACGAGTGAGCGAATGTACTCCTTGGTTCGCTTTCGGCCCATCTTGACAGTCCAGCACATGGTGTCCTCGAGTCCCTGAACGGTCTTGAGTGCGGGGTAGACC
>JABHEG010000087.1 GCA_018676675.1 Lentisphaerota bacterium
CCGGCTCCGGTTCGCTCCATTCTATCCGAGGGCGATCGGCTGGGCAACCTGCGATTGGCTTCACCGGGGACCGATCAACCGCGACGACCGCCATCGCCTTATTGCCCGATTGTCCGGTGTCCGGTTTCCTGCCCGGCAACGCCTGCCTCAGGGGCCGGAAGGAGCGGCAGCTCCTGGAGGTCCCTTGCAGGCAAATGTTCTGCCCATATTGGGCAGTTTCTTATCTTCTGTAGACTGCTTTTCTGACGATTTTGAGCATCTCTTTGAGCTCAGCCATGTTCTCACATTTTAGCTTCTCTTGGTCTTGGGAAACAGTGGTTTCGATTGACTCCATCAAGAGAGCCCATCCATCTGTCAATCCATTAAGACAGGAGAATCCCTCACGAAGGCGATTGGCTGCTTCATATTGGCCACTATCATCAATTTCCTGGACCAGCTTCTCTAAAGCTTGAAAGAACTCATCGTTGGATTTGTATGTCCTCATGTTTTCTTGCTGCAGAACGCGCCCTTCTGCGGGCGACGATAGGAGGTCCGCCAGCAAGGGGCTGGTTCTGTCCCCATTCCTTCCTGGTCAATTTGGTGCGGGGTCCGCATTCGCACAACCACGACGTGTAGATTGGGCGACACGTCACTGGAGGCAGCTCATCCCTGAGCGCTCTTACCTAACCGCACGTTCCAGGGACCCCGGTTTGGGAAAACCGCCAGGTACCCGTCCGGCATCCGACCGTTTCAGGTTGGTCTGTTCCCGAGTCCGGACCCGGAACGCCCCGTCATCGTTGTCCTGACAGAACACTGGCCTCAGCGGCGGAGCTCTGCGAGGTCCGCTGAAGGCTCTTGTTCCCGAAGGGATCTCCGGGTTTTCTCTATCGTGATCGCGGTCGTAATCCAGGTCGTAATCGGTCCGCCATTGGCTTTCCACCGGACAGCCACGACACCGGCACAGGTTCTGCTCCGCCCCGCCCTCTCTTCATCCGTTCGCCCCGCAAACTACTCGATCACGACCGCGATTACGACCACGATCACGATTCCCGGAACCCGCTCCCTCCGGTCATCTTCTGCCCGGGAACGTGCCGGTCTGCGGCGAGCGTAGCGAAGTCCGCAGCACTGGGCTTGTTCTCCGTTCCTGTCTTCTGCTACTCGGGCAACGCGTACATGATGCCATTGATCCAAACACGATGACCGGGGGTGTGCCCCCACTCGGAGGCGTCCAAGTCGCCCCCAACTTGTTCCCAGTCCTGCAGGCGGTCCTCCACCAAGCGCAGATGGGTTGCTTCGCTCTGGGCCACAAGGGCCTCATTCACCAGCCGCAGGTACTGGATTGCCGTCCGATCGTAGGGGTCAACGAGCAACATGCTCTCCCCACAGTCCCGTGCTTCCATGTACTTCCCTGCATTGTAGAGACTCGCCAGCCTTCGGGCTGGTTCTGGCCCTTTGACCCAGGCGTCTATTCTCCAACGACGGGCTGGTGTCCTGTTCCGGAAGGCGTCAGCATGCGGACCAAACGGCGAGCGGCACCCGCCCACCGACAGGGCCAATCCGACTATCAGTAAGGCTCTGGGCTTCACGGTGTGCTTCCTCTGGAGAACGTGCAGATCACGGGCCCGGCGCTTCGACGGTCCCGTGAATCTGGCTGGTTCACCTTTCGTGTCTTCGATTTCCAACCCCAAAGGGGCGTGACAACTATAGCCTGGGGCGACGCCCCAGGAGCAATGTTGACCCCAAGATTGTGCCCTGTAGGGGCACCGCAATCGCCTCATGTGTCGTGTCGTCGAACGGGCGCTCCAAATCCCCCCGCAACCGTTCTTGGTTCACTCTCACACCGGACGACTGCTTCTTGCGCTGGCTGCGCCTAAGCCCCTGGTGATTCCCTCGGCTGACTACGGTCTCTCCCGGGCGATGCGCAATCCTAGGGCGGCGCTGCCGCTCTGCCCCAGGCTATGGTTGTATTGCGCTGTCAGCGCAAGAACAAGGTGGCCTCGCGGCCGGCCTGATCTCGGGTGAAGCCAGCCGATCATCTTCCTGTCCGGTGAACGCCGGGATCACTTGCGGAGATCGCGCCAGCGATTCTCCGTCAATGTGCATCCACAGGTTAGCCTCTGTATTCGTAACGGTCTGCGTGGGCGAGGAAAGCACCATATGCGCCCGGGTCGAACACGTACTGTCTGACCTTCCCGAAAGGTATGGCGTTCCCTTCCTCATGATCACTGTAGAATCCAATCTCAGACCACATCACGTAATCATCATTCCTCTTGAGCCGCATCCCGATAGGGTTACCATCGTAGCCACCACACATCCCGCAGAGATAGATGGCAATCCATTGGCCTTGCAGGTCTGGTGGCATGGCACCGCCAAGTCGTCTCACAACGTCAGTCTGACAGCCAATTGCGACCTGGTAGTCATTCGCTGCTATGGATTCGTGTCGACTCAGATGTTGGAGTAGAGAAACGCCATCTATCACGTAATCTCCATTCCGACCATCGAACTCGATTGTGGAGGGTTTCTTCATCCTTGTCCGGCTAACGCTATGATGAGGGGCTTGGTGGCGCACCAGCGATACCAAGTCCCTCTCCATCAATTTGTTGGCGATTTCGTCTCCGATCAATGCAGTGTCCCACCAAAGCCCATAGACACAGTTGAAGGAGGATGGGAATTCCCAGGTATATGCAGGCAGGGCTATGCCAGCGTACTGCCTCCCACAGCCCGATGGACGAGAGCAAAGGCTCAATGATCGCGTAAGGCCACATCAAGAGGCACATCCCGATCAGTATGGACACCAGCATCGGCCACTCCCAATGCAAGAGACGTCCAGCGCCGTAGGCCGAGGTGTAGGCGGCCGATGTCGCCACCCCCCAGGCCAATGGCAACAGCAGCGATAGTCTCTGGCGTTTCTTGTTCATCTTCTCCGCCAACGCTGCCGATGACCGGCCGGGGAACTGCAGAGCGAAGCGGCGCAGTTTTCCCGGTCCGTTGTCCATCGGCTTGTTACACTTCCTCTTCTCAGTCTCAGCGCATGATCATCACGCGCCCATCTTCCCCGATTATGTAG
>JABHEG010000355.1 GCA_018676675.1 Lentisphaerota bacterium
CCCCGCCGTTCCGACCAATAAACGCGCGAGCTGGTTCCCCGTCAGGAAACCGCTGCAACTGACCTGGACAATCGATGTCGAGACGCCGGGCAACTACAGGGCATCGCTGGCCTATTCTGCGGCAGTCGACGCGACGCCCTACGAACTGCTGGTGAATGGGGCGCCGGCTGGCGAAGGCGTTCTTGGCCACACCGACGGCTACTTCGGCGACCAGCAACCGTTGAGGAATTTTGCCATGTTCGCTCACCCGTTCCCCATCGCCCTGAAGGCCGGCCGACAGCAACTGTCACTTCACATCGAGGCGGAAGGAACGCCCCCACCGGTGGGCTTCTGCGAGTTGCAGCTGACCCCGGAAGCCGGGCTGGCCGCACTCGCGGCAGAAGAAGCCCGCGCGATGGCAGCCCGGGCGGCCCTCAACTGGTTTCAGAACAGCCGCTACGGACTGATGTTCCATTGGACGTCGCAGACCCAGCCGCGACACGGGGCACTGAAGCCCTACGCGCAGGCGGTCGCCGATTTCGATGTGGATGCCTTTGCCGATAGGGTCGCGGGCACGGGCGCTGCCTACGTCATGTTCACCGCCAATCATGCCGAGCCCACCTTCCCAGCCCCCCTGCCCTACTGGGAAAGCCTGTACCCGGGCTGGACCACCGAACGCGATCTGGTGGCCGAGATGATCGAGGCCCTGCGCGCACGCGGAATCAAGCTCTTCCTCTACCTGAATCTCTTCGTCGCTTACCGGGACTTCGGGCGCAACGCCGACGCCGACGACTTCGTCGATACCAGTTGCCGTTTGCTCGAGGAGATTGGCGAGCACTACGGCAAACGGCTGTCCGGCTACTGGATTGACAGCTGTCACCAACTCTTCAGCCGCTACGGTTCCGTGCCGATGGGACCGATCTTCAGAGCAACGAAAACAGGCAACCTCGGTCGCGTGACCTGCTTCAACTGGGGCATCCGACCGGTTGGCACGCCCTGGCAGGAGTTCTGGTCAGCCGAGACCGTGATGCCGGGCACGTTACCGCCGGCGGACAAGAATGGCAGGATGCTCAGCGGCCCGGGCAAAGGGCTCAATGGCCACGCTCTGCTGATCATGGACGATTTCTGGGTCCACAAGGAACCGGACACGACGATCGCCGACCCGCGATGGAGCAGCGAAGAGCTCATCGAGTTCATCAGAGACTGTAACGAGAAAAAAGCGCCGGTAACCATCAACTTAGCCATCTACCAGGACGGCAGCATCGGCCCGGGCACAGCTGAGGTCATGGACGAAATCCGCTCGGCTTTGCGCTGATCCGCCTCCCGCGTGGAGCGGAAGAACAGCGATCACTGATCCAGGCCGGTGAAACAAGGCACCACGTACCGGTCACCGGGGTTGACCAGGTACCGGACACCTGCCGTGTAATCATCTGGCTTCTTGAAGCCGGCAACGAGGGTGATGCCACCAGTCGAAATCGAGTCGTCAGCAATTGCCTTGATGTCGAACGTCGTGTCATACGAGACGGTGTTGACGAAGTGAATCGGCCGCCCAACCAAATCAACGCCCGGAGGCAGCGGGGGGTCGAGAAACACACGATGGTCGTTGGGGTCGCTGACATCGATACGAGTCACCTTACCGGTGAATGCTGCCGGCTCCCCCGAGATCACCAGATCGTCAACAGCCAGTCGACTGCCCCGGCTCATCCGCAGTTGCTTGATGCGACCGTTGACGCGCCGAACCATGGCAAACTGCCCGTCAAACTCGATGCCGCCTTCGACGCGCACGCGCGCCGGTTCCTCACAACTAATGAGGGTATCGACGGTGCCGTTGACCAGCTCCACTGCCACCGCGATGACCGCATCCGAATCGACTTCATGCTCGACCTCGAGCCGGCGCACAACGCGGATGAACGGCGTCCGGTCATAGGGCTCAAGAACATTGACGAATTGGCTACGGACATTGTCGCCCAGACGGCTCTGAATCACGTAACGCAAGCGCCGCGGGTTCCCCCTCTTGTTCAACGGCGGATCACCACTGGCAAGTGCCACTTCACTGCTGGATGTCAGCGCGTGAAGACGCAGGTGCGGTTCAGTTCCGGCCAAGATACGACCGCGCTTGTCCTCCGCTTTCCAATCCACGGTGAACGGTGCGGCCACAGTCTCGGCCGAACGCGCCACGTCATACAGATACATGAACCCGCTGCCACGGTAGCCGCCGCCCTTCTTGCCATCGTAGAATTCAGCGAAACCGATCTCCGGACCGGCAAACGTCCCCTTCTCCTGCTTAACCAAATCTAGTCCCGCGACCGTTGCGGCCGCGGCCGGACCATGGTATGACAGCCGGTGATTCCGTCCGCCGCGCGCCCGGAACACGTCGAACACATAACTGTCGACCTCGGATGCATCGACCATCGCGACCGTGCGCCGGTAGGTTTCCAGCTTCGGGTAAGCGCCCTTTGACGCAACATCAATCACGCGCAACGGCGGTTGCACGCCGAACAGGTTGATCTTCCCGCCGGGCGAGTAGGCGGAGCGCGTGTCGTTGACACAGAGCGTCTCGTGACTGATCGTGTGTGCCGTCCAGGCGTGGCGCTTGGGCCAGGCAGCCGTGTATTCAGGGTAACCCAGGTCCGGGAGCATGTCGATGTTCTTCGCGTACACGCCGATATTCAGGCAGTCCGAGTGGGAATGCCCCTTGCCCTTGCCGTAGTGAATCCAGAGCGCCCGGCCCTGCGTGGTCTTCTCGGTCTGCAGCACGGCCTGACCGTAACGACCGAGGTGTTCACACCGCACCGTGAACGGCACGCTCGCAGCGGCTGTGGCGATCTCCTTCTCCAAAGCGGTGGGATCCGCATCAAAGATGGCATCAGCCTGGCGCAGTGCACGCGGATTGCCGTCGGCGTAGCGCATTGCCGTTGCGGCCATAGCAGGATCCCGGTACAACCTGTAACCGCGGGCATAGAACTGGGCCGCCCCAGGCCGGCCCCAATAGCCGGTAGACCCGGAATCGCCGATATTCGGCAGCGCAGCGTCCAGGCAGAGCATGCGCGGTGCCACGAGGAAGCACTGTTTGAGTTTGGGAAAGTCTCTGAGCAGGTTGTTGTTCGTGTACGCCGGATAGTCTGCCAAGACCTCAGCGATCTCGACAAACCGAAAGACCCAACCCAGACCGTAGCTGCCGCACTCGCCGCCCATGCCGTCCCGGTCCAGGCCGGAAACCAACATCAACGGCATGCCGCCGGGCGGTACGTGCCGAGGACTCCCGCAGCCAGGAAAGGTGGGCTCGAAAAGCCAGTCCAGGTACGTCGTGGTCACGGCACCGCGATCAAGCGCAATGGCCGTCATCAAGGCGGTAAGATGGTGCGCACCGTTGTTGCCGTTGATGCGAATGTCCTTGACCGCCTGGAGCTGATCGATCAGGATGTTTTGCTCAATGTGCCGGCAGACGTCCGCAACGCTGTGTTTCTCTCCAAGTTTGTAGCGCGCAGCCTGGCGTGAGCAGAATGCGGCAAGCGCTTCGTCGCCCTGGATACCGTCGAAGACACGGTCGTAGGCCGACGCCCGGTTCCAGCTGTGCCGACACTCCCAGACATAATCAACGACCCGGCCCGGACATCCGGGCCGTGAGCTCTCAAGGCCAAGCTCGGCCTGGATGCCGTAGTCCATTGCCGGATACACGTCCGCAACCCGATCAAGGAGCACAGCGGCCTTGTGCGCAAAGCGTCTGTCGTCCGTCAAGGTATACGCCATGGCAAGATCATTGACCGCACGACGGACAGAGCCCCACTGCGCCCATTCAGTGTAGTAGGCAATCATCCGGTGTCGGTTCCCCTTCTCGTCGACCATGCCGACCCCGTCATCGACGTAGACTTTGTGCAGCGGATCGTTCGGGTCCGGGTGCTCAGAATTGAACAGCAACGACCGATCGCCACGCTCACGGTGGAACCTGCCGTGCTCATCCAATGCGGACACGTAAAACGCACCGAAATCGTTGCGTGGATACACTTCGCTGCAGCCCGGACACGTCAGTTTCCAGGGACGGGCCAGCAGGTCATGCTTCCAGGGATAGTTGCCGAATGGCAGAATCTTGTCGCCGCAGTTGGGACACCCCACTGCTTTATTGGTGTGAATATCACGCGGCAGGCCCTGGCTCGGTACCATTTCCCACAGGGCCTCGTCACTGAGCTTGGCCCAGCGCTCACCCAGCGCACGGGCGCTCTCTTGCCGGTTTCGGGCCCACTCGAATTTCGTCGCATTGCGCAGCGCGTTCCGCCGCATTGCCGCAGTCACAAGAACGCTGCGTTCCTTGGCGTTCCCGGCTGTTGCGGCAGCGAACACGAGCGAGACAGTCGTTATGCTTGTCATGACAGAGTGCAGCACTGATGCCGTCCTTTCCTCAAGCAATCGCGAACGCTATACGCCTGACCTGCCGTTAACTGCCGATCCGGCAACTAACCACTGTACACGTGTCCGGTGTGGTTTCAGGTGTCAGGTTCCGAGTTCCAGACCTGTATTCTGAGCCCTGCCACAGGGGCTCCTTGAGCCAAGCGGTCACGTGCCGGCATGGCTGACGACGTGAACCACTGAAACCCGCCCGTGCACGCTGATACGTTCCTTCACGCCACAGATCCTCACCCCATTCCTTGCGTTCAGGGCCTCCCATCGCTACCTTCTTCCCACCGCCGGAAGTCAATTCCCTCCTAGCAGTTCCCCGTATCCAGACACAGGCTTCTTGTACACGTGCCACGGATAAAGGAAATACCATGAAACGCTTGGCATCTGTAAAGAGCTCTGCCCCGCAAATTCCCAAGCCGGGTGCAAGCGAAGACCTGCAGAAGCGTGTGCCAAGAAAATACCTACCCGAACTCGATCGTTGCCGGCGGCTTGATTTTGCAGATAGGAATCTCGGCCCGCGTTCCCTCTTCGGGCGCGACCGTCGTCTGGTTGTGCATTCTTCGGAGCGTGTCCATACAAGTACATAGCGCGGCCGCCGATGAGCTATTCGCGCTCCCGTCGGCGTGGCAACATCCACGACACGGTCCCGATCACGACCCGTCTTCTCGTTTGGCTGTGCGCTGCACCTGCCGCGTCCAACGTCCCAAGAACATGCACATACCGACTACTGTCAGAGCCACACGTGTCGCACCGCAATCCCCATCAATGGCCATTGGCATTCCCGCCTCCCATTGGCTACCTTTCCGCCAAGCTCGAAAGAGAATTCCTGCTGTTGACAGAGATCCGAAGGACAAGTGCCGGCTGAATTCCACGCCGCGATGACAGCTCGCGGGGCGCGGCGTCTTGATCTGACCAAGTCTGCTGAGAACATTTTCGTGGGCCTCGGCGATACGTGAAGAACTCACATGGCCACGCATCCCGGCCCCCTCTCGTCGCACCGTAAGCACAGGCCTGGACCGTCCCGGCCGGTTTCCCTCGCGGCTGCGGACGCTCGGCGCCGCTCTGCGACCGAGCGATGGATCGGGACCAATGACAACAACCGCCAGCACAGCATTTCAGTGGGCCAAGGCCGTGTCTGTGGCCATTTACATGGGCTCGGCAGCCGTGGCAGCGCCCGCGCCCCGCGCCGTGTCGGCAAGCAACCCGCAGCGAGGAGACGCCACAATGCGTCCGCACCTGTTCGTCACGGCAAAAGAGATCAAGGGGCTCCGTTCAGTCGCAGCCGTCCGCACTGCGGTCAAGACGGGGCGTGCGCAGACGATCTGGGAAGAACTGAAACGCGCGGCGGACGCAGATGCGGAAGCCGACGTACTCGTGCCGACGTCCATCGTGCCCGGCCGTCCGGCGGCGCAGGCGAAGGCCGCGAACCCGGACTGGTCAGTCTGTCATCTCACCGGCCAGCGCCTGTTGCGCGCGGCGCTGGCGCAGTTGATTACGGGCTCAGCTGCGTACCGCGACTCGGCCCTCCGCCAGATGGCGGCGCTATTCGACCCGCTCCAGTGGCCCGACTGGCGCGACAAGGCACACCGACATCACGAAGCGGACCTGCGGACCGGCATGCTCGGAAAGGACCTGGCGATCGCCTACGACTGGCTGTGCCCGTCGTTGACAGACGAGCAGCGACGCTGGGTCATTGAGGGCATCGACCGGTGCGCAATCCAGCCGTTCTGGCGCGGCATCGCCGCGGGATCAGGCTGGGCCGACGGGCAGAACAACTGGACCACGACCATTGTCGGCGGGCTCGGTATCGCCGGCATGGCCCTCGCGGACGCACACCCGGATTCGGAGCGTCTAGTCGAGTACGCGTTGCCGCGGATGGCGAAATACCTGGAAACCTACGGTGTCGAGGGCGAGTTCAACGAGTCGGTCGGGTACGCCGGTGCGACACGGGACCCAGTGCTTTTTCTCATGGCCTACTGGTATGCCACCGGCGGGCGAGAGAACGGGCTCGCGCGTCCGCCGTTCGTCAAGGCTGCGCAGTGGTACATGTACTTCGTGTTGCCCCCCGGCCGGGTCGCAGCGTTCGGCGACGGCACCCCCGGGAGCCCGCCCGACTCGACCTGGTTTGCGCCGCTCGCAGCCGCGAACCGCGACGGGGTGTTGCAGTGGTTCTACCTGAACCACCCGCCCAGGGGGCAGCAGCGCGATCTGCCGTGGATGCTGCTCACGCCCGATCCGGACGTGGTGCCCGGGTCGCCCCAGGGCAAGCTCCCGCGCGGTCGCGCCTTCCGGGACCACGGCGCCGGTATCAGCAGTCGGGCCGACTGGGCCCCGCGCAGCACGCCGTGTGCGGTGTACGGCAAGGCCGCGATCGAGCAATTCCACGCACATCACGACGCTGGACAGGTCTGCATCGACGGATACGGAAAACGGTTGATCGTCGATCTCGGGTCGCCGCCCGGCGGATATCCGGCCGACTTCTTCGACAGAATCGCGCGGTATAAGTACTACAACGCGTCGTCGTGGGGGCACAACGTCCTGGTCATCGGAGGCCGTGAAATGAGCACCGAACGCGGCTCGGCCGCACGGTTTCTGGCGACCGAATTCGACGACGACCGGGGCGGATTCTGGCAGCTGGATCTGACCACGTTCTACGACGGCGCGCAACGCGTTAGGCGTACGGTCGTCCATCTGCACCCAGCCGTCGTCGCGGTGCTGGACGACGTGACACTCGACCGGGCTGAGGACGTCTCGCTGCGCTGGCATACGGCCGATCGCTGCGAACCCGATGGTGACGGGCGTTTCTGCGTCGCGGCCGGGGACGTGCGGCTTGCGGCTCGGGTGGTCGATTTCGACGGTGCCGGCGTCGCCTGGGCCCGGCGCGAGCACGAGTACCGCGCCCCGTACAACCGGCATCGCCTGGGCACGCTGTTCAGGCAGCCGCGCGAGAGCTTCGTCGAGACCACCACGCACAGCAACCGTGTTCGGCTGCTTTCACTGTTTGCCGTGTTTGCGCCCGGTGCCGCACCAGCGGTGTGGGAGGCGACTCCCGCAGGCTGGACAATCGCAACCGCCGACGGCCCTGTCGAGGTGCAGCGCACGAACACGGAACTCGTGGTGCGGAACCGGCGGACGGGCACCGACTGGCGGGTGCCGGACGACCGCTGAATCCGGTACGCCAGCCGGCAACTTCGGTCTCAGTTAAGGAGAAGGCTCACGCTCAAGAAATGGGATCCTATCCTGTTCCTTGAACTCAGTGTGTCTTCGTTGTACGGCCTCCCGTGTCTGCTACCGATCGCACCCAACGCCCCTCCACGGCATCCTGCCGGAAGTGTCCCGTGCCTTCCCACTCAGGCCTCCTGCGCACGTTCTGGCAATCAGGAGATGCAGTGCGATACTTCTGTGCATTGGGTCTCTGTGCTTTATCCATGCGGAGCGGAAAACGATGCGCAGCGTTCTGATTGCTTTGGGCTGGGGCGACTACCGGATTGTGCGTGGTATCGCCCGATACGCCGCGGAGCACGACTGGCACTTGTCCACGCAGATGCTGTTCACACCGCAAGTATTGAGCGGGTGGGAGGGAGACGGCGCGATCGTCAGCTACGACCGACGGCTGGCCAAACTGATCGTTGGTCTGAACATGCCCTGTGTGGATCTGACACCGGTGGAGCTGCCGATCCGCGTGCCTCGTGTGCTGGTGGACAACGAGGCGGTCGGGCAGCAGGCGGCGGAGCATCTGCTGGGGTGCGGTTTCCGCACATTCGCGTTTTTCGGGCAGAAGGGAGTCTGGGCGTCGAGTGTGCGTGGGCGCGCGTTCGCCGCGGCGTTGCGCGCTCGGGGCGTGCCGGTGGAAAACCTCTTCTCATTGACAGCCCCGGCAGACAGACTCCGCGAACACTGGCCCGAGTATGAAGAAGCGGTGCATGGCATGCTCACCGGATTGCCGCGGCCCGTGGGGATCTATTGCGGGCAGGAGAACCTGGCTGCGGAATTGGTGGAGGTCTGTGCGAGTCGCGGAATTCGAGTCCCGGAAGAAGTGGCCGTGCTGGGGACGGACAACATCGAATTTGTCTGTGAGTGTCTTCAGATCCCGCTGTCCAGCATCGACACCCGCCAGGAGGAGCTGGGCTATCGCGCCGCTGAGAGGCTGCAGGAGTACATGGCGGGGGCAATCGGGTCGGATGCCGAGCCCTTGCTCGTCGAGCCCGCCGGCGTGGTCCGGCGCCGGAGCACCGATGTGGTCGCCGTTTCCCACCCGGGGGTGTCCCGGGCGTTGCAGCACCTGCGCGAGCATTTCGGCGAGCCGCTGTCTCTGACTGATCTCGAGCCGATCGCCGGGATGTCGTACCGTGGTTTGCAGCAGGCCTTCAAACGCATGATTGGACGCGGGCCGGGGGCCGAATTGCGCCGCCTGCGCCTGCGCCATGCCAAGCGCATGCTCCTTGACTCCGACGCCAAGATAGACACCATTGCGCAGGCGTGTGGCTACAGTAACAGCACCAACCTGAGCACGGCCCTCAGACGCGACACCGGGCTTTCCGCCAACGCCTACCGACAGCAGCACGGCATGGGCTGACACTTCCTTTCCTCAATGGTGAACTGCGCAAGAGCAATGAATCGTCGCATTGCAGCGCGTACCATGGACTTCCATGGTAAAGGGAGATGTAGTCCCTGGATACCGGTAACGGGAGGCCGAACATGGAGCTCGACTCGACGAAGACGACAGGATCCGGCAGGCGATCAGTTACGGCGTTGGCTGTGGTGGGGCTGCTCGTGGCAAGCCACTGTGTTGGCGCTCCCCTCGAGGCGCCAACAGGGGGGCGACCGATCCTCGGCGATTGGCTGAAGGTCTTTGCCAAAGGCAGGGAGAACAAGAAGGGCCGCACCAGCGTGGCTTCCGCGAAAGGACCCGGTTTCGACCAAGTGGTGGAGTTGGAGTCGAAGGTACGGGGGTATGGATGGGAGTACAGCGCGCGAGTTGCCGTCCGGGAGTCCCCGCAACCTGGCGACGTATTGCTTTGGTCGTTCTGGGCACGAACCCTGTACACTGCGGACGAAAGCGGGCAGAGCATGGTAGAGGCCGGGATCGAGGTCCCGGGGTCGGGGAAACGAAGCGAGCGGGACAAGGCGCGCTTGGCGCCGCTTACCCAAGGGGTACTCGTTGCGGCAGGCAGCGAATGGACTCAGTTCTTCATTCGCGCCCAGGCCCCAGCCGGGACAGCCGAGGAGAAGGTAGGGTTGGTCTTCCGTTGCGGCATGGAACGGCAGCGCATCCAGCTGGGCGGCATGCGGATGCTGAACTTCGGCTCGTCAAGAGTGCTCGAGGATCTGCCGGTGACCCGCTACTCGTACCGGGGCCGCGAGGCGGATGCGCCATGGCGTGCCGAGGCCAAAGCCAGGATCGAGACACTGCGGACCCGGGAATTGAGGCTCGTTGTGCACGATGCCACCGGCAACCCGGTGCCCAATTGCCACGTCGACCTGACGCTCAATAGGCATGCCTTCCAGTGGGGCGTGGCCTTCTCCGCATTCAGCGTGGTGGAGGCCCTCAGCCCGGACTACGAGCAGCAGCGGCAACGAATCACCGAGAACTTCAGCGCCGCCTCCTTCGTCAACGCCTTGAAATGGCATCCGTGGGTGGGCGACTGGGGCAAGCGTATGGACCGCCCGGTGACGCTGGAAGCGCTGCGTTGGGTGCAAGAACAGGGGCTGCCCTTCCGCGGCCACTGCCTGGTCTGGCCGCGCAAGTCGTCGGTGAGCAACGCCATGCGCAAGATGCTCGAAGCGGAGATTCCCGGTCCCGAGGCGATTAGGGCCGGGATCCTGGCACACTTGCGCAGCATCACCGCGGCGACGTCCTTCTGGATGCAAGAATGGGACGTGTTGAACGAGTCCATCCCCTGCCACGACGTCCAGGACATCTGTGGCGACGAGGTGATGGTGGACTGGTTCAAGGAAGCACGACGCCTCATGCCCGACGTGAAGCTGGCGCTCAATGAGTACAGCATCCTGTCTTCCCTTACCGACAACAAGAAAGTCCTGCAGCACGAGGCACGAATCCGTTACCTGCTGGACCGCGGTGCGCCCGTCGATGTGCTCGGCATGCAAAGCCACATGGGCGGCTCCCCGCCGAGCCCACTTCGCGTTCTCACGCTCCTCGACCGGTTCGCCAAGAAATTCAACCTGCCGATCCGAGCCACGGAATTCGACATGGGACAGAACGCGGATGCGGAACTGCTCTACGACTTCACCCGCGACTTCTACACAGTCATGTTCAGCCATCCACAGGTGATCGGCGTGCAGCTTTGGGGCATCGACCAGATGTTCGAGAAAAACGGCAGCCTGAGCCCGATCGGTCGTGCTCACCAAGACTTGGTGCTGGACAAGTGGCACACGCGCGAGACCGGCAAGACCGATAGAGAGGGTGCGCTATCACGTCGCGGTTTTCTCGGCAGCCACACCGCCACGTTAACAGTAGACGGAAGGACGTCCAAACACGTCGTCGACTTGCCTCCCGGCGAGGGCGCGTGCGTCGTCACAATCACCGCTGGCCCCAGCCCCCGGCGATAGGAACATTGGACCGGGTTACACAATAGGAGGATCCTCGATGCAGTCATACCGAAGCTTCGTCGTCGCCCTGCTTCTCGGCACGGTTGCGATGGCGGCCAAACCCAACATCCTCTTCATCGCGGTGGACGACCTCAAGCCCATCCTTGGCTGCTATGGCGACACGACGGCCATCACGCCGAACATTGACCGGCTGGCAAGCCGGGGAACAGTTTTCCGGAATGCGCACTGTCAGTGGGCCGTCTGCGGGCCGTCCAGATCCAGCTTGATGACAGGGCTTCTGCCGGAGACTACCGGGGTCGTAGGATTCCAGAAGATGCGCAAGCTCCTGCCCGACCTTGTGACCTTGCCACAACATCTCAGGAAGAACGGCTATGAGACCACTGGCGTGGGGAAAATCTATGATTACCGCTGTGTAGACAAACAATCCGACCAGCAATCCTGGTCGATTCCATATAGGAAAGCTGCCGCGTCACCACCGGGCGTGCAAGCAGCAAGATTCGGCTACCAGGATCCGGATCTGAGGCGTAAGATCGACGCTGTCGTGACAGAGGGGAAGAAAAGGAAGCTGAATGGCTGGCAGTCGTTCAGTCAATCCAAGCTGAAGATGGTCACGGACTGTGCAGACGTCCCCGATGAAGGGTACGGGGACGGGCTCGTGGCGCTGCGGGCAGTAGAACTGCTTGGCGAACTCAAGGATGCCAAGAAGCCCTTCTTTCTGGGGGTTGGCTTCTACAAACCGCACCTGCCGTTCAATGCGCCGAAGAAGTACTGGGACCTCTATGATCGCAATCAGTTCGAGATTCACCCGTTTCAAAAGCATGCAGAAGGGAGCAGCCCAGGCTTATACTGGGAATGCGGAGAGGCCCGATCCTACTCTGGGTTTCCTGACGAGGGGCCGGTTTCGGAAGAGACGCAGCGGCTTCTAATGCATGGGTACCATGCCTGCGTCAGCTACATCGATGCCCAAGTCGGTAAAGTGATGACTGCTCTGCAGGAGAGCGGCTTGGCTGAGAACACGGTCATCGTCTTCTGGGGCGATCACGGCTTTCACCTTGGCGACCATGGGCTGTGGGGGAAACACACGAACCTCGAACAGGCCTCGCGCGTTCCCTTGATCATTGTTGATCCGCGTTCACCCAAACAGGCGAAAGCGACAAACTCACCTGTGCAGTTCCTGGATATCTACCCCACTCTCTGCGCCATGACGGGGGTTGTCCCCCCGGAAGAGCTCCAGGGCAAGAACATCGCACCACTCTTGCTCGACACCGAAGCCGACGTACACGCGGGTGCACTTAGTCTCTTCCGGCGGAGAGGCCGGGGCTATGCGCTGCGCACCAGGCGCTACCGCTACATCGAATGGGTGCAGGATGGAAAACTGCTGAGCCGCGACCTGTTCGACTATGAAACAGACCCCATGGAAACCGTGAACCTGGCCAACGATGAACAACACGCCGCGCTCGTCAAGAGACTCTCCGCCGACCTGGCCGCGGCAGCACGGCACACCGGCGGTTGCCTGAATTACGAGCAGTACCTGGAGGCACGGAAATGAGCCGTGAGTCGTGAAACGTGAAGCGGGCACGCCAGTCATCCAGTCATCCGGTCAACCAGTCGA
Organism: Lentisphaerota bacterium; assembly: GCA_018676675.1. Lineage (GTDB taxonomy): Bacteria > Verrucomicrobiota > Lentisphaeria > Oligosphaerales > JABHEG01 > JABHEG01. The sequence continues at coordinate 12,557 of JABHEG010000355.1, forward strand.
CCCGCGAGTCTTCGGGTCCTGCTCAAGATTGAGTTGGGAGGCGCCTTCGACCTCTACAGCGGCGAAGGCGTCGAGAGCCGGGCTCAAAACGGCCACCGAAACTGAGGGCAATTCATGAACACATTCCGAAGGACCACGCTGCAACTCGCCCTGCTGCTAACATGCGGGAACTTGCTCCCACAGGCGTTGGGCGCCGAACGGCCGAATGTCGTCTTCATCCTGGCGGATGATCTGGGGTATGGCGGCCTGAAGTGCTATGGCACGGATTGGCTGGAAACGCCGAACCTGGACCGGCTCTGTTCGGAAGGGATGAAGTTCACCAACGGCTACGCCTCGCACCCGACCTGCCAACCGTCGCGCATCGCGATCCTCAGCGGCCAGTATGCCCCGCGTACCGGCGGCTACCGCGTCATGGACCACCATCGCGGCAAGGAGCATCTGATCAAGTACGTCGTGCCCAAGCTGACCGGACTGGCCCTGGAGAAGACCACGTTCGCCGAGCGCTTCAGACAGGCCGGCTACACGACCGCGATGTATGGCAAGTGGCATGCTGGGAACTACAACAAGAGCCTGCATCCGCGCTACCAGGGCTTTGATGAAGCCTATGTCTGCAAAAGCCACTACGATGTGAAACGCTCTGACCCGCACGTTGACCTGCCGGAGGGCATGGACTTTTCCGAATACTACACCGGCCTGGCGATCGCGTTCATGGAAGATGCGAACGAGACCGGGAAGTCCTTCTTTCTCTACATGCCGTACTATCTAATCCATGCGCCGTTTGAAACGCGGCAGGACTACATCGACTATTTCAGGAAGAAGCTCGAAGGCAGAGCTTTCCCTGACCGGAATGCGGAGAGAATACCGATCGTCGCGGCGATGACCAAGCACCTGGACGACTGCGTTGGACGGCTCCTGGATGCGCTGAAGACCATGGGTATCGAAGAGAACACGATTGTGGTGTTCACTTCTGATAACGGCGCCTACACGCCAGCCCTGACGGGCGGCTTTCGTGGACAGAAAGGGCACGTTTACGAGGGGGGGATGCGGGTCCCCTATATCTTCAAATGGCCCGGGAGGATCAAGCCTCGTTCCGAGTCCACGGAACGGATCACGCACATTGACCTTTATCCGACCTTCCTCGATCTGGCCGGCGTGTCGCACCCGGACGACCACGTTCTCGACGGCGAGAGTCTCGCTGGACTCTTGACCGGTAAGCTCGACAGGCTGCCGGAGCGCCCGATCTGCTGCTATCACCCCAAGTACGGTCAGTATCACCCGAAGAAGAAGCGATGGGTATATCCGTGGCGCAACGTCATCTATGACGGCAACTACAAGCTCCGCGAGGTGGTGGAATATGGCACGTATGAGCTTTACAACCTCGAAGATGATCCGAAAGAAGCGCACGACCTCACAAAGGGCCATCCCGAAAGAGCGCAGCAGCTCATCAAGAAATTGCGCCGTTGGGAAAGAGACACCGGCGCTCCGCCTTTGACGCTCAACCCCGACTACGCACCGAAGAAGTAGGAGCAAACGATGGCAGGACGCCAAGCGATGGATGTGGTGGTGGCTACGAGAATGGGGCTGATGGCCTGGGGAGTGTTCATGTTCTTTGCGACTTTCTCCTATGCCGGAGTCCAGAACAACGTTGATATGGCGGAGTTTCTGGGGAAACACGATCTCAGATGGGATGCCGCTCCTGGAGACCGCGGCGATAGCGCATTCCTTGGGAATGGCCTGTTCGGCTCCACCATCTGGTCGGCGCGGAATGAAGTTCTGCACTGGGATCTCGGACGCAGCGATGTCTATGACACAGCGGCCCGGGTGAAGTCGCGAATTCCCGTTGGCAAGCTGGTTCTCCGTCTCGGCGGCAAGACAGCCGGGCAGACGATGCATCAGTCTCTGCACAGAGCCGAGGCCACCGGAGCCATCACGACCGATCGTGGGGAAATGAGTTGGCGCTGCATTATGCCCAGGGAACAGATGGTCGGCTTGGTTGAGTACAGGCTCAGCGGCTCTGAGCAAGCCGACTTTGAGTTCTTCCAGCTTCCGGCCATTGACAGCGGGACGCTCCGAAACGGGTTGCGGGATCTGCTTGCGAAAAGTGACCTGTCCAAACGCGAGCAGCGGATCGTCGATTTTAGCAATCCCGCGTTCGCGCCATTCATCGATGAACTGAAGAAGGACCCGAAGGTGTCCGTCCATCCGCCGGCAAAGACCGGCAAGATCGGCCAGATCAGCTGGTTGGTGCAACCGTTCAGAGATGGCGGCGGGTACATGGTTGCGTGGGGGGTGCGTAACCTGGGCGCCGGCAGGGCACTTTGTGCCTATACACTGGATTACGAACACGAAGGCGACGTGACGGAAGAGAAAGCTGTTTCCGACGTAAGCAGGGCCTTGGCAGCAGGATACCGGCAGCTTGCCGTACCCCACTGGGATTGGTGGAGGGAGTACTACGCAAGGAGCTTTCTGTCCATTCCAGACAGGAAGGTGGAACGCTATTACTGGATCCAGATCTACAAGATGGCTGCAGCCATGCGCCCGGATGGCCCGGTTCTTGATGAGATCGGGCCGTGGTTGCGGGCTACCGGTTGGGCACGGGTGTGGTGCAACACCAATATCCAGATCCTGTACCACAGCACGATGACCAGCAATCGCCTCGAGCTCTGCAAGCCGTTTATCACGTTGTTCAACAGCAACAAGCCAGTCTTCGAGGCAGTGGTTCCCGAAAAGTACAGGACGGAAGGAGCGATGGCTCTCGGGCGGACCATGGACATCTTCGGCTCAACCGGATGGCACTGGGAATTCGGCAACCTCACGTGGGCGTTGCACGACTACTGGATGTACTGCCGCTATACGGGGAACGAGACACTCGAGAAAGAGGAATTCTACCCTCTACTGAGAGGCGCTGTCCGCTTCATGATGGCCGGACTCATGAAGGACGGACAGGGCGTCTATCATATGGCGCCCGATGTCTCGCCGGAGTACTCCAACGAGCGCTATCTGGACACGGTCTACAACCTGGCGACGCTGCGTTGGGGCCTGAAAGTCCTGACGTTCCTCAGTCGCAAACACGGCTTGAATGATCCTGACGAAGCCCGGTGGGACGACGTCATGGCGAGCCTCGCACCGTATCCGCTCAACGAAAACGGGTTCATGGTTGCTGCCGGTGTGCCGTTCGCGGCATCGCACCGCCACTACTCACATCTGATGGCCTTCTGGCCTCTCTTAGAGCAGGACCCGGATGCCCCGAAAGGACATGCGCTCTTCCGCACGTCCTACGATCATTGGGTGAAGCTCGCGACCGATAGGAATGTCGGCTGGAACGGCTTCTCCTTCTTCGGCGCCGCCGGAATGGCTGCTTGGTTGCGCGATGGAAACGAGGCCTTGCGGCAACTGCGGAATGGTGCGGATTGGACGACGCCAAGCACCTTCTTCAAGGGACCGGGACCGGCCATAGAGAGTGTTCTCTGCGGCACTGTCGGCACAACCGAGATGCTCCTGCAAAGCGCGACGGCAGACCCCGCCGAGTTTCGGCTCCGCGTCTTTCCGGCATTAGCCGATGGCTGGAAGGACGTGTCGTTCGACAAGCTGATGGCGGAAGGCGCATTTGAGGTCTCCGCGCAGATGCGGGAGGGCAGATTGCAGTTCGTGCAGATCACCAGCAACGCTGGAAATCCGTGCCGGGTCGAAGCGCCCTTTGCCGGACCGGTCAAAGCGTTCGGGAAACGGGAGTTCACCATCACGAAGACGAAGGACAAGTACGGCCGACCCATCCATGAGGTCGATCTGAGGAAGGGAGAAACCGTTGTCCTGGCGGAAGCATCGGCTGCTCCCGAGAGCTTGGCTATCGATCCCGTTCGCGGCAGATAGAGAGCGTCAATTGGAGAGAGTGCGAGGCCGCCATGAAGAAGGCCGGACGTTGGACGGGGGCCTCGCCGGGGATATGCGGCCCGCCGATTCCCCAAGTCCCGTCGCCAAGACTGCTGCCATCGGGCAACACAGGGAACCGCTGAGATGAGAACACGATCACTGATCGCTGCCATGCTCTGTATGACCGGGTCTGCGTTCGCCGCCGGCAAGCGTCCAAACATCATCTGGATCGAAGCGGATGACTTGATGCCGCGGTTCATGAACAAGCTGGGTGAAGGGTTCGGGCTGACGCCCAGTCTGGACCGGCTGGCCTCGACGGGCGTTCACTTCCCGAACGCGGTCTGCCAGGCGCCCATGTGCGGGCCGTCGCGCAACGGGTTGCTGGCCAACCTGTACTCACACAACCTCGGGTTCTATCGCAATGGCCAACTGCGAAGGCTGCCGGCAGGAGCATGGACATTCCCGCCGGTGCTGAGACAGGCTGGCTACCAAACCGCCTATATCGGCAAGTCGCACATCAAGGCGTCGGCGGATAACCCGAAGGCCACGAAAGACGAAGCGCTACGCGACCACGGGTTCGACCATGTCAACTGCACCGGCGAACGCTACATGCTCTGGAAATTCCTGAAAGAGGGATGGAAGATCAAGGACAGTCCTTTCATCAAACACCTGAAGCAACGCGGGAAGTACGAGCAGTGGCTCAAAGACAATACGGGCTATGGAAATCTCAGCACCATGGCCGAGGACGTCGACTACCTTGATGGCTTCACGGCGCAGGTCGCCATCGACTGGCTGGCCGAGGGACGCAATGCCGAGAAGCCCTTCTTCCTCTGGTTCAACTTCTGCCTGCCGCACGGGCCCTACGACGTGCCGCAGCGCTGGTACGACAAGGTTGCCGGCCTGAAGATCCCGCCCCCGAAGACGGATCGCTTCGGCCATGATGTCCCTGAGCCGTTGCTGAAGGACAACAAGCCCGTCAAGTCTCCGGAAAGCACGGCAAAGCACCGCTTGGGAGAAGCGGCGAACGTCGCCTTCATGGATGCCCAGATCGGCCGCTTGCTTGACGCGTTGAAGGCCACAGACCAACTTGACAACACCGTGGTCATCTTCTTCTCCGACCACTCCATCCTCCTCGGCAACCACGGTCGCCTGCACAAAGGGACGCTCTTCGAGGAAGCCCTGAACGCCTCCATGATCGTCAGCTTCCCGAAGCGCTTCCCGCAGGATCAGATCAACCCCCATCCCATGGAGCTGATGGACCTGGTGCCGACCACCTTTGAGCTGGCCGGTGTTGAAGAGCCAAACAAGGCCGCGAAAAACGGATTCAGCATTGTCCCGCTGCTCGAAGGCAAGAAGACCAATGGCAGGACATACGCCTTCTCAGAAATCCTCGGGGCCCAGGCAGCAACCGATGCCCGTTACCGTTACATCGTCAGCAAAGGCACCGAGATCCTCTACGATCACAAGACCGACCCGTGGGAGATGAAAAACGTGGCCAGTGAATGCCCGGAAGTGGCCGAGCGCATGCGCAAAGCGGTTACGCACTGGATGGGATCTTCCGGGCCGGTCCACCCCCCGAAGACCTACTGACCATAGGTGATTCCACTCCGAGAAGTCAAGACCTCGTCTCGCACCAAGATCCGGAACAAGTTTGAGTAATAGACTGGGCGACGTGCGAGACAAGGTGCGAGACAAAGTGGGCCTTCTTCCGAGATCCGCCCTTCTTGGAGAAGACCCGATCATACAAGATCACCGAGCTCTGTAGAACAAGCCCCCAGAGCTCGCCCAGGTGCGCAAGCTGAATGTACGCGCCCTGTCCCGCCGAGGTCTTCCAGTGTGTGAGGGGACCTCCGGGCCGCGACCAGACTTGGTGCTTGGACCGGTCGCCGTCCAGAGGCCGCCTCCCACATTGGGCACGCCCACTGCGGATGTCCAGGTTGCGCGGCCTCGAGTGGGCGCGCGTGAGCTCTGAACCCCGGAAACTCCCCCGGGCGGCATCTGAAGCCGCCCGTCTCACAAGGAACGCATCATGCAATACGGCTACTTCGACGACGACGCCCGCGAATACGTGATCACTCGGCCCGATACCCCGCGCCCGTGGTCCAACTACCTGGGCGACACCACCTATGGTGCCATCGTTACCAACAACGGAGGCGGCTACTCCTTCTACCAGTCCAGCGCCCGCGGCCGCCTCACCCGCCTGCATTTCAACCATACCCCCATGGATCAGCCGGGACGCTACCTATACCTGCGCGATCGTGACACCAGTGATTACTGGTCCGCCACCTGGCAGCCCGTCGCCAAGCCGCTCGACGCCTACCAGAGCGAATGCCGCCACGGCACGGCCTACACCACGGTCACATCCCGCTATGCCGAGGTGGAATCCGAGATCACCTATTTCGTGCCCCTCGGGCGCCACCACGAATGCTGGATGCTCAAGGTCACCAACCACAGCGACCGTCCGCGCAACCTGAGCGCTTTCAGTTTCCTCGAGATCAGCAACCACCCCGTCGTCGACCAAGATACCCGCAACCTCCAGTACTCCCAGTATCTCGTGGACTGCAGCTTCGACGGACGCTTCCTCAACCACGGTATCAACACACATCTGCCCGACGCCTACTACCGTTTCTTCGGCCTGATCGGCGCCGATGTAGCCGGCTTCGACTCGGATCTCGACGCGTTCATCGGCCCTTACCGTGCCTACAGCAACCCCCTGGCCGTCGAGACTGGGGCCTGCACCGGCAGCCTGGCTCACGGCGACAACGGCTGCGGCGCCCTCCAGACCGACTTGACCCTCGCCCCCGGCCAATCGCACGAGTTCATGGTCCTCTTCGGCGTCGGCACTGCCGACACTGCGGGCCAAGCCGCCGTTGCCGAGCTCCCGACCGTGGCGGCCGCGCGTGATGCCTTGGATACACTCAAAGCGCACTGGCATACCCGTCTGGGCGCTGTCGTCGCAAATACTCCCGATGCCGACCTCGACCACATGGTCAACGTCTGGAACGCCTACAACAGCCTCATCACCTTCGCCTGGTCCCGCGCCGCCAGCCTCGTGTATGCCGGCGCCCGCGACGGCCTCGGCTACCGCGATACCGTTCAGGATATCCTCGGTGTCCTCCCCATGATTCCGGAGGAAGCTCATAGTCGCCTCGAGCTCATGATCACCGGTCAGTATTCCCACGGCGGCGCCATGCCCGTCGTCAAACCCTTCGAGCACTGCCCCGGCAAACAAAAGCTGATTCCCGACGATGAGCATCGCGGGGATGACTGTCTCTGGCTCTTCAACACGGTCCCAGCCTACGTCAAAGAGACCGGCGACCTTGCTTTTCTTGACAGAGTCCTGCCCTACGCGGACCAAGGCGAAGCCACTGTCCTCGGACACCTGAAGCAGGCGCTCCAGTTCAACCTGGACCACCGCGGCGCGCACGGGCTGCCCTGCGGCTTGCTTGCCGATTGGAATGACACCCTCAACCTGGGACCGCAGGGCGAAAGCCTCTTCCTCGCCTTCCAACTCCGCTTCGCCTTCACTACCTACGTCGAGATCTGCGAACTCCGCGGCCAGGCGGACGAAGCCGTCTGGGCCGGCGAACACCTGCGCCAGCTCGATCGGGACATTGACGATCACGCCTGGGACGGCGCCTGGTTTGTCCGCGCCTTCTCCGAAGACGGCGAAGTCATCGGCAGCTGTCGCAACGAGGAAGGGGAAATCTGGCTCAACGCCCAGTCCTGGGCCGTACTCAGCGGCGCCGCTACTCCCGAGCAGGCCCGTTCGGCCATGGACGCCGTGTACAAACGCCTGGCCACCCCCTACGGCATTGCCCTCTGCGACCCGCCCTACCGCAAGACTCCCGTGAACACGGTCCGCGCGGCCCTTTACAATCCCTCCATGAAGGAAAACGCCGGCATTTTCTGCCATCCGCAGAGCTGGGCCGTCATTGCCGAAACCATGCTGGGTCGTTCCGAACGCGCCTACGACTACCTGCGCGCCTATCTGCCGGCGGCCCACAACGACCGCGCCGAGATCCGCCAGATCGAGCCCTACGTGCACGCGCAGTCAACGCACGGCAAACACTCACGTCGGTTCGGTGCCTCGCGCCTGCCCTGGCTCAGCGGCACGGTCAGCTGGACGTACCACACCATGACCCATTACATTCTCGGCATTCGCCCGGACTGGGACGGACTGCGGATCGACCCGTGCATCCCGCCCGAGTGGGACGGGTTCCGGGTGCGGCGCCAACTCCGCGGCGCGACCTACGACATCGTCGTGAAGAACCCCGACGGCGCCCGCAAAGGCGTGGCCCGACTGGAACTGGACGGCAAAGCAGTCGATCCCACTCGCCCGCTGCCGCCGGCCGACTCAGGGCGAACCGTGGCTGTCGTGGCAACCATGGGGTAGGCAGAAACGGGAGACCGCAATGAAGGCAAGACAACTCGGTTTGAGCGCGGCGTTGCTGATCGTGATGGCGTACTGGGCTCCAGTCAGAGCAGAGGAGCGGGGCATGTTCGAGTTGGTGGTGGACGGGCAGTCCAATGCCGTGATCGTGATTGATGCCGAGGCGAAAGGTACCATCCCGCTGGCCGCCAAACAGTTTCAGGCCTATGTGCGACGCATGAGCGGTGCCGATGTGCCCATTGAAACGGTCAGTGCGGATGACGGAACTCCCCGGCTGGCCGAACTCCTGGCCCGGAAGTTGGTGGTCTTGGGCGAGTCGGCAGCCAGTCGACGCCTGGGCATCGACACGGCCGATATGCCCACCGACGGGTTCCTCATCAAAGCGACCTCAGAATGGCTCGCCGTCGTGGGCCGAGACGACACCACACGAGCTTGGCGAGGCACCGGCGACCCGATCGAGTCCGGCACGATGCATGGGGTCTCCGCATTCCTGCGCGGCCAAGGCGTCCGGACCTTTTTCGAGCAGAACGAACTCGACGTCATTCCGCGTCGGCCGACCATCCGGATTTCTGTTGGGGAAACGCGAGACGCGCCGTTCTTCCCATTCCGCTGGGGGTACTCCCGGCAGAAGGTCTGGGGCCTGATGGCGGGATTCGGCGGCACGCTGGATCCGTGGCCGTCGCGCCATTCCTTCGCCGGCAGTCGCTGGAACCCGGTGCCGTGCATGCGAGAGAACGACTGGTGGCAACTGTATGCCAAGTCGCACCCAGAGTGGTTTGTCACCAACCGCCAGGGGAAGCGCGGCAGGCATCTGCGTTTCACCGTTCCGGCAGTGAAGGAACAAGTGATCAAGGACGCCCAGGGCTTCTACACAGAGGGGCACGATTACTTCGTCTTGCTGCAGAATGACGGCTACACGAGTATCGATCAGGGAGCAGAGACCCAGTCGCTGATCGATCATGATATGGGCTATTACGGCTTCCTCAGCGATGCGGTCATGGGCCCGTTCATCGGGATCGCGCGTGAACTGAACAAGAGTCACCCAGACAGGAAAGTCGTGCTGGGCGCCTACCACGGCTACTCGCGGCCGCCGACCGACGCGCAGAGCCTGCCGGGCAATGCTGTTGTCATGCTCAACCGTCACCGCCTCAACAACATCGCGCCGCGCCGTCGGCAGGACAATCACATGCTCCTCGACGAATGGCTGGCACTCGCGCCAAGTGAGATCTACCTGTGGGAGTACTACTGCTACGGCCGGGCACCGTGGTTTGGCGAAGGGTACGAACTCTATCCCCGTTACCTGCCGCACACGATTGCCGAAGACGTCGCGTACCTGGCCGAGGCGCGACGCCGTAATCCGGCATTCAAGGGAGAGTGGCTTTTCTTCGAGTATCGCAGCGATGGTGCCAACGCTTGGTGGCAGTTCCCCAACGCCTACTTCACAGCGCGCCTGTTCTGGGATCCGGGCCAGAGCATTGACGCTCTGTTGAGAGACTTCTACGCAAGCGCGTTCGGCGCGGCTGCGGGTGAGATGGAGGCGTTCTATTCCCTGTGCGAATCGACCTGGACAACCGGTGCTCCCGAAGCCGTTGCCGCAAAGCCGGCGCCCCGGCAGGAGTCCGGGGTCGTCATGACCAACCGGGCGATGGGCCATCATTTCCTCGACGTCTTCCTCGATCCAGCGGATTTCGATCGTGTCTGGACACCCGAGATCCGGGCCCAGTTAACGGCCCACCTGGCGCGCGCCGCGGAACTGGTCGTCGGCACGGACGCTGCAAAGAGGGTCGCGTTCGTCAACGACGGCTTCTCCGTCTTCGTCAATGGCGGGTACCGCTTCCGCAGTGACTCGTTGGAGACGGTTGTGGACGGCGGCCACGTCCTGGCCCTGTCCAACCCGGCCACCGGGAAGCAGGTCCATCAGGTGGATGGCGGCCGGTCGCGAATCCCCCTGCTGCAGATCAAGGTCGCGGGCAGAAGCCAAAGGCCCCGGCGAATGGGCTGGGATCCCAAGACGCAGATCGCCAAGCTCATTTTCCAGGGCGTCACGGCCGACGTCCGTATCACCGAACGGCACGACTGCCTGGTCCTGGAGTTGGTCGCCCTGCGGGACAGAGGGGAGATCGTGGATGCTGTCGTCTGGGGGCCGTATCGGACCACGCTCTCGCCCGATGGTGGCGACATCGTCACCGACGGGGAGTACGCGCTCGGATTGGTACCGCTGACTCGTTCGGCTTCGGGTCTGCTCCCGGAACCGGCGAAAGAGGCGCAGCCCTGGATGCGAAAATCAGCCATGGGCGGGAAAGGCAAGGGCTCCCTGAACGCATACGCGACAGGTGCAAACGTCGGGAGTCGCATCGCGTTGACGGGCGGGACACCGGATCACGTCCGGAACGCGGCGGCGGAGCTGAGGCGCTCCCTACGACATCGCCGCGAAGAGCCCTGACGGGCTCCACAACGGCATGCCCCGGCCTGAAGTAGGCGGCAGCAAAGCAGTCGCCCCCGCCCGCCAGGGGGGCTGGAGTCCTATTGTCTGAGCTTAACGTGTTCTCGTTGTACGGTTTTCCGTGTTTGGCACTGATGGCATCCAGTGTTCCGGTGTCCACCGGAAGGCGAGGAACGACGTATGGCACGGCCACTTCGGATTTGAGTTCCCCGGTGCGTGTTACCATATGATCAACGGTGGCAACTTCCGGTTTGCGGTATTCCGTGAAGACCGAGATCGCGAGTTGATCCTGGAGAAGCTTGTCAATTTCGCCGAACGTTTCCTCGGGCGCTATAGTCTAAGCGATCTCGCTGAACGCCTGGGCGGCATGACCGTTGGTGGCCTTTGTGCGACGCGCTACAAGATGTCGCGGCGCCTACAGCCCCCCGAAGAAACCGACTTGTGCGCCGCGGCCAAAGGCCTGGTCCGATCATTGGCAGAAGAACATAAAGTCACGAAATGGGACTGACCCCCGGATTCACCCCGGATTCCCAGATTCTTCAATTTCTCTCCCTCAACGGATATGTACCGCCGCGACATCCTCTCCCGGCACAGTCAGGGCCATCTCTGCCGGAGATTTGAGCTCAGTATCCGTCCCCCAGATGACGGCGACCTGCTTCGGCGCGAGTTCGCGATTCTGCAGCCGAACCTCGAGGGGGTCAGGGCTCTCGTTGAACAGCAGGACCAGGCGCTCCCGGTTCAGACGCAGCACGAGCAGATTCGGGTACGCGATCTGCGCCGACGCCGCGAGCGCGTCCTGGCGCTCACCGTCCCAAAACAGGTGCTCCAACGTGCTGATAAGACGCGTCGCTTCTCCCAAGTAGTAGCGTATGCCGCCAGAGAATTCGAGTGAGTTCTGCAAATCAACACCACCGCGCGTCGCAGCCACGACGCGAAGCACCTGGCTCTTCCACGAGTTCGGGTGCACCAAGCCGTCGTGCGACAGTACCATCGGCTTCCACGCCTCTTCACGCCGCACATCGCGGAAGAACACGAAGCGCTGTCCGACAAACTGCTGCATGCCCGTGCGTGTGCGAAACGCCGCCGCATTCTCGTCAAGCACCTTCTGGAAATAGCTGTCCGCGGTCGAATTGCCCGGCATCCCGGCGAACGCCGCATCGAGCTTCCCCCGGCACGCGGCCCAGAACCCGTCGTTACCCGCCCAGGAATAGGTCATGTACTTTCGCCCAAGCGCGTGCACGGTGTCCGCCATCCGCCCCTGGATCTGGCCATCCTGGTGATTCCGAAACGCCAACCACTTGTCACGGTGCTCGTCCATAATCGTGGTATCGCTCATCTCGCCGACACCTGGTAGACCGGAATGCTCGGCAAATGCCGCCTTACAGCGGGCGCAGAAACAGTGAACGCCTTTGCCGTCCTTGGTCACATTGTGGAACTCCCAGTCCGAGAAGAACATCTGCGCATGAGGGTAGAATGTGAGCGCGCGCGCATACTCCTTGGTCACGATCTCCCAGAACCCCGCGCCCGCGGCGCTCGTGACGTACGTATTGCAGTACGGGCGCTGGTTCGGGTGGTCACCCCACACCGGGGTGCCCTCGTAGTAAACACCGTGCGCTTCGGGATGTGCCGGCAACCAGCTTGGATACCACTCCAAGTGCCCCTTCTGAACCCCACCGTAGTTGAGCGGGTAGTTCATCCACAGCACGATCTCCGCACCGGACGCGCACACCGTGTCGTGGAACAGCCGCATGTAACCGCGCCACATCTCGCCCCAGCCCGGCGAGAACCCAACAGTGTAACTGCTGCAACCAGCGGCGACATCCTGCGCGATGCGCTCGGTCAGGTGTTCCTTCGCCAGGGTCGAGTAGCCCATGGGAGCATACTGCGAGATCCGGATCTTCTTCGGTCGCCGCCCGTTGACCCGTGGCAGGATCTCTATCGGGATGGACTGCTCGAGCTCGGTGAAGTTGCCGCGTGCGCTGCGCCGGAAGTAGAACCGGCACCGGTCGAACGCGACCGGTCGCGCCATTTTCAGCGGCAGCAGTGAAAGCTGCGTCTTGCCCGGCGCCAGTTCCTTCCCGCGATGGGACAGGTGGTAACGCGTGTATTGGCGGCCGCGCCGCGCGAGCGACTCCGTGCGGAGTTCGCACGCCGGATTGTTCATGATCCAGCGCGGCTGGTAGTCCGTCTTGTTCAACAACACGAATTCTGCCGGCACGTCCAGCGTGAACTCGTAGTCGTCCAGCCGGAGCGCGAGAGGCGAGTACAGTGCGAGTGTCAATGTCTCCAGACCGTTCCTGGGAAAGCCCCAAGTGGTCATGGGCGGCATGATGCACCGGTTGGGCCCGTAATGCGTCGCGTTCCACAGCAGGACCTGACGGAGGAACACTTCCCGCGATCCGGGATCCACACTCCACGTGCCTCCCTCCGGCCCGGGCGTCACCACGGACCAGCGCGTGTCGTCAAAGTCCGCGCTGAGCCAGCCATCTGCCTGCGTCGTACCGACGCGCCAGCGCCCGTTGCTCTCCGGATGCCCCTCAACCGTGACCTGCACGGACGGCGCATCACCGGTGCCGGTCGCTCTGACCGCGATCGGGACAAGTCCTTCGGCGATCTCGGTCACCCCGACGCCGTTGTCCAACGCGACCGGCTTGCCGGCAACAAAGAGCTCGACCGCCGCATGTGTTCCCTGAGCCCAGATCCGGAGCGTGCGTGTTGCGGGGGTCTCGGAACGCAACTGGACCCGCGGGTTCTCTTCCGGATTGAAGCTGAACGACGCATCGTCAAGCCAGGCGACCGCGTCGCTGCCATACAAGTGCAACGCCATGGCTCCCTTGCGCACCCGCCCGTCGTCCGTGCTGTAGGTCAGCTCGAGTTTCTGCCATTCCTCCGTCAGTTTGAGTTTCGGCTTGAGGAACCGCGTCCCGATGAAACCACCCACAGAATACTGATAGACCGCAAACTCCAAGTCGCCGCGGCCTTTCGCCCACACCGATGCGCGATACGTCGCTCTGGGCGCGAGCGTGAACGTCTCCGCGGCCAACGCACAGAAGCCCCACGCGTGCTCAATAGACTGGAATTTCGCGGCCGCGACGCCGGCCCGAGCAGGCGCGTCGACCGACAAGCGTCCGGCGTTATTCACTTCCCAGTCCGTTGGACGAGCATCCTCGACCCGTTCGAATCCCGGGTTCGCCAACAACTCGATTGGCTTGATCTGGGCCCGAGCCACGCCGAGGAGAAACGGGCATGCCGCGACCGTCCAGAAACACAGAACCCAAGCTTTGCTGATTGATCCTCTCACTCGGCCCTTTCCTCCCCGCACCACACGCACTTTCGGGGAAGAGGATAGGAATTTCCTTATCGGGTGTGGCCGGAAGATAGCTGAGCGGAGGCGCAGATGCCAGAGACGGCCGGATTCGGCCTTCCCCGCCGCCGTGCGGAGGGGGGGATGCAGAAGGTCGGGCGGCACGGTATGGGTGAGACCGACTTCCCGACACAGCCCGGCCGCTCCCCCCAAGCAGGACGCAGACCCCATCTCAGGTCAGCGAGCTGCTGGCGTGGTGTCTCGCACGTTCCATGGATGGTGACAACGCACACAACACGTGGCAGTTGCGTCCATTTCTCCAGTTGGTCTGTGAGGATAGAGTAATCATGACGACCGCCTGACGCTGGAAACATGCAGCCTGCGAGGGAAACATCATGAAACGCAACGTGCCTTCTGTGAAGGCGGCAATGGCCGCGCTCGCTCTGGTAGCAGGATGGTATTCGGCCCTCACGACTACGGCGGCGGACGAACCCTCGGCGAGTTGGAGGGACACACCTGCGGCCGTCCTGGATGTGTTCCCCGAATCCGTGGTGGATATCCCTGTAGGGAAGCGAGGCCAAACGCGCCTTTCGTCCGCCTACACGCCCAGTGGCAGCCTCTGGGGCAAGCACCTCAGGGAGGAGACGGTCTTTCACTATGAGATCAAGCACATTCAGGATGCGGACAACTCCTTCAACCTGCGCATCGGCAAGGGAGGACAGCTCTATTCGCTGCGTGGGGCATTTGGCGAAAGCGTCCCCCCCCAAGGCATCGGCAACCCCTGGAACGACGAGGTCTGGCAGTTTGTGTCGGTCTGTAATACGTATAACGGATTCCCCATCAAATCGGTTCCCGACGAGGTCGCTGAGCGTTTCAGGAATTCCCCCTATGCCGGATCCTACTTCATCCATAACTCCGGCGCCTACATACCTTCCCAGGTGGATTCCGGCACTGTTACCTTGTCCTGCGATGTCCGGTTGAATGAGGACACGCCGGGATTGCTCGACATCATCATGCGAGATACGACAGCCAACCCCTGGAAGACCTTCGGTTCATTGCAGGTGAAAAAGGGCAGTATCTCATTTAACGGCAAGGAGGTCTCTACGGCCCAGCCCGGTGTCTGGTACAACGTCAGCATTTCCTTCGAACTGGGCAAGGGATATACGGGAAAGGCTGACGTTACCGTCAAGCCTGACAAGAGAGAAGCAAGAACCGTGGCCATACCATTTTCGGGTCCTGGAATCAATGCCTGGAATTGGCTTGGGCTGTCAGCCGGAGGAACTGAGCAAGGGATTATCAATCTAGACAACCTAACTGCTAAGCGCGTAACGGGGACGCAGACGGAATGGCCGATCAAGGAGGACTTTGAGATATATGAAAATGGACGGTACTGGGGAGCCGGTTTGGTTGGAGCCGACGAGGCCCAAGGCGCCAGGATTCTTGTTACAGATAGGCTGGCAGTTTCCGGTAAGAGAAGTCTGGAGATCCGTGATGCAGCAGGGCTGGGCAGCCCCTGGCAGCCGATGGCACGATTGGATGTCGGTACAACCATTGCCAGAAATCTGTACTGTCCAATGTTGGGAGCAGATATCCCATCTGACGAACGGACCTATCGCAGCGTCAACTGGGGCATCATTCCTCAACTCAAGACCGTCCATCGCTCCCCGATCCTCTATTACGTCCAGACCCGTGACATCGGCAATGGCGTGATCGAAGTGACTTATGTCGTTCACAACTTCAGCGTCCGGGACGACATTTCCTTTGAATGGTTGAATGCCCCCTGGGGCGGCACCCGTGTCACCAGCCTTCCGTTTCACTACATGAGCTCCCCCGAGAATGAGCTCAAAGACCGAGACTGGGTCAAGAAGAACTGCGGGGCCATCGATGTGCGCAAGACCGGCGGCTGGAATCTGAGCTGCGCCACCGAAGAACCGGACAGCGCGAGCCTGTCGCTCGTCTTCGGACGGGACAAGCACCTGGAGGCCGAGCTTAGAAGGAAGGAGCAAGGTCAGCCACATTGTCAGATCAGTAACTCAATCTACCGCCATATGGGACCGATACTGGCGGAAGACTGGAAGACCCGTCCCGACAATACGTTCAGAAACTATGAAGTCGCCGTGGTCATCCCCAAGTTCCGCCTGGCACCCGGGACGACCATCTGGTACCGCAGCTATCTGGTTGTCAACCGTAAAGACCGGACCGTCGAACTGGCCAAGTACCTGGTCGATAAGGTCGACTACGGCTATCGGGTCTTTGATCCCGCCACGACCCCTACCGTGCCGGTCAACCTGCCGGGGCAAGGCTCCTTTGAGCTGTTTGCCAATCCGGTCCCCGGCACCATGCCGCTGTTTCTCATCGAAAACAAGACTACGGGCCGCGAGGTCACCACCACGGACCCGTACATCTTCGTCCCCCAGGAGAAACTCGATTTCGGTATCCCGCCCGAGCACCCGCAGGCCGACTACTACAACCAGGCCATCGGCTACTCCATGGACGAGAACAACACCAACTGGAAACGCCTGCTCGGATACGGCTACGTCGACAGACCAACGTCGGGGAACTGGATACAGCTCTCGAGCCTACTTAACCCCGAGCGGTTCTCCAAAGCGACCACCTACGATCTGGATCTGTGGGTAAGAACGCGCCTATAGAGAACCACAACATCGTTTGGGACACACCCAACTCGCCCGTCGACCACCATCGGTGGAACACCGACAAGGCCCAAGACGCCTCGCTGGAGTTCTGAACTCAACAAGCCAATAGTGCCCAGTCTGAATAGGGAATAGGTCAATGCCAGACAAGACAGAACCAGTGGACCACCAGGCGGAGATGGAGAGTCTGTGGCACAAAGGCACGCAAGAGCGCGATGCCATGGCCGACGCCATCCGTGAATGGCAAGAAGACGGTTTCGGCATCTTCATGCACTTCTCCGCGGGTACTGCGTTCCAGGGGCGGTACAAAGGGAAGGAGCTGGAGAAAGACCTCTGGGCCGAATGGCTCATGAAACGGGCCGAGATCCCGATTCCCGAGTATGAGAAGCAGCTGCGGGACTGGAACCCGGACCGGTTCAATGCCGACGAATGGGCGGCGGCGATCGCGGCGTCGGGATGCCGGTATTTCGTCTTCACGGCCAAACACCACGATGGCTTTGCCATGTTCAAGAGTGACGCTGGGCCGTACAACATCGTCGACCATACCGCGTTCGAGAAGGGAGACCTTTTCGGCCAACTGAGCGACGCCGTGCGAGCGCACGGCGTGAAACCAGGATTCTACTACTCCCACCACCTGGACTGGCATGAGCCGGGCGGTGCCGGTGGACCGGGAGGTAAAACCCTCGATGAGTATGCCGATGCCTTAGCCTTACCGCACCTCGAAGAATTGACGACCAAGTATGGAAGACAGCACGTCGCGTGGTTCGACTGCGGCGGCCCGGAAGGTCTGGCCCGCAAGTGTGAAGCGCTCGTTCACGCGAATCAGCCGGCGATCATGGTGTGCTCCCGGGTCGGGGGCGGTCTCGGAGACTTTACCAGCGAAGGCGACTGTCGGGTCCCCCCGGTCCGTATCGACGGGCCATGGGAAACCTGCATGACACTGACCCAGCACTGGGCCTGGTTTCCGGAAGACCGGGATCACAAACCCACCGGTGAAGTGATTCAGATGCTCGCCGCCATCCGTGCGCGAGGCGGCAATCTGCTGCTGAATATCGGCCCCGATGTGCGCGGCCGAATCACCGCGAGGGACCAGACCATACTCAAGCAGATCGGCGACTGGCTGGGGATCCACGGCGAATCGATCTACGGCGTGCGCGCCACACCGTACGGTGATCTGCCCTGGGGTGTCTGTACGGTTCGTCCCGGAACACTTTATCTGCACGTGTTCGACCTGCCGTCGCAGGACACGCTGTTCCTGCCCGGCCTCCAGTCGCCCATTAGCCGCGCCTGGTTCCTGGCGGATGAGACGAAGCAGTCCCTGAAAATCAGGACAGTGCCTGGCGGCGTCCAGATTGATCTGACCAGCGTATCGGACTTTGCGACGTTCACAGATACCGGTGACACGGTGATTGCGGTTGACTACAAAGGGGAGCTGGCCGTCGATCCCCGGCCTGTTCTGGATCACGATCTGGACAACCGCTTCATCCCCGCGCTTGCCACCCAACAGACCGCTATCGCATTGCGCAGTTTCCGGCGCCCGCACGCCGTCGATCACGGGACGGTCGCGTACTGTCCGCACGATGACTACGCACACGAATTCGATACGCCGGAAGCACGCCTTGGCTGGACGTTCTCGAACACGACAGCGAACACCTTCTTCGTGAATGTGGAATACGCGAACCTGACCGGGAAGCCGATCCCGGTGAAGATCGTCGTTGGCGGGAAGGAACTGGCCGCGACCTTGCCGGTTACCGTGACCCACGACCATGACTGGCGCTGGTTCCGCACTGAAATCGTCGGCCATGTGCAGATCGCGGCAGGGCAGGATCAAACCATCGGCCTTGCCGTCACAGAGCCGATCAGCGACGACGATCGAGTCCCCTCTTATCTCGCGGATGACAAGCCGGGAGTCGAGCATGACGGGTTCATGATCAAGTCGATCACCCTAAAGTCGCTGGCTCCCCTGCCATACACACACGCATGAAAGGCAGAACGGAATGGCAAGAAAGCTGAGTTCCGGGAATTGCGCTGGGTGACCAGATAGCTCCGGTCTCCGTCCTTCACATGAGTGTTCCGTTCACGTGCATCAGCATACGGGGACACCCGCCGTGCGCAAATAGTCCTTGAGTTCACTGATCTTGATCATGCCAAAATGGAAGACCGAAGCAGCCAGCAAGACGGTTGCGCCGGCCTCTACTGCTTCGACGAAATGCTCGAGCTCCCCTGCCCCGCCAGACGCCACCACGTCGGCTGATACGGCATCTTTGATGGCTTTGATCACTGGCAAGTCGTACCCGGTCCGGGCACCGTCTCCCGCCTTGCTGGTGGGCAAGATGCACTTCACGCCGTAGCCGTCGACACGTTTCGCCCACTCAATGGCATCCGCTCCCGTGGCTGTGCGTCCACCGTCGATATAGACCTCGTACCCAGAGGGCATGGCGCCGTTCTGATCCACATCGATGGCCACGGTGACCTTGTCCACGCCCAGTGCCCCCACCATGTCCGGAATCAGCTCAGGCTTGCGGAACGCCGCGCTGCTGGTAGAAACTTTGTCTGCGCCTGCCGCCAGGATGGCTTCAGCGGACGCCAGATCAGAGACTCCGCCACCGACCGTGAAAGGGATTGTGGTCACATCTGCGACGCTTCGGACCACGTCAAGCATAGTTGCCCGGCCTTCCACCGTGGCCGTGATGTCCAGCAATGCCAATTCATCGGCCCCGGCAGCGCAGTAGGCCCGAGCACACTCAACAGGATCGCCCGCATCGCGGATGTCGACGAAATGGACCCCCTTGACAACGCGACCGTTCTGCATGTCCATGCACGGCATAATCTTGACTGGTTGACTCATGGTCTGTTCTCCGGTTGCACCAGGTCTTACCCGACTGCTGGCTCTACCTTGCGTTGGCTTCTCTCAGTAAAGAATGGGACTCGCTCCCTCGTTCCGGGAAGATACCTGTGAGGGCTTGGGCATGCAAGGAGCTGGTTGGCAAGGAACAGGGCGGGTAGATTGCGCTGCACAGCCCCCGGGCTGCCAACTGAATCCGGCTCCCCATCCTGCTCGTCCCCCCTCGACGTACGCCACGGCCAAAGACGCGATGCGAGGCACGTTCTGGCGAGAGAGCATCTCCCGGACCCCATCGATGCAGACGACGTGCAGATAGAGGACTGCCCCCCTCCTCTCTCCCCTCCTCCCCCCCCCCTGAGAATGGGGCAATTCTCAGGGGCTTGGGCCTCCGCTTCCGCGATACGGAACGGGCGTCCAGGACAACGGTGTGCGCCAGCATCGCTCCTCAAGAGGCTCTCCGAGCTGAAGATTGTCCACTGGAAAGAGTTGCAACCGCGCAGCACGCACGATATCGTATGGGAGTAATTACTCCCTTTTATAAATGTGAATTGAGCGCGATGGCGGTTGTCGGCGAATTCTATGGGCATGTCCTGGAGCGGGGTGTTGGCTCGACGTTGTCGAATCAGCTCTACCAGGCGCTGCGCCATGAGATTCTCCGCGGCCGTTGGACACTGGGGGAGCGGATTCCCAGTTTCAAGGAGATCATTGCGCAGACTGGACTCAGCCGGAACTCGCTGCTGAGAGCCCTGGATCAGCTCGAGGCCGGCGGTTACGTCGAGCGCATTCGCCACAAGGGCGTGTTTGTCAAGGCAACCGCGACGCACGGCAATCGGTCGTTGGGCACTGTGGTCATTCCGGTCCCGGCCGATGCGCCCATTGAGTCTCACCACGGACAGCCGAGCGTGGAGACTCAGACCTTCAGCCGGATCTCGGTGGGGCATCTGGCCAAGACCGCAGGCAAGTTGGGCTTGCGTACGCGGATCTGGCCCGTCGGCCATCGGTCCGTCTGGTCGTCGGGAGATGGAGGAGCGGACAGCGATCTCTTCGGGGTGATCTCTCTTTTCTCGCCCAAGCAACTGCAACGCTTTTTCAAGCCGCGCCTCCTGGACCGCGTCGTCTACCTCGGTACTGACGACTTCCTGGCCCGCCCCTGCCTGACGGGTGATCCGTTCACGGCTGCCTATCAAGTTGCCTCGGAGTTGATTAAGCACGGGCATCGCTGTATCGCCCTGTTGCCCTCGCCGGCACTACATCAAGCTACCGAGGATCTGGTGCGAGCCGGCATTGGCACAGCGATGCGCGACGCCGGTTTGTCGGCCGGCCCTGAGGCCTTGCCGGAGATGCCGGGCCCGGATGCACCGATCCCGTCCGATGCCACTGCGGCATTCGGCTTCTGCGGCGAATGTGCCCGGGATGTCCTGCAACATGCCAGGGCCGCCGGATTCCGGGTGCCCGAAGATCTCAGTGTCGTTTCGCTGCAGGAACAGCAAGGACCGCCGTGTGACGGGTTGCGGATCTGCGGTGCCGGCTATGAGTGGGATGATATCATCGGAACCTGCTTCGATATCCTCTTGTCGTCGGCCAGTTCCCCCCCCCGTTCTGTTGCCAGGCTCACGTTCGATCCCCGGGTTCACGAGGGCAACACTGTGGCGCCCCCCCGCGACTCATCAGTCTTCCTCGGTGTTGTCAATCAATAGCGTGTCATGGAAATTAAGGAGACAAGGCACATGCAACCGCGAATCAAGCGACCCTCCTCCAGCCAGGAGATGGGATCCCCCCAAAAAAAACCTGTGAGGCCGTCTACGTTCTGTCGGCGCTTCACACTCATCGAGCTGCTGGTCGTGATCGCGATCATTGCGATTCTCGCCAGCATGCTGCTGCCCGCGCTCAGGAATGCGAAGGAGAAGGCCACCCAGATAAGTTGCGTCAACAACCAGAAACAGCTCGCCCTCGCTCTGATGTTGTACGTCGACGAAAGCGATGATTACTTTGTCGTTTCCTGGAGGAACTCAGGCGGTAGCTCGCACGTCAGTTGGGATGACCTCCTGAGCAGCTATGACGGGCGCGGCGGATTGTCGTGGAACGATATGAGACAGGGCGCATTGGGGCAGGACTCGCACGGTGTGCAGCCTCTCTATCATTGCCGCTCGTTCGTGGGAGCCGAGTCCCTGTACTATGGATCAACGAAAGCCATTCCACGTTCGTACAGTCTGTCAAGCTACAATCCCAGCTCCGGACTTCCGTTGCAGCACCTGGGAGTATCGGGTCCAGGAGTTTCACGCAAGATGAGCAAGGTGAAGGACGCCAGCTCAGCGATCATGATGACGGAGAACAATCGAGGCAACATGCTTGGGAGGTGGACTCCCGCGCTGGATTACCCGCCGGGTTTCAGAAACCGGTATACAACCGGCTGGGCAACGCTCCGCGCACCACATTCGAACGGCAGACGGAGCAATTTCCTGATGATCGACGGGCATGTAGAATCGCTTGGCTTCCGCGAAACGGTCACCAGGCCGGACGGTAGCGCCGTATACGCAGGGGGCAGCTTCAGCAACACGATGTGGGACACGGGAAAATGAACGCCAATCACCGGACACTCGTTACCGCCAGCCTGTGTATCTTGGCGCTCGCTTGTCACTCACACGCGGGGAAGCTGACAGACCTTGTCCAGGCTAAACGCCTGAAGAACGGCCTGATCCTTCTAGTGAACGCGGACGTTCGGACTTACGACGAGGCGGCGGCGACCGGCTGCACGGTGCGCGGCCTGGAATCCGCCTCAGCCGAAGTCACTGCCATCAGGAAGCGATTCCTGGCCACCGGGAGCTATGGCAAGCTTTCGGTTGCCGGCTTCGATGGGGAAACACTCCCTTGCATCAATGGCCTGGTGAACGTCGTCCTTGTAGAAAACACTCAACTCCAGAAACGGGAAGTGATGCGCGTGCTCACCCCCGGGGGCACCGCACTGATCAAGGAAGGAGGCGCCTGGGAAACACACGTCAAGCCCTGGCCCAAGGAGATGGGCGAATGGAACCAGTACCTCTGCAATGCCGACAACAACGGCGTCGCCAAGGACAGTGCCGGACCGCCGGAGCGAATGCAGTGGACGGCCGGAAGCAGGTACGGGCGCTTCAAGAATCTGATGCCGTCGGTGACCTCCATGGTGACCGCCAACGGCAGGATCTACGCTGTCGAAGACATTGCCACTCCCGAATCTGCGAAGACCCCGAAGAACTATGTACTCCTTGCCCGCGACGCATTCAACGGGTGTGAGTTGTGGCGACATCCCCTGAAGGACTGGGACAAGGAGAAACTGGGGCCGGTGAAGATCATACCCGTGCAACTGCAGAGGTTGCTGGTGGCAGTCAAGGATAGGGTCTACTGCACCGATGGTTTCGACGGTCCAGTCCAGGTTTTCGATGGTGCCACCGGCGACGTACTCACGACCTTTGCGGACACCACAAACTCCCGCGAGATCGCCTATTCCGAGGGCGTCCTCTACGGGATCAAAGGCGCTCCCTATGCGTTCAGAGCGAGAGGGAGGGAGGCGGAACAGCTGAGGATCAGCGATGTGACCCTGTATGCTCGCGACGCGACAAGCGGCGCGGCGCTTTGGCAGAACGTCATCAAAGGCAGTGGCAAAGGGGGCAAGGAAGGGTACATCGGGGGGACACTCTCCGTGAGGGGCGACCAGCTATGCTACATCACCCGAACACAGATTCACTGCCGCAACAGCAGGACTGGCAGCGAGATCTGGCATCATGAATATCCCTTCTGGAAAAACACAAAGGCAGGCTTTCTGACCTTCCACACCTCCCCTCCAACCATCGTGATGGCTGACGATCAGCTCTTCGTCTCCGAGCTGGATCAGATCAGAGCTTACAGCATGTCGTCAGGCGACTTTCTCTGGGAGTCAAGGAACCGGATCGGTTACTGCAAGACTGGGGACCTGTTTGTTGCAGACGGCCTGGTGTGGAACGGGCAACTGAAAGGGCTTGATCCGGGCACCGGGGAGGTACGCCGTGAGATCAAGCAGACGCGGACAGGCCCGATGTGTCATCCGCGCTGCTACCGAAACCGCATTACCCACAAGTACTACATCAATTCCCTGACCGGGGGAACGGACCTGCTCAGTCTGGACGGCAAAGCAGAATACCCCAGCCCCTGGATGCGGGCGACGTGCGGTTTGGCGATGACACCAAGCTACGGACGGCTCTACTCCTCCCCCTATGTCTGTGCCTGCGAGATCGGCACAATGCTGCTTGGATTCAACTGCACCTACACCGAAGTGCGCGACAAGAACAATGGCAAAGTCATGACGGTTGCCCCGAATCCCCGCCTCATCAAGGGCCCAGCTTTCGGCAAGCCTGACACCCGACACCTGCCCCCTGCCCCCTCCACGGACTGGCCAACATACCGGCATGACAACGCCCGAAGCGGGGTCACCAAAGCGAACCTGCCGGACCAGCAGAAGGTCGCCTGGAAGACGTCCCTGCCCGGGATTCCCACCGCACCGGTCGTAGCGGCAGGCATGCTGTTTGTCGCTGTGAAGAACATCCATACACTCTTCGCTCTGGACAGCAAGACGGGAGAGGTCATCTGGACATTCACGGCCGATGGCCCCATCGATTCACCACCGACCTACTACCGCGGTCTGGTGCTCATGGGCTCCCGGGACGGCTGGGTCTACTGCCTGGACGCTCGGAACGGCGAACTGGCATGGCGGTTCTCAGACATGCCCGACATCCGGTATATGTGCGCATTCGAGCAGCTGGAATCGGCCTGGCCGGTGAACGGCAGCGTCATGATCAAGGATGACCTTGTCTACTTCGCCGCCGGCCGCAGTTCGTTTCTGGACGGCGGGATCGTCGTCTACGCCCTGAATCCTCAGACCGGGGAGGTCAGACATCGACGCAGCATGTCCGGCCCCTACGACAAGAACAACTTCCCCATCAATCAACGCGGCAGTCAATTCCGCAGCCAGGGATTCAGATCCGGGATTTTCTCCAGCCGCGGGAACGGTCTGTTCATCCGCCATCAGGCCTTCAAGAAGGACTTGAGTCCGGTCAGCCCCCGTGAGGTCAAAACCCCGCACCTAATGGCTTCGGCAGGATTCCTCACCGATAATCCACAGCACCGGACCTACTGGACCGTGGACACGGACCTGTCCTACGGCACGGGGGGCGGTTACGAAACGGACGGGCCTCTCGGAGACATCATGGTCGTGGACGGCAATACCTTCTACGAGGTGCGTGGTTACGCCCCCGGGCGGCATTCGAACTACGGCCTCAAACCCAGGTTGGACATGTATCGGGTCATCTCCGGTCGCAGAGTCCCGAAGGGCATGCGCGGCCGCAAGATCCCGAATGTCGGCGGCCCTACAGTCCCCAGAATGCGCAAATGGGACGGCTGGGCCAGGAACTGGACGGCCCAGATCCCGATTGCAGGGCACGCCATGCTCAAAGCGAACGACAGGCTGTTGGTGGCTGGCGTGCCCGTGCGTGAAGGCTACACGGACAAGGACATCCAGGCGTCGTACCAGGGCAGAAAGGGTGGTCTGCTCTGGACAATGTCCACCAAGGACGGCAGGGCAATTGGCGAGCTCGAGCTCCCCGCTGCTCCCGTATGGGACGGACTGGCTGCCGTTGGGGAACGTGTTTATGTGTCACTCAAAGACGGTACCGTTCTCGGCCTTACTGAATCGGGTACCAGGAAGGCTCCACCCAAGAGCCGTTTCATCGAGGGTCCCACTCCAATCGAGGACGCGTCGAAACCTGAACTCCTCGCCCCGGTCAAAGGGACCATATCGCTGTACAAGAACGACTTTGAGAAGAGCGAAGTCGGCTCCAAACCAGGGCGGGTGAATGGCGAGGAAAAGGGCGCCAAGATCGTGATCACGGACACCGCCTCCGCATCGGGCAAGCAATCTCTCGCTTTCCATGATGCCCCGGGCATCGACCATGCCTGGAAGCCCATCTGGGAAACACGGCTGGCAGGTGACAAGCTGCTCGGTGGGAGAGTCACCATCTCCTTCGGCGTGATGGTGAGCAAAGAGACGCCCGGACATTTCTCCCTTATCCTCCGCCACTACGGCTCCTACGAAAAGCCCCCCAATGTGAGGGGGATTATCCACATGGATGTTCTCCCCGACAACGCAATCAAGGTCGGAGGAAAAACGCTCAAGGCCACGAATGGCGTTTGGCATCACGTGGTGTTGTCATTCACCCAGGGCATCCCCGGCAAGCGGAGGGCTACAGGGACGATCACCGCTGCTGATGGCGGCAAGCAATCGTTTGGGGTGGCGTGTGACACCCAGGAGTTCGTGGGGCTGAACTGGATCGGGCTTTCCGCAATGGGTAACGATCACGGTCTGATTCACGTTGATAATCTGACCGTTGAGTTGGCTCACGAGCCCGTTAAGCCGAGGGTGGACCGCCGTGGCAGACCTCGCCCGGGTAGGTAGTCCGCACGGCTGGTGGTGAATGCCGCTCCCCCCGAGGGTGAAATGACCACAACGCTATGGTGCTGCCATTCCGGCCGCATGCTCTGCGGCCATCCGGTCCAGAGTCGGGAAATACCAATCGACAAAGAGCTTGTCGCGCTCAACCCGAAGTCCTGGGTACGCCCACCGCGCTCGCCCATGCAGTCGGAGCATTGCCGCGAGTTTCTCCTGGGGCGACACTCCCTCCATTTTGTCTCCCTTCAGCGTCGCGATCGAGTTGCTGATGTTGTAGGTGCCGATCACATATCGGAGATAGGGGCCGTCGACACTCTTGATCGTCTGCCCCTCGCCGCGGAGCAGGAAATCTGAGTACGCGTCGATGAACGGACAGTATGGGGACGGTTGCCCAGCCGGCGGATTGAGCGTGCTGTGCGTGTAGATGGCCTTGTCCCCAACCAACTCGCGGATGCGACGGATGAAGACGTACGACTTCGACCAGTCATCCCCGCGATAGAGCCCGTCGAAGTAGAAGCTGTCGAACCCGTATTCGGCACGCAAGCCGCGTAGCAGTTCGAACGCTTTGTCAGCGTCCCGGACGCGGTACGCGCCGGGGTTGAAGTACGCCAGCACCTGCATACCGGCCTCATGGGCGGTCGCGATCACACGCCGGAACTCAATTTCGTCCTTGATGACGTAAGGACCACTGCTCTGCCCGGGCGTGTAGATGTTCTGGTGCAAAATGAGGACGTTGCCATGGCGCGACCACGCGCGGATGTCGTCACTGGCAGGATAGTGGTTCGAGTGAATGAGCCGCGTCTTGAATGACTGCTCCCAGGGGAAAGACTTCGGCGGGAAGACGGCCAGCGCGACCCGCTTCCCTGGTTGCGCCGCGAGCGTTGCGGTCCAACCGGGTTGACTCGTGTCGCCCGGAACGGCGGTCAGCACCGACGGTCCGGCTGAGAATGCCAGACGTTGCTCGGGGTAGAGACAGAACCCACCCCGTTCGTCGATGGCCATGACGTTGTCCCCCACGATCCGCTGATGCTTGGGGACGATGTGCGAGATCGCCGTGATCGATACGGCGCGATTCGGCCCCAAGGCGACCAAGCCATCGCCGCTGATCGAGAGCGCCACATCCGTGCTGCTCAAGACGCAAAGATCCTCGTCCTGCCTCACGATTGCCAATGCACCAAGAGCTGGACTGAAGCGGAATGTCACAACTCTGCGCAGATCCGGAATCCGCTGATGGCAAACGAGTGTCGCACCGGCGGAATCCAGCTCGTACCGTGCGCCCGTGGTCTCGACCACCAGCCCAGCCGCCTCCTGATCGACGCGGTTCACAGCCATGCCCATCCGACTCGGGCGCCCGGGCCAGATCACGGCGTCGGGTAGCCTCAGGGCCGGAAGCGCGGGACGGGCCACCTCCTCGACACTCACGTCGTCCACGTGCACCGTGTCCACACCGTTCTTCAGAATGAGGCGTGTGAGGAGAAACGCTGCCTCGGTCCGCTTCACCAGAAATGTACCCTCGCACGAAACCCAGGCCCCGGCGCCCTGCCCTGGCGTCATGACGATCGGGTAGGTCTTGAGGGTCCAGCTGCTGCCTTTCCGCAGCACCTTCCGGTCAGCGCCGGCAATGGCGCCGCCGATGCGCAGGTATCCGCCGCCTGCCATGCGTTTGACCTTGGCACGAATACGGTACAGCGTGCGCGGCTTGATCGGCACGTTCGGACCCGCAACCGCGAAGTAGTATTCGGCCTTGGCACAGTCCAGTTTGAGCACATGTCTGCCACTGGGTGCGTCGGCCAGTTCAACGATCTCTTTGGCGGTGGTCGTGCGCCACCCTCCCGTGTCCCCCTCGAAGTCACCACCGGGCATGAGATTCGCACCCAACGCCGGCGCACAGGACAACAGGGCGATTCGGATACTGATCGTGGCGAAGATCCCTGCCAAGTTTCGCATGTTGCGCCTCCCACTCTCCGGTCAAGAACTGCTCTGCCTCGTCGACGTCGAACGTGAGTCGCCGTTCCCACTCCTGCCCCATAGGAAGGTACCGCCCATCGAATGGCTGTCGAGTGTCGTCCAGGAAGCCTCGATGTGGTGACAACGTACACAACACGTGGTCGTTGTGCCCATTTCTCCTGCCGAAATGTAACGGTAGATTAGTTGACCAACGTGCTGAAAGAGGTGTCAGTGTTCAGCTGTGAGCGCTCGATTCTGGCAATCGCCCCCGGAGCCGAGAACCGAAGCCAGCCAGCAGGAACGGGTTACCCAGATCCGCGCATGCAGCGCAACGGCATGCCGGTTCATCAGGAAGTGGCAGGTTCAGAATGAAAAAATGAAGCCCTGAAAAGGGCTGATTGATGTTCGTTGTTGCTACGGACGTGCGGATACCGCGTCGGTCGCTGCAATCAAGGAGGAAAGCCGGCATAACTCCGCCCGCGAAGGCGGG
>JABHEG010000281.1 GCA_018676675.1 Lentisphaerota bacterium
ACACATTCTTGCGGTCACTCCTTACTTGCTGGCTTGCACTGTTCGGCGCCCACCTGAGACACTGCCAATATAGCGCTAACCGCCTGCGCCGCAACAGGTGCCATGGCATTCTGCCCGCTTAAGTTGACGGCATTGCCCCCCGGGGGGGAGCTGGCATCATACCTGCATCGCTTAGCGAATGCCGAGGACGTACAGGCCATGACCGATTGGAGAGCAGCTACTCAGGATGATACTAACGACCCAATTGCTACCTTAGACAGATTACACTGACTATGGACTATTTGCTCTAAGCAGACAGAGGCTGTACATGTGATGGTGTCCCTGCTCACCGGTCTCCGGCCCTGTGCCGGGCGCAGCAGGGCGACCACAGATCGACCGTTTCCTTTTCCCCCACTAGGCATCGGGGCACTTGCGTTGGCCCCAATCGGGCAATCATAACCTCCCAATATACAGAGTAAAGCGACTCAACGACCGGGGCGCCCTTGCACTCGATACTGCACATTGCAGGTTGCAGTTTGCGGCATCGGGAAGATGGGGCATGGTGTGCAAATGCTGACGTTCCACACAGAGGCGGAGACGCCAAACCAATCCTGGCTCCGAGCCGGCCGGCTGACCGCGTGCGCAGTGATTACCGCCTGGCTGGGCAGCGGCTGCGCCCAGTGCCGGGCAGGCAGTGGCGTGTCGGACACGCCTGCGCCGGTGTCCGACGCCCGGCTCTTGACAACGCTCTGCCAACCCCTTGACACCAAGCTGGCGGTGCATTACTTCACGCCCGCCGTGCAGGCCGCGTTCCGGCGCGAGGCGAGCGTCCCGAGAGGGCCTTCCGGGCGACCGGTGCGATGGCCCTTTTTCCACGGGGTTTACCGCGCCGGGGTGAGGGCGCCGTCGGGATACGACCTCGCCGCGGACGCTTGGGAAGCGGCGTTGCCGGACGGGCCGCCGGCAGCCTATGCCGGTCCTTGCCCTTTCTGCGGGGATCCGTTCGCCGGGGTGGACGCCAACATGGACCCGACCCACACCGGGCGGACCCGTTGCTGCAAGCGCACCATCTACAGCCATGCGCGCGGCATTCCGGCGGCCGACCCGGTCCAGCCCGACGCCAGCGTCACGGTCCCACTCCGAGATGGCCGCACCGTCGTCTACCCCGCCTACGCCAACGCCGGCGGCAAGCTCTTCGTGCCCGCGAGCGTGCTCGCCGCGGAGATCTACAGGCATGTCCTAAACGCCATCATCCCGCGCCTGGTCAACCGCGTCGCGGTCCACGAAGACGCAGACGCCGCGCGGACATTGGCGGCCATTCTCGACCGTCTCGCCCGGGTCGGCACAGTCTTGCCCTACGCGAAAGTCAACGAGCCCCATGTGTTTGCCCGCTGCCGCGATGTGCCTGCCCTGCTCCCTTCCGGCTACGATGACCTGGCGGCCAGCTTCGCCGAACGGCCCGCAGACGCATTCGTCTCTGCTGCGGACCACCAGCGTCTGGTCGCCGCCCTCAATGCAGGGCCGATTCGCCCAAACGCCCCCGCCAAGCGCAAGTTTGCCCCGGCTTTCCTGGCCGCCCCCGGCAAGTGGGCGACGGCTGTGGAAGCCTGGGGGATCATCGCTCGGCATCCCTCCGTGGCTGCTCTCAGCCGCGAGCGGCACGGTGACGCGGACGCCATCGGCGTTGCGGCGGGGCAGCTGATGCGCGAGATCAACGCCCATGTCCGCTTTGTCCCGTGCCCGGGCGGGAATTTTGCCATCGGTTGGTTTCCCTACCACACCGCGCTGGCGGTTGTCTGCCAGGATCTTCCCCATGCGGAACGGGTCGTCGAACGCATGGAGAGCTTTCTGGTAAACCACCATTTCGCCGAAGGCATTTCCCACGAAGGCGCCTTCAACTACGCGGCGATGATGGGCGCCTGCTACGAGCCCTGGATCGCCAGGACTTTCTTCGGGATTGACTTCACCGACCGCTACCCATGGCTCAAACGGCTCCATGCACTTGGCGACTATCCGGTGCAGACTTTGGCCCATATTGAGAGCACGCATGCCGACGAACACAGCGCCTTCTTCTCGAGCGCCAAGCTCTGGCCGCCCCCGGTCTTCGACTATGCCTCTCACGAACGCTCGCAGTGTTTCCCCGAATACGGTCTCACCTGCCTTCGCGCCGGCGCGCCGGGCTCTCGTTTGGAGCTGATCATGAGCCACGAGAACCCGACCATGCATACCGATCCCGATCGGCTCGGGCTCCAGCTCTTCTACGAAGGCGTCAACCTCCTCCCCGATATCGGCTACATGGCCTACGGGACCGACCTTGCGGCGGCAAAGGCGGCGATTGCGGACTCCGCACTTCGACTCGGGCGGGTTCCCGAGAAGGGACGGTACGGCTACAACGACACGGTGGAGAACCACTGCACAGCAGCAGTCAATGGAAACCAATTCGGACTGCGCTGCACAACCTTCGAACGCTACTTCGGCGACATGCCCGCGGACGATCCCCGCTGGTTTGTGCAGTTTGTGCAAGTGGACGGCAGACCCGTCTTCGCACAGCACGCCGAGCCGGTCGATATCTACAACCGGCAAGCAGCAACGATCAACCTGCCGGGTGGACGCCCCATCGTGTTCGACGTGTTCCGCATCAAGGGCGGACGCCGTCACGACCTCTTCTGGCACGTCCCCGCCGAAGCTCCCGATACCGATCTCGACCCGCCGGAAATCCCGCCAGAGACAAACCTGCACCAATTCTACAGCGCGCATGCGGACCCCGCACCAGGCTGGCGCAAGGAAGAAGACCCGTTCAGCCGCTTCTACGCCAGCCGCAACTGGCGCTACAAAGACGACACGCTCGAACTGTTGACCAAGCCGACCGTCCGCACGCCCGAGCCGGGGCAGACGTGGCGCGCTGCCTGGACCATCGACCCGGAACGCTACGCCCCCACGTTCAAGTCCGGGCGCAATGAGGAATGGGAGAAATGGGGGCGGCTCCTGCAACCCGTGCGGCTGCGAATCTGGGGCCAGTTCGACGGGACCCCGGCGAAGGAGCGGATTCTCGGCGCGGTCGGTCCGTGGTCTTCCTACTGCCAGGGATATGGCGGACTGCAGTTCGAGGAGGCATTCTCCTACTGGATCGAGCATCGGCAGGGCGAGGCCGACCTCGGCAGTGTCTTTGCCCATATCATCGAGCCTCACACAACCGCGCAAGACGCCGCCATCGAGACGGCGACGATCCTGAGCGACGGCACGGACGACGGTCGCGCCGCGCGTGTCCATACCCGCGATGGCCACACCGTTTACCTTGCCAGCACGCTGAACGGCGGCGTCTTCGCGCAGGACGGTCTCGAACTAAACGGCAGACTGGGCGTGCTCATCCCCTCTGCGCAGACCGCATTTCTCTACGACGGCACGCAGCTGCGCTGCCCGAGCATGGCCGTGCAGCTCGCCAAGTCCTGGCGGCTGCGACTGCTCGGTGTTCGCGGCGACCTGACCGGCGACCTTGCCCAGAGCGCGCTCTTTGCGGAGTCCGCACGTCCGGTGCCCACGAACGGGGTCTTGACCGGCATGACGATCACCGTCCGCCATCAGACCAACCCCGCCCATACGAGCGGCTATCGGATCCAGCGCGTAACCTGCGTTTCGTCGCCAGGCGACCGCCCCTTTGTCTACCGGATCGACCTGGCGGGCGTCC
Source organism: Lentisphaerota bacterium (assembly GCA_018676675.1). Taxonomy (GTDB): domain Bacteria; phylum Verrucomicrobiota; class Lentisphaeria; order Oligosphaerales; family JABHEG01; genus JABHEG01. The sequence goes on from JABHEG010000281.1 coordinate 3,665, forward strand.
CTGGGTTCATCCAGTACAAGTACCGCGTGGTGGGCCGGGACGAGAAGGATCCGCACACCGTGACTGCCGACAAGATCAACCTCGTCGCGCCCAATCAACCCTACCTGATCGGGCGGCGGGTGCGCTTTCCGCGCACCGGCTTTGAGACCGCGGTCTCCGCAACCGGGGCGCATGGCTGGCGCGCGTACCACCATCGCAACTGGACGTTGGCCGACGCCCCCACCCCGGAGCAGGTCCGCACCGGCGACCCGATGATCGTTTACGCCGTCCAGCCCGGAGACGTCGTCGAGGTCCCGTCGTTCTTTGTCTGTCGCCCTAGGCCTAAGCCTGGCGCCCTTCACGTTGCGACAAGCGGCCAGGCCGCGTTGACCATCGACCAAGCAACGCTGGAACTCGCCCCCGGGCTCCACCAGCTGCATTGGCCGCCCAAGGCCGAGTAGGCGCGCCTGCGGAACCTGGGCGAGGAGACGCCGCCGTGGCTTTTGCCAGACGCGCGGTCGAAGCCATGCTGATCTCGGCTATGGACAGCGACCAGCCCATGGCCCTGAGCGGGGGACACTCGTTAGAGGAATGCCGGTGCCGTACCTGCCATGACCAATCGGAGAGCAGCTGCTAAGGCTGGCACGAACGATCTGATTGCTACCTTAGCAGATACGTTGACTATGGACTGTTGTTGCCGTTGAGCAGGTCTGGGGGCTTCTGTTTGACCGTAGCGTCGCTCTCCGGATGGCGTTCCTGACGGTTGCTGCGACCGCGAGAAGAGCTGCCGTCCGGAGAGCGGCGTTACACCCAACCAGGCACGCCGTCACCTGCCTAACGATTACGGCTCATTTGCTCCAGGAAGACAGAGAGTGTACTGCAATGATGTCCTTCTCACTGGTCTGCGGCCCTGTCCCGGGCGCAGCAAGGCAACCACAGATCGACTGTCCCCTTTTCCTCCCGGGGCGCCTTGGACGAAGGGATGCTCCCATGCCCGGCGATGTGCCTGCGGACGATCCCAGGACGATGCTCGAGGCCCGGGCCCCGTGGAGAAGCTCAGACCCAGCGACTCCATGGCCATTCCCTTTCTCAACCGGCTCCTCGATTCAGGGGCCACCGACGCTATCTTCCAACACGTCGCAGGAAAACCACTCGTTACCAGATCACAAGTGAGCATATGAAGACGATGACCCTTGGGAGGACGATAGCGATGATGGCGCTCCTTTCCGTAGCCGCTGCCTCGGCCGCTCCTGTACCCTATGCCACGCCTACCCCGCACCCACGGCTTGTCTGCAACCAACGGGATCTCGACGCCGTCCGGGGACGCCTCGCGGGAGCTGTCGAGACACGGGCGCTGCAGCAGATGCTGAAGAAGTGCGATGGCTATCTGGATCCCGGCAGTCGTCTCTACGTTGACTGGAAGGAACGCAAGAAGAGCTTCTGGCACAATCGTTCCGGGGCAACCTGGCTGACCAAGTGCTTCGAGGAACTGGCCTGGGCCGGCGTCTTGACCGGTGAGGCCAACTACATCGAGGGCTCCAAGAATATTGTCCTGACCATCATCCGGGAACGCGTCATCGACACCATTGGCGGCACCAACTACGGGAGACCCTACGGGGGATGGTTGAGCCAGCCGTTGGATGCAGGACACTCCAGTCGGTCACTGGCCGTGTTCTACGACCTGCTCTACGACCACCTCGCGGAGGACGAACGGACCGAAGTCCGGGACTACATGACGAAAACCTACCTGAGTTACTTCTACGACTACATGCGAAAGCTCCCGGAAGGCGACCGATACCCAGGCATTCTGGGCCACAACTTCGCCCTGATCGGGAACTCGGCCGCGGCGCTCATGACGCTTGCCGTTTGGGGCGAAACCGGGAACGCGGAGCTGGAGAAGCAATGGCTCGAGACTTTCATCGGGGGAATCGAGCAATACTTGGATATCGGGATCGGCCCCGACGGGGGAGCACTCGAAGGGGCAGGCTATACGTCCGCCTGCTTGTACTACCTGTGCTTCCCGGCAGAAGCCCTGCGCCGGGCCGGGGGGAAAGATCTCTACCAACACGAACGCCTCAAGAAGGTGTGGGACTACTACTTGTACGAGATGCTCCCGGGCCGGAACTACTACGACAACACCAACGACTCGTTCTTCCACGCGCACACCGCCCCATTTCTTCTCTTCGCAAACGTCTACAACCGACCCGAGTTGACATGGATGTGGGAGGAGATATCGGGGCGACTGACCGATCCCGCGGATGTCTATGGTGACGGTCGGAATGCCGCCCAACCCATCCTGAACTACATTCTGCTCTGGTATGGAGCAGCACCAAAGGCCCAGTCTCCCGATGACCTGGAAATGCCTCTCAGCCGCCGCTTCGCCCGTCGCGGTCTCGTAGCCATGCGGAACGGGTGGGGAAAAGATGGTTGCCTGATGTCTTTCACCTGTGGCGGAAATCCCGAGTACGGCCATGGTCAATACGACAGCGCGCACTTTGCGTTCTACCGCGGCAATAGTGCACTTGCGGGAGACACCGGCTACGGAGGCGGCCAGTCAGAGGACCACAATACGGTGCTCTTCGACGGCGAAGGACAGAAGCTCAAGTGTCCGAAGGGACGCATCATCGCCTTCGACCCTGGACGGCAAGCAACCTATGCGGCAGGACGGGCCGGTGACCTCTACCACAACAAAGCTCTCAAGAAGGCCGACCGGCACATCTATTTTGTCCACGATCAGGATCACCCCTACGCCGTAGTTTTCGATGACCTGGAAGCGGATGGGGAGGAGCATGGCTACACGTGGGTCCTGCAGGGGGTCAACAGCCATGGCTTCATGATGTCGGGCGAAGGTATCGAGATCGATGTGGCAGGCGAGCACCCGATGATCACCGACAATAAGACCGGATGGAAGATGCGCATCGTCATGTTCGCGGTAGAGACGCCGGAATTCTCCTCAGACGTGAAGGAGATCCGCTGGAATCGGACCGCCAAAGCCGTTCCTCATCCACGCCTGTTGGCGAATATCCGTACCGAAGAGGCCCCGGCCATACTCACTGCACTTCTGCCCCACAAAGACGGCATGCCACTACCTCGGGTTGAGCGTGTCGCTTCTCACGCGCTTCGCTTGGAATGGCCCAACTACATCGACCTGATTGCCTTTGGCCCCGCCCGAACGGGAGAGGCAGAGACACAAGGGCCAGGGTTCGTCCGGACACCGAGGGGAGAGTGAGCGCTACGCGCCACCAATCGGCGCCGGAGGCACGGTATCGGTGCTCCGGGACGCACAACAGGAGGGAAGCCTGATGGACTCGATTCGGAAGCCGGCCATTGCGCCCACAAGCTACACGTTCCGCGTTGCCCAGGGCGTGTGGATCAATGACATGCGTGACAGCGCCTTGCCGAATCGGCAGTGGCCGTGTGTGGAACTGGACCGCCAGGCCAGGGACGGTCTGCGGGCGTCCTTCCGACTGCAGGCTGAGTCCGGTTTCAACTCTGTCACGCTGTTCGGACTGCTGACGGCCAGCTTGTGGTCGCCAGACATCCCGCACACCGTGAGTCCGGAGCGGGTGGAAATGGTTCGGACGATTCTGGCAGAAGCCCACGCGTTCGGGCTGAAGGTGCTGTATGGGTTGGGCGTCTACAGTTGGGGCTTCGATCACATCATCGTCCAGGATGCAGCGGTGCGCGGAGACAACCCAAGGGCCATGTGTGGCACCCGGCCGGAATCCCGGCAGTGGATGCAACGGGTGGTCGACTACCTGCTCGCCGAATTCGCTTTCGACGGGTTTCATTTGGAGGCGGCCGACCTGGGCCGCTGCAATTGCACCACCTGCTCTTGCGAAAGTGACACAGCCTATTACTCACGGCTCAACGCGGAGACCGCGGCCACCATTCGACGAGCCAGCCCTGACGCCGTGCTCATGGTCAACATGTGCGGCTACCTTCCTCCCGGGACGACGGTTCCGCGCAATGACTGGCCCCACCTTCAGGCTCTGTCGAAGGAGCTGGATTTCCTGATCGATCCCGGGCACACCGCGCCGTTCATCGAGCCGTCGTTGCGTCGGCAGTTCGTGGGTTCGCTGAGTTGCGCTCTCGGCACCTCAGGCGGGGTCTGGGTGTACCCGCCGCAGCGCTGGCAACGCCTGCGCTGGTTCATCCCCTACACTCAGCGGACAGGACGACATCTTGAGGCGCTTCACGCCGACGGCGGTCGAGCCGTTGAGTACTACATGGGACCGACCCGCAATCCGGGGGTCGAGTTGAACGTGGCCTTTGGCGGCCGCAAGCTGGCCGGTGTGGGTCGTGACAACCAAGACGTGTTGCTCGAAGTGATCGACGAGCTCTACCACCCCCGCACCACCGCGGCTGCCAGTGATTTGGCCGCCGTCTTTGAGGAAGCGGAGGCCGCCTTCTTCGCCAACTACCAATTGCGACCGGAGACCTCCGACGAAACTCCGGGGCAGATTCACCTGACCCCGCTATCCGGTCGCCGGCCCGGTCCCCCGATTTACTTGCGTGACAGCATGGCCGCGCCTGGACGCCTGGACTACTGTCGCCGCCTCCAGGCCCTACTACCAGATCTTGACCGACTGGCAACTCAATGCCGGAGCGGGGGACGAATTGCGCGCATCAGACGCTGCATTCGGAGCGTCTTGGGAGAGCAGGCGTAGAGAGGGGATGCTTCTCATCGTTGCTTCTCTCTTCCGACTCCCGTTCGCTGATCTGAGTCACACTGAGCGGCGTCAGCCCACTGACGCGACCACATCGGTGACGTTCCGTATCAGCGGTTCACGGTCAACCCCACCACGCGACCGTTGGCCTGGGCAGCAACAATGAGCTCGGACGTGCCCTGGCGCGGCACGACCGCAATGGCTTCGACGCCGCCGGGACGGCGCGCGACCGGGCGCAATGCGCGGTCGAGCAGGATCAGGCTTTGTTCTGTGCCTGCAATGACACCGGCGGCCGTTTTGGCGAGACAGCGTACGGTGCCGTCCAGCATGATCTTGGCAACCAGCCTGCCGTCGGCTGCCGCGTATGCGAGTACGCAGCCATCGACGCGTCCGACCAGGAGCTCCGGGACGCCATCGTCGTCGAGATCGGCTTGCGTGAAGCAACGGTTTTCGGGGTGATGGAAGTGCGACCATTTCGGCTCGAACGTGGTACCGGCGAAGTAGTTGATGCCGCCGGGATTGAGCGCGACTGTGCCGATCCAGTCGCCAGCACTGTTACGCACGACCGCGCCTTCCCAGTAGAGGGGTAGCTCCATGTTACCACTGTCGTAGCCAGCCACTGGCGCGGTGGTGATGTAGGTCGGGAGGGTTCCGTCTTCGACTGGTGCATCGGAGGCGATGACGCCGAACTTGTTGGTGCCGTAGATGCCAACGACCGCGAGTTCTTCACGTCCGTCACCGGTCACGTCCGGCACGCGGAAGGCGAATTTGGCACTGCGCGAGAAACTGGGATAGATGACCTCATTGAAGATGCGGTCAGGGCCGGGGGTGATACGGCCGTAGGCGTAGTGCGGGAAGAACGCGACTTCGAGCTGGCCGTTCTTGTCCGGGCGCCAGGCCGCGAATGCGTTCGGGCGCAGCCGGCTGTGCGTTGTCTGGGCCCGGTCAGGTGTGTTTGGCGAGGCGTTAGTGTCAAACACGAACTTCGGTTCGCCGGTTGCGGCGCTGTAGGTCGTGAGTGTCTCTTCGAGTGTGAAGACCAAGACCTCCGGCGTACCGTCAGCGTCAACGTCCGCGACTTGGGTGAGGGTCGCAGGTTTGGCGTCCAGTTCCTGGATCCAGCGCACGGTGCCGTCCGGCGCGAGCATCTGCAGTTGGGTCCCGGCCTGGTGCAGCACGCCCGGGTTCGGACCGTCCGGGATATGCCAAAGTTGCGCTTCCCGACGTGGTTCGCGATCGGTGCGATGCACATAGATCTCCATGAACGAAACCTCGCCGTCGCGGTAGGTGCCGTAGTAGTTGGCTGGTGGACTTTTCACGTCAATCAGGCGGCGCGGCATGATCTTCACAGAGCGGGCCCGTTGGTTCAAGGGCACCGTAAACATGGGGAGGCGGCGCGTATGTGTGTAGTGCATCATCTCTGCATAGCAGATGCTGTACGTCGGGTTGTCGACACGAAGTTGTCGCAGATCGTTCTTGAAGTTGTCGTTGCTGAGCGTGATGTCGAAGGCGAACTCGCCGGGGGTGAACGCGCCTGTTTCCGTGCGGTAGCGGCGGCTGCGAACCAGCTGGATATCAGCAATGTCGATTTCGGTGCCAAGGTCCATGATGATGGCGCCGTTTACGTCCTTGCGCCAGCCGGCTCGCTCACTGCCGTGCCAGCCGTATCCAGCCGGCGGGCCGAGTAGACGGTTACGCCAAGTCGCGGCTTGGCCTATATCGCATTCAGGCTCGGCCGATATCTGGATGTTGCCGTGTTCCGCATACGGCGGCGGTAGCCCGGCTTGCTCCCACAGGGCGTCGAAACGGCCAGAGCCGTCGACCTTGAGTTCAGGCTCGGCCAGTTCCGTGGGAATGGCGGCTCGGCCGCGGTGGGACTTGAGTGTGCTGTCGATGGCGGCAAAGAGCGCGGCTGCGCCAGCGAATTCAAGGCGATGCTTTCCCGGTGCCAGTTCAACACTGGCGGCGGTCTTGCCGTTAATCCGCAGCGCGGTCGCTGGTTTGGCGTTGATTCTCAGCTGCAGGGGGTGATGTCCGGGGTTGCACAGCCAGCCAGTGCCGGTGGTGCCTTGCAGTTCCAGGTTGAAGGACGCAGTCGACTCCATGCGGCAGACGTTGCCGAGCCGCGCTGTCCGTGTGCCGGCCAGTACCAGAGCAGCGTCGGAGGCATACCAGAACGTCGTGGGGGCTTGGATGTTAGCGAGTGCTATGTCGCCGGTGCCGATGGCAGCGAGTTCGTCGCCTGCCCCGTCCGTGCCGTGGACCAGAACGCTCGTTGCGCCGAGTGATTGGGCCGTGAAGGTGCGGACGTGTTCAGCGTCACTGGTGTAGAGCAGGTTTTGGAACGTGGCGCTGTCGCCATCGCGCAGATGTTGCCTCTGAATCTGCCGGACCATGGTCGGGCGCGCGGCACCGTCGCGCGGCAACGTTTCCACGTGCCAGGTTGCGGGCACGGCGCTCTGGATGTGGAACTGCACCTGGTGCAGACCGTCGACGGCTTCAAAGAGCGCTGGACCGGTCTTGCGTCCCTGATGGAACGAGCGCCAGCGACAGGTGAAGCTGTAGGTGTCTTCCTCATGCGCGGTGAGCTGGTCGAGGACGACAAAGTAGCCGGTGTGCCGGCGCACGATGGTGCGAGTCCAGCGGGTGCCGCCGTTGTGTTCCTGACGCGATTGCAGGCCGGACACGAGATCCGAGGAGTGTGACGCTTCGAGAACACACGCGATGGATTGCGGATCCGGCTTGCCGCGGCTGGCGGAAACGACGTTCTGTGACCAGCCGGTGTGTTTCATGCTGTTCGAGAAGAGCAGCAGTGAACCGAGCTCGGTGTAGCGTGTGATGCCGTTCGCCTGGAACGAGTAGTTTCTGTTGATACTGCCCGTGTCCAGCCCCTGGACGAGCATGTAGGCGGCGGCCGGGTCGAAGTGTTCGCGGAACGCTGCCCGGCTGAACAGTTGTTCGGCGGGGGCTTCAACGGGTACGGTTACTTCAGCGAGTGCACTCGTGGTGCACTTGCGGTAACTCCACGCATCCACGGGGTGGACCGTGACTCCGTAGATGTGGTTTGGCTCGGATGCCTGAAGATGTTCCAGGAGAGCCGCAGTCTGGGGCGGCCGGGCCACCTGGAAATGCGTCATGAACGCATGTTGGTTCTCGAGCATCCACCGGTAGCCGCCGTCCTTGTAGAAAAAGCCTGCCAACAACCAGGCCGCGCCGCCCGCGGCACGCGCGAAATGGCAGCCGGGCCGGCACGTGATGTAGCTGTCCCCACCTGCGTACCAGCCCAAGTTGTCCTTGGCCGCGATGTTGTAGTCGGCCATGCGGCGGATTGTGCCATCGGTCACAACCTGCCGGTCGCCGTGGAAGAGATACAGGTCGGCGAGGATATTGGTGGACTCCGCGCCTTCGGTGCCGGCGAGGACTCTGGTGTGGAACTGCTTGTTCCGCACGAGTTCGCCGCAGTGGCCCAGTAGATGCTCATAGTTACGTTTGACGGCGGCACGGTGTTGCTCGGGAACAGTGGCGACGTGTTGCAGGTAATCGAGGACGATGAAGAGCCCGGCAAAGGCGGAGAGTTCATGTCGGCTAAGACGGTCTGACATGCGTCCGGCCCGGCAGTCCAGCGCGGCCCGGGCGGCCCAGTCCGTGTTCTCCAGAGCGTTTGTGAGTAGGCGTGCATCGACCTGTTCCTGCTCCGCCTCAGACAACAGGCCGGACACGAGGAGTTGGCCGAGAGGCCGATAGTTCCTCTCCCACTGGTAATGGCCAGCCTTGTTGAAACCCCACAGGCCCTTTTCCCGTGTTGTCATTTCTGCGAGCAGAAGCTCTTTTGCTTTCTTCCCGGCGGTGATATCCGCATCCCAGTAGAAGTGGTGTACAGCAGAGCTGAAACTCCCGCGCTTCTTTGCCCGCACTTTGTCCGGTCCTTTGGCACTGCCGAGCTCAATGGTCGGGGGGAAGCGACCGCTGTTGGCGCTGAGGAGCTGGGCAACACGCTTGACGCCTGCGGTGACGCCGGGCTGGTCCGAGCCGCCGATGACAAGCATGTCAACGCCGCGGCGGAAAGGCTGGTGCAACGTGCGCAGAACATAGCGTCCAGGCCCAGGATAGGCGGCGTTCACACCTGCCAGGTAGCGGCTGTAGAGTGCAAAGATCGCTTCGTTGTTGACGATGTTGCCGAGGAGGATCAGGTTGCGGTTGAGCCACGGCTCGGCGAGTCGCCAGGTATCGGGTTGCATGACGTCTGCGGCGGGCAGGACCTCGGGCGCCGTTCCGGATGCTTCCCGGGACGCTGCAGCGAGGGTTGCCGCGTCTTGGTCAAGGCCGACGCCGAAAACGATCGCGGCAGGCGCACGGTCTGTCGGCGTGACAGTGAATGCTGCGGCAGACAAGCTGCCAAGCGCGATTCCAAGCATGATGTAACTCCGCATGTGACGGTGCACCGATTGCATTGAGCGTTTCCTCTGGTTACGGCCGCACCACCGCAGTGGCGCTAGATGAGAGATTGCGTTCGGCCATGGCGCGAAGATAGCCGAGGAATGCGGCGATTGGAAGCGCGAAACGGCCGGATTCGGCCGTAGTGCCTCTGGAATCTGGGGGGCAGTCCCGTCTCTTGACTTTATGTGCTTTTGCCAACGATCTGACCAAGCCTTTGACCACGGCGCACAAGTCAGTTTCTTCGGGGGGCTGTAAGCGCCGCAGCGCACGGGGCCGCCAACGGTCATGCCCCCACGCGTTCGACGAAATTGGCAAACTCCACCAGAATCAACTGGCGATCCGGATCTTCACGGAATGCCGCAAGCTGGAAGTTGCCACGGTTGATCACATGGCAACACGCATCGGGAAACTCACAGATCCCACCACCACAGCCATCCGGCGCTATCTTCTTCCCCGTCGCCGGAGGGAAATTCTCCATCTGTTTGACAGGCGGCCGCGAAACGCTAGCTTCGCGGCACTGTGCATCCCGGCGCTAGCTACTTCAATGAACCGCAGGAGGGCATCATGTCCTGCCGTCTGTCATGTCCGATCCTGGCTATGCTACTTCTATTGAACGCGGGTGCGGCCGAGCATCTCGTGCAGGACGAGGCCGAGCTGCTTGCGGCCGCTGCCAGGGCCAAGCCCGGCGATCATGTGGTGATGAAGGACGGCACGTGGAGCGACATGCCCCTTGTCTTTCTGGCGAAGGGTTCAACGGACAAGCCGGTGGTGCTGCGTCCGCAGTCGCCAGCCGGGGTGGTGGTGACCGGTACGTCGTCGCTCAAGATCGGCGGCGAGTACATCGAGGTGCGAGGTCTGGTGTTCCGCGATGGCGTGCGCCCGAAGTTCACCACGCGCGACCGCTCGCACGTCTACGAGAGCGACGTGATCGCGCTCCATATCAACGGGGAGCACCAGGCACGGCACACGCGTCTTACGCGTATCCGGATGAACAACTGGACGTCGCTGGCCACCTATCGCGTGCGCTGGATCTACGTTTCCGGCGAGCACAACCGCATCGACCATTGCCGCTTCATCGGGCAAGCCGACCGGGGCGAGACGATCGTGGTCGCGGTGGGCGACAAGGCGGTGCACCATCGGATCGACCACAATACGTTCGCCAAGCGCCCCAAGGGCAAGATGAGCAACGGCTACGAGGTGATGCGGATCGGTGGCGGGGACGTGTCCATGGATACCGATTCCGGCGTACTGGTCGAATACAACGTGTTCGACGACTGCGACGGCGAGGGCGAGACGATCAGCGTCAAGGCTTCGGGGTGCACGTTTCGGTACAACCTGTTCATGGACACACGGGGTGAGTTGGTCCTGCGCAACGGCAACCGCTGTGTGGTGGAGAACAACCGGTTTGAGCGTTGCATGGGAGGCATCCGCATCTCGGGCAGTGGGCACAAGGTCACGAACAACCTCGTAGTGGACTCCACTCTCTCGGGTATCCGCATGGTGGCGGGCTTGCCGGATACGCGCCCAGGCAGGGAAGGATATCGGTACCTGCCCGTGGTCGACTGTATGATCGCCAACAACACGATCGTCAACCCCGGACGCGAGGGGATGCTGTTCGGCGAGTGGCTGAAGGGGACCAAATCGCTGACCGGCGTCGTGCGCACGTCGGGGGGGACGATCCTGCCGACCGGGAACCGCATCGAGCGGAACATCGTGGCGGCCAACCAGGGCATGTTGCTGCGTCTGCGCGAGTCGGAAGGCAACGTGATCTCCTGCAACCTGCTGCACGCGGCGGGAACGGCCCAGGTGGGTGAGGCAGGCACGGATGCCAAGTTTGCCGCACCCCCATTCGTAGACCCCGCCGAGGGCGACTACCGTCTGGAGGAGGGCTCGTCCGTGTCGGATCTCGGCGCTGACGCCGCTCACTTCGAGGCAGGCGACGGGCTGGTCAAGTGACCAAGTCAGCCCCTCTCTCGCCGTTCTCCGTCCGCGCCAGACTCAAGCAATGGGACTGGTGCCCAGTCCCCGGTTGTCCGCTGGATCCCCAAACGCTATCTTCATCGCTGCCGCGGGTCCGGCCATGCCCCCCGTCCCCCGCTTCGCCGGACAGGGAAAGCGTGAACGGCTGCCGATGCCCGACAACAGATGGGTAGCCGTTCTCAGTGAGAGAGCAGGAGCAGACATGCACACGTGCAGTGTTATCAGAACGTCCGTCAGGCTCATGGCCCTGATCGTCGCGGTCGGGGCCATGCGTGGAGCAAACGCTCAGGAACGAAGAGTGGAGGGCGCCGTTGTGAAAGCTGATTTTTATGTATCTCCGATCGGGAATGATGCGTGGACAGGGCGATTGCCGGACCCGAGTGCGGCTGGTGCGGATGGGCCGTTTGCTACGATCGGGAAGGCCCGTGACGCGATTCGTGGGATCGCCAAGGATCGCGCTCTAACCGTGTTGGTGCGCGGCGGGACGTACACACTCGAGGAACCGATCCTCTTCGCCCCGGAGGATTCCGGCACAGTTGCTGCACCGGTGACGTACGCGGCGTACCCGGGGGAGCGCCCCGTGTTTAGTGGTGGACGGGAAATCGTTGGGTTCCGACAGGCGGGGGATCTGTGGATCACGACAGTTCCCGGCGTGGCCGAAGGACGATGGCGGTTCCGGGAGCTGTTTGTCAACGGGGAACGGCGTACTTGCGCTCGAATGCCAAACGCTGGCTTCTTCAAGATGGCCAGTCCATTGCCTGTGATTCCGGGCAAGGAGGGGGAGAAGCCGACCCCGGACAAGACCGGCTTCCGATTCCGTCCGGGTGACATCACACCATGCGAACGGCTCGGTGATGTCAACGTCAAGATGATTCACTCGTGGGAATCGTCGATTCATCCGATCAAGTCCATCGACGCTGAGGCCAACGTGGTGACGTTCACCGCGCCCCTGAAGGAATGGTGGGGTGTGGGCCATTGGGAGCCGCAGGGGCGGTACTTCCTCGAAAACGCGCGTGAATTCCTGGACCAGCCGGGAGAGTGGTATCTGAACCAGGGAACGGGGGAACTGACCTATTTCCCGATGGTTGGTGAAACGCTCAACCGAACGGAAGTCATCGCGCCGGTCTTGACTGAGTTCCTGCGTTTTTCCGGAGATCCGGAAGCCAGACTACGGGTACAGCACGTGCATGTGAAAGGGCTTGCCTTCATGTATGCGGACTGGACACTCTTGCCCGAGGGGAACAGTGACACCCAGGCCGCAGTCAGTGTCCCGGCGGTCATCACGGCGGACGGGGCATCGCAGTGCAGCATAGAAGACTGCGAGATCGCGCACGTTGGGAACTACGGGATCTGGCTGCGCCACGGCTGCAAGGACTGCAGCGTGAGCGGAAATCACCTGTTTGATCTCGGCGCGGGTGGCATCCGGGTCGGAGAGCCTCATATGGCGAAAGAGGACATCGGGGAAACGAGTCGCAGCGTGGTCCACAACAACTACATCCATGACATTGGGGAAATCTATCATGCCGGCGTAGGGATCTGGCTTGCTCAGAGCAGTCACAACCGTATATCGCACAACGAAATCCACGATGGCTACTACACCGGGATCTCGACCGGCTGGAATTGGAGCAAAGCCCCGACCCGGACCCTTCACAACACGATCGAGTTCAACCATGTGCACCATGTCGTGCGCGGCATGCTCAGTGATGGAGCCGGCATCTACACTCTCGGGACGCAGACAGGAACGGTCATCCGGAACAATGTGTTCCATGATATCTTCCCCTACATGGGCGACCCGACCATGGCGTGGGGGATCTACTTTGACCAAGGCAGCAACGGGATGCTGGCGGAGAACAACATTGCCTACAACACGCTCACCGGTGGGCTAATGAACACGGGGCAGTCGGGAAACACCATCCGCAACAACATCTTTGCCAACAGTGCCTGGCAGGCGGTCTGGCGCTGGAAGCGTGATGACGGCCCCCCAAGCATCGTCGAAAACAACATTTTCTACCTGACCCAAGGAGACCTCTTCTATGCGGACGGCGGCGCCGCGGACACCGAGACGCCCTGGGATCACAACGTATACTGGCGCACCGACGATGAGGAACTCCTGTTCTACGACTATACGCTTGAGGAATGGCGGGAACGCGGTATGGACCGGAACTCGAAGCTTGCCGACCCGATGTTCGTGGACGCAGCGAACGGGGACTTCCGGCTCAAGCCCGGCTCCCCGGCGGTCGCCGTCGGCTTTACGCCTATTGACACAAGCGCGGTTGGGCTGACGTCTGAGTCCCGCTGGCATGGCAGGACGCGGCAGCACGACAAGACAGTGTTGCCACCTTCCCTCGACGACCTGCCACCCGTCGTGATCAACGATGGCTTCGAAGATACGAGGCCCGGGCAGCCTCCTGAGAACGCACGCATCTTCACAGAAGGCAAAGGCGACGCCCTCGAGATCAGTGACAGACAAGCCGCGGCAGGCAGACAGGCTCTTCTCTTCAGGAATGCCCCTGGGATGGAACACATCTACAACCCTCACATGTTCTACGCGCCTCGATTCCGCCGGGGGAAGGCCTTGCTCAGCTTCGATATCCGCATGTGCGAAGGGGCAGTCATGGGGCATGCATGGCGTGATTCGAAGCACCCGTTCCTGGTCGGTCCCAGTCTGTCGATCGACGCTGTCGGCACGCTGACCGCGCACGGCGAGAAGCTGGCGGAGGTGCCGCGCGACCAGTGGATCCACGTCGAGATCCTCTGCGGTCTGGGCAAATCAGCGGCGGGGACATATGGGCTCAAGGTAAAGACGGGAGGCGAACTGATTGTGGATCGTCAATCCTTGCCGTGCGGGTCACCCAAATTCCGCTTCCTGGAATGGCTCGGTTTCATGAATCTCACCGACGGGAAGACCGCCGAGTTCTTTATCGACAACGTCAGGCTCGATTTGGAGAAGAACTAATCAGGGGCTGCTCTCAACCCGTGGGGCCTGTTTCTTGGCCCCATATGTTTCTGCCGATGATCGGACCAAGCAAGCCCCTGACCGCGGCCCACAAGTCGGTTTCCTCGGGGGGCTGGGTGGGCAGTGAGGATATAATAGTACACGCCGGTGTCAGTGTCCCCATCAGGACAGGAGCTCTCCGTATGTCGCTCATCGCCACCAGGCTTTCTGCATGGGAGCTTGGGCTTGGAGGCAGAACTCGCATGACGTGGACCAAGCGATAAATGCAGGTATCAGGACCGACCCCACTCTCCGTGCCCGTTCCAGCCGTCACTCTTCCACTATGACGCGGAAGCCCACGTTGAAGACCTTTTGGTAGGGCTGGTAGGCGAACCGGTAGGAGGCGGTGGATCGCTTACGCCGGTCCCGCCAGGACCCGCCGCGCGCCACTTTCCCGGCCGACTTGGTCGTTGCTGTCTTGTAGGGGTAGGGCTCGTAGTCCGTGCGGGTCCACTCGCAGACGTTGCCGTGCATGTCGTAGAGTCCCCACGGGTTCGGCTTGTACTGGCGGGTCGAGTCGGCCAGCAGCCGCCCGTCGTCAACGTCGCTGTCTCGGGGCACGAAGTCGTTGAGGAGCGTGCGGCGTTTCTCCGGGATGGGCATGGGGTCCACGCCGGCGACGGCGAGCAGGCCAATGTTCTTGTCGGCCATGTTGGCGTAGGGTCCATAGTCACTGCCCTCGAACCAGAAGTCCCGGCCGCTGCCGGCTCGGCAGGCATACTCCCACTGCGCCTCCGTCGGCAACGTCACCTTCTTGCCTGTCTTTTTGGACAGCCATTCACAGAACGCCATGGCTCGCTGCCAGGTGACGCGGATCACGGGCATGTGCGGCTTGTTCGCGGCGTAGCCCTGATAGATGTGATCTTTCCACTGCTGGTCAATGAACCGGCTGTCGTGCTTGGGGTCGAACAGGGCGTATTGCCCGTTGGTGATCTCACTCTCTGCCATCCAGAAGGGCTTGGCAACCGTGACCTTTGCCATAGGCCGTTCGTCCTCTGCCCCGTTGTTTGAGCCCATTACGAAGCTGCCGGTGGGGATCCGCCGAAGCTTGAGCTGCCGTCCGTCACCGAGATCGATCATCGTTACGGCGGAGTTGCCTTGTTTGGCTTTGGCCTGGTTGGCATCGAACGGCCAGCCGGCGAGTTCGGGGGCAGGTGCTTTGGGCTTGGGGCTGCCCGCTGGTCTCCGGTACTCTTGCTTCTTCCCGGGGTTGGGGGGCACGTATTCGGGATCATCGTCGACGGAGGCGTACAGCTTCCGCAACTCCCGGGCACGGGAGGCGATAGCGTTGATCCGCTTCGGTCCTCTGCAGTCCGTCCACGTCGCGTGGTACGGCACGTTCAGGTCAATCCAGGTGTACAGGCGCTTCCAGTCGTCGGGCATCAACTCCACGCCGTGATGCCCCTTCTTGAGGATTTGCACGAGCTCGCTGGTCGAACTGTGGTACTCCATGGCGTCGAGGATCTCGAAGTCACTTTCCGGGCCCGGGCGGCGGACAAATTTGTGGAGCGAGTGGTAGGAGACAGCGAAGCCCCGTTCTTCCTCAGTGCTCTTGAAGTTGGGCCGTTCCGGTTTGGAGCCGTCGTGGCATCCCGCACAGCGCCGGTCGAGCACAGGCTGCACTTCGCGAATGAAGCCGAACCCATGCAGTTTGTGTTCGTTCCAGGGGGTCAGCTTGCGGGGCGGTATCGCCATGGCCTGGGTGGTTCGGGGTATCGGCGCCGTTCTTGAAGGTTCGTGGCATCCGACACAGGAGAGGGACTCGCCCGGCATGGCCACCAGCCAGCTGCGGAAGTACTGCAGCGACTGCCCGTTCTCGTCCAACGGCTGAATCGAGATGGGCGTGCTGTGTGGGACGCGCACCGTCACCGAGCCGTCCGTTTCCACCGGCGCCGTGCCCAGCAGGCGTTTGCAGTCCCAGCCGCCCTCAATGGCCAGCTGGTGATGGCCCCCGTTGTCGCGATAGCCGTAGGAGTAGGTGAACAGGCGCAACGTCTTGACCGTGCCCCGGGGGATCCCGGCCAAGCCCGGTCCTTCGTAGATGTTTTGGACCGAGATCAACGCGTCGTTCGCCTTGGGGTTGATGTGGCTGGCGAGGTCCTGCGGCCGCTTGCGGGGGCGCAAGGGAATCGGTTCGAACAGGTCGCGCCCTTCCTTGATGAGAACCATGCTGTCGAAGCGGTCAAGGAGGAAGAGGCCGGTACCGATGCCGGGAACATGCCCTTCCGCCAGAAAGTAGGTGTCCGAGAGAGGGAAGGGGTGATCGAAATAGGGCACAACGCCGACACCATATTTGTCACGGATGATATTCTGGACGTTGCGGTTGTAGCCGGGGATCTTCTGAATCGCGCCCTGGGTGTTCTTCTCGCCCTTGTTCACGTCAAAGAGAATGAGTTCGCCGACTCGTGATACGCCGTGGTGTCCGGAACAAATGGCCGCGAATTGGCTGTTGCTGCCCGGGATGTTCCTGGCGTGGAACATGGTGTTGGGCCAGTAGGAGCCGGAGCCGTAAAAGGAACGCTGACGGGAGCCGTCCGGCATCATCGTCATCAGAATCCTGGTGAAGTAATGGGAGTTGTCCGTGTACTCCCAGCGGAGGTACATGACTTTGCCGTCGGCCATGACCCACGGGTACCAATCCGCGTCCTGCTCAAAGGTCAGCTGCCGCACATTGCTGCCGTCCATGTCGGCTGTGTACAGTGTTCCCACCTTGTTCTTGCCGCCGACACACGGTACCCCGGTCATGTTGGCGGTTGAGATGAAGATGATCTTCCCGTTGGGAACGTAGATGCCGTTGTAGTTGTCCACATCAGCCCCCGGGCTCCGGGTCACCTGCCGTACGCCCGACCCGTCGATATTCATCTCAAAGACCTGCCAGTTCTTCTCCTTTTCGTTGGCGGAGGAGAACATGAGCTTCCGTGCGTTGAAGGACAGGACCAGGTCGCAGACGGCAGTGCTGCCGTTATTGGGCGAGCGATAGACAGTCTCCAGGCTGCCGTCTCTCAGGTTGAGCGATGCAATCTCGTTGTTGTAGCCGAACGGCCTCTTCTCCGAGTTCCCCTGCCAGTTGGCGACCCTGAAGGCCTTCCCGCGGCGCACGAGGATTTTGTCGAAATCCACGACCGGGTTGTCCAGCACGAGCGCTTTGTACTGCAGCGCGTGAACCGCCTTGTCCATATCAGGCGACCCGAGCTGGGCAAATAGGGCCTTGATCTCTTTCTTGTACTGGGCGCCGGGGTAGTTCGCGTGGTTCTTCGCCAGGTACTCGACTGAACGCCACAGCGCCGCCAGCTTGTGCTTGGGCTCCGGATAGACGTGTTCCAGTTCGACCGGCGTCAGGAAGTAGGAGAACGATGGGCCCCTTTTTTTCTTCTTCTTCGCGCCGGGCTTCGGCTTGGGCGGCGGCTTGACATCGGCTTCGGCGCGCAGGTAGAGGCTGTTTTCGCCCTTCTTCAGGGGCAGCCGGTAGATCCTCGTGCCGCCTTTTGCAGGGATCTCCTTACCGTTACAGATGATCTTCTGCTTCTGGCCGCCGCCCGCGCTGATGTTCATGCCCTGGATCTTCGCCGCGGGCATGTGGAAGTTCGCGCACAGAGTAACTTGGTTGGGGCCGCGCTTCAGGCCTTTCTTCCAGCTGCACCGAATGAACCAGCGGATCTTGCGCCAGTTCTTGTCCGATTCCGAGTATGGACAGGGCCAGGCGGTGGCCATGTCATTCTGGTACCAGTCGACTGCGTCGGTGGGGAACGGGATGTCGACCGGCGGCTTCAGGGCCTCGGTGAAGATGGCTTCGGCGAAGGCCGCCCCGGTGGCTTCCACTTCTGTCTTCAGCTTGTTGTAGGCGGACTTCCCTTCGGCACTGTTGAGCCCTGGCTCCAGGACCAGGAAACGCTTCAGATGGGAGGGCCCCGCGGCGTACTTGGCGCCATGAAGCGCAATCATGTTCTTTATCCCGGTCTCCAGCGGATTGGGCGGCGGGCCCACCGTGAACTCGCGCTTGTCCCCCGGCTTGGGGCAGGTCACGGTCCACACCGGCTTGCGGTCCGTAGCGAGCAGGCTGATCACACAGCCATTGAGTCTGTCCCCGATCCTCCCTCCGGTCCGGTTCCAGATCACGATCTTATCGACGGCATACTCCTGGCCCAGATCGACCTCCCACCACGGATCTCTCTTGTTCCCGGGCGTGTGCGTAACTGACTTGCCGCCCCAATTCCCGTCTGTGTTGCCATCGACGCCGCGTGACGCGACGCCGCCAGCCCCCGTGGCGTTCTGCTTGGCCTCCTTCTTCAGCGCCACGTTCGCCCCGCCGCTGAAGACCTGCAGTTCCGCTACAGACAGGGTCTTCTTCGCACCCTTGAGCTCAACACGCACAAACTGCCCCTTGGGCCCTGCCGGTTTCGCAAAGAGGCCCAAACAGGTTAGGAACATCACGGTCAGAAGCCACATCATTGGTCTCGTCATCGGGCACCACCCATACTGGAATGAATCGTTTTTCAGAGCCGCTTCCGGCGACAACCCTCCCCATCCCTAACGTCTCGGGGGGCTGGGGTCAGGGGGCTGGGGTAAGGCCTTGCGGTCTGCATTTCTGGAACTTAGTCTGCCGCGGGAATTACAGACCGCAAGGCCTGAACCCGCTTGTTTCGTCGGGTGAATCGCGGGGGATGCGGAACAGAACGCTGCCTCTCGCCGGCTTGGGAATCCGGGAGGGGAGTCCGATTTCTTGACTTTGCGCGCTTTTGCCAACGATCGGGCCAGGCCGCTGACCGCGGGGCACAAGACGGTTTCTCCGGGGACCTAGGCGGGCAGCGAGGATATAGTACCGCCGGTGCCAGTGTCGCCATCAGGACAGGAGCTCTCCGTATGTTGCTCATCACCACCAGGTTCTCTGCAATAGGCCTCGTGGCCGTGGCCTTGAGCATGGCCGGTCACGCCCAAGACATTACGCCGCCTCCAGCCCCGGCCGAGGAACTGCGTCCAGTCAGGCCGGGAAGCGTGGACGCGCGGTTCTTTGCCTTGATGGACCTTCGAGCCACCGGGCTCGACAGGACCCGGGCCCTGGTGGAGCAGGAGAAGTACGCCGAGGCTCTCGAGGCGTGGCGTGACCATTCGGTCGCGAAGATGCGCGGGCGAGAAGCTGGCAAGTTCTGGCAACACAGCCACCAACTGCATCCTAACTCGAAGGCAACGGCCAGATTCCTGCTCGGGGACGACATCGAACTCAAGTCCGAGTGGCTCAACTCCTATCGCGTCTACAACTTCCGAGGCCCACCCGACCCAGCGCGCAAGATCAACTGGCTGGCGACCGGCGGCAAGGACTACTCTGCCCTGAAGTGTCTCTCCCCGCTGGTTTCGGGCTACCAGCAGACGCGAGACCCGGTGTATCTGGCCAAGTGGTTCGAGATCGCCGGGGCTTTCGTGGTGGAACAGAAGCGCTCGGTCGAGAGCCTGGGGGAAGAGGAACGCAAGAAGGTCCAAGGCAACTGGGACGTGCGCAATCACGCGGTCTGCTTGTCGGCCGCGGCACGCGTGCACAATCTCGTCAAAGGCGTTGTTGGCCTGGCCAAGGCGCTGCCGGACGGGAACGAGCCACGGCCCTGGCTGGAGTCGCTGCAACCCATCGACACGCCCGTCGCCCCCGACGCCATCAACCTGATCCCCGCCGGGCACTTGGCGGATATCGCCATCTCGCTCTTGTTCGATCACCCGCCGCTGATGCTCAGGTCCTACGGCAAGGCCGGGCGCACGCCTAACCAGCGCTTCACCGGCCTCACCGGCTTGGCGCTGACGGCCAGGTTCTTCGACGAATTCCACGCGGGTCGAGCGATCGGGAAGACGGCCGGCGAGTGCCTGGCCAACTACGTCCACACAACGGTGCTGCCCGATGGCGGCGACCTCGAGCAGTCGTTCAACTACAACGGTGGTCTCATTCGCGAAGGCGAGGAGATTGTCGCCATGTTCGCCGAGGATCCGGTCAAACCGAAATGGGTGCAGCTCCTGCACGAGGCCATTCTCAAGCGTGAACGCCTGTTCGCGGGCATGACCATGCCGTTGGGGGGCGTGCCCAAGACCGGCACGAACTCGATCATCCCGCCGCCCGCCGCCTGGCAGGACGAGAGAACCCGCGAGAGCTGGAAGAAGCGCATGGCCAAGACTGTCGCCAACGTTGCCGACCCGATCGCGCAGAACGTCTACAATCATCTCTTCGGCGACGGCACGCGCCCGGCCCCGACCTTCACGTCGATCGCGTTCCCTTACAGCGGTTACTACGCCATGCGCGACGGCTGGAACATGCAGTCATTTTACCTGTCGTTCATTGCCTCACGCATTGGCTCGGGCCACTTCAAGGAGAATATCAACGGCATCGCCATAACCGCCTATGGGCGTCATCTTATCGTCGACGGCGGTCCCCCGCCCTACGGCCCCCATCACCTGGACGAGAGCCAGCGCGGTGAGTACGAGCAGGCCATCGCCTATTTCGGGGAACGTTCCTCTCTGACCTCCAACACCATCACGGTTGACGACCACTCCCAGCGCAGGCACAAGATCCGCGGCGCCAGGGAAGCCTACACCGACCCAATCGCCGTGCGCTGGCATACGTCCGCCGCCTTCGACGTGGCCGAAGGAAGCTACGGCGACGGTTACGGCGGGGGGAAGTGGGGCAGCGCGGCCCCCATCACGGTCCGGCACCAGCGGCAGATCGTGTTCCTGCGCAAGCAGCGGCTCTGGCTTGTGACCGACCGGCTCACCGGCGACGGCAAAGCGCACGAGTACCAGCAGATGTGGCATTTCCCGCCACCGCACGAACAGTGGAACATCACGTCCCCGGGCTTCCTCAATAGCCAGGTTGTGACCGACGCCGAGAGCCGACTTATCCGGACCACGGATACGAGCGGCCCCAACATCGTCCTGCGCCACTTCTCGGCCGCCGACATAAGCTACCGGCGCTATTTCGGCCAGAAAAAGCCCTGGCGTGGCTGGTTCGCGCGTGCCATAAGCGGCCTGAAACTACCCGCCGTCGATGTCTACGCCTGCTGGAAAGACACAGGCGGCAACACGATCGTTACCACCGTCCTCGTTCCGACACCGACCACCGACGATCCCGTGGCCACGGCCACTGATCTGTCCTTACCCAACGGCACGGTGTCCGGTTGCCGGCTCGTCCTCAACGACGGCACCGATGTCACCTGGCTGGCCGCACGCGAGGGCATTACCTCACTCGAAGCCGGGACTCTGAAGGTAGCCGCCGAAGCGTTGCTGCTCGTCCAAACGCCCAACGCGCCAGACACTGGCATCGCGCTGGGAGTGAAGGCCATCAGCTTGGCAGATAAGCCACAGCAAGCTGGTCAAACGGACTTCGAGTTCACGGTTGCGGACAGCGCACTGCGGATCATCGCCCCGATCTCGTATCCGGCGATCCCGGACAAGGTTGAGCTGAAGCCGAGCCGTGGCCTGTTCGTGAGTCCTGTGACCGTAGCAGCGCATCTGCCCGGCCAGCCCGGCGCCGCACTTCGCTACACGCTCGACGGTTCCGAGCCCACGCTGAGATCGAAGCTCTACGCAGGCCCGATCACCATCGCCGAGCCCGCGGATCTGGTCGTTTGTCCGTTCCGGGGCGGCAAGCCCAGCGGCGATCCCGTGCGCGGGCGTTTCGAGATCCGGATGCTGCCCCCGAAACCGCTGCCGCCAGACGTCCACCTCTCGGATCTGACCCCGACCAAGGTGAAAGTGGGTGCCTTCTCGCTTGAGCGTGACAAGTGCTGCTACAACGGCAAGCCGCTCCGGCTCAACGGCCGCGTCCACGGACGCGGCATCGGCATCCACGCCAACGCTGAAGCTGTCTACCCTCTCAAGCCCGAGTACAGACGCTTCGTAGCCATTATCGGGCTGGACGACGTGACCGGTACCAACGGCTGCATCATCTTTCGCGTTTACGCCGGCAACACGCTTCTGGTCGAGAGCCCGATCCTCGAAGGCACCGCGCAGCGCTTCTGGTACCTGGACTGCCCTATTCCGGCCGGATCAGGCGAGCTGCTACTCAAGGTCGACGGTGGCCCGCTCGGCCACGGCTGGGGCATGGCGGATTGGGTCGACGCCGGATTCGTCATGCACCGGTAACGCTGCACCGCCCGACGTCGGCCGGTACGACGGGCTCTGCCGGGTGCCGCTCCCACACACACTATGGCAGGCCGCAAGCGGCCAGGCCGGTTGTGGAGAACCGGCTCCTCCAGACGCCCAATTCAGTCGCCGTCCGGAGGCCGCCTCCCACCTTTCAAGGGCGCCCGGTTCAGTGTGGGAGGCGGCCTCTGGACGGCGAACTGCTGGCCGCCAACAGAGGACAGTCACACCACTCCGGTACGACGGCCGGACTTCTGGCCGGAGGCGGCACTCATGCGTGACTGCCCGGCAGAAGCTTGCGAGCCCGATATGGGGTTTGACGGTCAAGCCCCGGCCTCTCGATATGCGAGGAGATGACCGCGTGGATCCCCGTTTTCTGGAAGCCGTTACGGTCGGTTCGCCGAATCGGGTCGCCCATCTTGTCCGTCGACTTGCAGCTCGCTCAGCATGGTCCAGCCCCGGCTTCGTTCCACGGTTACGCGGATGGCCGTCGCCTGTGTGCCGGGGGTGCGGACGCGGTATGGCAAGGCCCTGAGTTCAGCGCCTTCGGTCTCGACCAGGTCTTCGTCTCGGCGGGCTTCACCGATGCGGCGCCAGTGGGTGCCGTTGGTCGAGATCTCTGCAAGCACCCGATTCGGTGCGCGGATGCCATAGGCCCCCCCGGCAAGCGTCCAGACCGTCACACCACTGACTTTGTCCGTTGCGGGGAGCCGCACAGTGAAGCTCCGGGGGGCGTCATCATTCCAGCCGGTCAGCAGCGACCGATTGAATCTGTCGGCGATGCGTCCGTCCGTCAGCCGTTTGCCATCGTCGGGGTACGCGCCCGATGCGGCGCAGGACGGTGCGGGGGCGAGCGAGTAGCCTTTTCCCAGAGCGACGTTCCGGCCGTCGCTAACGATCTTGACCTCAGACACCATAAGCCAGCCGCTCGTGATCAGATCCACGGTCAGGTACCTGGTCCGGATCGGTTCTTGAGCCTGGAACGTCAAGTGTCCGTTCGCCGCGTTCGGCGTGCGCTGTTGATCCACGACCATCGGCGAAGCGGTAGCCCACGCGAACCCTCTAGGCGATGGACCCGTTCCGCTCATCCCTCGCGGCGGCATTCGCGATGGGCTCGTCTTGAGCACGGCCGATGCCGGCCAGTTCACGGCAGCGTACCCGCCGCCCTCAACATGGACCTCAACCTGCTCCACAGCGATTGGTTTCTCCAGGTCGAAGGCGATGGTTACGTTGCCGCCGTGCCAGCCGACGCTGCCGCCGGACGCGAAGCCCGTGGTCGGTACGACGCCATCGGTCAATTCGTTCCCGTCATCCCCATAGGTCGCCTTGCCCAGCGCCGGGGTGACCGTATAGGCCGCTTCGAGTGCCATGTGCGTGACCGTTCGCCCCGTTCGTTCAGGGGGGCAGCAGTCAACGATGATCTCGCTGACCGGCACCGGACCTTTGCCGGCGGAGGGCTGGAGGGACACGCGCAGCCGACGCCCCACGGTTTGCACCGGGATCGTGACCACCCGGGGGGAAACGGAATTCCGTGCCTCGCCGGAGCACAACGCCCAGCCTGCCGGCTTCCAGGCGTTGTCGTTGTGTCGGACGTCTGCCACCAGGCGGCCCATCCAAGGTTCCCCGGGCAGGGGATCGTTCAGGTAGACGTCAATGGCGTTCACCTGCGTCGGCATTGGCAGTTCCGTTTCTGCGCTGAGAAGTTCGAGACGGTCCTGCAACCGTCCGTCACGCAGCAGCGGAACCGCGCGACCGCGGACATGCCATTCGCAGGCCGGATCCGGATCGGGCACACTTTTTCCCTGAACGTAGTCAGCCAGGGCCGAGTACAGATCACGTTGCCATGCTTCCTTTGAGACGCAGAGCCGTTCGAGGTTATCTCTCCCGAGGTAGTAGGCTGTTGCGGCCCCCTGGTAGCCGTAGCGCTGGGCGGTGCCGTCCGCTAGGTAGCGTCGGAGATAAAGGGCCGTTGCGGGGTGGTTGCAGAACATTGGCAGCTCGATTTCGACGCCCAGACCGTGAGCACGGGCAAGGTTCGCATTGAGGGTCAGACGGTCACGCCGGATCCAGCCCGCATGCTTGGAGAAAAACGCGTAGTTCGGCTGCATGATGGCGACATCGATCCCGCACACCTGCCACCGGTCCCAACCCGCGGCCTTGAACCAGGGAATCCACAGGAGTTTGGCACCCGCCGTGTGCACGACGGACGCAGCGGTGCGGGTAAGCTCTTCATCCCCGGGAGGGATCGTCTCGTGCATCCAGTAGAATCCCCAGAGTTCGAGATGTGCGGGTCTGGCAGCGGCAAAACGGCGTTGCGCTTCGGCTATGTACCAGGTGAGAACGGTGCGAAGCCCGACGTCCGTGGAAAGGTCCTCGGTTCGCCCGTCTCCATCCACGTCTCCAAAGTCCGTGACTCTGCGGTCCGGGTGCGGAATGGAGAGCATGACGCGCCGTTTCTCTCGCGGTACTCCGAGAATGGGCACAGCGTCGGCAATTGCCGCGTTGAGCGCAGCGAGATCGCGACCAGGGGTGAACCAGCGGTCCAAGTGGTACAGCCAGTCCTCCCGCCGGGTCTGGCCGGTGGTGGTTGAGCGTCCAGATGGCGTGCGGAGCATGCAGAAGAGGAACGAGTCGAAGAGCCAGGAACGTGGCGCGTCGTCAACCCGTTTGGCAACGTAGGGGGCCAGATCGCTCGCCGCACGTTGGTCCCGGTCGTAGATCAGGACGCAGTGATGGAAGCCTGCGTCCTCGGGCGGCGGGTAATCGGCCCGGGCGGCAACGGCCGACAGCAAGAGGCCGACAACGGCACAGCGACCGGCTCGGCGGTCCGCGCGCATCGTGTTTCGCGGGTGACGGTGCATCGGCTTCCTCACAGTATCGGTCAAATCCTGGCACACTGGGAGGGGAGTCAGCCGGTCTGGGCGTCTACGGCTTCCCAGAAGCTGCGGTAGATCTCGGCGGGGTTGATGTCGGCGTAGACGTCGACCTTGCGCTCGTTGGCTGGGGCGTCTCTCGTCGCCCCGTTGTCGTGCACGATTGGTGCCGGAACGGTGACTCGCTTGCCGTGGGACGGGTCGATCATGACATGTATGAGCGCAATGTCCCAGAGTATCTTCCCCTTGAGCTTCCGGAACTCACCTTCGTTCCAGAGCGACACAAGGAAGTCATACACCGGCCCCCGGTTCCTCAAGCGCTTTTCGACTTCAGTCCGGGTTATGTACATCTTGCCGCTGACGCTTCGGTCCGGCATGTGAATGTAGCGGACATCCGATTCGAAGATCGCCTGCACGGCGGGGACATCGAGTTTCCAGTTGTAGATGCCCCGTCCCCACGCGGGAGTTTGCCCGTGCTTGTAGTCGCCGTCGATGCACGCGTAGACGACACGATCCCTGATTTTCGGTTCGATCAGGAGTGCTGATGCCAGGTTGGTGAACTGCCCGAGACCGAGGACGTAGAGCGGTTCGGGGTCATCAGCCAAAGCCCGCTCGATAATCAGTGCCGTGGCGTCGGTTGGTCGCGGCGTCCGCTTGTCGGTCATCGGATCCGAACTTCCCAACGCCGCGGGGATCTTGCCGGTGAGGCCGGTCAGCTCCAGGATGCGGAGAATTTCGGCGTGGCTGCGTTTGGCTCCCCGCTCTCGATCGTGGAACCCAGCCGCCGTGATCCCTTCGATGCGCAGTTCCGGGGCAATCAGAGCACGGACGATGGCGTACTGGTCGTCTATCTCGTTCTTGGCATCGGAGTCGATCAACACGCGTCGTGGCTTTGGCTTGGGCTTGCCCGCAGCTGCTAGTCCAGTCAGCGGAAGCGCAAGGGCGGTGGCGGCCACGCCGACAACTGAGTTCGCAACGAACTGTCGCCGGTTGAGCTCCGGAACGCGCTTGGGGGACGAGAACTGCCTGCTTTTACATTCGGAGGATGCCATCTTCGAGTCGCTCCCTGCCAGATCGCCCTGCTCAGAGTCCTGCCCACTTCCGCCTATCGGTAGCAGAAAGGACAGCGTTGGGACGCGCACGAGGCAAGCAAACCGCCAGTCTCCGGGAGTTCTGTATGTCGCCTTTCCCGATCAAAGACGACGACGTTTCACCACGGAGTTCCGGAGACACGGAGAAGGCAGGGAGAGAGTGTCCGCCGGCTTCGGGCTGCCCACAGTTGGGCAGAACGAATCCGGCGACCGGTCCTTCGGGGAGTGCACAAGAGCCAGAAGAGACCGGAGGCGCGCTCTTCTTCCTCCATCTTTGCTGCCAATGAGACCATTGCCGGAATCTGGACCGACCTTCCGCGGGGGTGGGCCAATGCACTCAGAGATTGCCGTCCGTGCAGACATGAGTACCGTAAGCCCAGGTCCAAAGCAGGAGAAACGCAGATGTCCGAGAAGACGTTGAGAGTGGGAATCATCGGGTCCGGGTGGATCGCGAACGTGGCGCACGTGCCGGCCTGGAAGAACCTGTCTGACAGCGTGGAGGTCGTGGCGAACGCGGATGTCAATCCGGAGATCGCGGCGACGTTCGCTCGGGCGAACGACATCCCGAATCACTACGGGGACTACCGTGTCATGCTGGCGAAAGAGAGCCTGGACATCGTGTCTGTCTGCACACCCAACTCCTTCCACCGAGAGGCGACTCTCGCCGCACTGGCCGCAGGAGCGCACGTGTTGTGCGAGAAGCCGATTGCCACGTGTCGTCCGGATGGGGTCGAGATGTACGCGGCCGCTGATCGAGCTGGCCGGTTGCTGATGGTCGGGCAGAGCTCCCGGTTTGCGCCGTATGCGTTTGCGGCGAGAGACATCGTGGCGTCTGGGCAGCTCGGAGAGGTCTACTTTGCAGAGACGACCATGCTGCGACGCAGCGGCATCCCCACGTGGGGGCAGTTCCACATGATGGAAGGTTCCGGCGGGGGCCCGATCTACGATCTTGGCGTGCACATCCTTGATCTGATCGTCTGGATCATGGGTAATCCGAAGATCGTGGCGGTCAGCGCGTCCACCTATACCAAGTTTGGGGATCGGGATCAAGGCAAGAATGCGACCCCCGACGGCGCTCTGACTCCCCGGCCCTACGACCACCGGGAATTTGATGTTGAGGACTTCGCCGGCGGCTTCCTGCGCCTCGAGAACGGTGGTTCCATCGCGCTCAAGACTAGTTGGGCATCGTACATCCCGGAGATGTACCGCAGCGGGCACATGCTGCTGGGAACCGAAGGCGGCATGACGTTCAGCCCATTGACGGTGACCAGCCGCATGGGAGGACACTTCGTCAAGACCGAACCCGAGCTTCCCGCCGGCCACAAAGGAGGCTTCTCCGGGCATTTCGGTGAAACGGAGAACTTTGTGAAGGCCATCCGGGGCGACGAGGAGCTCCTTGTCACGCGCGAAGAAGTGTTGAACGTCATGGGCGCTCTCGATGCGCTCTACGCATCCGCTGCGGAACGCCGTGAGGTGGAGGTCGCGGCCAGCTGAACGGGCTGGTAGCCTTCTGCCCACAGGGCCTGACCGATTCGACCGATCACTTGGCTTCCGTGCCCCCAACCGACAAGGAGTCTGACTGTGAGTCGACTGACTATGGCGTTCCTTCTGACCGTGTTCTCTGTGACCTGCGTGGTGGCCGACGAGCCGCTTGCAGGCTTCTGGCGGCGTGGTCATGTGCGTGAGATGCTCGTGCGTGGGATGCCGGACAAAGACCTGGCTGAGTGGTCGCGATGCGGGGTCAACTGCGTGATGGGCGTCAAGCCCGATGACGCCCACCAGCATGGGCTGAAGACGCGCACCTGGTTCACGCTCAATTCCATGCGCCCGGGACGTCCGTTCGAGCTCGACGCCATCAAGAAGATGGCTGCGGTCAACAAGGACGGCAGCTATCGCCGACCGTATGACCCGCTGTTCCCCAGCGTTGCCAACAACTGGAGCGCGTGCGTGAACAACCCGCTGTGGCGGGAGCACGGTCGCAACGTGTTCAGGAAGATGGCAGAAGACGGCTACGATGGTTGCCATATCGACTACGCGTCGCACTATGAGCCGTGTTTCTGCACGCATTGCGAGGACGAATGGCGCGAATACTCGGCCGGGCACGGCCTGGAGGTCGCAGAGTTGCGGAACATACCGAGTGACATGCGCTATCGCATGCATCTGCGCGAGTTTCGGATCCGGACGATCATGGGCTTCCTGGCCTTGGTTCGGGACGCGGCTCGAGCTGTGAAGCCCGGGTTCTGCACTGACGGCACATGGCACCAGGATTCCGGTTCCACGTACCAGTGGGCTTACGGCGATCACTTTGACCTGATGTGTATCGAGGGCACGACTTGGGGGCCGTTCCCGCCGGCAAGCCAGCAGATCCTGTGGCTGAAGTTGGCTCACGCTCTTGCCCCGGGCAAGGTGGCCATGAGTGTCACCTACCATTTGGTGACCGAAGACGGCAAGCGCCATCACGGACGCATGGCCCCGGACCGCGCGCAGTTGGCTCTGTGCGAGATCATGAGTCAGGGCGCAGTCAGCTGGCTGGGCCTGGGGGGGCCTGGTACCGGCAACCTGCTGCGCGAACATGAACCCATGGTCAAGAACGTTTACACGCTCTGGGAGAGGCTCTCGACCATGCTGGCCACGCGTCGGGACCTGGCCGAGGTGGCGATCCTGTTCTCGCCGCGCTCGTTCCTCACCGGCGGCGCCTCACGCAAGCAGCTCTACGCGGTGGGACAGGCCCTCATGCGGGCGCACGTACCGTTCACGATTGTCTCCGATGTGGAACTGTCGGCTGAGCCGCTCGCGAGTGTACCGGTTACGGTGCTGCTGGACGCATCCGCCCTGGCGGCCGAGGCAACGACCGCGCTGGCGGCTTACGTCGAACAGGACGGTAAGCTCATGATGATCGGGGCCGAACCGAAGTATGACAGCCAGTGGCGTGAACTGAAGCACGTGCCCCCATTGTTGGCCAAACCCAGGGACGAGACCGGTGTAGTAGCCAAGACGATCAATGGCCGGCCCGTGTGGTACTGGACAGGTGACGGCATGGAAAGCCCGACGTTCGGTGCTTCGCAGTCGGTTGAGGTCAACCAGGCCGAGGCGGCCCCGCTGGTGATCGAGGGCGAGAGCAAAGCGCTGAACGTCACGGGGGTGCGCGGGGCGAGCTACTCCCTGTACGTAGACCTCACGCTTCAGGATGGCTCGAACGTCTGGGGGCAGGTTGCCACGTTCAATACGGGCACGCATGACTGGGAGCAGAGCCGATTCATCATTGAGCCGCCCAAGCCGGTCAAGAGCGCGGGGGTACACGTTTTGTTCCGACGCGGGCACACGGGCACGGCTTGGTTCCGCAAGGTGGCTTTCGGGCCATGGGACGCAGGTACTGAATCCATCACGACCAATCTCCTGAGCCCGGGGGACGCCTGGTTGCCGTATGGCCAGGGGTTCGAGGTGGAGGAGATCGCAGGTGAAGGGCCGACCATCAAGGTGGCCACCGGTGCCGATGTCGTGCGCGTGGCCGAGATGCACCGTCCAGCGCCCGAGGCGACCGACGCCGTCATGCGGCACATCACGCCGCTACTGCCTCCCCAGCGCCTGCTGACCGTCTCGGGCCAAGGCGCTGATTGTGTGTACGTGGATGTCTCAAAGACGGAAAATGGCTTGCTTCTTCAGTTGCTGAACTACAACGCTAACCTGCACCCGCGTTTGTCTGAGCTGGAGCAGCAAGCTGCGGACAAGACGATCACGGCCGGCCCCCTGCAGGTGCGTCTGGCTGTTCCCGGCACTGAGTTCAAGGAAGCCAAGCTCCTCGTTCCCGGGCGCCCTGATCGCACGCTGCAACTGACAGCCAATGGCTTCATCGTTCCCCGCCTCAACCCGTACGCCGCCGTGGTTCTCAAGCCGCGGGAACGATGAATGAGCTGTCTCATCGCTTCGATCCTATCGCTCCTCACTTCACCTCGCTTGGCACCGGTGTGGTTGACTTTGGGCGCATTGTGGCCACACTTGCACGAACTGGTTACGACAGCTGGCTTGTGGTCGAGCAAGACGCCAGCCCGGATCCGTATGCGACATCGAGGGCATCGCGCCAGCACATGCGGCTTGAGATGAGCCGTCTCACGAGCTGATTGGCCCAAAGGAGAGACCATGGCACCGGAGGACCTTCCGGCTACTCAGTGCCGGCCCTCATGGCTTGCGGTATGCTGACGGCGTGCGCAGGCGAGGTGTAGAAGATGGCAGCGACCAAGCGGGCGAAAGGGCACTCCACAAGGCTTGCCCTGTGCTCGAAGTGCGAGAGAAAGTGGGAAGCCAAGTGAAGAAGACGTGTGTATTGCCGGCAGTCGTGTTCCTGTTGGCCGCGGCCCCCGCCCGACCAAACTTGATCCGCAACGACAACGCAGGGGGGCGAACGATGAACTGGACTCCCGCGCAGAACGTGGAACTGGAGTTTCCTCCGGAGCCGGCACGCTCCGGGAAGCCCGTCGCCAAGGTGACCTGGCGGAACGTGGGCGAGCTGCGCGGTTGGGCGCAGAAGGGCAACCTGTTACTGAGCCGGGACAATGTCTTGAGCACCCCCCTCAAGCGGGACACGCGCTACCGTTTCCACTGCGACGTCCTGGTTCAGGAGTTCGAGATCACGCCGGAGTCCGAGGAGTGGCTTGCCGAGTATCCGGAGGGCATGTACGACCAGCCGACGGTGACGATCGGAGCCTATGGCGGTTGCTGGAACTCAGGCATGCCCTGGGCGGCATACGACATGCGCAAACCGCGGACTTGGCAGACGCTGGGTTTCGAGTTTGTCACGCCTTTCAATGTCGGGGGTGGCTTTGCGCTTCACATGGATACCTATCCCTCCCAAGGCTCCCGTGTCCGCATGTGCACCAGCGGGGTGATGCTGGTGGGTGATGCGGTCTTGGAGGAATGCCATCCCCGCATCGGCTTCTCTCGGACGCGGCATCCCATCGCGATTGACGGCGACTTGGGCGATTGGTGGGAAACCAATCCCGTCGTCATCACTCGGGATCAGGTTGTGAAGGGGGCCGCTGCTTCGAACCGCAGTGCGTCCGGTATCTTCTACACCACGTGGGACGAGCAAACCCTCCTGTTTGCCGCAAAGGTGGCAGACGATGACTTTGATCCGGCACGCGATGGCATCGCCGTGTGGCTCAACGGACAAGAGCACGTCATTCGGTCCGGCACAGCGCCAGAAGGTTGGCGCGTGGTGGTGAAGGAGGCGATAGCCGTGGGCTCGACCGCGAACATGTACCGCCTTGTCAGCCAGTTCGGGGAAGAAGTGCGAGGGTGTGATGGCTATGTGGTGGGGGTCGCTGCGCCCATATCCGTTCTTGGCAGCCCCCCGGAAGTCGGCCTCGAGTTCGATTTGGCGCTGGAGATCCTCGACGGTGCTCCCGACGGTAGCCTGCGTCGTCTGCGCTTCCCGTCCGGCGGGCCCGGGGTGTCCGCCAAGGCCGTTCTGGCCAATGAGAAGGGCGAGTTGCACGGTGGGGAGTACCCGGTCTATGCGATCACCGATGCGGGGAACAACCGGGGCATCCCTCGCCCTCTCGCCATCAAGAACGTGGCGACGCACATACTTCGTCACGGCAGGCTTGCGTATCCGCTGGCGCTGTTCCGTCGGGGCGCCGGAGACAAGGTTGACGCCGTTGTCAGTTGGTCGACGTCGTCCGCAGCTCAGGGCGTACTCGAGTTCGGCTTAGGCGAAGAGTACGAACAGCGGGTCGAAGGACACAACGGGATCGGCGACGTCTCCGGCATTGCCATGCGGGCGGTCCTGCGCGATCTGCTTCCGGAACGGCGTTACCGGTGCCGCGTTGTCGCCCGGGAGACTCCCGAGGCGCCACCAGTTATCGACGAGTCGTTCTTGCTGGACACCAGCCTTCCGCCGATCCCGGGGATCGAGCATGGCGTGATCCCTTTGACTGTGTCCGAGACCGTCGGGGTCGTGCGCGAGAAGTGGCCGGTCACCAGCGGTGTTCCCTTCCCCGAAGGACAGCTCGGAAGCGCCGATAACCTGCGCCTGCTTGACTCCGACGGCGCTCCCGTGCCGGTGCAGTGCCAGACGCTGGCCGAATGGCCGGACGGGTCTGTGCGCTGGGCCCTACTCGATTTCCAGGCCAACGTGACCGCATACGGTGAAAGCGAGTACGTGCTTGAGTACGGGAGCACGGTCCCTGCGATTCCAGTCGAGGCACCGCTGGTCGTGGGCGAAAACGACGAGCGCGTCACTGTCGACACCGGCGCTGTTTCCTTTGCCATCAGCAAGACGGACTTCCGGTTCCTTGAGGATGTCCGTGTCGGAGATCGGGCCGTGGGTGGTCCCGGCCGTCTGAGCATGACCGATCCTGAAGGCCGGGAATACACCGCGCGGCAACCGGACGCAGTCGAGGTTGAGGAGCTTGGACCGTTGCGGGTCTGTCTCCGTGTGGCAGGTCGGTTTGTGAGCAGTGATGGACAACCCTGGTTTGCCTACGACGTGCGGATCCATGCGTATGCCGGGCAGCCCTTCGTCCGGGTCATTCACAACACCACGTGTCTGCCGAAAGGCGAGACCCAGTACGAGTTTGCCGAACGCCGCCAACCCCAGGACGTCTCGGTGGGGTCCATGTCATTGGAGTTGATGCTCGCGAACGCCGGTGATCGTGTCCGGGTCGGCACGACGGCTACAGGGGGCAACATATCGGTCGCTCTTGCGGAAGGGGAATCGCTCGAACTGCGACAGAAGACTGAATCCAGTGCCCTTATCGGTGACCGCCCCTTTGGGCGTCTGCCCGGGTGGGCGGCAACTGGCGACCTGCTTGTTGCAGCCAGGGATTTCTGGCAGCTGTACCCCAACGCCCTCAGCTTCCGCAAGCAAGGGAACGAGTGCGGGGTCCGCATCGGTGTCCTGCCCGAGATATTTGCTGCTGACTATCCGTCCGCCCCTGACACGATCGAGGACTGGGTATGGGGATCTCTGCGTGGTGGTGTCTACCGCCTGCGCCGTGGCGAAGGGCGGTCGCAGGAGCTGTTTCTGACGTTTGGCGAGACCGACGTCAAGACAACCATTGGTTGGGCCAAGTCTCAGCTGGCCCAGCCGCTGATGGCTCAGGCTGAGCCGTCCTGGTATTCCAGCACGGGTGCGCTTGGGCAGTTTCACCCACACAGCAACCAATTCGCGGAGTATGACAACGCGTTTGACAGAGGACTCAAGAATATTTTGGCGCGCCGTGAAGCGGAGAAGTTCTTCGACGGCCGCTTCGGTCTGTACGGCAAACGCAATTTCGGTGATCACTTCGGTTCTGATGGCAAGAACTGGGACAACTTGGAGTACGACTTCAGTCACTGCTGCCTGACGCAATACCTGCGGACCGGTGATCTGCGTCTTCTGGCGATCGGGCGCGAGGCTCACCTGCACAGCCGCGATGTGGACTGCCTGACCATCCGCCCTGGCTTCGAACGGCTCTGTGGACACGCCGGCGACCACAACCGGCAACTGGCCGGTATGGGGCACACGTGGTGCGAGGGGGCATGGGAGTACTACTTCCTGACTGGCGACCGCCGCAGCGCCCAGAAAGCCCTTGGCATCAGCAATGATCTGGCGTACCGGATCGCGGGCATCTGTGCCCAGGGTGCTCCCGGGGCAGGTGGCAGCCGTGACTACGGTTGGTCGGTTGTGGGCCTGATCGCCGCCTACCGTGCCACCGCGGATCCGCTCTACCTGAACGCGGCGCGTGAAGTCGAGGAAGTGGTCGTGCGAACTCAGCACCCGTTCGCGGGAGGCTGGATCAAACGTTTTTCCACCGGACACTGTTTCCATGCACCGGCCCATTCCGGACGCGTCTATTTCATGCAGGACATTGTCCTTAACGGGCAGGTCCTGTTCCACCAAGTCACCGGCGATCCGGATGTCGAAAGGTGCATCGTCAACGCGTGCCGGGGCACCATGGATGAAGTCCGGGAGCGGCGAGCCCGGGGCTTGCCGGGCTTGGGATACACCACGTGCCCATTCCTTCTGACCCCGGGGCCATGGTATCCCGGACGGATGAAGCATGGTCTCGGGGTGCCCATTCGCTACCTGGCCATGTACTACTCTTGTGGCCTGCCCGGAGGCGAGAGCATGTCGGAGGAGTTGTTCAGCATGTGGCCGGAAGCCGGGCATCTTTGGTCGGGCAGCTTCTCGTCCCAGGCGAAGATGTTCGCTCAGGGGACACGCTGGGCGTCTCAATTGATGCACAGCATCGCCAAGCTGCGCGGTGCACCACGTGCGGACGGACGTGGAGCCGTGGAAGAGGGCGAGTAGCCAACCAGATAACCACTTGAGGGCAGAGCCATGGATTTCACAAAGGTCATAGAGACGCGGCGGAGTATCCGCAGCTATCAACCGAGAGACATCGCCCCCGACGTCCTGGAGCGAATCCTGAAGGCGGCCATCGCGGCGCCGACTGGTTCCGACAAGCAGACCTGGCATCTTTGTCTTGTGAAAAGCCCCGAAGTCAGAGATCGGCTCGGAACGGAAGGTACGACGCAACACTTCATCAAGGACGCTCCAGTCATCGCTGTCTGCGTCGCTGAGACGCGCTACCGTACCGATGCCATCATCGCCATCGACCATCTTGTGCTTGCCGCCCGCAACGAGGGCATCGGCACCTGTTGGGTCGGCTTCTTTGATGGGGAAAAGGTAAAGGAAATCCTCGGTGTCCCGGCCGACCAGGATGTCGTCATGCTCGTGCCGATGGGCTACCCGGCCGACCCGGCCGCGTTTTGCCTCAAGGAACCGCGGGCCCGACTCGAGGACTCATGCACCGAGAAGTGACGTGAGTCGCAACGCGTGTGGGAGAGGACGACAACTTCCTCGTCACGGTGTAGCCGGCTGAGGTCGTGAGTTGCGTGGGGAAGTTGAGTTAACAGCGCGAGAGACAACGGAGCAAGACCATGGTCGCTGATCGTTCCCCGACACGCTGGTTGCCAGTGCTGCTGCTGAGCGTCTCCTGCCTGAGCGCACGTTCGGCAGAGCCGGACACTGACCGCGACGGTATGCCGGACGCGCTGGAACAGCGACTTGGTACTCTCCCGCAACTCGCTGAGAAGCTGGAGGAGGTGGCGACGCATGCCACGTACAAACCGACCCCTGAGCGCTTGGCGCGTTGGGACATCACGCGCGTTCGCTTCGGCAACGTCGCCAAAGGGCGGTGGCTTTGGGCCATTGAGTTTGCCGAGCCGTTTGAGACCGACAACTCCAGCGTCATCCTCTATGTCGATGCAGACAGCGATCCGTCCACGGGCCGTGAGAAGCACGGTTGTGAGGCGATGTACTTCCAGCGCACGAGGGGCGCGAGCGGGTTCGCCTCCGACGGCGGTTCAACGACTGTCCCGCCGGCGCGGATTGGCGTTGCCAATGGCGTGCTTTACCTCTGCGCCGATCTTGATCTGAAACAGGTCGATGGACGATCCAGACACCGCATCATGATCTTGTCGCAGAGCATCGAGCCCTTCCAAGCCCGTGACTCGATGCGTTACACGGAGATCGATGGCCCCGGGGACTCCGAGCGCCCGAAGCCGGTCATGCTGGCAGACACGCGCCGGAGTGTGGGGTTCGAGGTGACTCAGAATGCGGCACAGCTCTGGGGGATTCGTGCAGACAAGCGCAATGTGATCCTCAATTCCTTCCGGGATTGCGAACTCCGCGGTTTTGCCTACTACCAGAGGCAGTACCGCTGGCCTGCGGTGAACAAGAAGGGCGGCAAAGGCACAATTGCCGCGAACGCTCCCGGGGCCGGGACATTCCATGTTGGGGCAGTGGTGTACGATGCCGACGAAGCGCAGGTCTACGAGATGGCAGTGGACGGCACGCGCGTGGGCCGCTTCGTGGCGCGGGAAAGGAACCGGCGACAGCGCTTGTTCTTCTCATCGAAGCCGGTCACCTTCAAGGGCGGGGAGCGGATTGTGCTGACGGGGGCGGCCACCGGCGCTCGATACGTCGTGGAGGACGTTGTTCTGCTCGCCGAACGCCCGGCTGTGCTGGAGTCCGCGCGTGAAATCCAGCACTTGGAGATCGGATACGACTGGGTTGCGGGTTGCATGCGCGCCACCTGGCGTACGACGTGGCCGGTCGTCTGCGAACTGCGCTGCGGAGAGACGGTGATCAAGGAGGAGACCGCTCGGGAGAACCATCGACTGTACCTGCCCGAGCTGGCCCCCGGCACGACCTACACGTGCACCATTCAGCCCGAGGGCGGCAACCCGAGCGAGAGTGTCAGTTTTGTCGCTGGTGAGCCCCAAGCACCGCGGGGAACGGTCGCACATGAGAGGACCATGCTGACCATCTTGGCCGAGAAGAGGAGCATTCCCGCGGGTTATCCTCTGACTGCCGGAGTGCCGTTCCCGAGAGGCGCGCTCGGAAGCACGGAGCACCTGCGACTGCTCGCCCCGGACGGCTCCGAGATGCCTCTCCAGGTCAAGCCGCTTGTCCGTTGGCCAGACCACAGCATGAAGGCCGTTCTGCTCGACACCATGGCGCCGTCAACGCCTGGGCCTCTGACGCTCGAATACGGGACCGGTGTGAGCCGAGGAACGATCGGTCCAGTGGTACACGTCGCGGAGGATGCGGGTGTCATCACCGTCGCCACACCGTCACTCAAGATGCGCTTCGACAAGCAGCGGTCCGGGCTGTTCACTCACGTTTGGGTAGGGGATCAGTTGATGACGCGGGACGATCGCCCGGCTCGGGTGGTCGTAGTCGACGATGCGGGCAAGGAGTTCGACACGCTGGGCGTGGCGAACGGGGTGGTTGTGGAGGAGTCGGGGCCTCTGCGCGCGGTGGTGAGGCTTGACGGGCATCACACCAATGGCGAGGCCGAGTTCTTCACTTACCAGATCCGGTTCACCTTTTGCGCCGGCCTGCCCGGTGTGCGTATGTCCTACCGCTGGGGCAACGATGTGAGCGCGAACGAGATGACCCGTTTTCGGGGGATTCGGCTCACGCTGCCCTTGTCGTTGGCGGAAGATGCGGAGGTCGCGCTGGGCGGAGACGAGCCCATGAGCGGCAGATTGGCGGACGGTCCGCGCTTGGAGCAGCTCCACGACGATCGCTACAGCGTGACGCCCAGGACGTTGGGTGTGCCGGGACGTCGCACCACGGGTTGGGTAGCCGCTTCGGACGGTCGGCAACGCGTAGCGCTGCTGCCGCGATGGTTCTGGCAGTTGTACCCAAAGGCCGTTCAAGCCGGGCCTGAGGGACTGCGTCTGGATATCTGTCCGGAGTTTAGCGAGACGCAGTACAACGACTGTTCGGCGATAGACCTGGTGAAGCTCTACTACTACCTCCAGGACGGCCGCTACAAGGTGCGCCAAGGAGTCACCAAGACCCACGAGGCCGTGTTGCTCTTCGGCTCGACGGGCCCGTTGTGGACGACAGAAACGCTTGATGAGTTGGCGGGGTTGCTGAACGCGTCGCCGGTGATGGCAGCCAGCCCGGAGTGGTATGTTGCCAGCGGATTCATGGATGTGGACGTGCCTTCGACCGGAGCCGAAACACAGGTCTACGACGACATCTGTGAGAAGACGTGCCAGGCTTGGCTGGCCAACCAGAAGCGGCAGCACGCTTACGGAATGCTCAACTACGGCGATCGCTTCGGCGAGCGCAAGGTCAACTGGGCCAATGGTGAATCGGACGACTGCCACGCGGCCGCGATCATGTTCACCCGCACCGGGAGTGCCGAAGCCTTCCGCCTCATGGAGACCATGGCACGTCATGACATCGACGTGGACTTGTGCCACTACCATACGATTTCCTCGCGTCGAGGCGCGTCCTGGATCCACTCAATGGGGCACACCGGCGGGTATTTTCAGAAGGCTTACGAAGGGAAATGGGGCAGTCCAAGAGGGGGGATGACCGTGAGCCACACCTGGTGTGGGGGCACGTGCGAAACCTACATGCTCACCGGCGATCCGACTGCGCTCGAAGCTGCGCGCATGATTGCTGATCGCTACGGGGGGACCTATCTGAACCACTACGACTGGCCCACGGCCCGCGTGCCGGGGTGGCATCTGTTGCTGACTATGGCCGTGTATCGCACGACGTATGACCCATACTACCTGAACGCTGCTCGCATCATTGCCGACCGCGTGCTTGAGCGCCGTACCCCCGGCGGCGGCTGGGATCGGCAGCTCGTGCCCGGCCACTGCCATTGTACCCCACGTTGCCGTGGTGCCTGCAGTTTCATGATCGGCGTTCTGGGCTACGGCTTGCGTGAGTACTACCTCGAAACGCAAGATGAGCGCATGCCCCAGGCGATGCAGGAGGCGGGGCACTGGCTTATTCGTGAGATGTGGGACGAGGACAGAGAAGCGTTCCGCTACACGTCGTGTCCGGTCAGCAACGTCAGTGCCGCGCGAAGTGTCGGTATGTCGGGGCCGTTGATCTTTG
Source organism: Lentisphaerota bacterium (assembly GCA_018676675.1). Lineage (GTDB taxonomy): Bacteria > Verrucomicrobiota > Lentisphaeria > Oligosphaerales > JABHEG01 > JABHEG01. Next base: position 42,220 of record JABHEG010000281.1, read on the forward strand.
CCCACGAACTCACGGGTGATACGCGCCTGCTGGAGCTAGCGGAGAGGGCGTTGAGGGCCTCGCTGCCTCAGCAGAGGTCTATCCGTCAACTGAGATGGGTTCCCTACATCGTCCACACCCTCAATCGTCTTGGGCGGGACAGCAAGGGCATTTGGGGTCAACCGGATCCGGACGCTCTCGCGAAGTTGAGCCGTGGCGGCTTGCCGGCAGGCAAGATCCCGGAAGCCCTGAAGGGCGCGACCATTGTGCAGGCGGAAGCCTTCACTGCCCAGGGCGGGGGCGAGGTCGGTGTGTTCCAACGGCCAGGGAGCGTGGGCGCGATGATCAGTCGATGGCACGCGGACATTGGCCACTGGCTGGAGTGGACGTTCACCGTCCCGCGCGAGGGTGATTACACGCTGCTGATCCGCTACGCCAGCGGCGGCACGGCTCCGCGTCGCAGCCTCACCATCGACGGGGCATCGCCAGGTCGTGAGTACGAAGACATCGCGTTCAAGCCGACCGGTGGTTACTGCATGGGGGCTGACAACTGGGCCTCGCACACGCTCAGCCCGCCTGTACGTCTGCAGGCGGGTTCACACCGACTTCGTATGGCCAATCTCGACGACGGCCTCGCTCTCGATTACATCGCCATTCGGGAGCCGAAGTGATGCGGTGGTAGGGCCAAGTTCAGGGCGGCGGCACCGGACCGGACGGCCTCTTTTCTGAGTCCAGGCCTTACTCCGCCCGGGCTGGTTCCGCCAAGCCTGGCTGCTGCTTCTAGCATCCGGTACCCGGTGAGCGCGGCCGAGAAGGGCGTTGGTCCCCAGCGGGATGTTGAACTGCACGGTAGCGTCAAAAGTTCTATGAAAACAATGAAGAGAGACTGAGCCGGTATGGAGAATGGTGTGGTTTACCATGACGCTTGCTACCGGGCAAGTTCAGATCCGGCATAAAGCCGCTCGTTCCTCGCTATTTATTCCGTTC
>JABHEG010000156.1 GCA_018676675.1 Lentisphaerota bacterium
GCTTGAGGCTATGCCCCGTAGATCGGGAGCGGCGGTCTGGTCTTCCAGGCGCCCTGGGTGAAGTCGGGGAAGTCAACCACCTGACCTCCTCGGGCCACGGAGGCCATGGACAACGGGGTAATGACGCTCCAGGTGGCAGCGTCATAGACATCCTGCGGGAAGGGAGTCCGATTCTTGACGGCCTTGAGAAAGTCATACATCATAACGTAGTCGCTTCCGCCGTGACCGCCGTGCTTGCGCGCCGCTTGCTGGAGCTCTGCCCACAACGGGTGGGCATACTGGTTTGCGTACGTCGCAAACGGCTCGTAGGTATGCGCCTTGGGAGACTTTCCTTCAAGATGGATCTTCCCTCCCATGTGGATACCGTTGGTGCCCTGCAGACGCAAAATCAGGTCGTAAGGGCGGGGAGTGTTCAGGTCAAAGTAGAGCGTTACGGTCAGGCCCGCCTCCGTCTGCAGCAGACAGGTATTGACGTCCCCCAAAGCATACTCCCTCGTAGCTAGCGGGTGGTCCTTACCGAACTTGGCGGCGGCGTAGCGCTTGAGTCCCACGGCCTTGCTGCTGACGCTGCTCAACGTGGTGAAACGATCTCCTCGATTGATATTGAACCACTGAGCCACGGGACCAATCGGGTGTGTCGGATAGAGGTTGCCGTTGCTTGCGGCGGCGTGTTTGCCCCGCCAGGTCAGCGTACCGTCGTTGCGGAACATCAGGTAGCGGCAGTCGTGTTGGTAGCCTGCTTCGGCGTGGAGCAGTTCCCCGAAGACACCCTCGCGCACCATTCTGAGCAACGCCAACGCATTGCTGAAGTAGCACAGATTCTCGAGCATCATGCACGGCACACCGGTCTCCTCGAACGTGCGCACAAGCTCCCAACACTCCTCCACGGTGAGGGCTGCCGGCACTTCAGTGCCACCGATCTTCCCCGCGCGCATGGATCCCACCATGATCGGGGTGTGCCACTCCCATGGCGTGGCGGCCACGACGGCATCGAGATCGTCCCGTGCGATCAGCCGTTCCCAGTCACGTTCTCCGTTCGTATACGGCTCAGGGCGCGTGCCGGTCGCCTTCTCCACGATATCTTGAGCGCGCTTCGCGTGAGACGCCACGATGTCACAAACAGCCGGGACCTGCACCCCGGGGAACTGCAGCATTGTCCGGAGCAGATGGGTCCCCCGGCTGCCCACGCCAACGATGCCAATGCGTGCCGTCGCTCCTGCTTCCTGCCCCATGGTTTTCCCTGCTCCCAGCGCTGTGGCCGCCGCCGCAGCTGTTCCCGATCTCAGAAAGCTCCGCCTTGAGAGTTGTCCCGCATCACTCATGTCATCTCCTATCACACTGTCGTTACTGGTATCCATTGGGGTTGGCCCGGTGGATCCAGGGCCTTGAACGATTGGTTCCAGGGCAGCCTGCTGACACCAGAACACTGACACCTCTGAGGTGGATCGGTGCGCGCACGGACTACTCGATGTTGCTCTCCCCCGAAAGCCCGACGATGGCGACCAGGGCCTCGGGATCAAGCAGTCTGAACTCGAGCTTCTTGGTGGGGGCCCACGGGTTGTCGTTGGTCCATGTAAGCATGAACACGCTCGCCGGCTCGATTCTGGTCTTGTCGCTGTAGTACTGGACCTTGCCTTGCCAGACTCTGGCGACTGGCGAGGCGTCGTCGTTCCTAAGGTCCCTGGCCGTGAACCCCTCCTTGCCGTCGCTTCTGACCTCGATGTCAACATTCACGCCGTCATCGCGGTGTACTGTGATTTTCGCGAAGGGCTGATCCGTGCAGCCTTCGGCAGCGAAGAGGATGTAGAGCTTCTTCGCCGTCCAGTCGAGTGTAATGGCCTTGCTCATGTTCTTTTCGGTGAGGTAGATGACAGCGTGCGTTTCCGCCAGGAACGGGACATCGTCGAGCCGTATCCCCTGCCGCACGGGGGTGAGATAATGCTTCTCCAATTCGGTGATCAACGTGTACGGGATCTTTGTAAGCTTCTGTCGATTGACCGACCCGAAGTTGGGCAATTTGCAGATGAGATTCCTGTCTACGGACATACGCTTGCTCATGGTCGTGAACAGCTCCGGATCCCCGCCATACGGGCCGGCTGTGACCGGCGCGCACCAACCCGGCCTCAACACGTCCTCGATCGAGTAGCAGACACTCTGACTCACCTTCTTCACGAACCACAGAGAGGGACAGTTGTCTGCCGGATGGAAATCGCGCCCGGCTTCGTCAACGAATTCCGGCTTTGCGAAGATGGAGTTCTTGTCCCACCCGGTCTTCGCTCTCCAGTCCTTGAGGCCGTAGGCATATCCGACATTCCAGTTGCGTCCGAAGGCGAGCCTCTCTGGGGCTCCCCGTTCTCCTGTGCGGTAGAAGACATTGTAGTCAGAGTAGCAGCCTTCGTTGCCTCCCTCCTGCTCCGGCATGAGGAGCTCCGGGCGACTGCCCCAGGTGACGAACTGCTTCATCAACCACAGATAGGAGCCCTCGACTTGTTCGCTCAACCCCCACGTGGGCACGTCCTCCACCAGCTGCTTTGTCCAACAGTTATCCACCAGGATGTTCCCACTCACGACGTTGTTACCGCCGGGGACGTGCCCACTCTCCCCGCGAGTGTAGATGTCATTATCCTTCCGGGCAGCGGCGATGCTGGCGATGCCGCTCAGGCCGTTGCGATAGCAGAGGTTGTTTGCCACAAGTGAGTGCGATGCGTTGGAGAGGTAAATGCCGCGCATACCGTTCTCGTAGAGGATGTTGTTCTTGATCACCGCACGCGAGCCGATTTCGTAGTGGATTCCGGAACCCCGGTTGCGATAGGATATGCACTCCTCGATGGTGACGTTCGACATCCAGCCATCGAACCATATGCCGTCTCCGTTGTTGTACGCGGAGACATGCCCCTTCACGATCCAGTCATGACAGTATGGAATGAATTTCGTACCTCCGGCGTGCCAGCCTGAGGAGAAGTTCCGGTAGTTGTTGTGCATCGTCTCACAATAGAGAATCCGGTTCCCGCGCCTTCGTCCACCCATGCCATTGTTGCCGTTGTGATTGAACCTGCAGTGTGAAAACGTGAGATAATCCCCCCCCACGAAGGCGCCGCCAAAGGCATGCCAAGCTTGATCGATGTTGTCAATCATGCAGAAGCGCCCGTTCACGGCAATGGCCGCTTCATAGAGCCTGTTGCTGCCATGCCTGAGGGTGAAGCCGGCGATGCCGATGTACTCCAGGTCCCCGACGTAGACCAGGAACGTACGGGCATCCGCCTCGACCAGAGCGTCTTTGGGGGCCTTACTGTCTTTGAGCCAGACGTAGAGCTTCTTCCCCGTCTTGTCGTAGTAGAATGATCCGGCGTACATGTCCTCCAACGCCTTGCCCTTGTTCTTCGGGTGCCAACTGGTCATCAACGCGCCCGTCGCCGACCCCATCACGCCGCCGACCTGATCCAGGAGTTCGCCGTCAGCAAACACCTGCTGGGAGTTGAAATCCCAGCCGTCCTTGACCCATATGTCTCCTGTGTGTCTGCTCCATCCAGTGACAACATCGCTGCCCTTTATGACGGGTTTGCCACCGGGGTATGCCTGTATGCGAATCATCTCCGAGTAACTCTTGCCGGAACGGATCTGTACGCCGGGATACGCCTTTTTGGCGCCTATCAGCGAGATGGTCTCACGGTAGGTCCCATTCTTGACGAAGATCGTGTCGCCGGGGCCAAGCTGGCCCTTGACCTTTGCCAGACAACCAGTGATGCTCTTGAACGGTTTCTCCTCGGTTCCCGGGTTCGCATCGTCGGCGTTCCGGTCAAGCTGGGCTACGATATAGCGCTGCCTGAGGGAGGGTTGCTGACCGCCTGCCAACTGGCCGGACACGGCGGCGTTCTTCTCGGGCGGCGTTGGGGCGCCCCAGCCAACGCCATGCGCGCATACGAGGACCAAGGCTGCGGTGACAGCTAGAGGGATTTTCACGTCCGGTCTCCTGTTTCTATGGTCAGCTCATATCTCGCTTACTTCCGCTCGATCGCCGCCATCTCATCCTGCGCCAACGGCAGGCGAACCAAACGGCGTCCGTTCTCGATGCGTTCCGTCCCCGTTCTCATCGTCAGCTTGCCTGCAGCATCGTACCAGTACACCCGTACAGGAACCGTATCGCCGAAAGTGAAGGTGCCCGGGACAGCTGTCAGAATACGCTCCTTTCCCAGCAGCCACCCCCGGTGGAGTTGGATGGGCGTGAAGGGAAACATGTGCTGTGTGATCGTTGGGTATGGCTGCGGCGGCCTGCTGTAGTAGTAGTACAGGCTGCCCCACATCAGCTTCAGACGAATGTCTGTGACCAGATCAACGAACGTCTTGATCGCGTGATGATCCCCGAGGGCGATTGGAGTGTAAAGGTGTGCCCGAGCGGGATACCAGCGCTGCGCGGTCTCCACGAAGCGCGGGAAGCGTACCCGCGCCAACGTCGCCGTCGTCGGGGCGGAGTTCGCAATCAGGATGCCGCCCTTCCCATGGATATACTTGACCAGCTCAACCTTGCCTTGGCGCGCCAGCAAGTGGACGTTGCCAAACGTCTTCCTGATCCGGTGCTTCTCGTCCAGAATCGCGGAGCAGCTGTCCCAGCGATCAAACGTGCGAGTCTGCGACATCATGTCCAGCTCGTCCCAGTAAATCCCGTCCGCCCCGATTCTGTCCGGATCGAGGCACATGTCGATCACCTCCTTCATACCGGCGACGTAGCTGTTGTCCGCGGCCGGGTAGTAGTAGAGAAACGGGATGCCGATGCGCTTGGTGTAGCTCGCGTTCTGATAGTGCCCACCGTCCTCAAGAGTCACTCGCGAATCAGCAAAACGGCCCGGACTGTCAGGATCGGTATTGATGAAGCTGTGAATGTAGATCAGGCTCTTGACTTCAGGCAGAACCCGTCGGACCTTGGCACAGGCCTCTTTGAGCGTCGCCCGAAGCGTCGCAGCCTTCAGCATGTGATGCCCGTGATAGCACTTCACCTCCCCTTTCCAGTCGAACCAGACGCCGGACGAAATGAACCGCAGGCCACGTACGGTGGCCATTTCCCTGAGTGCCTCATCGGACATCTTCCCCACGTCGTTCAGGCCGAACTGGAAGCCCCCCGGCACCGTAAAATTCGCTCCCAGGCGCTCCCTGAGGACATTGACGAACCGGTAGTAATCCGGCTTTCCCAAGGGATACACCGCCCAGCGCAGTGTGTGCATGCCGCGTGCCGCCAGCGCGAGGGTGTCACTGCGGATGCCCCCGCCGTTGCGGTAGTAGATCACGCCCTGTATGCGGTAAATGTCATCCAAAGCTACCATGCCGCAGCCACTCGCGACCCCAGCCAGGAAGAGGGTGGGATTCTCGTACCGAGTCGACCGCTCCAGGCCCGGGTCCGGATCGCCGCCCAGATAGGCGTCAACGACCGCTCCGGGTTCAGTCACCAGTTGATTATCGAAGGCCAGACCAATGTTGCTTTCAGTGAGGTTGCTCAACCTATCCTCGAAAGCCAGGTGATCGCCTGCCCACGTTACTCGCCGCTCCAGGCGGTACCTGCTGCTGATGGCCACAATATCTGTGACATCCCCTGTTCGCGACGTCGAAACGCGCCACTCAGAGGCGTCCCTCCCCTTCCCTGCCGGGGCAAGTGTGTTGAAGCCGCCGTCGCCGCGGGAGAAGCGTGAAACGAGACGCACGTCGAGCTGTGGCAGATTCAGCGTCACGCCGCCGTCAGCATCAATGACAGCAACGTCGGTCACCGCCAGTGGTGCCGGAGCCGCGACCATCACGCGATCAGCATCAAACGCCTCGGGCCCGGCCGAGGACACGATCTTCGACGGTTCAGCAGCAAATTCGACGCGCAGGGCATCGAGAACGAAATCGAGTGAGGGATTGAACTCGGGGAAGTACGTTCGCAGTTTCATGGTCTGGCCCTGATGCTGCACCGTAAGCGTGTTCGCGGCGCCCCGGAGCACCAGATCCGTCACATCCAAGACCAGCTCATACGGCGAGACGTTGCGGACCTGCATCGAGCCAGCCCGCGGCGAAGCTGCGGCCGTGAAATCGGGAGCGTAGACAACACGCCACCCACGCTGATCATGCCAAGGCAACTGAAGCCCGCTGGCGAGGACCGCAGTCATCGGCTTGTTGAGCAAACGCAGACTGCTACGGTTCGGCCCCGCCGTCAGCTCCTTCCCGTTCACGCTCAATCGCAACGAATGGGTTGAACCACTGCATCTCGGTGAGTCCATGCGTAGACTCACAACCAAATGCACAGAAGACGCTTCTGCGGACGGGGTAAACGTGTAGCTCTGCACCGCGCCGTAGGGGATACGCGCGCCCTTCTCGGCCAGTTCGAGGTGCGGCAACTGCGCCCACGAGAGAGGGGCGAAAACCATGGACGAGAAGAGCGTCAGTCTCAGCATCTCAGGACCTCAGTGGTGGCTGTAAGAGCACGAGGGAGTGCCTGCGGCATCTGTCGCCGGTTCGGCTAGAAGATAGGGGAGTGAACGGTGAGTCGCCACCGCTTGCCCTCTATCTCCCCACCCAGTATCCCTCAGAAGCATTGGGAGCTTCCCTGAGCACTGGGAGACACTCACAACAGCACACTCACCTGTTTGGCGGCCTGGTGCCCAGACGTCTACCCCATGGATCCGGATAGCTGACGTCCCAGTCGGGAAAACAGCTTGAGTTCCACGTCCGACCAGTCGTGAAACGAGTTCTGATCTGCGTGTAAACCGTGCCCCCTCGCTGCGTCTCAGTCGTCACCCCGGTCACCGCCCTGTCACCCAGTCGCGCCCGAAGCTGGGCAAGGTAGAGACTGCGTGGCTCCACATGCTCTCCGTGGGACTCCCATTGGCCTTGCGGGCTGATCCGGCTGTAGGGCCCGTCGCCGCGTTTGCCCACGTGACCGATGGCGAAATTGGGGGAAGCAGGCGGACTCTGAACGGCAGCGGTGCCCTCAGTGTTCCAGGCTACAAAACCAGCTCCGGCCCACCCATGGCCGGACCCCATGGCGCCGCGATTCCCAATCAACAGTTGCCCCGAGAAGTTATCGAAGAGCCCGCCCGTCGCCCAGCGATGGTGCGGCTCGGAAGCGCCGTAGTTGGTGACGGCCAGGCAATCGAGAACGACGTTCGGGCCGGGAATGCGACTGCCATAAGCAAAGCCGTGTCGAGCAGACTCCGTGTAGCAGCGCTGTAACAGACATTGCTGCCCGTCCACGCCGAATGGATACCGGCGGCCGCCGCTGATGATCGAGACGGGATCCAGCGACGCGCAGTCCTGAACGGTCACGTGCAGAACATTCCGCCCCAGCCCAATGCACGTAGGCGCATGCACCGTGACAATGTCCCTGGCCCAACCGTCCCGAACGCGCTCGAACCTCACCCCAGCCTGGCAGTGCTCCTCGTCACTGAAGTACGCAAGCTTGCCCTTGGCGGCGGTCTTTCCGCGGTCGAACTCACTCACGATCCGCAGCCGCTCCACGCCGACCTTCCTGATGAAGCTATCGCGCCGTCTGATCACGCTCCCGCCACCCCAACGCGCGTCGATCGCACAGACAACCGGGACATCGAGTGTGAGGGTTGTTCCGTTTATCCCGGTAACCGTGCGCCTGTACCCAATGCAGTAGCCGCGTGGTTCCCAGTTCCTCGTGCTCTGCCTACGCTTCTCCGAAGCCAGATCCTTGAGCTTGTCCATGCCAATGTGCTTGATCCAGGCGTCGTTAACCATGCGCGTGACGATCACGCTGTCGCCAACCGCGAAGGCGTCCGATTCCGCAACCGCGAACGATCGACGGCCAACTGGAACATAGGCGTCGGCTATCCGCACCGGTTCAGGTGCAGGACCGGCTGTCTTCACTCGCGGTCCGGCCACGGAAATGAGAGGCCGTTTTCCGGTCCCGGACGCGAACAGAACCGTCCCATCCTTCGTGTCCCCCTCACCACGAAGCACCACGCCATCGGCCGCAATGACGAGGGTTCCGGCAACCCTGTAGACCCCGCGCGTGAGCAGAACCGCCCCTCGAACGCCGTCCGCGCCGGGCGGTAGCGCGGAGACCTCATCGACCGCAGCCTGGATACGGGCAGTCGCGTCCACAAAATTGGGCATCGGCGCGACAGTCAAACGGACAGGAATATCGGGTATGGCGACACCACCGCCGCGATAACCGCAGTTCGAGAAATCGGGGAGCCTGTCGCCACGCGCCCCCACAGGCGTATACGTGAGCGTGCCATCCGCCGCCGGAAGGACCAACCGACTGGCCTTGGCGTGAGGTTGGGCACCGGTCGAGAGAGATCCCAACACCAAGAACACGACCATGGTGCACCCCCTCGAAAAAAGGGCCTTCTGCATCCCGAACATCTCGCTTCTCCTGCTCCGTTGGACCGCCTCAACGCAACGCCGTAACCGACGCCCAGGGCCGATCACTGGGTAACATGCTCTGCGATATCCGCGTACCAAACCTGTGGGATCACGTCACAGAGCCACGCGAACACCCTAGCACACAAACCGCATCCTTCCCTTGTACAGCGAAGTACAATGAACGCATAGACCCAGATTCTGGACAGAGGCAATCCCGCCATCCATCGCCGCCACTTCGCCTCCTGTAACCAACTGCAGGAAGCGGACTAACGACGGGCTCATTCCAACGTGGCTCGATTCCTTCATAGAGGAAACCGTCCGCATGCCGCCAGTGAGCTGTATGCGACCGAGATCGCCCTACTCATCACAGCAAAAGGAGACCGATGATGACACCGCGCAACACACTGCTCGCAACTGGTCTGGCGGCAATCAGCCTGACAACACACCTCCAGGCAGCTCAACCAGCCGGACGCCTGGAGGGGCAGATAAGTCGGTTCTGGAATGTCGCGGAAGAGAAAGTAGCCCAGAAAGCAGTCCCGCCGACTCGCCCGGCTCCTGAACCCACAGTGCGATGCCGTCCACTCCCCTGCCGGAAGCCCCGCCCACTATGTCATCCCCCTCGCCGGGCCTGTCGACAGCCGGTGAAGCGCCCGATCTCCCGCCCAGCTGTGGACGTCCGCCAGAGCCAGGACCAACGCGACCGAAAAGGCCAATGGGGTATCAATCTCCTCGGGGGACTCAACCTCTTCAACGTGACCTGGCAGGAACGCTCACAACACGACCACGACGGCCTGTCTGGGCGGCTCTGACCTGCCCGTCTGCCTGACCTCCGGGGCCGAATGCCGATAGCCGTCCGTGGTATCCGAATGCTTGGGCTTTCTCCAGGACCAGGGCCACGGTAACGGCTACGGCATTCTCGCCTCAGTCTCCTGTTTCGGTGATCACACTGTCGCTCTTCACGAACATCTCGAACTGGGCCAGGATCTGCAAGGTCTCTCCTCGTTCCGTCATCTGTTCGAGACGTGCCGCGTCAACGGCTGGTGGGTAGATGTCCCAGAGCCGCTGATCAGGCTCAACCTGCACGCCTGTGAGTTGACAGGCAAGCCTGTCCGTGTCAAGAGCACTGTCAGGCCAAACGTCGAAACAGCGCCCGTCAACCGCAAGCAGCGACTCAGCCTCAACCGAGTGATCCTCCTGTTCCCCGGGCAAGTCCAGAGCTCCCTTGAGGTAGTCAGCAAGGAGAACGCGCCGCCCCACATCCCACGAATGCTCCCCCGGAACGATTGCTGCCCTGAAACAGTCCGGGGCGGCCATGTGGCCGTAGACGGTTCGCAGCTTCCGTACCGTCAAATGAAAGAGGTCGGGGGGGAACAGCGAGTCCCCCAGGCCCTGGAAAATGAACATTGGCTTCGGCGCGAAGCACCCGAGAATCTGCCACATCTCCAGCTCGCCCACAATCCCCGGCACGATGGAGCAGTGACACAGTCTCTTCTCCTTACGCGCCACGAACTCGTTCGTTGTTGGCCGGCCGGACGATGACACGACAGCCAGATTCGGACAAAGTGCGCTTAGGTATGTGGTCAAATGGCCACCGCCGGAGTTCCCGACCGCCGCCAGGCGCGTTGTGTCGACTCGTTCGTCGTCCCGCCCCCAGGCGACCCAGCCGAGGGTCTCCATCACGATCAGACCTTGCAGACTCGTCCCACAGGCGAACGGCGCGACAACATTCGCATGCCCCATCGGTGTCCGCTCGCCCTGCCCTATGTTGTCTGGGACGAGTACCAGCGCACCCTGTCGCGCGATCGCCCTGGCCATCGCCTGGTACCCGAGATTCAGCTTGCCCCCTCGACCATGCCCACAGCAAAGCAGCACCAGCGGCCGTGGTCCGTCCGCTCCGCAAGGCACGTAAAAATGTGCCGCGCCGCGCACGCCCGGCCAGGAATGAGACTGCAGATGCTCGATCGTGAACCCGTCATGCCGAGTGATCTGGACGCAGTCAGTGCGGATCGTCGGCGTCCAGTTTGCGTGGACCCCCAGACACCCGCGCAACACGTCCTGGATTTCCGCGCTGCCCGAATCCGTCCACGGGACGCGCTCCGGGATCGACGCCATCGCCCGGAAAAGGCGCCGTTCATACTCAGCAAAGCACTTGTGTGTGTAACTCATGGTTGACCTGGTTGTTGTGGTTCGACAAGCAGGAACGCTAACGTCGCCTGCGGGGACCGCTTCATGAACACCTGGAACCGCCGGGAAGTCCGGGCAATGAACAACGCTGCGATGAGGAAGTCGAGCTTTCGAGCGTCCCTCTCGGTCGTAGGCGAGTCTGCTGTCCCAAGGTTGTTTGCCACTGATGGCAAACGACCTCTGTCACGCTTGGGGAAGGTGGGGGCAGTCCTACTTTCTGGTTCTTCCGAGACTACATGTGCAGAAGGTAGGCCCCAGGCATCCAGGGCCAGGGCCTCAGTTTTTGTGGGGCCGACACAGGACAATCTTGTCAAGGCTAATGGCATTCGCTTTCTGGGATCCGTCAACGTAGGCGGGGCCCGTCACCTTGACCGACACCCAAACGTCATAGAGATTGGGGTTGCCCTCGACACCATCGGCAGGGACATACAACGGATACAGCCTGGCGCCCATGTGCCAGGACCCATGTCCCCAGAGAATCGTGTTTGGGCCGATACTGTACCTCCCAATCTCGTACCAATGATACGTCTCGTCTGCCGGGACATCCTCGATCTTCCTGGAGATCGTGACCTTGGAGACCTTGTCATAGACGCCGAATACCGGTGGCTTACGATGGTTCTTGGGATCCTTGCTCACGTACCGCATCACCTCCGGCATCGAGGAGTCCGCATCCTTGACTCGCACGCAATCGATATAGGGTTTGAAACCCGGATAAACGACAAACCGGAGATCATCTCTAGGCACATTCGCCAGTTGCGGAGGGGGGGCGATTCTGAGCTTGAAGACATTGATCTCATCATCCAGGCGCTTGCGCATCTCTTCGATACCGGCAGGCGAAATCAGTAGACCGTCGAAGGCAGCAATCATGTTTCTTTGGTACTCACCAATCGCCTGATCGAGAGTCAACACGTCTGAGGATCCTCGGTTGTTCTGGAGGTACTTAATCAAACAGAAGTCCACTGTGTTGAGCTCCCGGGCGACCCTGCGCCTGGATGCCTCGTCGTTGCCGACCAACGTCATCGCATCGAGGAGCATCCTCCGGCACTGCTCCATGAATTCCAGCGTCTGGTAGGGGCGATTCTCTCTGCCTGTTTCCCAGATCAGAGGCTTCTGCTCATTCCTCACCGCGCCGCGGACCTTGCTCAAATACGTCTTCATCACTTCGGATGCGGCACCGTAATAGGCACCAATAAAGCCATCGATGAGCGCCTCTGCGTCCTGATCCGCATCAAGCATCAGCTGAGAAAGCAGATAGTAATGCAGGTTGACCAGTGACTGGGGACGATACTGCCCCTCCTCGTACTCCATCATACATCCGGCGATCTTCATATCCCGATAAAGCCTGATATTGGCAATGATGGCGTCAACCATGGTATCGATGGCCAGGGAGTTGCCCATATTCCCATAGTCCCACAACTGCACATTTTCGGTCTGTTTCGCCCACTCACTCAGTTTCCTGAGTTGTTCCTTGTTATGCGGATGAGTCAACGGACGGAATATGTCGCAACGCGAGTACAGGTTGCAGTACTGGATGACGATGTTCTTCGCTGGCTTTATGTTTGGGTTCGCCTCTTCTGTTGAGACGTAACAGAACGTACGGAGATAGACGTCGGGATATCTCTTCCAGACCTCCGCAGCAATCGGGTTCAGGAAATCAAACAACAACGAGGAGTCGCCATAGCGTTCGAACCCGCCGTACTTGTCGATGATACGCACACATTCCGGACATTTGCACATGTAGCTGGAGCAGTCTTCCTGCGAGAAGTCGTACACAGTCGGATACCCAACAGGCTTCTCCTGGCGGTCCTTGGCGATATTGGCCAATATCGTCTCCTGCACAATCTTCCTGACGTCTGGATTGCTCAGGCAGACCTGGTGCCCGGCACGGCTTGTGCGCACGCCACTTGTGTCCATGGCGTAGTACTCCGGATGTTCCTTGAAGTACCTCTCAGGAGGAAGATAGAGATAGAAGTTGTGACTATTCCTCTTGATTTGCCGGGAGTGGCTGAACCGTGGTGTTGGCGGTTTCAGAGCATTTGAGTTGCCGTTGCGCCTCAGGAACGTAACAAGGGCCCTCTTCTCTCTCGATATCTTGCGCCCCCTCTTGCCATGGGAATGCCAAAGCCCGTCATAGACGTGCCGATACTCAAGCGACGGATTCTTCGCGATATCCAGTTCAGGGATCGCCAATTCCGCTTTCTTTGGCACAACGGTGCAATCCCAAGCGTAGAATTTCACCCCCAACTGCCTGTCCAGGAAACGGTACGTGCCAAGCAGTGTCCCGGCATCGCCGGGCCCGCCGCCTGCTATGATGATGCCGCCGTTAAAGGTCTTTATCCGCCATGACTGAGTCGGTAGAGAAGAGACGTCAATATTGACGCTCCCGGCTGCAACCGTGTTGCCGAGGAAGATCGCTTTCTGTCCCGGAGCAATGTCCGGTTCAGAGACTATTGAGTACCCTTTTCCCGTCACTTCTCCCAGGAACGTCTGCAGTTCACGAGCGGCCTCGTCCAGATTTTCGGAGCTCTTCCGGGGCGTCACAATGACCTTGACGCCGGTGGCGTCGGTTAGGGAAATCCCCCAAACACAGCTCGAAGCGAAGAGGAGGGACAGCGTTAGGGCAATGGCATCCGGTATGGCGTTCTTCATTGGTGTTCTGCCTTTACTCAGCAACGTTCCGGTTAAGGACCATCGGAGGCGACCTTGGCCGCTCTTCTGCGGTGATTTGGTAGCGTAGGCCTCTACGCGTGGAGCCCGGACGCATGTCAGTCCAGTCGGCCTCTTCTTCGAGGAAAGGAGCGAATGGCCGGAAGATACAGCCGGAAAGGAGATTCTCCATTGTTGACTTCTGACCTGCAAATGGAGATATCAGGCAACTGACTGATGGGATTTTGCTTCCCGTCATGCGAGAAAGGCAACGGAGGCATGCGGCGAATGCCAAAGGGATCCGGATGGATGAATTCGAGTGTCGCGATGTGGCGGAGACAGCGGCTCTGCCCCCCAAAAGAAAATCTCTCACGTATTCACGCTCTCAGACTGCAACTTGGACCTGATCTCACAGACGCCCTGTAAGACCTCATTCCTGCGGCGCAGGCCCGCAACGCTCGCGACTGCTGTCCGTTCTGCGAGGCCCCGCAACTCACCGTACGCACAGCCTGGCGACGCGGAGCCCTCTTCCCCGGCATTCGAGGGCCTCCGGCACTCTCTCTCCTTCTCTTCGCATAATCTCCAGCAATCCACCCGGGCTTCAGACACTCCGCCACCCGGGCGCGTTGTCCCCTGGCCAAATCCCTCTCTACCGCCCCAAAAACACCCGATTTCCTTGCCCCCAGGGTCTCTCCGTCCTACTGTAAACTCAAGATGAGGAGGAGAGATTCCCGGAATGCGCAAGCCCAACCCCGAATGGCCCAGTTCAACAGGGACTATGTGCCGGCTGCGCGACACATAATCTCTAGAACGTTGTCCAACGGACCGGGAATGGGAATCCGGACTTGCCAGCCTCGGCTGGCCCGCTGAGACGGAAACCGCGGGAGGCACGGAGTCGAGATAAGAAGAACATAGAAATGTGGCGTATACGCGCCGCCGCCGAACCGGCAGCACGCATTCGCCACATTGCTTCTGGTTTGGAGAACACGAGAGAGAAGCCTTGTTGCTCCGTGCTCTCCAGAAGGGAAGAACATTGGCGGAGTTCGCGTTCGGCTGGAAGCCGGATGCGGAATCCGACAATCTCCTCTTCCGCCTTCTCCGTGTCTCTGTGTGCTCCAGCGCAGCGGGTGGTGAAACGCATTCCGGAAGAGATATTTGGACAACAAATCGATCGAGAGGGACGCTCGAGATCTCGCGCCCCTCGTCGCAGCGTTGGCCAGAAAGGAAATGACATGAGAAGACTGCTACTCGCACTCATAGTTGTGGCGGCAACCGGCGTCCCCGCCTCTGCAGAGGACCGAATCTACAGTGGTCGTGTAGAATCGGTCTATTACAGCGACCACAGCGGCAACATCCAAGGTTACACCAGACTCGACAAAGGGCTGCCGGGGACATCAACAGCCGTGAAGGAAGATGTCTGGGTGATGATCTACCAGCACTGGATCGTTATCGAGTTGAAGACCCGGAAGACAAGGATCGCCGTGCCTCGAGAGCGCGTTCTGGCAGTACACATTGGGAACGAGGAGGCAAACGCCCTCAATCCGAGCAGGAAGCCCAACCAATAGGTGCTGGCTGACGCCGCACCGCCGCCGGTCGCTCCCTCTGGCGGCGCAGCGCAGCAGCCCCACCCATTCGGCAGAAAGGAGCTTTGCCATGGGTAGTCCCAGGATAGTGATACTCGCCGTTGTCTTAACTGTATTCGCTGCGTCCATGACAGTAGCGGACATGTGGCGGCCCCAGCCAATTGCAGTACACGAGTGGGGTGTAAGCGACTACGACTGGGCCAAGGGAGTTGCGTTCGCGCAGAAGATGCCGGACTTCATCTACACGGACAAGGCGTCGGGCAGACCTGCTCGAATTCCTGCTTTGCGTGTCAAGGATATGCCACCCGATTCTGGGATACGCGCAAAACCAATTCTCTACTTCCACCCGGAGGGATTCGATAACCGGGCCCTACCGGTCGCAGTCGAGGTCCGCTTCGCTTACGGGAATGCCAATGCCTGGTGGCCGCAGGTGAACGTCTACCGCACGCCTGATCAAGTGGCCGAAGTCAAAGGGGTCGACTGGGACGCGTGGCGCGAACAGCAGGAAAAGGCGCGCATGATTCGGAGACCACCGAAGGCCTCCGACGACAAACGGTTTGAGCTCTGCTGGCACCGGCTAACGCTCTCGAAGCGCCTGCCAAAGGGCCTCGCCCTCAGTGGCGCGGATCTCCCCGACAACCACTGGGTCAAGGTGGCGCGTCAGGTCGACGCCTACTACGTCGCGAACGGCAAGGAAGTGGAGAAGTACCTCTTCTACGAAGGAACAACGAAGCGGACGCCCGTGATCACCGTCCTTCCTGGCGGAGGGAGGGGGAAGATCCACCACGTCGTCAACGTTGGTGATCACCCGATCTACGATGTGTTCGCCGTGTATCGCGATGGGAAGCGCGGGCAGACCTGGACCGGGTATCTGGCGGTCATGCCCCCCGTCCCCAGAGCCCCAACGAAGATGTCTGCATGGGGACATGAAGTGCGGCAGATCGTCTCTCTGCCACTGCTCAATTCCGGAGTGATGCCCGCAGGCAATCCGGCGAGTGAGAGGCAGTTCGCCGCTCGCACGACAGAACGACTAGTAGAAGCTCTCACGTCCGGTCAGCATCTTGCATTCGGCTGTCGAGGCATGCGAGATCCGGCTGATCATCAACCGTCGACAGTGACGCATCAGCTCTATCATGATGAAGCCGTTGCACTCGAGGCGATTTGGCACGAGGATTTCTTTGAGGCGGAAGGGCTCACCATCATCTATCGGGAGTCTCCCGCCCATCTCGATGAAGCGATGCCGCTCCATATCTACACGGACATGTTCCACTACGTGAAGCTCTCGCGGTGCGGGCTGGTACTGAATAGGAATGTCAACTACAGGGCGGCAAAGGCTGTTGCCGATGCCGTGAGGTCCTTCGGCCCTAATGCGGGTGCCAAGACCAAGGCCAAGAGCCTTGCCACGTGCCGACGGAATCGCTTCCTTGCGCTCGGGCTAGTCGAGTTCCACCGCCGAATGGGCTATGGGCATACTCAGGGGGAGGAGCTTGGGGCAGGGCTGCTTCAGGAACTGAAGAAGTGAAGACACGCCGAACCAGCACGTCCGGTCGATGAGAAGGAAGCTAAGAGCTAAACGAAATAGGAGATGTCTCAGCATGAGTACTAGACGATTGATCAGCGCGGCGCTGTTGTTCTGCTGGGTGAATGCCGTAGCGAAGGAACCCGCGGGTTTGTCCGGTCGCTCGGACACGTACTTCGAGACAGCAGTTGCTGTTCTTCACAAGGAGCCGGAACTGCTGGAAAAGGACGGGCGCAAGTACCGGATTCTGATTCAGGACATCGAGACCGAGAAAATCGAGCCGAAGACTCGAGACGGTAATGCCTCGGGTTTCTTTCTGTTTCACAAAGATCAGTACTACTTCGCTACGGCACAACACGTAACCCGTATTTTGAGACCAAGCAGTCGGCTTGGTTTCGTGAACCCCAAGGGTGAATCGCGGCAGTTCGTACTGGGCAAACTCGTCGGGAAAAGTGAACATCTCGTTTGGCGACATCATGATCAGACCGACGTGTCTCTCTTGAAACTACACCTGTCGGGACGCGGAGTTGACGAGGTGGCGGACATCGCGATCTCCTCGGATGAGCTATATCTGGAGACGCCGCCTCGCACATCGAAGTTGGTGGTTGCCGGTTTCCCGGGGGGCTTGGGTACGCGAGGCGGCGAAATCTCGCCAATCACCGCCGTGGTCCATCTCGCGAGCAAGGAGATTCGCCTGGCGGCCAAACTGGAAGGTGTTCAGGTGGAGAACGCCTACTTGGTTAACCCGCCCGCCGGCAAAGGTTACAGCGGCGCTCCAATCTTCTACACTGATCCGGAAGGAAAGGTAAAATGCACCGGCATGCTGAACGGCGCGTGGAGTGACCCCACCGGCGGCAAGTTCAGCATCAGCACACCGGCGCGGTACCTTCTGGATCTGGTGGATAAATAGGGGTCTTCCGGCAACTGCGTACGTGAATGGTTGAGTGAGTGGACAGGCCGCGCCATGTTAGTTCTTACCACAAGATCAACATGGAGGATGCGACCATGTCCACTCGTAGTGCACTGTACCACTGCTTCGGCCTGGGTGTA
>JABHEG010000356.1 GCA_018676675.1 Lentisphaerota bacterium
GAAAAGAGCGAAAAGCTGGAAAAAGCAGAGATCGCACGCAACTATAGTGCGCCAGACGAGCGTGGTATCGACAAGGAGAAGTTCCTATGACCACGCGGCAAGCAGGTTACGGAATCCAACCGAATTCTGCGCTCGAAGTTTGGCTGTGCTATCAAAGGGTAAGGGGCGCTGGCACGAAATCCCCCTGGGTAACGAATGGCTCAGTTCAACAAAGGACTATGTGTCGGCACAGCGACACATAATCCCTACAGCGTTAGCACTTTCTCTACCATGACTCAATCTGTACATCATCAATATCGTATCTTCCTGAACGGGAAAAGAAGAATGTTATAACAGCATTCTTCCATCTATTTGTATCCGGTGATCGCAACATGATATATTTGGTTTGCCATTCATTGGTTGGGCGATACCGAAACCAGTCAAAATGCACTGTTTCGTTACTGGTGTTTACAGCATCAGGGCAATAACTGACACGTATTTGAACCGGAGGCTGATGGCGGGAATAAGTATCCTCTTGTCCCCGCAACCTAAATTGAAAACGGTAGTCTTCTCCTTGATCCAGGGGTAATGCATGTCGTCGCAGCTGGGGATGGTTTAAACTTAAGTGGGATTCCTTTTCAATAATCACATGAAGGTGATTATTACCTTCTTCCGTTTCTATGCTTGCTGAATGCTCACCTTGTCCTTTTATAGACCATGGCTGTAAATTCCCATCTTCAAAAGAGCCGGTTTCCAATGCCTTTAGTTTTTTGTTTAACGGCTCAAACAGAATGAAACATGGTTTCCATATCCCCCCAGAGCCACTCTTGTCCTCAACTTCTATGGCAATAGTATTCTCTTTCCCGTATTCTATGGCATCAGTAATCTCAAAACGTTTTGGCTTTTGCCAAGAACTTCTATCATTCTGGATCCAATAATCAAATGCTCCAACTTCTTTGCCATTAAACCATACCGTACAGCTTTCATCGACCGCACCTATTTCAATCCATGCCTTACGACCGTTTCTATCGGATCGGATTCTGACTGTCGTACGATACCATGCTTTTCCGTTGTAGCCAGAGCTTTCATTTTCTGGGTATGCCTTGCGTCCATATCCCTGTTTCTCCCAAGTGGAATCGGTGCGCAGTTTTTGCCATTCATCTATATTGCGTGCGACGTTGAACCAACCTTCCTTGCGGCCGATTTCCTTTGGATCAATCTCAAATGACCAAATTGCCGGAAGAGCGATGCCTCCATTCATAAGTACTTGCTCATAGAGGTTATCTATAAGCTTGCCCCATGTGTAGATAACTTTCCCTTCACGATTCGATGCCTGCACATAATGACTGAACCAAGGAACTGACCAGCCTTTCTTGGCCTCAACTGTTTTCATCACTGTTTTGAGTCTTTTCCATTGTTGCGCAGCCCTACTTATCGTACTCTTTGTTTCTTCTTGGGGGCTGTCACAATTCGCGATTTGCTCAAAGTATGGCACGGGAAAGCCCATGGCCTTGAGTTTTTCAAGCTCCGTAGCAAGTTCACAATAGCTATCTAACATTTCCCATGATTCTTCTGTAAATCGTGCTCGGGGTTCACATTCCGTGTCAGCTGTCAATTTCAACGCATCATCAAGATGCCTTCGCAGCTTTCTTCTAACCTGTCGGCTCCAGTTCTTAGTTACAAGTGCATGTGCCCCGAAGCTAGCATAGATATTATATCTCATAGAAACCTGTTCTTGCAACGCCAGGTATTTCATCATTGGCTCCGCTGCGGGACCATAAGCCGCATTGTAATAATCTCTAATCAATTTGTCAACATCAAGCATTGGATTGTAAAGGGATTTGAGAAGAGCGACACGCTGAATCCAGTTAAAACCCCAGGTTTGGGCTGTTTCTGCGCGATGCATAATGTAATTGGCATTGGAAAGGAAACGTATGGTTTCAACCATTCGGTGCGGCCTGCTGGCAAATGAAAAATAGTAGGAGCGAACACCAAGATGCCGGGCTTTTTTAGCCCATCCCAAAAAGGACTTTTTGCCTTCTTCAAATTGGGATGTTTCCTGGTTGAAGCATTTTGTATCAACAACAAAGGGCATGAGATTGTCTTCAATGTAAAACACGTTTTCGGGTGGCTTTGTGTAACTTGCATAAGCTAAACACGCAAGCAGAAGGCTTGGATTTTCCTGTGCTACTTTTCTGGCTACTTTGTTGTTAAATGTCCATATTCGGTTTGACAAGTCTGACACACCGCCAATTTGTTCATTGTAAGTTTTTCCGGCTATAACCCCGTAACCTTTATCCTTATTCGTCCATGGAGCAATATTACCATCCATCTGTTTGCATTCTTCACATAGGCAAAAAGACCAACCATCGTTAGGCGTGAGTGAGAAATAGATATTCTTGACAAATCCTCCTTTTACTGTTTCTCCACGAGCGAGGAAATGTTTCGCGAAAAAATCAACAACGGCAGAATTGCTTTGGCAGACTTGACCATGTGTGTCGTAAAGCGTTGTCTTTTCCCATACGCGTCCGTGCCATGGTTGACGTTTTCCATTGTACCATGAGAAGTGATTCGGATGTTCTTTAAAGTCCTCAGGTTTCAGGACAGGGCCAAAATGTCCCACTGTGCCAAATATTGAACGCCCCATGCCGTGGCGTCTCTGAAACGAAGACCAATCATGAAAACGGGGCCCTTTGTTATACTGTGTTTGTTTATTGGGCTGATGATTGTGGCATGAACCGTAAGGGGTATTGTAACGAACTAAATAAGCCGGACGTGAACGTTGTACTATATTGGGAACTTTGATAGTCTTTTGTTTGGGAATTACAGTACCACCAGGCCCCGGCCACAGCCATTTGACACCACAGAATCCTTCAAGGAACGTTGTCACCGCATAATATGTTCCGGTTTCACCAAACATACGCACTCCGATTACACTGCCACAGTTAGTGTCATGACCAAGAAGCGCTAGCTTGTCCGCCTCGCTCTTAATCATAAAACCTCCGGCACCGAAATCGTAACGATCTCGACCAAGTCTCAGTTGGTCTGTATACTCCGATGGTCCAACAAATATAACGTTTGATTCTGCTGTCTCTTCTTTTGAGATAGTGTCTCTTACCGAAATCTCTATCCCGGTTATTCGTTTTAAATAGTGCGCCAGTTCATTCGCCGCGATACGTCGATTGATGTCAGCTATGCTACCTCTATTTTCTTTGCAGGTGACAATTACATTTTTAGCTTGAGGCGAAACTGTAAAGGCATGCGATGTTGTCGAAAATAGAAAACCAGCTATGATTGAAAAGAGAAATACAAGTTGTGCTTTTTGTAACTGCATATTCTGTTTTGGAAATTCTTGTATTAGTTTAACAGCTGTCATAGGATGTCCTTTAGCAGAGACCTGCTGCGAAAAGGGTTGGCTTCTGATAGAAAAGGTGACGATGGTGCCGCTTGGCACTTGAATGTATGACCACAACGTGCTCTCCTTGAGTTAGTTAAGTCAGATTAGACAACAAGGAGAACAACGCCATGATCAAGATGAAGTTAGAGCAAGGCAACAGCCAAGTCAACCTATTTCTACCTGTTTCGAACGTAATGCTGGCTGAAGTGATCGACGAGACCCGTCAACTCAGCCGTCGCTTTCCCGAGATCTTGGGGCGCATCATCAAGGACCAAGATCGGGCGACTTTGGCGAAGAAGGGACTGCGGTGTGAGCAGCAGGCGTGGATCCGGCGGCAGACTCAGCCACTGCCCGGTATTGACATCGTGGTCTCGCCGCAAGTCGTCGCCGGCGCGTTGCAGCAGGGCTGGCCGCGGATGGACCCCGAAACCGCGCTGGTCTTTGGGCAGGGGTCAGATACTGTAGCCGTTTCTGCTGGAGGAAGTGGGTAGGGGTCAGATACTGTAGCCGTTTCTGATGGAGTAGCCGTAATGGATGATATAGTATACTTATGGTATGTTAGAGGCATTTCGCGTGCAAGCGAAAAGTGATCTAACTCCCTCAGGCATGAAGGGGTCCGCTGATGCCTCGCAGACGTCGTCACTGGGAGCGGCAAGTGGGTAGGGGTCAGATACTGTAGCCGTTTCTGATGGAGTAGCCGTAATGGATGATATAGTATACTTATGGTATGTTAGAGGCATTTCTCGTGCAAGCGAAAAGTGATCTAACTCCCTCAGGCATGAAGGGGTCCGCTGATGCCTCGCAGACGTCGTCACTGGGAGCGGCAAGCGTGTTACCATATCACGCACCGCTGTCACAACCGGCAGTACCGGTTCCGCTTCGAGAAGTACCGGCGGATGTATCGTCTGTACCTGTTCGAGGCAACGAAGCGGTTCAACGTACGTGTCCTTTCGTGGATGGTGACCTCGAATCACACCCACCTGCTGCTGACCAGTGGTGATCGCGGCACGCCGCAGATCTCCGAGGCGCTGCAGTTTGTCCACGGGGAGGTCGCCCAACACTACAACCTGGCGCGGCGGTGCGACGGTTCGTTCTGGAGCAATCGCTTCCACTCGACGCGAATCCAGAGCGGCGGCCATCTTGGGCGCTGCCTTCTGTACATCGACCTGAACATGGTCCGGGCGGGGGCCGTGGAGCATCCCTCGCAGTGGCCCTACGGGACGTGGCCGGAGTTCTTCGGCGGAAGACGACGGTACCGTATTGTCAACCAAGCCACACTGCTGAACAGACTTGAGATCCCGGACTGGGATTCGTTTGCCCGTTGGTACAAGAGCACGCTGGACGACATGTTGTGCCGAACGGAGCAGACCGGGAGGCAATCCTTCTGGAGCTCCGCGATCGCAGTGGGCGACGCGGAATGGCTGGCGAAAGCCGCGCGCCGGTCAGACATGAAGCGATTCGAGATTCGCGAGACCGACGATATGGCCCAGGACGATGCTGTGAACGTTAGATCATTTTTTCTCGGTAGCATAAATCAAGCTAAGATCATCTAACTGGCAACGCCTATCCCAGTCGTGGCTGTAACTGGCATAGCCATACAGTGTCTGACCCCGATAGCAGGAGATACGGGCATGCCCATCCAATTCGCTCAACCCGTCGTCCATCGGCTTGTGGCTCTGGGGCTGCTCCTCATGCTCGTCTGCGGAGCCTTGGCTGATACGTACTACGTCGCCACGGACGGCGATGATCACAACGGCGGCGCGCTCGATGGCCCCTTCGGCACCCTCTGCCATGCGATCAACGTGGCCGCCGCGGGCGACACGATCTACGTCCGCGGGGGCACGTACATGCTCGACCACAGCGTCGAGGTCAGCAAGGCGGGCGCCAGCGGCAGCCCGATCCGCCTTTGGTCCTACGGCGCCGAAAGCCCCATCCTCGACTTCAGCCGCAATCCGCGCCACGCGAACCCGCCTCAACCCCGGGAAGACGACACGGTGGCCGGGACCAGCGAGGCGCTGGGCATCTACGTGGGTGCCGGCATCGACTGGTGGCATATCAAGGGGCTGACCATACAGAACGCGCCGTACTACGGCGTGCGTGTGTATGGCTCACACAACGTCTTCGAACTGCTGGTGCTGCGTGGCAACAGAGCATCGGGTCTGGAGATCACGGGGAAGGAGGGGGCGACCCCCAGCAGCAACCTAGTGCTCAACTGCGACTCGTATCACAACTTCGATTCGCAGACAAACGGAGAGGATGCCGACGGTTTCGGGGCCAAGTTCAAAACGCTGGGCCCGGGCAATGTGTTCCGCGGCCTCCGTTCGTGGAGCAATTCCGACGACGGCTACGACTTCTGGCATGCCACTCACCCGGTGCTGATCGAGCATTGCTGGTCATTTGACAATGGGTTCTTCCGCTCCGAGTGGAGGGACGCGGTCCGGGGTCCGTGGCGGGGTGACGGCCTGGGCTTCAAGCTGGGCCAGGACGCGGCGGAACTCATCCTGAACCACGTCGTCGCCTTTGGCAACAAGGCTTTCGGCATCGATGAGAACGGCAACGGCAGCCCGGGCGGCGTGGTGATAAAGAACGCCACACTCGTCAACAACGCCAAGGGCGGGAATCCTGTCCAGATACAGCTCAACGACGGTAGGCCGCACACCGTCAGGAACACCATCGCGTTTGACGTCGACGGCCACGAGGTGACCAGCTTCAGTCCTGAAGTCAACGACACCTATAACACCTGGAACGGTATCGGAGTGTTTACTTCGGACTTCGTGAACATGAACAGGCGTGAGCTGCTGGCCGCCGCCATGGCCCCTCGGGGTCCGGACGGAGCCCTGCCTGACATCGGGCTGCACCTGGCCCCGTCCGGCCGCCTGGTCGATGCGGGTGCCGACGTCGGCCTGCCCTGGAACGGACAGGCACCCGATCTGGGCGCGTTCGAAACGCAGTGCCGGAAGCGGCCCTGAAGGGTCTAGAACGAGGTTGTATTTTTACGACAGAAGAGTGGATGTAATAACGTTAGAAGGCCGCTGGCGAGGTATAATCATCGCTTTACCAGTGAGATGTGTGGGAGCGGCACCGGGCCTACCGGGCCTCAAGGAATAACTACCATGCGCGTAACCATCGGGCAACACAGTAGGGGTCTACTCGCTGCACTATCGGTTTCGGTGTGCTACTGCACTGGCCTCTGTGACGCCGCCGTGCCGCCGGGCTGGGAATGGCGCAACGTGGCAAATGTGGCCAATGGCGGCCGCCCCGTATGCAGCGACGACGCGGCCGTCAACAAAGCGTTCCGTGCGCTTGAGGGGGACAGGCGCACCCCCTGGTTGAAGGCGGTCAAGAAAGGCGAGGAAGCCCATCTGGAGATCGCGTTTGTTCGAGACTACACGGTTTCGCGGATCGTCCTCTATCCGGTCCACCAGACGGCGGCGGCCGAGTACGGCAGGGACTATAGGTTGCAGTACTTCGACGGCACGACCTGGCAAGCGATAGTGGCCAAACGCGTCGAACGTCTGGCAGACCGCTCGAGAGTCACCGTCTCGTTCGAACCGATCAACACGAGGAAGGTCCGGGTTACGGGCCTGCAAGCCGGATTGCACGGTCTGCGGCAATTCGAAGCGCACGCGCAAGTTCCGGGCGCTGTCAGGCTAAGCGATGGGACACTTCTGACGGAGGAAACCATGGCCGCCTTGCCTCACAGCCTGAGCGGCAAGCCACTGCTTCTCAACGACGGCTGGCGGCTCAAGATCGGAGACAACTTCGAGTACGCCAATGTCAACTTCCCGGACACAGACTGGGCTGAGCCCGCGACGCCAAACAAGTTGCGCGTGGGCCGGGATGGTGATTGGGTCTGGTACCGAGTCGGATTCGAGCTGCCAACGGGGTGGGAGGACCGGGACATCCTGCTGGATGTGGGCCAGCTGTCTTCGTTTGAGGAAGTGTACTTGAACGGGAAGAAAGCCGTCACCTTCGGCGACCCGGAAGCCCTGTTCACCATACCTGCGAAGAAGTATCCGAGCAGCAAGCAGAGGAATCCCAAGAGCAAGTACTACGTTCACCAGCGTCTGCCGCTGCCTGCCGGCGCGCTCAAAGCCGGCAGGAATCTGTTGGCAATCCGGGTGAAGGTAACAAGCAAGTGCCTGTTCGGCTCTTACGGCGGCTGGCCCGCGCTGAGAGAGTACCGCCCTGTCTTCGGCAGGCTCCTTCTGAAGAGCGACGGTGCGGACGCAATCCGGACACTGCTCACCCCGGCCGAGCACCTGAGCCGGTACGAGCCCGGCGAGCGGATCGTGGTCAAGCCGGAGCTGTTCAGCCTGCACGGGTCGACGCACGCGGGCGAGATCATCCTTGATGTCTACGACAAGGATGGGCGCAACGTCCTGACGCGCAAAACGCCCGCTCGCTGCACGGGCAGTGCCGGTCACGCGGAAGCCCTGCTACGCTTCGAGGCGCCGAGCACAGAAGGCAGGTACCGTGCGGAGCTGGCGTTCACTGCTGACGGCCAGGAGCTCTGGCGCGGCACAGCGCCTTTCACGGTGCGCAACCGGTTGACGTTCACCGTCCCCGTAGTCCCGGAGATCCAGGACAGTGGCGATTTGCCGGTCCGAGTCAGCGACGCCGTGATCGGTGCCTACGGTCCGGGGCTCTGCGATTTCGGGAAGAAGACCTTCAAGGAGTACCGGACCGAAGTCCGCGGAGGCCTGGTGTGCGCAACGGTGCTGGGCAAAAACTCACCACCACTGCTCGTGTCTACTCAAGTCCGCGCCACACCGCTGCGACCAGTGCTGCGTCCGGACATGATCACCTGGCCCGCCGGTTGGGAAGATGCCTGGTTCTACGGGTACGTGACACCTGGCGACGGCAATCGCGACAGCTTTGAGCTGGAATCAGCGCGCGCGACCTGGTCCGGTCGCACCTACCGATACACCTACCCGGACGGCGTCACGATGGATTTCAGCGTATCCAATGCCAATCCCGCGTACCGCGTGCAGACGAACGCACGGAAACTGAGGGTGTTCGATCGTATGGCAGACTTCGGCATCGGCCCACCGACCTTCATAGCCTGCAGAGCCGCGGACGGCGTCAGGACAACACCGGCCAAGGTCGGGCTCACAGGATCGGACATGGCAGCCAACTGGGTTTTGGCCTGGTTCAGCAACGCCAACGGCTGGGAAGAGTTCGATGTCCCGTTCCTGTTTGTGCTGGAGAACCGCCCGACCCGAGTCAAAACCGGTGACGGCGCGCTGCAGTTCGAGTTCCCCGGAGACGCAGGAACGGTACAGGGCATGCCACTGTACGGCATCACGCTGCAAGCCCCTGAGGCAACCGCAGGTTGGCATGATGCTTTGCCGGCAGAAGTGGTTCAGCGCTGCCGGTTCTGGTCCCAGGCGCTGACGGCGGCGCCGGTAGAAGTGGTGCGTACAGCCAAGGTCGACTACGGCGCCGACCACGTGACCATCCGCGACCAGTTCGAGCACCTGGACCTCCGCGACGACTGGGGGACAGAGGCCGTTAAGCTGTCTTTTCTGCCCCCGGCCCTGGTACTGGCGGAGAGCGCCGGCAACATCGGCATAGCGACCGGCCAAGCCACGCGCGACCTGCAGTACGGCACGCTGCACGGCCCATTGCTTGCCGTCGAGAACAGCGCCGAACTGCGCATCAGGCTGAGCGGCCTCCTTCACCTCGTGCGTGAAGTCCGAGTTGTCGAACAGGCAACAACGGCGGAAGCAGCTGAGGTCCGCAAGGACCTGAATGTCGTGATAGAGGAGCTCTGGCGCAAAGGGCACCCGTTCCTCGACGACACGAAACTGCTCTATAGCATCGGCCCTTCGGAGTCGCTCCTGACCAACACGCTGCGTGCGCTCCCACTGCTCAAGCAGCCGTTGCGTGACCAGGTCGCGGCCGGGCTCAAGACTCAGACCCGGAAGCACCTGTTCTACGCAGAAGGCACGCCGATGCTCAGCATCACGAACCCGCACACCGGATTGCGCGTGGGCTTCAGACCGCACTACCGCTGTGGCACAGACACGGCCTGCTGGGAAGCACTCCATATCTACGTGGCTTGGCGCTATGCCCACGAGTTCGATGACTATGCGTTCGTAAAAGAACACTACGAGACAGTGAAGCTGCTGTACAACGCATCACGCAACACACACGACTGGCAGATCTGCGGGACCTGGGACACCTTCGGCGGCAAGCGCGTCGGCAACGGCCTGCAGGAAACAAACATCATCCATGGCGGCGCGGTCTGCATGGCACGCCTGGCACAGAAGTTCGGAGATCCGCAGACATTCGGGTGGGCGTCCTACCATGCCGCCATTCAGGTGATCGGCATGCAGGCCCAGATCGCGTCCAGCGAATTCCGGCGCGCCTACCGCCCGTGGAGTTCCGGACACTCACACCGCCGACGCTACGAAGACCAGGAAACGTGGCTGCCGCGGTACCACGCGGAACAGAACGCCTACGCCGGGTTCTCCTATGAGGACATGTCCGACCGGCACTCCGTTCTCGGCGGCAGCCGGTCCTACTGCATGACGCACGTCCCCGAGTTGATGCGGCCGTACGAGCTCTGGCTCGACTACGGCGACGAGTTCTTCGGCCACCCCAACGTATACGAGTTCGTGGGCGCCCAACCGATCAATTGGACGCCGTTCGACCCGGTCTTCTACCTCGCAAGCAAGCCCCCAATCCCATGGGACGACTTCAAGGAACGCCGCCTGAGACTGGCACGATCAGAGCGACGTTGGACGAGTCTGAAAGACTTCTGCGGCATCCTCGATTACCTCGGCCAGATCAGCTACAAACGACTGTGGTGAGGAAAAGCAATGGTTCCCAACCAAGAAGACGGCGGTACCGTATTGTCAACCAAGCCACACTGCTGAACAGACTTGAGATCCCGGACTGGGATTCGTTTGCCCGTTGGTACAAGAGCACGCTGGACGACATGTTGTGCCGAACGGAGCAGATCGGGAGGCAATCCTTCTGGAGCTCCGCGATCGCAGTGGGCGACGCGGAATGGCTGGGGAAAGCCGCGCGCTGGTCAGACATGAAGCGATTCGAGATTCGCGAGACCGACGATATGGCCCGGGACGGTGCTGTGAACGTTAGATCATTTTTCCTCGGTAGCATACATCAAGCTAAGATCATCTAACTGGCAACGCCTATCCCAGTCGTGGCTATAACTGGCATAGCCATACAGTGTCTGACCCCGATAGCCCTAATTGGCCACAAAGTGAAGGGCGCTACGAGGAAGACAGGAGTACCTTACGTTGCGCCGTGCGCTCTGTTCCCGCCCGCAAGCAAGGCGCCGCGAGCTTGGCTGCCAACCGGGAGATGACCAATGATGTTCCGTCATGCATTGCCGTGCGTTCTACTTGCTTCAGCCTGTCTCGGCATCCCGCTGCGTGCCGCGGTTCGCTGGGACTTCAACGGCACCGGCTCGCCATCGGGCGCCAAGTTGGAGCTGCGCAGCGGCACTCCCACGTTCACGACGACGGGCGAGGAGGAAGGTCTGGCCGCGGGGACGCGCCTGGAATGGGCCGATACCCCCGAACTGCGCCTGCGCCCGGAACTGGAAATCCTGTGCCGCTTCCGCCTGGACGAGCTTGGACAGAATACGCATGTTCTGGCCATGAAAGATGGTGAGTACATCCTCCGCGTCGACTGGCGCAAGGAGGGGAGTCATCTGTCGTTCTTCGTCCAGGTCGAAGGCCGCTGGGAGCCGCGCCTGCGGGGGCCGGTCGTGCAGCCGGGGACGTGGTACGAGGTCCATGCTGCGTGGTCTGGACAGACGATGACCATGAACGTCAACGGCGAGACCTTCAAGAATGTCCGCTCCGGGGCCATCCGTCCCGGGGCCAACCCTCTACAGATCGGCCCGGTCGTCGGCATTGTGGACCGTCTGGAAATCCGCAACCCCGGCCTTGAGCGAATGGCGACCTTGAGGGAGCTGTCCATAGACGCCAAAACGCCTGCAGCGGACAAGGGCATGCTCTCCGGACGCCGATCCTCCGGGATGGACGGAAAGGGCCATCCTGTGCCGGTCGTGTTGGGCGGAGAAGGCGGCTGGGTAGGCTGGCAGGGGACAAACGGCGCAAAGTGCACTGTTCGCGGGGACACCGTGATGTGTACGTTCCCCTCGGCAGCTGCCATGCTGCTGAGCCCCGCGTTGGCTTGTGAGGTCGCCCCCTTCCCGTTCGTTTGCCTGGAGACCACGGCGCCCGGGCCCGGCTGGACCGGACACCTCGGCATCGTGAGCGACGAAGGCGTTGGCTCCCTGAGTTTCCAGCCCCGAGTCGATGGCGGTCCGACCGTGGTTTCCGGCGTCCTGGCCGATGCCTGGACCGGCACGCTGCGGCGATTGTCATTGAGTTTCAGCGGCGGCAAAGGTCCCATCGCCATCCGACGACTGACCCTGGCCGACCGCCCTATCGGGACGCCGCTATTCTACATCCGATCCCTGGCCGCCGGGCGTGCCAAGCTGCGCCCCGGCCGGGAAGAAACCGTGGTCATGGGCCTCCAGAACGTCGGGGGCGAAGTTGAAGGCATCACGGCTCGACTGACAGCCCCGGCGGGCATCAGAATCGTCGGAGAAACGACGCACACGCTTCCCTATCTGGGCATGGACGACTTCGACATGGCCACGTGGCGTGTCCGGGTCGGGCGTCCCGGCACGTACACCGTGTGTGTCGCGGTCGCCGCGGCAGGGGCGGAGACGCAGACCCGGGATCTCGCCCTCGTCGTCGAGCCGCTGCCGGAGCTGTCTGACACAGACTACGTCCCCAAGCCACGGCCCGCGCAAACCGATTACATCAGCCTGATGCATTACTGCCCGCTCTGGCAGGAACGCCCGGCGTCCTGGAACAGCTGGAACAAGATCGAGCCCTGGCCCGAACGTCGACCGGCCATCGGTTGGTACGACGAAGGCGCTCCGGAAGTCGCGGACTGGCA
Organism: Lentisphaerota bacterium; assembly: GCA_018676675.1. Classification (GTDB taxonomy): domain Bacteria; phylum Verrucomicrobiota; class Lentisphaeria; order Oligosphaerales; family JABHEG01; genus JABHEG01. Next base: position 12,329 of record JABHEG010000356.1, read on the forward strand.
CATCAAGTACGCGCTGGAACACGGCATCAACGGCTTCATCTACTGCTGGTATCGAAGGGGCTTGGGAGCCGAGATCGAGCAGTCATCCGGACACGCCATCCACGAAGGCCTCTACAACGCCAGGTACCGCGACATGTTCACCTTCACCATCATGTGGACGAGCGGCAGCACGCCCGTGGAAGACGAAGCTGACTTGCTTGAGAACCTCATGCCCTTCTGGCTCGAGAACTATTTCACTCACCCGTCCTACCTGAAGATCGACAACCACCCGATCTTCTTTGTCTATCGTGCCCGGGCGCTCATTGCGCAACTCGGTGGCCCCGAGAAAGCGCGGCACGCTCTGAACAGAATGCGCGCTCAATGCCGGGTGGCCGGGTTCAAAGGGATGCGGATTCTCGCGTGTATGAGCGCCGCCAGCCAGAAACTCGGCCCGGAGATTGTGGCAAGCGGCTGGGACGGAGTGACGGGCTATTGCCTGCGTCCCAAGGGAATTGCCACCGCCGGCGTCGACCCGGCCGGCTTGGCCTACTACGACTACGCAGACGTCTTGAGCCGCTACAAGCAGACGTGGATCGACCGTGACGCCTGCACGGGTGACGTCCCCGACATCCCCAATGTTGTCATGGGTTGGGACACCCGGGCCTGGGCCTCCGCCGTCAAACGCGGCAGGGGCTGGTACATCGCCACCCCCCAAGTGCAGACCTTCGAAGCCGCCTGTCGCGACGCCAAGGAACTCGTTGACGCCAAGGCCGCCGAGCGCTGGGACAGCAGGATGGTGGTCTTCGACAACTGGACCGAATTCGGCGAGGGCCACTACATCGAGCCCACGACGGGGACGGGTTTCAGCTTCGTCAACGCGATCAAGCGCGTCTTCTGCAGCGACTGGGCACCGGAAAGCGTGACGGACATCATCCCCGAAGACCTCGGCATGCTGCCGCCGCAGCGACGCTACGAAGACGCTCGCGCCGGGTACGGCAACCGCATGCCCTGGCAACCGGTCCGGCTTGTCGGCGACCTGCTGGTGTGCTGGGAGTTCGAACGTGAGAAGGACGGGTACTTCCTCGACTCCTCGCTCAACGACTGCCGGCTCAGACCGGAAGGAGGAACCGTCGTCTCGGGGCGCGGCGGCAAGATCCTCTGCTGCAACAACGGGGGCGCGACCTTCCCGGCCACCGTCCCCTTCTTCGGTGACAGCGGCGTGGTTTCTCCAGCCGTCGCCCCTTTCTTCCACCCGGGAGGCGTCAGCATTGCTCTTTGGTGCAAGCCGGCGGAAGCCAACCAGAGCAACCGCTGGATGCTCAGCGCCGCCGGCACGCCGGCACGCTACCGTCGCCAGGAGCTTGGCGGCTACCGCCTCGGACTCAGCGGCGGGTGTCCGGTCTGGCAGGTACCGCGGGAGAAGTGGGACGATGGTCTGCGCGCTCCCGATCCGTTGCCGGTGGACGAATGGTCGCATGTTGCCGCAACGTTCGACAGCCGCACCATGCGCCTCTACGTCAACGGCAAGGAAGTCGCCAGCCTCGCACGCCGCGGTCACGTCAAGCGCGGTCGCCCCCTCATCACGGTCGGGGCTCAGAACGCGGGTCCGGATCGGATGGGAGGCTACACACCCGGGCCCGGCACCCAGTTCCGCGGCTGGCTCGACAGCATCCGCGTCTGGCGACGCGTCCTTCCCACCGACGAGATTGCGGTTTTTGCCGGAGAATAGACTCGAACCGGTCCGACCGTGCAACAACTACTGATCCGGCCATGAATAGTGTTGCACATCGAGGTGTCAGGTTTCAGTGTTCAGGTGTCAGGGTCCGAGCCTGAAACCAAACACCTGACACCTGAAACCTGATGTCACCCAACGCACCATTGAATGTCGCCGGATCAGTAGGGAAGCGCACGGGGGGGTGCGACAGGAGAATACCAAGATGAAAATGGCTGGTACGCAAACCGACGTAATCGTGGAACACGACGTCATGGTGCCGATGCGTGACGGCACGCTCTTGGGGTTTGGGTAGGGGTTTGGGTAGGGGTCAGATACTGTAGCCGTTTCTGCTGTTTGGGTAGGGGTCAGATACTGTAGCCGTTTCTGCTGGAGTATCCGAAATGGATGATATGGTATAATTATGGTTGTGGGTAGGGGTCAGATACTGTAGCCGTTTCTGCTGGAGTATCCGAAATGGATGATATGGTATAATTATGGTAGGTTAGAGGCATTTCGTGTGCAAGCGAAAAGTGATCTAACTCCCTCAGGCATGAAGGGGTCCGCTGATGCCTCGCCGACGTCGTCACTGGGAGCGGCAAGCGTGTTACCATATCACGCACCGCTGTCACAACCGGCAGTACCGGTTCCGCTTCGAGAAGTACCGGCGGATGTATCGTCTGTACCTGTTCGAGGCA
>JABHEG010000031.1 GCA_018676675.1 Lentisphaerota bacterium
CATCATGACATGGAGTCCGTTCACGTCATCGCCGTGGCACAGCCAGGGCGAACGATTCCCCGTGACGCGGATTCGGCTGAAACCGGTGTCCAGGCACTCCCGGAGGAACTGCCCGTTGATCCCGGTGACAACCGTCTTTTTCATCTCGGTTGTGCTATTGGGAAGTACCACTTGCCCCCGGTGTCCGTCCTCTGAAACACGTCTGCTGAGCAGCGCCACCACAGAAGCAGTCGCGCAGAAGACGACCACCTCATCCTGGTCGGAAGTGAGCTGCGTCAGAGCGGCTTTGATGAGGGGGATGTCTCCGGGGTGAATGGTGACCGTGCCGTCGTAGTCAGCGTTGTCACCGGGGACCACATGCTGGTAGTTCGGGTAGACACCTTCGGGACAGATGACTTGGTACCGCCAGACTGCCGTGTCGATCTCAAGCGTATCCGTCTCGTCTTCTGTCAACACACCGATCCCACCCAGATCAGATTCGAGTATGCCGTTCTTGAGAACACCGGTGGCGGGGACAATGATATCCCGGTCGAATGGGGATTCCTCAATGTCGATCCGGGTCAGACGTCGACCGTCCGTCCCTACGACAGCCTTTTCTTCGTGGTGGAAGAAGACGCCGTTAAGGACATGGCGGGTTTCGTCAGTAGAGGCAAAAGGAACAGCTTTGCGATAGGCGGCGAGGAAGGTCCCGAGCTTGCGCATGGTGGTCGGGATCTGCTTCTCCCTGGGGAAGTCGGCAGTATCTGTGGTCGGGACATTCCTGGAAATGCTCTCCCCGCCCACGACTGCGGTGACCGGGACGAGGTTGTCCCGTTCCGGACCGATCACTGCTGTGTCGTCTTTCCGGATACCCGATTCAAGCGTCTTCAGTTCGGCGAAGGGAAACAGGAACGGCACGAACTCACCGACATCCTGTCCCATCAGGTTGAAGACCAGGCTCTCCTGGAAGTTGGCCGCAACGATCTCGACAATGTCGTCCTGTCCCGGGCGGACCAGAACGTGTTGAAGGACGGGTAGCGTCTTCTTCCGCGGAATGACTTTCTTGAACCCCGATACCATGGTCTTGAGGTCTGAGCGTGTGAGGGTGATCGGCATCTGTGCGTCTCCTTTGCGTTGAGGGGTAGCTAACGGACGGTCTTAGGAAAGGCCGTGTGGGAATGATCAATACGGGGCAATGGGGGCGAGTCCTGTCGACGATGGCGACGTCAGTTGGGCAGGAAACAGCCCCGGCAGGGCGGGGAGGGAGCGGGAGATAGAGGCAGTAAAGCCTTCGATCAGCAGTCCGAAGGCCCTACTAATCTATACTTACGCGGATTCGGCGAGAATTAAGGTTCTGCAGGGGCGACCGGTCAGGACTTCCGGGGACGTGTGTCGCCTACTTCCATTCCCGGCGCAGCTTGTCGAGGTCGAAGCCAAGATCAAGCAATTTGACCGCTTCGAAAAGCTGGGGCGGTCCGAGGAGGTCACCGTAGCGACCGAAAGTCTGGTCGCCTTCCAGGGAATGCCCCATTAACTGCGGGAGGCGGACATCAAGAACACCCGCCTGCTTCAGCCCGTCGTCAAAGGTATGACGGAAGCTGTGGAAGTCCTTCTTCTGCTTAAGATCAGCCGGGGTCAACCACTTCTTGCGCCAACGGGCGAACCACGCGGAGACTGGCTTGCCGTAGCCATCGCGCTTCTTTTGCAGATCCGGCCACAGACGCTCTTCGCCCTGCCGCCTCAGATCCTCGACGTAATCCAGAAAGCCGAGGGCGACAAGATGCGGATGCATCGGTACAAGACGCCGGGCAGCTTTGCTCTTCAGCCTCTTGTCATCGCCCCGTCCGTTCACGTCGAAGCATGGCACTTCATCCTTGTCGACGATGTCGTCAAGATGCAGCTGCGCTATCTCATTCTGACGCATACCGGAGTAAACAGCCAGAAGAGGAGCCCAGTACTTCCACGCATGGCAGTTGGCGGGCAGTTGTACCAGTGCAGTCTGCATGTCCAGAAGGTTCTCGGGGGAATAGCCGGACCGCTCTTCGTTCGGGCGTGTCTTCTTCTTGTACTTGAGTCCCGACGCCGGGTTGGTGCTGAGGTGTTCATGTCTGACAGCCCAGCCGCACAGTCCACCTATCCTCCGAAGGTACTTGTTCTGCGTATCGACTGACATCCTGTCACTTTCGGGAATATCGAAGGTCAGCAAGTCGGCCAGCTTCACACCACGGTACTTCGGAGTCCGGTCACGGTGGATGGGCATCTTCCTGAGAACGCTGTCACGGAAGTGTAGAAGTCGCCGGTGGGTCAGATGTGTCAGAGGAACGTCCCCAAAGTGGTCCTTCAGGAGTTCCAGTACCGCCATACTCTCGATCCGGGTCTTCTCAAGCCACGCCCCGGCAGTCATCTGCTCGTCGACGTATCCGTCGATGGCCTGAGAAAGGGTGATTCCGGCGGGGGGTGCCTCTGGAGTAGGGAGCTCGGCTGCGGGAGGACGAACCAAAGGGGCTGCAATCGGCCCCGGGGTACCAAAGCTGTCAACCGTGACTTGGTCGTAAGGGTTGTCGTAGTTGCCCTTGGCCCGCTCCAGCTCTACCTGCAACTGCACGATGTAGGCCTTCAGACTCTCTCGGCAGAGCTTCGTCAGATCGGCAGGATGCCCAAAGTCGTCCAGATAATCGAGATCAGTCAGGTAATGGACCACATAATCGTAGATGGTGGAGAGATCATTCCGTGCTAAGGCGAAGCGTTCACGCTCCAGAGCTCCCTCCAGGTAGGCGATCTCCTCGGATGGATCTTCCGTGGATGGGGCCTGCTTGGGTAGGGGGGACCGCCCTAGGCGATTCCGTTCGTCGCTCGCAAGGGAGTCGTGGAAAGCATGCTGAACCACTTCGCGGATCAGCTCTTCCCTATCCGGCCGTTTCTCTGTCTTGAGCATGTGCTTGCGGATGTTCTTCACCAGCTCAAGGGTGCGGCTGATGATTTGTTCGGCCCGGCCGACTGCCTGCTGCCAGCTGTCAGTCTTGAGGCTCTTCTTGATCTCGGTCCGCCCGATGAAGGGACGGACATCTTGTGGAACCGTGTAGCGGAAGTGATAGTACCGCCCGGTTCGGACGACGTAGTTTAGCCCGATTTTCATGGCTCGCCCTTCCTTCCCGTTGCCGGTTTCGTACCGGTTTCGTACCGGGATTAGAAGGGGATCTGAGCACAAAAGGGCGCAAACTGCTTACCACAAGCAGGTTAGCCCAAAAACGGGGTCGCCGCACGGAGGCGCCTCCCACTTTGTCTTGGGTCATGCGTCTTTGGTGTCCTGAATGTGGGAGGGGGCTCCGTCCCGCGACCTGCCTCTCTCCGCAGGCCATCACGACCTCCCATATGAGCGACAGTACCCCTGGCGAAGGGCGGGCTCGCCTGCAACACAGCATCGCTACCGAATCAGGTAGGCTTTTCCCTTCCCGAGCTTTACTTGACCGGTCGGGGTCATGCTGACTGGTGTGGCGCCCGGCAGGAGAACGACATTGCGGCCTGCCCGGACGAGTGCCTGCTCCGTGAAGGAGAATAAGGCTTGCGTCTTCCCGTCGGAAGAGGTCCAGAGCACGCCGGCGTCGTCAGGCAGGAGTTCTCGGGTGTGCATGTAGGGGAGGGCGGCGTTGTAGGCACGGTTCGCCGCGGCTAGCTCACGCTGCCAGCCCGGCTTGTGGCGGAAGCGGCGCCAGTACACGAAGGGCACGCAGCGATTGGCGAGTGCTCTGAAATACCAGCGACCTTCAACGAAGCCCTTCGCAAGGCGTGTCTCATACTCCTCCTTCCACGATCCGACGTACGGCGACGTGTCGTACAACTCGTCCGGACTTGGCCAGCTTGGCGTGGGGGAATCCAGCCCATGGACCGGTAGACCGTTCGCTTTGATCCCGAAGTTACTGGACGCCTCGGTGTAGGTGACGTAGCCGAGTTCCTGAATCGCCGCATGGAACCGGCTCAGGGCATTTCCCTGCCGAATCTCGAGATCGCGTGTGGCGCAGGTGACGCCATGGGTGAAGTTGGTGTAGGAGTCCAGCCAGAATCCCCCGAGCCCGGTTCGTTCCCTGATTCCCCGGAGGTTACCGATCGCGTACTCGAACCAGGGGCCTGTCAGGTCCACGCCGGTGATACTGGGCCAGCAGTAGTTGGTGGGGGGCTTGCCATCGCGCCCCTCCAGCTTGAACTCGGGATGCGCCTCAAACAGCGGTGTTTGCCCCCACAGATGGCCGGGGCCATACCAGGCAACCACGGTGATGCCTCGAGCTTTCGCCGCATCGCAGAGCGTCTTCAGAGCGGGTTCGCCTCCAAATGCCGAGTTGATGGCGAGGTCAGAAGGTGAGCATCCGCCGTGTTCCCAGGGCTCGTGGATCAGGATTCGTTTGAATCCACAGTCGGCGATGGGCGCGAGGAACTCGTCAATGATCTTCTGGTAATAGACGCCCTTGCCGATTTTGGCCATCTCCTTCCAGTCCGTCCACACGTTGGCCAGTGGGCGGGGCATGTCCTTGATGATTCCGACCTGCTTCCGAGCGTGACCATAGGCGAAGTCCCGGGCACGCGCCCAGAGATCCCTGTTTCCTTGCCGGGCCCAGAGGACATGCTTTGGCGTGGTGACGGCGGTCTTCTCTCCGGCGAACTGGTGGGCGTCCCTGAACATGACAAACTCTGGTGTGCCCATGCGCTGGTAACGGACGTAACAGGGCTCCCGGAAGTAGGCGAACAGAGCACCCTCCGGGGCGAACTGATAGTCCAGGCATTCTCCTGAGACAAAGCGTACGCCGCTGCCCGTGCAGTAGGAGGCCTGTTCGCCGAGCACAAAGACGTTCTTGCCGGCATAGCTGTTCTGGTCAATGACCGTCAGACCGACCGGATTGCCCCCCAACTCCCATGTCGCCCGGTCGACGATTTGAAGCACGCCTACTTCACGGCTGCTGAACGTGTACCAAATGGTCAGTCCGTTGTAGCTGAGCCCTGCCACATCAACGCGGTGCGGGGCAATGTGCCAAACCAGCCGATCCGCTCGGCCGGCTGCGTTTCTCAGTTCCGTCTGAAGCGTGATTTCCCCATTCGGGGCGATCTCGTGGCCGGCATAGCGACACAGTTCGTATTCTCCACCGTCGGTCGTCTCGACGAGCGGGGCCATGGGAGGGGCTTGCGGACTCCGCAGAAAGACGTCTCCAATCGATACCGCTCCGATGCCCAGGACACGGTCTCCGTCACGGTGCACCCGGAGTCTGACTCCGTTCGTCAGAACCACGTCGATCGTCTTCGCTGTTTCATTCACGATTGACCTCGGGCTCGGCTTGGCGGCGGGCGCTTTGCGCGTGTGGCGGAAGGAGGGCGGAACCGGTGGGACATCGGTACCGTCCTCATCCCAATGGGTGATCATATGCGACGGGTGAATCGGTGGGTTCAGCATGCTGCGGACGGTCAGATCGTCTACCCAGAGCGTTCCGCCTCCACACCGGGACCAGAACTCGATCTGTGCCCCTCCGGCATCGGTCGGACTGGTGAATCGACACGAGAACTGTTGATGGGGCCATGTTCCGTCCCTGGTGCCGCCGAGGGTGTAATAGGGCCTCACTCCACTGGCAACACTGTAGGGGGTTCCTTCCGTGTCGAAGAAGCGCAGTTTGATGTGGAACGTGTTGATGGCACGTGCCTGCAACCGGAACCGCAACTGGTACGTGGTGCCCGGCTCAACCGCGAAGCGTTCACAGTTGAACGAGGCCCAATCGGGAGGCCGGACGGCGGCGGCCACGCGGTAATTGAAGTAATCGCTGTCCTTGAGGTCTCCGCGAATGTCACTGCCCAGCAGTCCTGCATCAAAGCGCTGGCAGTAGCCTCCTCGAGGGTCTGCTTCGATCGCCATACGCTGAGCAGGTCCGAGCCAGCCTTTCGCAGCTCCCTGGCCCGGTCCGCCCGCCGTGATTGCTCCGTTCGGGGGACCTTCCGGGGCCGTCGTCTGCTTCACGACCTCGAAGGAGACGTCATCAAAACACACGTCGCTTTCTGCCCCGTTCGCCTGCAGCACGACAGCGACGAAGCCGATGTCGTCGGGGGGATCGCCGTAGTCGAGGGCGTGCTTGCGCCATTGCTCGGTTGCTTTCACGGCCCCCAGACCTCCCCCTCTCAGCCACGCCCTTTTTGGACTGTATTGATAGAAGCTCAGCGAGAATGAGCCCTTGCCCTTGACCCAGACACTCGCACGGTACCGTTTGCCTCGCTCTACCTTGACACGGTCTGAGAAAAGGACTGTGGAAGCATTCTGCGGCTCCGGCTTGGGCGTGAGCCGGACAGCTTTACCGCCGCCGTGCACGTGTTCTTTGCCGGTCGCAATCTGGACACGTCCTCCCAGGGTGGCGTGCCGTGTCCACCCGACGGGCACGTCTCCTGTTGCGGTCTCAAATCCACCGTCCGGAATCAGACCGGCTGCGCTGGCTGAGGCGCCGGCGAGCAGTGCTGTTGCCCACAGCAGTACGGAGCTGATGGCCAGCTGAGCGGTTTGTGAGGGAATGCGCATGCGGCTTCTCCTTTCCTATCGATTTGTCGCCGGGTAACCAGCGGCACCGACCGTGTCTGTCGCGCCAATGAAGCCGGGCCCACCCGCCGCCACGTAACCACCACTGGCTCCCGATGTCTGAGCACTGACCCAGAATGCATACAGCTGCCCACCCCGGAGGCGAAAACGGAAACGCACGGGTTTCCCGGAGAGAGCCGACAGGTCAGGGCTGTCGCGCCAGGTGACCGCCTGAATCGTACTGCCGCTTGAGATCGGCGTGCAATTCGCTGCCGAGAACGGCTGCAGTACGGTGCCATCGACACCGAGAACTTCCACGCGCAGTTCTCCCTCTGCTACGTCCGCGTTGACAAAGCAGTATCGTCCTCTGAACACCACCGGGCGCGTGGTGAGTGTTCCGGGTGCATTCCCTGCACCCATGGAACTGAAGCCGTCGCGGCGCAGAACGGCCAGCCCGGTGTACGTCGCATCCATTCCGGTGGCGCGGTGTTTCCGGTTGGCGGCGGTGACATAGACGTAGAGCTTGTCGCCGACGACCAGACAGCACCCGCCCGCGGACTGGACATTACCCCAGTTCCAGTCCTCCGGCCGCTCGGAGACCGGACAGAACGCCCGGCGGTCAGGCCGGCTCCAGTGGAAGCCGTCCCGGCTGAATCCGACACACACCTCATTGACTTTCGGCCTGTTCCCGGTTGCTCCGGCCAGGGGGTGACCGCGCCAGATCGAGAACATCCCCAGCAGCACACTTTCATACGCCACGCAGTCGAGGTTGTAGAGCTGAGACGGCACCAGATCCCACGGGCGCTCGGGAACGCGGCGGAGGGTGATGTCTTCCCGGGCCGGGTCGCGCTCGTCTGCACCGACCCAGAGTCCCGTGGGCTTCCCGTCCCAGTTCAGCCCCCGGAGAGCATCAGCATGCTCGTAGTAACCGCGGCATCGGCTCACCTCTTTGGAGCCGTCACGCAGGCCGAACACCCAGACCTTGCGGAACGCATTGTAGAACACAGTCGTGCGGTCTCCGCAGTGATCGCCATTGCCGAGCAGCGTCCAGTGTATTCCATCCGGGGACGTGTGAAGCTGCAGCCACTTGTGGAGACGCCCGGTCGCGTTCTGTTCGGCTCCCCGTTTCTCGATCACGACCTTGAACATCTTGAATCGTCGTTTGGGATCCTGTTCGTCGAGGTCGAGCCAGACCGTTGATGAGTTGCGGTATATGCCGGGCTTGTCCTGCATCACGATGTTGGTTCCGGGAACGACATCGAGCGTCGGTTTGACCCACTGCACACCGTCGTGACTTGTCGCGTAGCAGGTGTTGTATCCGAGTCTGTCCGATTGCATGGCCGCGCCCCAATACCAGGCCTTGAACAGCTTGTCAGCCGGGTCGTACCACACACCGTCGCTGAAGACTCCTGCTCCCACGCGTCGCGTCTGCAGGCCGATGCCGTCACTTGCTGTTTCCGGCTTGAGCACTGGGCTTGCGGGATGGTAGGTTGGGAGATGGTGCGTCCGTTTCAGGGTTGTGCTCTCAATCAGGAAGTCGTCCACGAACAGCTGGCGGCCGACATCAATAGGGATGACCGCGGGAGGGGTGGCCAGATACGGCGGGGGTGGTCCAGGCGTGCGTTTGAGTTCCCTGACCAGCGGTGGCCACTCGTCCGGCAAGGCGATGCCGTTGTGGAGGAGTTCGCCGGCATGGACTGTCGCTGCAGTCGCTGGAATCATACTTGCCCTCAACAATGCACGCCATGGATTCGTCATCGCGTGTGCTCCCTGTTCGCAGTTTGGTCGGGTCACGAAGGAAGTCTGCCCTCAACAGCGGCAAACATCAAGCCGTGCGCTCCGGATCGGTCGCAGAAACCAAATGCACGGTTACCTGTGACATGCGATGCACAAGCCACTACGCTATGGACGGCGGGGCTCGTGTCAGTTGACCAACGTCCGATACATTGCGCGGTAGCATGAACCGACCCAACATCATTTTCATTCTCAGCGACCAGCACAGTCCGTTCTTCACGGGCTATGCCGGGCATGACTTGGTGACCACGCCGAACCTTGACGGTCTGGCGGCCTCGGGGACGCGTTTCACAAATGCGTACACCCCGAGTCCGCTTTGCGTGCCGGCCCGCCTCGATATGATATCGGGCATGTACTCGGCGGATACGTGTGTGTATCACAATTCGGACCTTCCTCCGCCCGATCTGCCTTCGTTTGCCCGGGATTTGTCTGAGAGCGGATACCGCACCTGTCTGGTCGGCAAGGCCCACTATATCGGGGAGGATCAGTACTGCGGGTACCAGGAGCGGCCTTACGGCGATCTCCGTGGCATTGGTCACCAGGCCGATCCCTATCGGGGCGCCAACCCGGATCTCGAGGGCATCAACGGCATTGGGCACCATCCGTCCGGAGGCACCTTCAAGCTTGCCGGCCCAAGCGGTATACCGGAGTATCAGACCGGCGAGAGCATCATCACGCACGAATCCGTGAAGTGGCTGCAAATTCACCGGGCGTTGCATCGGGACACCCCTTTCCTACTCAGTGTTCAGTACCCGAAACCCCACTTCCCACTGAATCCGCCTTCCCAGTGGTTCGACCACTACCGGGAAGAGGCCAAGGGGCGATTGACCCCGTCGCGGCGCGAGGCTCTGGGCATCCCGACGCATCGGGTATCCTGGGATAATTACCTGGGATACGGCGCAACGCAGGAGGACCTGGATCGTGCTTTGGCCGCCTATTGCGGGCAGGTGAGTTATCTGGATGAGTGCATCGGACACCTCCTTGACTCTGTCGAGCATCTCGGCTTCACCGACAACACGATCATTATTTATTCGGCTGACCATGGTGAGATGGCGGGTGCCCACGGGCTTTGGCACAAGTGCCTGTTCTTCGAAGAATCGGTCCGTGTCCCCATGATCTTCGCCGGCCCCGGCATCGACCCAAACCAACGGAACGAGTCCCTGGTGAGCTTGCTGGACATGTATCCGACCTTTTGCGAGTTGGCCGGAATTGACGCCCCGGCAACGTGCCGCGGGACAAGCCTGGTGCCGTGCTTTTCCGGCGCGATGCTCTCGGAGGAGAGGATGACTTTCAGTGAAATTGCGTGGCGGAGGGACTGGCGAGGGTGCATGATTCGTTGGCAGGATATGAAGTACTGCTGGTACCCGGATGGGGCGTCCGAGCTGTACGATCTCGCCACTGACCCGGGTGAGAATACCAACCGCACTGACGACCCGGATTGCCAAGCCGCTAAGGATTTCCTGCATGCCGAGTTGATGGCGTTCTGGAAACCGGATGAGCTTGGGCGGCGCCTGGCCCGGAATGGCCGAATCGACTACAACAAAGGTGCGAACGTGGCTTTCCAGTATGCCCTCCCGGACGGGGTCGTCGCTGACGCCTGGCCGTGAGTTCCTTATTGCTGTCTTGTGTCAGACGTGGGATCCGTCCGCCAAGGCCACGCGTACGTCGGCCGGCCAGTGAACCGTTTCATCCCGATGTGCAGGTGAACGTGAGCGCTCGGCCCGAGCGTGATGCGCAGGTGACGTCCATTTACCGGCACTACCTCCTTTTCGCCGGTAGGCAGGTCGAGACGCCTTGCCTCAGTGAATTCATGCTCGGCGAACGCTCCCGCCTGGAGCAACGTTTCTGCCGGAGCTGTCGGATCGGTATTGACCAGACGAAGGACGACGTGATCGGCTCCAGTGCTTTCGACCAGTGCCGCCACGTTGGGGGGCAGGCCCGGACGGCATCCGACAGGGTCGAAGTGGCGCACGTGAGCATGACAGAGCCCACCGTGGTAGACCACACCCGGTGACCCGAGGGTAAGCTGGACCAGCGGTTCGCACACGACCGGATTGATCTCCTGCCAATGGTGGACATCCCATCCCGCCGGATCCCCGTTATCGTTCCGCATCATCTCCATGCGCCGCTCGATCTCCGCGAACGTCTGGGTGAGAATCTGTTCCGGGTAGGCGTCGTTCTCACCCGCCATGTAGGCATACCAACCCTCGGGTGAACACTGGGCACCCTTGCCGAAGCGCGCACTCCCCGTTGCCCAGTTGTCGCGGCCCGGCACGTCCAGCAGTCGTGCGAGATCGGCATCGCTTTGAGTCAGGTAGTGGAGGTGAAGCCAGACCCGCGGCTGGGGTTGGGCGAAGTCAAACCAGCCGCAATCGCCGTGCCGTTTGGGCAGCTTGAAGACACCGTCCTCCTCGCGACCAAGAGACCACAGCAGGTCGAGTTGCGAGCGGAGCAGATCGAGGTGAGACAGGTCGCCGGTCAGGAGTGACGCGTTGGCGCCGGCGATGAGTGCCCCCTCCAAGGCGTTCATTGCACCGTGTGGCCAGCGCCAGCCGTAGTATCCACCCCACCATTTGCCGTTCATGCATTCGCCGATGATGCCGGAAGGGCCGACGTTGTCCGGCATGATACCGTCGTTGCGCTGAGTTCGTTCGCACCAGGCATCGAGGTATTCCAACACCCATTTCCGGTACGTCTCCTCACCCGTGTAGAGGTAAGCATTGGTGATCATGCTGGTGGCGTTGAGATTCAATGGTACGTCACCATTGGCCATGCGGGCATTCATGAGCTCGAGGACTTCGCCGAACACGCCGTCGTCGTTCCAATCCGCCTTTGCCATCGGGTCGCGAGTGGCATCAACGCCCGGGACGTCTTCGTAGGGAGTCAGGTAGTTGGCCAGAACGGGGCGGTGAGTCACCCAGTCTTCGGCAGTCATTTTGAAGCGTGGTCCGCGGCTACCGTTGATGGGCGATCGTATGAGTTTGTGCTTGCCATCCCAGTTGTTGGCTTCGGAGTCCTCACCGGTATACATGCCGGCGAACCGCAAGGCGCGTTCCCGGTCGACTGCAACATACGGATCGGCCAACCCGAAGTAGTAGATGTAGAGCGAGCTCTCGCCGTGGTGCATCCAGTCGTAGTAGGCGTCGAATTCGTTGTGGACTTGGCCATATGCCGTGAACTGGCGGGTGACGGCGTTCCACTGGCTGCGCCCCAGAGCATGCACTCGCTCGCTGCCCCCGAGAGCATAGAACAGGGGGAAGCTGGTGAAGCTCTCGTAGGCATCGTCGGAACCATCCATCCCAGGCCATTCGTCGCGCCAGATGAGGGTGCCGTCGGGGCGCGTATAGCGTTCGACGTAGGCCTCTGCGGCCGGAGCAATTGTGTCGAAGAGCTTTCGCTGCATGGTTGCCCATCGCGGAGGCACGCTTGGCGTGTGAGCTGCGATCATCGGCACGTTGGCCAGGTCAGGTGTAGACGCGTCCATGATGGATCAACCTTCCCGTCATTCCGTTCGAACTCAGTTTCCCGGCCGGGGCGGCCGCGGGGGCACGCCGCAATGATCAGCCAGGTCAACGTCACGTTCACATCTCATCGGCGGTGATGGCCCCGTCCCGATTCCTGTCCTTGCCGCGGAACTGCTTCTCGTAGATCAGTGGAAACTCCTCACGGGTGAGTTTCCCGTCCTGATCCGTATCACCGATCCGGAGCGATCCCGGATGCGGGTACTCATCAGCCGATTGCTGTAAGCAGTATATCCTACCCGGAGGATGCGTCATCTGGAAGGGTGATAAACTCGAGAATAAGAGTACGTTCTCCGCGAATGCAACACCATTCACGGGCGGCCGACATGGCGAGCCCCTGTTGAAGTCTGAAGTGATGGAGTGTGTGATGGACAGACCCAATATTCTTCTCGCGATGGCCGACGACCTGGCCTGGCCGCATCTGAGCGCCTATGGGTGCCGTTTCGTTTCCACGCCTGCCATTGATCGCGTCGCTCAAGAGGGGATCCTGTTCAGCAACTGCTACACCACCGCTCCCACCTGCACGGCCTCGCGCGGATCCGTCCTAACAGGGAAGTACCCCTGGCAGCTCGAAGAAGGGTGTCAGCTCTGGGGGCTTCTTCCGGCTAAGTACAGGAGCTACCCGGACATTTTGGCCGAGGCCGGGTACTTCACCGGAGTTACCAACAAAGGCTGGGGGCCGGGCAGTGTCGAGGCGAGCGGACGTCCCCATAACCCCGCCGGTCCCGCGTTCAACCAGATCACGTGCACCCCGAAAACCTCCAAGATGTCCCGTAATGATTATGCTGCCAATTTCGGCGACTTCCTGGCTCAGAAACCGGACGACCGGCCGTTCTGTTTCTGGTATGGAGCCAAGGAACCGCATCGCCCGTATGAGAAGGGCTCGGGACTCAGGGCCGGGAAGAAGCTGGAGGATGTGGATGTCCCTGCCTATCTCCCCGACTGTGACGAGGTCCGCTCAGACTTCCTTGACTATGCCCTGGAGGTGGAACGTTACGACGAGGATCTCGGCAAGATGGTGGATCTGTTGAAGGAACGAGGCGAGCTGGAGAATACCATTATCCTCGTGACCGGGGACAACGGTTTCCCGTTCCCTCGCGCCAAGGCAACCGTGTACCAGAACGGATGCCACGTCCCGCTGGCCGTGCGTTGGGGAACGAACTGCCCGAAGGGCCGCACCGTGACCGATTTCGTCAGCTTTGCGGACGTCGCACCCACCCTGTTGGACATTGCCGGGATCGAGCCGGCGCCCCATGAGATGGCAGGTCGGAGCTTCCTCGACGTGATTGTGTCCGATCAGTCCGGTCGAGTGGACCCCACCCGTGACATGGTCATCACCGGCAGGGAGCGCCATGGTTACAGTCGACCGGACAATGTGGGCAACCCGATGCGCTCGATCGTGACCGATGATTACCTTTACATTCACAATTTCACTCCGGAACGCGGTCCTGCTGATGTCGACGGTTCTCCTACCAAGGCATGGATTGAGGACAACCGCGACAGCGTGGAGATGAAACCGTACTACGACCTATGCTTTGGCAAGCGGCCCGAGAACGAGCTCTACGCCGCGAGCGACGGGCCGGATTGTATCCGGAATGTTGCCGACAGTCCGGAGCATGCAGACGCTCTGGCTGGGCTGCGGGATCGGTTGCATGGGTGTCTCGCCGCGCAGGGAGACCCCCGGCTGCACGGACGCGGCTGGGTGTTCGACTGTTACCCCTACTTTGGCCGGGCCCATCCCGCCAGCCGGGACTTCCCCGACATCGAGCTTCAGGCCTACCAACTCCGGCACGTGCCGGACGGTGAGCAAAAGCCCACTGCCAACACCAGTGACACGTCCATCAGGTGGCAGAAGTAGCTACGCACGGCGACAGCTTAACCACAACTATCGGTGAGGACACGTATGACGAACGTCGAGATCCTGACCGCCGAGTATCTTTACGACAGCTTTGATGGCTGCCCCAGTTGCCATGCATCAAGCGTGGCTGAGGCGACCGACGGCGCTTTGGTCGCGGGGTGTTTTGCCGGGAGCAAGGAGAGCGCCGAAGACACGAAGGTGCTGATTTCCCGCAAGGGCCGAGGAGCGGAACACTGGGAGACACGCGTTCTGTGGGACGAGCCCGGGCACGCTGCCGGGAACGTGCGGCTTTTCCGTCGTCCGGATGGGGATCTGCAGATCATATATCCGCTCAACTTCGGCGCCTGGTGCAGAGGCGGCTCACGCCATTTTCAGCATACCTCTGCCGACGGGGGCAAGACATGGTCAGATCAACGTCCTATCCCCTGCGAGCGCCCTTTCCTCGGGAAGAACGCTCCCATACAATTGCAGGATGGGTCGCTCGTTCTGCCCGTCAAAATGGAAGGCAAGGCCAAGGAAGCCCGGCAGACGTCGGCCGCCTTGATTTCCACGGATGGAGGCGACACCTGGGAGCTCTCAACGGAAGATATCGATTCCGTGGATGGAGCCAGCGTGATCCAGCCCGCTGCGGTGGAGCTCCGTTCGGGGGACCTTCTCTTCCTTCTGCGGAGCGATGCCGGGCGTATCTACCGGACCACTTCGGGTGACGGCGGGCGCACGTGGCAACCGGCACAACCGACCGAAATGCCCAACAACCACAGCGGCATCGATGTGGTCGGATTGGCCGACGGGCGATTCCTCCTGGTGTGCAATCCTGTGGCGGAAACCTGGGGGCCACGCAGCCCGTTGACGGTGTCGATCTCGGATGATGGAGGAGACACGTGGTGCCCTCTGACCACGCTCGAGGATCAGAAGGGCGAGTACTCCTACCCGACAGTGATCCAGACCCGTGATGGCCTCGTCCACATCACCTACACGTACCGGCGTCAGCGAATCAAGCACGTAGTTCTCAGGCTGGGGACATAGTGCTTACGCTCGTCGGATGATCGAGAGTACGCCTCAGACGTTGGGCTTTCATGCCTGACTCCGAGGCAGAGCCATGGAGTCTCTGATGACACAGTTTCACTGGTCCAGGGGGATCGCGATGTCAATGGCGTTGTCGTGTGTGGCCGCGGGACAACAGGCAACGAACGCCAGGGTGGTAATCCCCTTTCCGGATCCACGTCTTGTCATATCCGGGCTCCCCTGGCTGGAGGAGAATGGCGGGCGTCTTTCCAGGCTGCCTGCTCGACTCAAAGACTCGTTTCGGACCCCGGTTTGGTCGTTGGCTCAGAGCACATCCGGCGTCCGCATCAGGTTCAGCACGAACTCGTCGTCCATCAAGATTGTGGCGCAAAGCGGCACGGGGCGTGCCCACCACATGACCAGTATCATGCAGAATGGGCTGGATATCTACGTCGATGGGTTCTACAAAGCCAGCGCGTGGCCGGACGGCAAAGGCAGGATCGATCGGTCGGTTGGGGGCCTGGGGGCCAAGTCTGAGTTTCGCACCATCACCGTCCATTTGCCGCTCTACGGATCTGCTTCGATCCAGGAGATCACGCTAGCCCCTGGGGCCGAGGTGAAGCCTCCTTCGCCCTTTGCCTTTCCTGCCCCGATCGTTTACTACGGATCAAGCATCACCCAGGGAGGCTGTGCTTCTAATCCCGGGCTGAGCTACCAGGCCATCCTGGGACGTCGACTGAATGCTGACTTTGTCAATCTTGGCTTTTCCGGGAATGGGCTCGGGGAGCCTGAAGTGGCGAAGGCGGTGGCAGAGATCGATGCGGTTGCATTTGTGCTCGATTACTGGGCAAACCCCGCGGCCGCGGTCTTTGAGAGAACCCTTCCGGGGTTCGTTGACATCATCCGGACTGCGCATCCCACCGTGCCGATCATTGTAACGACCCCGTTTTACAATCCGTTCCGCGAACGCATCCAGGCTCAAAAACGTGAGATTGCCGAGGTGTTTGTGTCGAAACGTCGAGCTGCGGGGGACACCAACATTCACTGCGTGGAAGGGCGGGAGATGATCTCCAAAGACACGGCCTGGGGGTTGGTGGATGGGCGGCACGCAAACTCTCTCGGGTTCTACCTGTGTGCCAACGGCCTCGAGCCGCATCTGCGGCGAGTCCTTGGCGTGCCGGCTGCAGCTACCGGTAAAGAGGAGTAGGACCGGGGCTGTGGAGGATAGCGCCAGTCGCCTGCGGGACCAATCTTTCTCACCGCCCCCGGAGCAGGCAATTTGGGAGGCGGTGCCGTCCGCCGATCTTCCGGGCAGTCGGAGCACAGCGGCTCCTCCCACGTTGGGGCAGAGGAAGCAGTCAACGTGTGAGGCGGTGCCATCCGCCGACCTTCCGGGCAGTCGGAGCACAGCGGCTTCTCCCACGTTGGGGCAGAGGAAGCAGTCAACGTGTGAGGCGGTGCCATCCGCCGATCTTCCGGGCAGTCGGAGCACAACGGCTCCTGCCTTCTAAGTGGAATGCCACTTAGTCCACTACAAATCCAGGCGGAGCCGGTCCGGGACTCCCACGTTGGGGGCAGAGGAAGCAGTCAACGTGTGAGGCGGTGCCATCCGCCGATTTCTCCACTCCCACTGCATGGATCAACTCAGCAATACCGTTGCAGCGTGACTGGTCCCAGCAGTCCTTCGCGACGTATGGGCCACTCCGAGGCATCGAATGGCTTCCCGCCCAATCTGATGAAGTTGATGTCGTGGAAGATCCGCCACTCAATCCCGCGCCGATCCAGATCGCGGATCCGGTTTGCGGCCAGTGTGGTCACCTCAACCACCAGCGTGTTCCGACTCCTGAGCACGTCGTCGGGCACTGCGATGCGATATGGGGGCATGACGCGCGTCCCGAGTTCAGTGTCGTTGACGATAACCCTGGCACTCCCTGAGACTTCTCCCAACTCGAGGACACAGGTCGCGGCCTCCTCTCCCCCGGGGAGCCCAAAAGATGCTTCGTAGCGAACGGTCCCGGCGAAGCGCTCCAGATCAGGATCGCCCATCTCGGAGATTGGTTTGAGTTCATCAGCAGTCAACGATGGGGGGCACACGGGGCCACCCGCGACAAAACTGATCGACCAATCCCCGGCGATGTCGATTGCCGGAGCGTCCCCGGTCGGCAGGTATTGCCAGGGGGCGACGGGGTCTGTCTCCGGCGTGTCGCTGAGCAGGACAAAGGCAGACTGCCAAGGGGCGAGCTGCACCCGGTATCCCCCGCCATCTGCGGCTTGGAGGACACCAATCGCTCCATCCCACGGGTCCAGACGAACGCAGTGGGGAGCGTCTCGGCATGGGGTGATCGTGCCGTCAAAGGGCGTTTCGCTCCGGTTGGCGAGGAAATAGAGTGTTGTCCCATCCGGTCTGCGTCTGCGGACACAACGAACTGCTGTCTCGATCTGGAATGCCTCGGGCTGGAGGCCACTGCCCGAGAGGGTCGTACTCAGGTCTTCCGAACACATGAAGGCGGGCATGTCCAGCAATCGGGATACCGACTCCCACAGTGTCTCCCGCCGCGACGGGAGCTGTGACAGGCCCGGCACATCCCAGGACGGCTCGGAGTCGCTCAGGTAGACGATCCGCACGCCACTCTCCGCGAGCCCGGCCAGCGCGGTTGCCGTCGCGGCGGGCATGTAGCGGCAGGGGGGGACAACGATGGCGCGGTAGCGGGACTGGCCGGATGTCAGAACGTCACCTTTCTCAGCGATGCACTCCTGGATCTGCCGGTCGGATACGTAGTCGAAAAGGAAGCCGGCCTCCCAAAGCTGCCGGGCAGCATCCTGCAAGGCGGGGCCGGCAGTCCAGCGGTCGCCATCGATGTGGAAGGTAATCTTGCGGCCGGGCGACCCCATGAAGATGTCGGTCAACGGCCAGTAAAGGAGGACGTCGTTGTCCGGTTGGCCGTCCTGCAGGAGTGATTGACAGCGACCGATGTAGGCATTGATCACGGGGAGATCGCGCCAGATGGGGTTGCGCGAGTTGACTTGGCTCGAGGCATAGAAGAGCCACCCCGGCCACACGGCATCCTCTGCGGAGTAGGCCGTACCGTGATAGAGAATGTGGTTGATCCCGCTGAGAAACAGGAAATCGCTATACCGTTTGATCTTGCCCAGATCGGACTGGAAGTGGTCAGAGAGCCAGGTGAAACTCTCGGATGAGATCAGCCTGCGTCCCGCCACATGGCCGGCTGAAGAGGCGAACTTATTGATAAACGGAGAGACCTTATCACGGTAGATTTCGGTCTCCGGGATATCCACGGCTGCGTAGATGTCCAGGAGATTGCCGGGGGACCCGTGGGCCTGGTTGCGGGTGAGCATCCCTTCGGCATGGCAGATCCCGTTCCACTGGCCCACAAAGTTCTCCAGCAGCATTTCTTCCAAGGTGACCCGGTAGTCGTGGCGGACCCTCCGGGCCGTATCGTCATCCAGTTCGCCTGGGATGTCGTCACTCAGGGCTGAGGCGTACTTGAGCAGGTCATAGCCGCGGCGGCTACGGAAGAAGGCCGGCAATTCGCGTGACCAGTCAGCACCATATTCCCAGGAATCATGGAATTGCGTTCTGATGGATCCTGTGGGGATCGCGTGCGTGATGGCCTGGGTAAAGCGTTCCATGTACCGGCCGACGGCTTCTGCGTCGAACATGTCGATGGCTCGCCCCGATCCGCCGGGGCCCGCTCGTTTGACGCTTTCGAAGCCGATTTCCGGATCAACCCCGGGGGAGGAAGCGGCAGTTCCGTCTCCCTCGGCCACTGCAAACCGTCGGGCGGCATACTTGTCGTCGGTGTCCGGCCCGCCGCACCGCCATCCGCATCCCGGAGGCAGATCCACTCCCATGTCGAGTCGCCGGGCTTCACGGCAGGCGTGGGCCAGAAGCTCCAGCCAGCGTTCCGAAAGGTAGCTGACGGAACGGTGCTCCTGCCCCTTGACGCCATAGATCGAGGTGATTTCAACGCCGCCGATGCCGGCTGCGTTCATGGTTTCCAGTTCGCGCGTGATCCCGGCCTCGTCGACAGCGGATCCCAGCCACCACCACCGGGTCCACACTTTGTTCTCACGGGCAAGTTCAGGCCATCGCATGCTCATCGCTTCTCCAATAAAGGCTGTGACACGCTGGGAGCTCCAACAACAAGTGAGAAGCGGTCAATCTCCCGCTGCCTCATCCACGGAGCGTCCTCTCGCCTTTCCTGTAAGCGGCTCAACTTACTTCACACCGCCGCAGATGGTAGCCGGGAACAACCCCATTCCTGCTTGCATATCGCGACTTGAGGGAGAGGGCTGAGCAACGTCCTCCAGAACCCGGCGGCACAGATTGCGGCGCGCATGATCCCGAAGCTGGTTGACCGCTGATCCGGGCCGGCTTGGCGACCGATGCCATCGGCGCAAGCGCTTGGATGAGTAGTCTAGAAATTGCAGCAAGAACGCAACTTCGGCCAAGCCTACGTTGCCAACTACGAACGACTTTCGTCACCAGCATGCAGGCGTTTGTAGTAAGGCACTTAGCGCAGCGGTGTGCCGTTTTTCCTGCCTATCTTAGTGTGTGTGTGTGGGGGGGGGGGGCCTATTCCTGCTCCAGTTCGGCTTGCGTCACGCCTGCGGCCAGCATCAGCTTGTAACCACCCGGAACGGTCGTCATCGTCACACCGGCTTGACCCGGTGCGAGCCGCCATCTTCCCGTCAGTTTGAGTGTCGCTGTGCCACCATTCCGCGCGTCGTAGGACAGCCGCACGACCAATGTGTCGGCCGCGATGCGCAAGCTGGCCGCCTGTGGCGCGGCGATCGCATAGCCATGGTAGCCCACCTCGCCCGCGGCGCCCGTGGCCAGCACCAGGTCTTCCTGCCGGTCCTGCACGGAGCCTACTGTGCCGCGGAAGTGTGCGTCATCCGCCTGCGTGTCCGTTTCCTTGCCGGGCAGGAAGCAGTAGTCGGTCCCGGACTTGCCGCTGATCTTGATGACTGTCCCGTCGCCCATGGCTGTGAACACGGGTGCGCTTTCCGTGCGGAAGCGCGGGAACATGGCGACGAAATACTCGCCGTCCCCGTCCAATCGGAGTTGGAGGAGGTCTCGGTAGTCGTCGCCCGTGACACTGTAGTCCACGTAGTGTTGACTCCAGTGCATCGTCCAGGGGCGTGCTTCCGCCGGGCTTGCGATGTAATACTCGACATCGACTCCGAATCGGCCGACCGCTGTGAGGCGGTTGCCCTGCAGTTCATGTGCGGGAACCGGCGTCTTGCCGGGGCTGTCGGCCAGGAAGGCATCGAGGTCCTGGACTTGCGCCGGTGTACCGATCTTCTCGGTCGCTGTCCACATCTGCCACAAGGACGGCTTTCCGCCCTGCACGGAGTCGCGCAGAATCAGGTAATTGAGCCCCTCGGGCGCGTCGTCCCGGATGTACAGCATCCGGCGCTGCCAGGCGACGGGGAAGCCGGCGGCCGCGGGAACGGGCGGCCACGAGACCGGCCCTTTCGGGATTCCGTAGCGTCCGCCTTTCCAGCCCTTGTGCACGTAGTTGGCGGTGAAACAGTCTTGCCGTGGCAACGCACTGAACGGGCCCATCTTCACATCGGTGTCGCAGCCGAACCGTGTTTCATCCCACGGCTGCCCCTCGCTCCAGGACATGGCGGGGATGACGCGAGAGATGAGGAGCTGATGCCGCTCCTTGTAGCCGCCTGGGAACGATCCGGCGATGGGCACGCCCCGGGCGAACCACATGGCGATGCAGCCGAGCTCCGAAGGCCTGACTCCGGCGCCCTTGTTTGCGTGGAGTGCCAGATAGTTCTCGTGCTCCCCGCCGACGCCGTTCCGGAACAACGGGCCCACCTGTGGGAACAGTTTCGATCGCCAGGCAGGTGTGGCCATGGGGGCGTCCCGATCCATGTATACACACTCAAAACCACCCAGATGGTTAGCGGTGCTCAACGTGTAGTCAGTCCCGGCCCAGGCCCATTGCATGGTGCTCGCGTAGGCTGGATCCGTGTCGCGCGTTGCCTTGGCCATGAGTCCAAACAGGCCCCACGGCACGCCGGCCGTGGCGCGCCCGATTGGTGGCGTTGCCCGACGCTTCCCGCGGCCCGGCATCGGGTCACGTGGCGTGTAGATTTGGGCCAACCACATGGCCCATCTCTTGAGATTTTCGTTCAGGAACAGGTCCTCGAATCCCGCCTGCTTGAGTGCCACGGCGAAAGAGGTCATGGCAAACGCACTGACTTGCGAGTAATGGGCGCTTTCGTACCACTCGCCTTCCGGTCCGACCTCCTTCAACCACGCCTTGGCCCGTGCAAGTCCCGGCGCAACCCACGCCTTCGCCAGGGGATGAGTTGGGATCGCGGCAGCGACCGTTCCGCGTGCCAGGAGATACGAGAGACTCATGTTCGGATTGTATGAGCGATAGCCACGCTCGATGTTCCACGTTGAGGGCCGTGCCACCATGTAACCCAGGAAGGCCATCTGGGAGCGATACAGACGCTTCTCCGCAGAAGTAATCAGGTCGGTACCCATGATGAGATCGTAGAGCGCTGCCACGGTCTGCGTGCAGCGCATCTTGTCGAAATCGCCCAGGGCACCCAGGTGTTGCCGGGCCCGATCGTATAGCTTCGTCTTTGCGGTCGCGTCCGGGTCACCCTTGGTCATCACGTACACCTGCATGGCCTGGGCGTCCTTGTAGCTTGGCACCGGCCGGATCGCTTCCCGTGACAGGTAGTTGGTCAGCCAGGTGATGTCCGGATCCTGCTCGACCTGCTGCGCCTGGTGCCTGGCCACGTCAGCGGCCGACACGAACAGATGCGGGTGCAACGCATCTGGACCGCCAGGCCACTCCAGGATCCAGTCCTTGACCTCGTTGAGAGGTGGCCACTCCGCTTTGACCTGGGCGCGGGACATCCGTCGTGCCTCGGCGTAGGCCTGTTCACGGTCTTCCACGCTCCACTTGCGTATCCCCGCAGCGTTGTTGATCCGTAGGAAGATCTCGCCGTTGCTGCCTTTCCTGACCGGCAGCAGCTTGTGTTGCCAAGCGGCCCAGTCGCGCATCGTGCCGGGGGCTGCCGGTGTGACCCACGCACCAGGATCCCGGCTGGCGATGTGCAGCTCGCGTTCCCCCGCCATGTGCAGGCGCACCGAGGTCTGTGTCCACGTGTTCCACCAATCAGCCCATGGACTGAGATTCGTGACCAGTTCCTCCGTGTGCGTAGCCAGCGGGATCTTCACCCACTGACTCCACTTTGCCGCCTTCATCGCGGGTCTGTCCGCGTATGCTTCCCGTTGCGCAATCAAGGTCAACGGCGGCAGGCCCGCGCTCAAGATCAGGTCGACCCCGTCCTCCGGCCTGTCTTCTGCGACTGTGGTGTCGCAATGGAGGGCAGGGGAGCCGATGGACAGGCGCAGCGTGAACGTGACCACGTTGCGATCTTCGTATCGGTACGTATAGGCGACCTCTCCGAACACCGGCCCTTTCGCCACCAGTTCGGCTGACCACGCGGTCAGTTTCGTGTTCCCGAACGCGCGGCTGCCGCCGAACCACGTCCCGTCTGCGAGCCGCAGTGCAACGACGGGGGCCGACACGGCCGAGGAGTCTCGGGGCTCGCCATAGACCTCCGCACCCAGCCTCAAACGCGCACCGAAGCGCGAGGTCGTCATCTCGAATTGGTCCGCAGTCACCGAGGTGGCGAGGTCGCCTGTTACAGCAATCGCTACTGGTGTTGGTGCGTAGTGGACGGTGTATGCGTCCTCGGCAAGCGGCGCGAGATCCGCCACGAACCACAGCACGGCCGAGCGGACCATCTGCGTACCGGGCCAGAACGTCACTCCCGATACTTGCACAGGCACGGGGCCGCCCGGGCCATCGAGGCGCACGGACTCCACATGACATGCTCCCGTTTCGGCCTCGAACGGATAGCTCAGCAGTTCATTCGTCCACTGCCGGTTCACATACTCCTTGAGCACGATACGGCGCTCCCCCGCGCCCACACTGGAGTGCCCGATTGTCACCCACGTGCCCGTTGCGAGCAATGCGGCGACCAACAGGTTTCTTCTCATTGTGAATCTCCTACGGTAGAACGATGGGACAAATTACTGTCCCTTTTGCGCAAATGCAGGTCCTTGCGCAAGAGGAGGTCGGTGGTCAAGGTACGTGGCGTGGAACCGCCTTTGAGGCCCCCTCCTGGCCAGGGGGACGACACTCGTACGCGTCAACAGAGGGACTATGAGTCATCGTGAGGACACATCAATGACATCGGCAACCAGCTCCCTGGCCTTCGCTATGGCAGGAACCGTCTCCCAGGCAGACGACCATCCCGAAGCACGCTTCGCGGACATGTCGGTGGAAGAGACCCGGGCCTATGAAGTGGACGTCATGCGACGCATCGCTGATTTTGCTTTGGTTCCCCCCAAACTGAACACATCGCCTCTGCCGGAATACGACTATGATCAACTCGACTATGGCATGACCATTGGGATCGCGAGAACGCCCAAGGGGCGAATCTGGGCCGCCTGGGTCGGCGGCGAAGACGGTCCGAACGCCTTTATGCTGGCCGCGACCAGCGATGACGATGGAGAGACGTGGTCCAAACCCCGACTGGTCATTGACAGCCGATCGCCGAACCACCCGATTCCCCGCAGTATCATCGTCGGCAATCTCTGGACCGATCCCTCAGGCAGACTGTGGTTCTTCTTTGACCAGACCATGCGTCACTTCGACGGTCGCGGCGGCCTGTGGGCAGCCGTCTGTGAGAACCCGGACGCGGAGGACCCCGTTTGGTCCGCGCCGCGCCGCCTTTGGCACGGGTGCTCGCTGAACAAGCCGACTGTTTTGTCGTCTGGTGAGTGGATGTTGCCGGCCTACTTGCTGCAGAATCCAGGTTTTGGGCCATTCGCGGGCATCTTCCCCGAGTTGGATCCATTCCGGGGCGTCAACGTGTTTGTGTCGAAGGACCAGGGAGCCACCTGGGAGGGGCGGGCGCGAATCTCATTTCCCAACCCGGATTGGCATGAGCCCATGATTGTCGAGCGCAGCGATGGCACGCTCTGGATGCT
Source organism: Lentisphaerota bacterium (assembly GCA_018676675.1). Lineage (GTDB taxonomy): Bacteria > Verrucomicrobiota > Lentisphaeria > Oligosphaerales > JABHEG01 > JABHEG01. The sequence goes on from JABHEG010000031.1 coordinate 23,760, forward strand.
TGCCCGGACGTCGAAGGGGATCGCCGAGACCTCCTCCGAGGATTGCGGGTACACGTGGTCAGAGCCGGTGTACCCGACCCGTATTCAGCATCCCAATGCGCGCTTTCACCTGCGTCGTCTCGCATCGGGCCGGATTCTGCTGGTCAAGCATGGTGAGACTGTCGATGGACACGAGGGGCGCTGCAAACTCACGGCCTGGCTTTCGGAAGATGAGGGGGAGACCTGGCAGGGGGGACTCATGCTGGACGAGCGGACGGGCGTGTCCTATCCGGACGGGTTCCAGGCCCCGGATGGAACGCTCTACATCTCATACGACCGGAACCGCAGTGCTGACGGCGAGGTCTTGATGGCCCGCTTCACGGAAGACGATATTCTCGCCAGGAAGCTGGTCGGCGAGACGTCGAAGCTGAGGATGCTGATCAGCCGACCGCTCAAAGGTCGAAAGTGATTGCACCTGTGGCCCCAATGTCATCACGCCGCCCCCATGCAGTGACAGGATGTCGTTGACACGCCGCTTCCGCTGGTCTTTAACTTCAGCACGAATCGCGGTCTGAGTGACCGTCAGAGCCGCGACTAACGGGAGCGGTATGTCCCCTCCGTCAGAGCCGCGACTAACGTGAGCGGTCTTGCTTTGCACTGCCCCCGGATACCGCTCCCGGAAGTCGCGGCTCTTCTCAGGCACCGAACCGTCATGAGTTACGGCCTCGGATATGAGCGATAAAACAACTGGCGAAAGCCAGGCTCGTCAGAATCGTGCTGCGTCGCGTCTACCAGGTGTCTGCGGCGGATGGTTCGTGTGGTCGGTGGGGATGACCTCCCGCCCGCAGGTGGGGCAACGTGTCCTTGTCCACAGAGCTCAGATGGCAGAAGGGGCGGGAGGCAATAGGTTGGGAAGGCCGGGGCTCGTGCCGCGAGCGCCACACCATGATGACACAAACAGTTGGGAGTCTGATCATGCCTTTTGTCCGCATTCTTGGCTTTCGGGGGATTGTCCTGTGCGCGTTCTTCGTGCTTGCCGAGTCCTCGAGGGTGTATGCTGCTCCCCCCGCGCCTATCCAGGTGAGTCCGTCGGGGAATGACAGTGGCGACGGCTCGGTCGCGAAGCCCTTCAGGACGCTCCAGCGTGCTCAGGTGGCGGCGCGACAGGTCTTGGCCAAGGGGGAAGCAGGGGTGGCTGTGGAGCTCGCTGCGGGGGGCTATCGCCTGGACAAGCCACTCACGCTGACAAACGCCGATTCCGGCAGTGTCTACCGCAGTCGGGATGGCATCGGCAAGGCGCATCTTGTGGGCAGCGCACCCATACTCGGTTGGCAGGTGCATCGCGATGGAGTCTGGAAGGTTGGGCTCCCCGAGGGTGTGGTGTTCCACACGCTGTACGAGAACGGAGCGCGGGGGCGTAAAGCACGTTTCCCAAACCGGGAGTTCCTGCCTGCCTTTCCCAGTGCCAGAGGTCGCTATCTGGTTACGGAAGACGGCACTCCCAAGCGCTACAACAAGGCGGGGGAGCCTGCGCCGAAGGGCCCTGGCTGGCTCACCTATCCCGCGGACGATCCACCGCCCGCCCTGAGCGGCACGAAGACGAAGTTACTCATCTTCACCGGGGGCAAGTGCGACTGGAACCGCAGCATGTACAAGGTGCAATCCATCGATCCGGTCGCACGAAAACTGGTGTTTGGTGCCAGGGGACTGTCTTTCGGCGTCGGAGCCCGGGCCCGTTTTTTCCTGGAAGACGACATGAGTTTCCTGGATGCACCGGGCGAGTTTTTCGTCGACGAAGATACGGATACGCTCTACTACAAGCCTGTGGGCAAAGGGCATCCGGATCAGCTGAACATCACGCGTCCCGTAGTGAATCGTCTAGTGGAGTTCCGCGGCGCGTCCCACACGGACTGTGTGTCGGGCATTCGCCTGGAAGGGCTGGTCCTGGAGGAAACGGACTGCCTTCCTCACCAGCCCATGTGGGCCTACTCCGGCGCCAGGGATGGTGCTCTCATCTGGCTGACCGATGCCGCGGGGATAGCGGTCCACAACTGCCACCTGAAGAACAGCGGGCGCCATGGGATCATGATGGTTGGGCACAACACGGACCATTTGGTCACCGGGTGCTGGATCGAGCACATGGGACTCAACGGCGTGAGCTTCTCGAACCGTTCGCGCGCGCCGGACAAGAAGAGCCCCACTGAGAAACGTTGCGAAGGCAACCGGATTCACAACACGCACATCAGCCATGTGGGTGAGATCCACACCTATGCCGAGTGTGTGACCGTATTCCACGCGAGTCACAACGAAGTGAGTCATTGTCAGTTGGACAACTCCGTGCGGTACGCCATCACGCTTCGGGGCAATACCGGGCGGCAGTACGGTCCGGCGATCACCAACGGCTTTCCCCCGACGAAGGGGAACCACTTCCACCATGTGCGAGTGTCGCGCTGCGGACAGGATGGCGGGGATATGGGGGCGCTTCACTGCGCGAACTTGAACAACCCCGGCGGTGGTTCGGTCAACACATTCGAGCAGATCACCGTCTCCGATTCCTGTGCTGTGCCGTCCATGAAGGACTCAGGCGCGGATGGCGTCTTCCTCGACTGGCCTAAGATGTCTATGGACCAGGTCTTTCGGAATGTCCACCTCATCCGCATGCAGGGCAAACAGATACGGACCCACGGCCCGGACAATGGTGCATCCGCGCAGACTCACAATGTGAGCTGGAAGGACGGGTTCCGGACGGAACTCATGGAGTACGACAGCATCGGCTTGACGGACGCCTTCCCGCAGGAGTTCGGTGGTCCCGGCAAGAAGCCAGTCCCGCCGCCGTCTCCCCGGGGATTGGCGGCCACGGCACCCACCTACGACACTGTCGTTCTCAACTGGCAACAACCCGATCGCGACTTTCTCCAGACGCCTCAGTACACCGTGTTCCGGGACGGCGAGGCCATCGCCTTGACGGAGGGAACGACCTTCACGGATGTAGGCCGGCCCGAGCACACCGCGTACCGCTACCAGGTGGGGGCGCAGGATGGCGATTTCTGTCACCTGGGGACGAGATCGAGTGTCTGCACCGTGCGTACGCTGCGTGATCGCACGCCGCCGGAAGTGGAGAGTGCCTGGGGCACATGGGATGGGAAACGCGTGCGCATTCTCTTCAGCAAGGCCATGGACTTTCGGAGCATGTCCCGCCCGGAGGGTTACGCCTTTGTGCCGGCCCTGAAGGTGAGAAAGGTCCGAAGCGTGGCTCCCGAATGCGTGGAGTTGGCAGTCGAGGGGATGGATCTCACCAGGCAGTACCGTGTGGGATTGGCCCCGTTCAAGGATGCCACGTCTTCGGCGAACCTTCTCGTTGGCGGAGAAGACGTAACCGTTGCGACGAAGGGCAGGGGGGCGCACTACCCCATGCAATTGACGAAGGACGGCACGTTGATCGACTGCGAGGGCGGCGCGGGGGATGCGCGTCTCTGCGGCGGTGCTGTGGTGATGGAGGAGGCCGGGCCCTTTGGCGGACCTGCTCTTGTGCTCGACGGTAAGGAGGCGTACGCCGAGGCCTCGGCTAACTTCAGTCTTGGGGACGGCGATTTCACGATCATGCTCTGGATGTGTCGGGAGGGCGAAGGCCACATTGTCCTCTCCAAGGGCAACGGCTTCGACAGTCCGAATCAATGGAGCTTTGGCTGGCCCGGCAAAGGCACGCCTGGAAGCGTTTCTTTCCGAGTGGTCAACCAGTTCCACTGCACGGCACTTCGGTCCGTGCCGCACAAACGGTGGACGCACGTTGCGTTCGTCTGCCGTGCCGGGAAGGGGTCCGCCTACGTGAACGGAGAACTGAGCGGAGGGCCGTATGACCTCTCTTCCGTGGGCCCTTTCGCCAATGACGAACCGCTGCGGATCGGTCGACGGGCCCACGAGCCCGATCCGCAGTTTTTCACCGGGAAGATTGCCGACATCCGGTTGCTGAGCTACGCGTTGGCTCCGGCGGAGATCCAGACGATTGCACAGCCCCGGAAGATCCGTGATTGAGGAAGCGGCAGCACGTGGCTGGTACAGAATGCCGAGGTGATCTCGATAGCGGAGGCGCGTTGACGACTACGTTCCCGGCACGAACGAACCAGGGGACTTGGGGTCGCAGGCCTTGGAATCTGCATTTTCAGGGCGCCCCGATTGGTAATGCTCTGCGCAACGGGCCGGAAATGCAGATTCCAAGGCCCCGTGCGTTCCTTCTCGTTCGCCGATCCTGCTTGCGCTCGGACGGCACACGAGGCCGGTGACAACGAGGCCGCCTCGACAGCCGATCAAAGGAAGCCGCTCATGCTGCAATCCAGATACGCCACATGGCGCGACGCTTTGCCGGACGACTATCCCCAGGTGGCAGACTACCGGCGGGTCTTTCTCCGCTGGGTCACAGGTGCGGAAGAGCACTGGGGCCCGGATCCCGATCGGCCGGAACTGGGCCTGTGCCGGTTTGGCGCGGGGAAATTCCCCCGCGTGCGGACCGCTCGCTCGCTGAAGGCCTATGCAGCCCTGGCCGCAGATTCGAAGCTGGACGACCCCATGTGGACGCGCCAAAAACTGGGCGAGCGGCTGAATGCCGGGATTGCCTTCCTGTGCACGACGTACGACCCAAGGGACCCAGGTGAAGGCTACTGGGGCAAGAATCCATCGCGAAACAGTCTTCGCTACGAGACGTGGGTGATTGGTGACATGCTCGACGTGTTACAGTTCACTCCGGATCTGGTGACGCCTGAGAACAAGCAACGCATCCGCGAGATCCTCGTCGACGTCGTCGAAGACGAGTGCACGAGTGGCCGCGCCGAGGCGCTGGACGACTACCGGCACGAAGGGATCACTTGGACCATCAACCTCCTGGCCCGGGGCGCCATTTTCTATCCGGACCATCCGCATGCAGCTCAGTGGCTCGATCTGGCCAAACACGGCTACGCCAGCTCGCTCTGCGTGGCAGCGGACCTGAAGGATGGCACCGTAGTCGACGGGAAGGCGATCAAGGAGTGGGTCGCGCACCGCTGCCCGGTCCTTCACCCTGACTTCACGCTCACTCACCACGCCCTGGGAATTCACCCGGGCTACATGGCGATTGCCGGGCACCGAATGGTTTCGCTCTACGACCTGTTGAAGCGGAATGAGGGATCGGTCTCCCCGGTCTGGACCCACCACTTCCGAGACATGACCAATGCTCTCAAGGATCTGTCGCTGTGGGACGGCCGAACCGCTTTCCCCAATGGCAAGGACTGGGCCGACTACCTCTACGGTGTCTGCGACATCCACTACGACTTCGTGGGGCTTCAGATGATGTTCGGTGATGGCGAGGCGAGGCTGCTTGAGCAGGGGAAGTTCCGCCATCTGGAGTGGCTTCAACTCAATCGCGGGAATGGTGATTTCGGGCCCAGCAACGCCGAGTACGTGTTCAATGTGAACGACGCGGCACGGCTCGGCTACACCTACTGGATCCGTCAGGCCCACGGTTGCTCCCGCCCCGTGACGCAGGAACAACTCGAGTCGGCCCACTGTAAGGTCTTGCACAGCCCTCATTCGAAATTCGTCTCTGTTCGAGATCCACAGCGATTCGCGTCCTGGGGTTGGCAGGGACGTCGCTATCGGTCCACCGGCAAGCACACCTCCACGGGGCTGATCCTGCCGAGCGGTCACGGCTTGGGCGACCACCTGGCTCAATGGGATGACAACCTCGCTCCCGACTACTGGATCTTGGACAAGCGAGGACGCCGCAGCTATCTGGAAGTCGGCTCGAAGGGCACTCGCGTGGAGACCTTCGCTGGCGGCTTTGCCGTCAGCGAACGGAACGAGATGTTCCCACCCGGTGCCAAGCTGGAGCCCAACACGCGTGGCAGCGTGCTCGACCATCGTGCCATGGTGGCCCTGCCTGACGGGCGAACCGTGGTCTTCGCCGCGTCAGGCCGCGCTCTGCAGTCCATCGCCGGGCTGAGTACGATGGACGTCAACTGGCGTTTCGTCCGTTCGATCTTCTGCGACATGCAGAGGACGATCTACCACGAAGGCGGAGAGAAGGAGTGCCGCTTCGTCAAGGATGTATCGACGCCCTGGTTCAACATTGACGGGATCATGAGTGTGATCCCGATCGGCACGCCGGCGCGCGTCACGTGCCAGCCATTCGGCAAGGTTGACGAGCAAGGCGCGCCGGTGGCCGAGCATGACGCCTTCGGCGCCCACGCCGGCCAGACGGTCCGGTTGGGAGTCTGTTCCTCTGAGCCGCGCGACTACCAGCCGGAACAGGAGGTTTTCACCGCGTGCCTGGCGTTTGTAACTGATACCGACGCAACGCAAGCCGGGCAACTGGTCGGGACGTGCCGCGAGTTCGAAATCGGCAAGACAGCTCGCGCTTATGAAGTGGGCGGTCAAGACGGGGAAGCGTACGTCGTCGTCGTCAACTTCTCCGATGCCGCCGCGAACATCACGATTCCTGACCCGCGGGCTGCCCGGCTCCTCACACCGGAAGCAGCGGACGTGCCTCAAAAGGCCGGTGAGGGTATCTCGCTGCAGGTCGTGTCACGCGGCTGTGCGGTGTTGACTCGCAACGGGTGACATCAGCCATGACACCGCCCCACCGGGCGATCGCTCGGTCCACGAGGACGCGGGGCCAGTCCTACGCGGGCGAACGATAGGGGTGCCGCGGTTGTGTCTGTGCGTTGCCGCAGACCAAAATCTCTGTTCAGCAGCAATCCTACCACCACCTTGCCGCTTGCGCCGCGAATCCCAAGGCCTGCGACCCCGTGCGTTCTGGGCCGAGGCAGACATCCCGCGGGATGCCTGCGATTCGGGCTGAGGCCTTGCCTTGAGTTCCACATCGCGTACATTGCGTGTTCATGTTCGGGGCGAAGAGACACGTTTCGGGCAGCAACGCCTCCCCCCCCTGAAAGGAAGGGCACTCGATGATGAAAAAACTGATGATGATGCTGATCTGTGCTTCGCTGGTTCTCGCTGTCGCCGGCTGTAAGAAGAAGACGACCGAAGAAAAGGCCGTGGATGCCGCGACCGAGGTCAAGAAGGACGCCGCGAAAGAGGCCGAAGCGGCCAAGGCTGAAGCCGCCAAGAAGCTCGACGCTATCAAGAAATAGCAGCGAGCAGACCGATCAACATCGACCCGCCCCGTCCTCTCTGGACAGGGCGGGTCGTTTCGTTTCACCCCCCGGAAGCGATTGCCTACCATGGCCCTCCACTCTATCTTCCCCCCCGTGCATCTGTACGGCGAAAAACGCGGGCTCGTATAGGCATGAATATGCCATCTGAGGTCGGAGTGGCCGCGGGAAGATCATTGGTGGGGGAGCAGAGCAGGGCCCGTTCCCGGGAGGTAGGAGCAACTGAATGACAACACTCAACGCAATCGCCTGTGTCGTGCTCACCGGGACATGTGTGTTCCCGGCAGTCTCGTATGCAGGTGACGATGGCCATCCTGCCGGTGCTCCACGGATGGGGACGGGTATCAAGGCCGCCCCAAACGACTCTGGGGTATCGCTCTGCGGTGTTGTGGACGACAACCGGGTGCTGGTGGACTTCGCAACGGACCACCCCGCCATTGAGAGCGTTAGGGCAACCGTCCACAAGGGCGACGTTCTGAACGTTACCTTCAGGAAGCCAAGCGGCTTTGTCCGGATCTCCGCACCTGAGGCGGGCTGGAATCTGAACGCGTACGTGGCTGTAGCTGTGGATCTTGAGAACAACGGCTCGACCTCGTTGACAATAAAGGGCAAAATCAACCGGAAGGACCGTCCTTCCTCCCTGGTGCATCTGGAGCCCGGGCAGGCTGACACCATGCTCCTCTATCTCTCTGTAAAGGGTCGAGGAAAGCGTTTTGGGGCAATGAGTGGCGCGCCGGGTGGCGACATCCACTTTTGGGGTGGTTACGACAAGCCGTTGGTCATGCGCTCCCTGGAGCTCGGTGACCTCGACGGTCAGGCGGTCGGCGGCAGAGTTGCCGTCAAGGCTATCCGGGCCGTTGGCAAACGAATGGCTCTTCATCCTCCTGGCGATGACTTCTTCCCCTTTGTCGATGCCTTTGGCCAGTACCGGCACCAGACTTGGACGAACAAGGTGCATTCAGTGGATCAGTTGAAGGACCACGGACGGCGGGAAATCGCGTCCATTCGTGCCTACCCCCGCTGCCCCGGATGGAGCCGTTTCGGTGGATGGGCAAGGGGGCCTCGCCTTGCAGGCACGGGGCACTTCCGCACACAAGAGCACGACGGAAGATGGTGGTTTGTCGACCCCGAAGGGTACCTCTTCTGGTCCATCGGCTCCAACGGCGTCCGATTCGGAGTCGGCACCCGGGTGAAAGGCCGTGAACACTATTTTGCGTCGATACCCGATGAGGGAAAGAAGACCGGCTACGTCGATTTTTCGCGAGTCAATATGCAGTTGAAGTACGGGGAAACGTGGCGAGCGGTCTACATCGGCCTTTGTCATGATCGGCTGTCTTCCTGGGGCATGAATAGCTGCGGGAACTGGTCGGACCCGCAAGTCTATCTGGAGCGACGGACGCCCTACGTGGTCGCCGTCAACCTGGGAGAGAAACACGGTGAAGCCGCCGCAGTCATTCGCGGGAACGAAGCGGTACTCCAAAAGACGTTACGGAGGCAATTGGCGAAGCATGCCCGTTCTGCTGAGGATCCCTGGTGTATCGGCTATTTCATCGATAACGAGCTTTCCTGGAAGTTCGTGCCGGACATCGATATGTACTTCCGGATTGTCCGTGAGGAAATGCGTGTGGCCGCCCCCAACAAGCTGTACCTGGGAAGCCGCATTCACGACCGCAACCCTGAGGCTCTGGCTGCAAGCGCGACCCACTGTGACGTGGTCAGTATCAACTGCTACAGACATTCACCGATAGAGACGCCGCGGGATGTGCCTTACATCGTTGGCGAGTTTCACTTCGGCGCACTTGACCGGGGGATGCTGTCCCCTGGGCTACGATCCGCCAGCAACCAACGGCAGCGTGCCCACTCCTATCGACACTACATGCGCCAGGCGATCCTGCGCCCCAACATCGTCGGCGCTCACTGGTTCACGTTCCGAGAGCAGGCACTGACGGGGCGCGGTGACGGAGAGAACTACCAGGTGGGGCTTGTGGATGTTTGTGACACTCCGTACGCGGAGACGATCGACGCCATACGGGAAACCGGACGGACCTTGTATGACCTGCGCAGTGGCAGCCATTCCCGTAAGTGAGTGATGAGGAATTGTCTTCCAGCCACGGCGAGGAAGGCAACGAGGAGGAGGGGGATTGCCAGCATCATGACTCACGTCTCCTCTGCTGCGGATTCCCATCCATCAAGGGTGTCCCCAAGCGGTTCAGCGAGGTACAAGACGCAGTCTCTGCCCCGGGTCCTTTCAGGGAGACAGAACCAAGCGGAGCCCCGTGTTGTAGAGCTGTGACGGCGCGGAGTCGGTGAAGCGCGCTGAACACTGCAACCACTCCTGATCGCCGCTGCTCCAGGACCCGCCACGCCACGCGTCGAACGGGCCGAGCGGAGCCTTAGTGGTGCACTCCCACACATTGCCGCCGACGCCGTACAGCCCCCAGGGGTTCTCCCAACTCACCTCAACGGGACAGCTCGCCACATGGCCGTCCTGGTAGTCCTCAATCCCGATCCCTCCCAGCGGCGTCTTGTCGTCCCGGTAGTTCCCCGCTCGACCTCTTTTTGGCGGCCATCGGCGACCCCACGGGTACTTGCGACCGTCGTCACATTGGGCAAAGGTCATCCACTCTTTGCCCGTCGGCAGGCGGTACTGAAGCTCATTCGGCAGCTTCCCGGTTTTGTGTTCACGATCGGTCAGCCATCTGGGGTAGGCCTGGGCCGCGCGCCACGTCACGTAGGCAACGGGTCTCCGGCCGTCGTCCAGATTGTGTCCACGGTACGCTTTCGAGGCATGGGCCTGTTCCTTGACACGGTACTCGCTGTTGGTCACTTCGTACTTGCCCACCCAACAGTTCAGCGCCTCGGTCCAGACAAACTCCATGCCGGTGGCAGGAGACGTCCAGCCCTTGCCGCGCCGAGGACCGCGGGCCTCCTTCTCCTCCCCCGCCTTTGCCGTCCGGGAAAGTCCTGCCACGACAGCGCCGATCTTTTCCTCCTCGTCCTTCACCGCGAGCGCCGCGTCCACGAGTCCCTCGCGCGTCAAGTGTGCTTTCAGTTTGGCCAGGCGCTCCAGGTACGCACGTCCCCACCGGAGCCGGTCGGCATCTCGTCTTTGCTCAAGCGTGGCCGCCGCACGCGCAAAGTTCCTGCGCAATCGGGTCAAACGTTCGCCGGATGCTCCGTTGTCGCTGCCGCTCGCGGGCAGGTCGTTGCGCTCTTTCTCGCGGCGCACGGCCAGCACGCCCTCCAGATTGCCCGCCTTGCGGAAGCGCTCCTCCAGTTCCGCCAACTCGTTGAGGTACGCTTGGACGCCCTTCCGCCGGGCGGCGACGTACTCCGTGTCCACTTTGTCGATGGCTCTGCCGTAGCCCTTCCTCAGCTGGTCGAGCGCCGGCGGAGCCGCCGGGGTCTGCGCTGCTGCCGCGACCAGAAAACTGGTGGCGACAAGCGTGATCAATGGAGATACGGGCAAGATTTCGACGTTCGTCCTCATGGCTGTCCTTCCTGCATAAACCAGCCGGTGTCAATCAAGATACCATACTCCCTGATGGGCTCAAGGAAGAGAGGTGCGTAGACTGAACTGCGCATTCGGGTCAGCCCTGCGAACTGGACTTGTTGGAGCCAGGCCTCCAGTCTGGAGGTCCGCCCCCCCTCCCAAGAGCGTTCCAAGGACATCGCTCCTGGTACTCGGGGGTCGGGGGGAGACTCACTCGCGTCGGGGCTCCACACCCAGCAGATGGCGGACGAAGAAGTCCCGCATGCGCCACTTCCCGTAGGCACTGGTCCCCGCCCCGTGACCTGTCCCGGGAAAGACGATCAGGTCGAAGTCCTTGTCGGCCTTGATGAGACGGTCCACGCACTGCATCGTGCTGGCGGGATCGACGTTGCGATCCACCCACCAGAGTTGGACGGGGTCGTCTGTCTGATTCACAAAGATCAGATTGACCTCGCCACCGTGATCGCGGCTGGCCTCGACGCGAGACGGGGGGCGAGTCTCCATCCCGAGGACAGGGCACTCAGCCAAGTCCACCAGTCCGGGTTTGCTCCCGTTCACTGCTCTGACAGCTTTAGCCCCCGCTTCGCCATGCAGCAGCAACCACAGGTGACCTCCGTCATCGAGGTCGAAGCTGCGAACCGGCAGCCGGTCAACGTCGACATCGTCGCCGATCGCCGATGACCCAAGCGCCGCCAGTTGGGCGTGATCGAAGGCCGGTTCCTCATGCCCCGTCCCCGGATCCAGCTTGACGAACTCGTAGCCGGCGCCGGGCCTGGTCCTGCGGAACACCACTGTCGGATCACCATCCGACCACGCCGCTTGCAGATCCACGCCAACCACCTTTCCCCGTACCGTTTTCCAACGCTGTTCGCACGCTCGTAGTCGGCCCGCGTTCCCTGCCCGTGCGCTGCCACACCCAGGGACAGCACCAGCAAGCAGAGGCCATGCCGCAGACGAGACTCACGCCTTGACTCGACGACCGAAGGGGCGAGATTCATGGGCGGGAATCGCTATCTCGCGGACTCAATGGACCAGGCGGCCAGCACGGGTTGGCTCCAACGCAGCAGGTCACGACAGGAGTCAGTGGCTTCGCGTCTGGGCGGAATCTGGAGAGCGATAAGACATTGCGTTCCGGCTGCGGCGAGGAACGTAACGAGGAGTGATATAAGACGCAAGGGATGGGGACGAAGTCGTGGTCTACTACGGTCACTACTATCGTGAAGTCCCGGCCGACTGGACGTCCGGACCTGTGATGTTCCCCATCGCCCGGTGGAGCTCCGCGAAGGGATGGCTCTGGGGGAGGAACATATTCACACGGCCCGCTCCGGCCGTTTCGGCTGGCCGATGGTTCCGCGGCCGAGGGGAGTGCGGTCAATGTGCAGGGCGGGACGGTGGCGGAGCCGGATGTGACAGAGAGCGTCGAGACGGGGAAGCGCCTCTACGCGATCCGCATGCCTTCAGACCACTTCGCCATCCTTATTCGACACTAACTGAGTTTGGCGACGAAGTCCTTGCCTTTGAAGGGCTTCTTCAGGAAGCCGGCGAGGCAGCTGTCAGAGAAGTCGCGGCTGGCTTCCCGCTCGCTGTATCCGCTGCACAGGATGACCCGGACGGCGGGATCTCTGCGGCGGAGCTCGTCAAATACTCTATGGCCATTCATGTCGGGCATGGTCAGGTCGAGGAATACGGTAACGATCTCCTCGGCGTGCTTGTTGAATAGCTCGATGCCCTCCTTCCCGTTAGCGGCCATGAGAGGCACAAAGCCGTGCTTTCTCAGAAGCTCGCTCGCAACAAAGTGCATGGATCTCTCGTCATCAATGACGAGAACGGTCCCGCCCCTTGCCACAGGCTCGGCCGTTCCCGGGGCTGAGGTCTGATAGACCGAGACCGAGGAAGGAGGGCAGGCCGAGACCGGGAGCAAAACAGTCACCGTGGTCCCAACTCCGGGCTTGCTCTCCACTTGGATGGCAGCGTGGTGTCCACGCACGATCCCGAGGACGGCGGCCATGCCCAGTCCTCGTCCGGCGGATTGGGTTGTAAAGAAAGGTTCGAACAGGCGTCGTTTCGTTGTCTCGTCCATCCCGCATCCATCGTCGACGACAGTGACCGAGACGCACGCCCCGGGAGGAATCTCTGTGGCAGGAGGGACTCCCTTGTCGCCACCGTCGCTGACGTCTGCGACCGTGGTTCTGACAGTGACTGCACCGGCTGCCTTCCCGATCGCATCGGAAGCGTTGGTGATGAGATTCATGATGAGCTGGCGGATCTGGAGCTCATCGGCGTCGACCAACGGCAAGTCGTCGGCCAGATCAAAGGCCAGAGACACGTTCTTTGCCACGGACGAGCGGAGTAGCATCGCCATGTCATCGACGACTGCATTGATGGATACCGGCTCGACGATGAAGCGTCCCTTCCCGGAGTAGGCCAGCATCTGGTTGGCCAGGTCTGACGCGTGGGTGGCCGCCTCTTTGATCTTGGCCAGGTGTGTCTGCCCACGGTGGTCGGCCGGCAACAAGTCAAGAGCGAGGTCAGCGTTGCCCAAGATGCCGACCAAGAGGTTGTTGAAGTCGTGCGCAATGCCTCCGGCGAGTGCTCCGAGGCTCTCAAGCTTCTGAGCTTGGAGGATCTGGGTCTCCAACTCCCGACGCTCTTCTTCCATGCGCCTCCTGGCGCTCACATCCGTGAACGTCACCACGACCTTCTCGACCGTACTGTCGGGGGACAGGAGCGGGAACGCGTTGACCACCACCCACACGGTTTGGTCAGGACCATGGTGCTTGATGCCGACCAGCAGGTCCGTGACTCGGTTGCGCGTGCGCAGGACTGCGTTTACGGGGTAGTCTCGCTGCACCATCGGGGTCCCGTCCTCGTCGACGAAATCCCAGGCCGGGTCGGGAGCCCTCTTACCCGCCATTTCTTCTTCACCAACCCCCAAGAGGTCTGCGGCCATTTGGTTGCTCATTACGATGCGCGTGTCGGCTGCATGCACGACCACGGCTGCCTGGAGGCCTTGCAGCACTCTCCGGTGGAATTCGGCCGTCGTCCGGGCTTCCTCCTGGGCCAGTTGCAGGGCGACGAGATGCCCAATCGACGAGGAGAACAGCACGAGCAGTTCCTGGAGCGGTGCAGTGATTGGGGCGTGTCCCAGGAGGCTGTCGGCTGAGACGAACCCGCGGACCTGTTTGCCATCCCAGAGAGCTGCTACTGCTATTTCCCCATGGCCAAGGATGGCCCCGGTTGCGTCCACCAGAGGCCAATTGCTTTCGTGGTAGACCGGGCCCTCTCCCAGGAAGAGACGCTCAACGAGAGGGTCGTCCTTGATACGCTTGCGGCACTCTCGTTCGTCCACCACGCTCCCGCTTCTGTCCACCCCATACGTGCCCCGGACCTCCTTTCCGTCAGCGATCCAGATGCCTATTCGGTCAAAGCCCAGGTGCGACCGGCCAGAGACACCGCACGACGGCAGAGCTCGTCCAGTGACTGAGCCTGTGACAGTTCGTTGCTGATCGTCTGCAGGGCAGTGAGCTTGCCCTGGTACCGCCGATCGGATTCATCGCGGAGCCGCAAGTATCTCTCAGCGCGTAGGCGCCGGGCGTTGACGATGGACACAGCCAGAAGGAGAGCCAAAAACGCAGCAAAAGACACAGCTACGTAGACGTTGCAGGAGAAGGAACTGTCGCACCAAGCGAAGCCTGGCAGACAGAAGCCCAAAGGTGGCTGGCTGGTCGACGAGTTGCTTCCGTGAAGGTTCTGTGCGAGGAAGCAGGTGATCCCTGACGCGAGCGCTGTGGCCGCGTGCTTATGTGCGGAGAAATGCAGCCGGGGTTCAGAGACGCAGGTGGGGTGGAAGGGAGGGGGAGGGACGTGTTTGCTGGATGGCGGGCCGCAGTCAGTCATTGTTGAACGCTGTCCATCTGATCGTCCTGACCCCACCCCTGACGCCGGAGGAAACAACTAGATAACGTCTCTACAGTGACTCCTGAAGAGCTCCCCGCAAGCACCCTCACCGTTTTCTCGGGCTGTGAGGCCTCTCTTGGGACCCTCACCCAGAGCACAACACAGGGAAACCACGAGTACGGCTTGCGCGGGCGGTAGAGCCCGGTCTGGTTCTGTCGTGGACGGTTCACGGCGCGTCCTGGTACAACAGGCAGGCAATCATAGGAGAGCTTCCGCGGAATAGCCTACAAGGGAATCAGCCGATGAATCGCCCCGCCTCGCAGCCCGAGCCGCACGTGTTCGATCCCGGTTGACCTTTGTGATCCAGGCAAGTATAGGATTAGCTGCTGACCCGAGTTGACCTATCCCTGATTTTCCATGACATAGGAGCTGCTCTCAGAATGCACTACAGCGTGGACCTGCCGGTGAGAGGGACGTACGATGTCGTCGTCGTAGGCGCCGGGCCTGCCGGCATCGGTGCGGCCGTGACAGCCGCACGTTTGGGCAAGACGACGCTCCTGGTTGAGAAGTATGGCTATCCCGGAGGCGTGGGAACCTATGGGTGTTGCACGATTTTCTTCCGGTTCGGTGAACGCGGCCGAAAGCTCGTCGGTGGGCTGGCGGAGGAAGTCATCCGGCGGATGGATGCGCGCGGCGCAGCGTCGTTCCTGATCAACGACGGCTGCCAGATGCCCGAATTCCGGGCGATTGGTGACCGGCCGCTGCTTGGCAAAGTCATCACCAAGACCGAGGACCTGCGCGTGGTCTACCACGATATTCTCAGCGAGAGCGAGGTCGAGAAGCTGTTTTACTCGCACCTATGCGGCGTGGTTCGCGAGGGGCGGTGTGTGCGCGGGATCGTGGTGGATTGCCTCGAAGGGCCCCAGATTGTCGAAGGCAAGGTGTTCATCGATGCCACTGGCGATGCTCATCTGGTGCACCGAGCCGGGGGAAGGACCGAACACGTCGGGCCGGAAGAGACCATGCACAAGTCCATTTTCTTCATGGCGGGCGGCGTCACCCCGCACGATCCGAGTGTCAACGCCAAACGCTACAAGGAACTTTTCGAGGCCGGAGCCGTTCCGGACGGTGTCTGGGACCATCTGGGCTATTCGTATCAGCTGGACCCGGGAGTCGTGCAGTTGGCCTTCGCCCATGCCAGCGGGGATGCCTGCTCTTCGGAGGACATGACCCGAATGGACCACGAACTGCGCAAGCGGAATTTCGAGATCGTGGATTTCATGAAGCGGGAGATGGCCGGCTACGAGCACTGTTTCCCGGTTAACGCCGCGCAGCAGGTTTGCGTCCGTTCGGGGCGACACATCTGCGGCGTGACTAAGTTGACGGAGGAGTCGCTGGGCCGAGACGAGCTCCCCCCGGAGCCCATCACCCCGATCATCCGGAGCTACGGCAGCCACAGCACCGACCAGAAGAAGGGCTTCTGTCCAGCCAAGCGCGTGAGCCGGGGCGGCTTCTCTGCTATCCCGTATGGGGCATTGATCCCCGACGAATTCGACAATGTGTTGGCAAGCGGACGCTGCATCAGCGTTGACGAGTGTGTGATGGACACCATCCGGATGATGACGACCTGTATGGTGACAGGTCAGGCTGCGGCCATTGCGGCTTCCATCGTCATCGAGGGCGACCTCTCAACCATGACCCAGGTTCCCTATGCCGGCCTCCGCCGGGGCTTGTTGGACATGGACTGCATCCTGGAACCAAAGGCGAAATAACCATGCTCAGCAGGGACGAATACGAGGCCCGGACAGCGGCGACGCGCGACGCCCGCATGACCTGGTGGCGTGAGGCCCGCTTCGGCATGTTCATTCACTACGGGCTCTATTCGCAGGCGGGGCATGGGGAGTGGACCCAGGTGCGCGAGAATTTCCCGGTCCATGAATATGAGCGTTTTGCGGACGAGTTCTTCCCGAAGCCTGACGCAGCCTACCAGTGGGCTGCCCTGGCCAAACAGGCAGGGATGAAGTACATGGTGCTGACCACGCGACACCATGAGGGTTTCAGTCTCTGGGATTCGAAGGTCAACCCCTTCAACAGCGTCAATCATGGCGCCAAGCGCGACATCGTTCAGGAATACGTGGACGCCTGCCGCCATTTTGGTCTGAGAATCGGCTTCTATTTCTCGTTAATGGACTGGCATCACCCGGATTCCGGGCGCTGTGCCGTCGATGAGGACGCTCGCGCCAGATTCCTGGATTACATCGAGGCCATGGCCACGGAACTGCTGACGCAATACGGGCAGGTCGATATCCTGTGGTACGACGTGGCCCTCCCGATGAGAACGTGGGAGGACTGGAATTCTCTTGAGCGCAACCAGCGCCTGCGTGCGCTTCAACCGCAGCTCATCATCAACGCGCGCAGCCACCTGCCGGAGGACTTTGACACCGCCGAAGGTCACATGAATGCATCCGAGCGTGACTGGGAGGCCTGTGTCCGATTCAATGAGTTGGCCTGGGGCTACATGGACAGCGAGCAGGCAAAGCATTACACGATGAGCGCGCAACAGGTCTTGCGGCAGCTTCAGGGCTGCATTTCGGATGGCGGGAATTTCCTGCTGAACATCGCTCCCGCACCGGATGGCTCCGTTCCTGAGGAGATGCGTAAGCCGATCGAGACCATCGGCCGCTGGCTTGACGTCCACGGGGCGGCGGTTTACGGGCGCACCCGTCGCAGGGTCGTCAAAGGAAGGCAGCTCTACGGCACGAACGGCATCTGCCGGGCGACGGCCGCCGGGAACCACATCTATTTTTGGAACTGGATCATGCCGCCCGATGGGCAGATGAGCTTTGGGGGATACCTCTCGCCGCCCAAGTCTGTTCGCTTCCTCACGGATGGCTCACCGATCGATTTCGAGTTCAAGGGGCACAGGATCATGCTCCGGAACTTGCCGAAGACGTCGCCCGATCCGCACGCGGGTATCGCGGTGATTGATATGGAGTTCGACGGCATTCCTGAGTACACTTTTGCCAGCTACTATCCGCAACTCCACGGCGGGAACGACCCCGCGGGAGATGCGAAAATTTAGTGTGTGCCCGTTGGAGGAAACATGCCGATCATCAGAACATCTCGCCGTATCAGAACGCAGAAGACGCCATTTCGCTTTGCGGAGTACCGTCCGGGCAAGACCTTGGGGCCCGTCACGTGCGTGACGCCGGACGACGCGTCCTATATCCACACCTTCTACGACATCTGCCCGTGGAGTCCCTCTCAGCGTTACCTGCTCGTATCCCGGCTGCCTTTCCAGGATCGCGAACCGGTGTTTGGGGACACGGCTGACGTCTGCCTCGTCGATCTCCATGAACGGACGATCGAGACGCTGTACACGACGACGTGTTGGGGCCTCCAGCTTGGGACGCAAGCGCAATGGGGAAACTCCGACCGGTACGTGTTCACCAATGATTTTGTGGATGGATCAGGGCGGGGTATTCGCATCGATTTGGAGTCAGACGAAATCACGGTTTACAGCGGCCCGCTCGGTCACATATCACCGGATGGCAGCACGATGGTTGGTTTCACCCTCAACTACATGAATGCGACGCAATCGGGATACGGCATGCCAGATCATCCAGATTTGCCGTCGACACTGCCGGCGGGAGCCGCCGACGATGAGGGGATCTGGGAGACGGACTTGGGGAGCGGGGGGACACGCCTTCTCTTTCCACTCGCCCGGGGCGCGGAGGTCATTCCGAACCCGGAACGCTTCGCTGGTGGCACCTACTACTACTTCATGGTGAAGTACAATCCACAAGGAACCAGAATTCTCGAGATTCTGCGCTGCACCAAGCCTGATGCCGCAGGCAACCGACATTCTCAGGCATTGACACACGCTGCCGATGGGACGGATGCGGCACTGACAGTCGGCTACGATCTCGAACAAGCGTCCTGGAAACGCCCGGACTGGGCCCCCGGTGGGCACCACATCTCGTGGACAGCGGATGGGGAACACTTGACCATGAATTTGCTCCCGGATGGTAAGAACTTGCGTTTCTGTCGGTTCAGGTATGACGGGAGTGAGCTTGAGGTCTTGTGTCCTGATATTCTGGGCAGCGGGCACCCGCGCCTGCATCCGGCGGGCAGGTTCCTCTCAAGCGATGCCTACACGGGAGAGCCTGTCGTGGGCGACCAGGTCGAGGTCCCAATACGCCTGATCGACTTGTTTGCCAGCGAGGAGCACGAAGTCTGTCGTATCTACACATTTGGTGACCGTCCGTCCCAAAGGGCCAGTGTTTTGCGGTGTGATCCCCACCCCGCTTGGAGTCGGGATGGGAACCAGCTCTGCTTCAACGGGGCCCCAAACGGCAAGCGACAGGTTCTGATCGCAGATCTCAGCGGCGTCGTCTGAGGGCAGGGGGAATCGGCAGAGCCATGGGGCGGACCAGTCTCCTCCCGAGAGGAACGATGCGGCACCTGATCCGTAGTTCATTGACCTTGTTGACTGTTGTCTGTGTCTGTAACGGCGAGGAGGAGAAGATGCGACACCCATCGCAAGACGCTGCCTGGGAACTGACGTTCGAGGAGAATTTCGAGGACAGCAAGCTGGATGAAGCCAAGTGGTTTCCGGGATACCGGCTGGGACGGGTTGAGTACTACAAGCGGATCGGCTACCCCAATGCGCATACGCGGGGTTGGCAACCGAACCCACCTCTGGCGCACTATGTCATCAGCGACGGGGTGCTGAATCTGCGCGTAGACAAGGACGTGCCCAAACGCGACAGCCCCACAACCATGACGGTTTCCGCTTTGACCTCAGCAATTTACCGATATGACGAAACGACGGGTGAGTTCAAGGACGACGTGAAGTTCTCACAGAAGTACGGCTGGTGGGAGATGCGGTGCCGGATGCCTGTCTGCGGAAGCGGCGCATATACGGCGTTCTGGCTGCACTCTGTCGGTGCGCGGAATCAGGAATTCTCCCCGGAAGGCGTGCGTCAGGGAAATCCGGCGGGAAGATCGCCAGCCCTTGAGATTGATATCTTTGAGTGGCTTGGCAAGAGCCCTCGGAAGAACCTGTTCAATGTGCACTTCACAAAGAACGGGAGCAAAGTCCTTGACTGTCCGCCTGATCTGACCGAAGAGTTCCATGCCTGGGCCATCAACTGGGAAGAGGGGAAGATCACCTGGTACCTGGATGGCAAACCCGTTCATGTGTACGAGGGACCGACCCCGGAACACGAGATGTATCTGCTGATGGCCATGTTCCAGATTGGCGGCTGGGTTGGCGAAATCAGCGAGAACTTGCCCTATCCGCTGGACTTTGAGATCGACTACGTGAAAGTCTGGGCAAAGAGATAGCGATCAGAGACTCCCTGTTGAAAGACCGGGAAGTGGTCAACGAGAACGGCGACGAGAACGGATGACGAGTAGAGGCCGCCCTCTCGTCCACCGCTATCGTCGCCGCTACCGTCCACCGGGATGAAGGAAGAAGGTAAAAGGAAACCACCATGAACGAGTCTGATATTCGGGTCTCCAAACCCGATTACATCGTGTTCGTCCCGAAGAACAGGCCGGACGAGCGCGGTGACAGCTACAACGACCACTTCCAGGTCTTCGACAAGCCGGACGGACGCCTGTTCGCCGCGTGGACCCAGGCCTCGCGCGAGGGCGACCAGGATCAGCACATCGCTTTTTCCAGAAGTACCGACAAGGGAGCGACGTGGAGCACTCCCACTGTCCTCGCCGGGTCGGAATGCGGGTTGCGGCCCCGCCCGATCGCTTCCTGGCAGCAACCGATGGTCAGCTCGTCGGGGCGGATCTATGTGCTCTACAATCAGCAGATCGAGGGCAAGCACGGGCTGCACCATCAGCATTGCGGCCTCATGTTCGGCCGATGCTCGGATGACGACGGCGAGACTTGGTCCGAGCCGGAGAACATCCCCATGCCCCGCATGCAGTACGACCATCCGGATCCGAGCATGCCCCCGGACTGGTGCAACTGGCAGCGACCGCTGCGTCTGGGCAAGAGCGGCAAATATCTGGTCGCGATGACCCGCCACGCCGCAATCGAGGGCCGTCGCCGAAACGCGACGCAGTTCCTGCAGTTCGAGAACATCGACGACGATCCCGCCGTCAGGGACATCGACATCAGTTGGTTCTCCTGCAACGAGAAGGTCCTGGCCGTTGACTCCAAGTTCTGCAACATCTGCGAGGAAGCATCACTGGTGAAGCTCCCGGATGGACGCCTGTTCACCCTGATGCGCACCGGCGCCGGGTACCCGTACTGGTCCGTCAGTTCCGACGACGGGCAGAACTGGACCGCGCCGAAAGCGCTATTGGACCGGGACGGCGGAACGCCGTACCTCCACCCTGTGTCGCCGTGCCCCATGTACGACTGGAAGGGCACGGAAGCGGGAAGCGGCTATTACTTCGCCATGGTCCACAACACGTTTGACTTCAGTGCGGACACCGCCTGGCAGAACCGTGGGCCGTTGCACCTCATTGCGGGAACATTCCAGTCTGCCGCGGACCAACCCATTTGGTTCGCGCCGCCCAAGCTGTTTATCGACCGACCGAAAGGCAATTCCTTCTACACCAGCAGCACGCAGGTCAACGGCAAGTGCGTGCTGTGGTACAACGACAAGAAGTACTACCTCCTCGGCAAGGTGATCGACGACAGCTGGTTCGAGGGCATTCTGCCCATTACGTGACCGGGAGGAGAGAGAGACGCACAACCGTGCTACTCATGAGGAGAGCTTACATGATGATTCGTTTGGTGTTGCCATCCCTGTGTTTGTTCGCTTGTGTGACTCATGCCCGGATCGAACGGGTGTGGTTAAGCTGTCGTCGCGGAGAACCGACGCACGTTA